>WHSU01000027.1 GCA_009379925.1 Dehalococcoidia bacterium | reverse complement strand
GTCCGACCTCGGCCTCACGCAGCTTCCCGATGATCTCCTCGGCTCCGTACCGCTTCCGCTTCGCTGCCATCCCAGATCCCCTTCCCGTCCACCACGATTCTCACTCTCGCGGTGGATCCGTTTCAGGGGGTCAGGTCACGATGAGCGGCTTAGTTCGACCACATCCGTGACGCGCCCGACGAACTCGTCCTGGCCTGTGACCTCGGCCTCCCGACAGGACGAATCACTCACGAACGTATCCCGAGGTGGTAGCACTCCGTAGAGGATGCCCTGTTCGTAGACATCCGCGTTCGGGTCCTGACGTCGGACGGTCGCGGTCTGCTCCTGTGAGTCGTACGTCCAGTGCTCGCTGCCGTCCCAGACGGACACGCCCGTCGTCTCGGAGAGCACATGACCGTCAGGGTCGACCTCGACGAACGTGGACTCGACGCGCTGCCGGTTCGGGGCTTCATACCACGCGTGAGAAGTTGCTTCCGAGTGGGGGACACCTCGGCGCTCTTCGCCCGGGAAGTACATGACGATGCGCTGCTCCACTGCCAACTGATGGATCCCCTCCGCCTGAGGCGATGTGGCCGTCCGCTCGGCTCGCTGCAGAATCTCCCGAGCGCTCGCGACGCCATCGCCACTGGAGCCGTTCAGCACCAGGAATGCGGCGAGCGCCAGCGACGCCGCCGCCGCAGCAGCGGCCAGCCAGCGTGGAATGCCGCGGCGGCCTCCACGTGTTGCGACGCCGGTGCCGGAATCGGCAGGCGCCGTCCTTGAGACGAGGCGTTCCCAGGTGTTCGAGGGCGCTACTTCAGTTGTACGCACCTCGTCGAAGAACTCCGATAGTGATCGCTCAACGGCATCGAACTCGTCAGTCGAGTGGTTCATGCTTCCGCCTCTCCGTCCTGCGGGGCGCTCGAGTCATGCGATCTGAGCAACTCGGCGCCGGTCCCGCGTTCGAGTTCGGTTCGGAGCTTCTCCAGCGCGCGATGCAGGCGGGACTTCACGGTACCCACCGGCACCTCGAGCGCCTCCGCTACCTCCCTGAGTGAGAGCTCCGAGAAGTACCGGAGTACGACGATGCGCGCGGCGTCGGCGGGGAGCGCCGCCAGCGCTACCGCGACCTCTCGACGCTGCCATGCCTGCTCGGCGGCCAGTTCTGGTCCGGTCTCCGGGCTCGCGATCGGCAATGGCGCCTCGGGCAACGGGATGACACGCAGGAATCGTCGTCGCCGCCGTTGCAGGATGTGGTTGACAAGGATGCGGACGAGCCAGGGACGGAGCGGCCGGTCAGGATCAAAGCCCGAAATGCCAGCCCAGCCCGAGAGGAACGCCTCCTGCAGCGCGTCCTCCGCCTCACTCCGGTCACCGAGCATGAGCACCGCTGTCCCGTACAGGACGTTCGCGTAGCGCTCGACGACGACGCGGAACGCGTCGGCCTCCCCTGCCTGGCATCGGCGCACGGCCTCACGATCGGCCTCAACCACGGGGCCCGATGCTTCGCCAGACACATTCACCGCCTACACGGGCAAGAGCGCGTCTGAATGCCCGCTCTTAGAGGTATATGCGGCCGACTCCGAAAAGGTTCCAAGCGGTCGCGGGAACAGGCGAAACGAGCGAGACAACGCTACTCGAGTGGTTCCGCGAGAGCGGAGAGTTCCTCGACCGCGAGGACGTTAGAGGAAAGCACATCGCATCGACGTTCGTACGGGCCGCGCTCTTCGGCCAGAAGACCGCCGCGACATCGGCGTCGGCCCGCGATTGGTGCTTGATCGCCGCGGGCTAACCGCTCCCCACGCGTCGCACGGAGATCACGGCGCGTACGGCGTCGAGGTGGGAGAGCAGGCGGGCGAACTGGGCGCCGCCTTCGGTCTCGATGGTGAGGTGCACGGTCGTCGAACGGTCGTCGTGCTCTTCGGTGTGGACGCCGACCATGTTCGCACCGTCCGCGGCGACGATGGTGCTGATGTCGCGCATGAGACCGACGCGGTCCCAGGCGTGGACCTCCACGGCGGCGGAGTAGAGGTCACCGCTGGGACCCCAGTCGCACTCCACGTAGCGGTCGGACTCTTCCGGGCGGCGCACGTTGCGGCAGTCGCGGCGGTGCACCGTCACGCCTCGGGCGCGCGTGACGTAGCCGATGATTGGGTCACCGAAGACCGGCCGGCAGCACTTGGCGAGCATCACATGGAGGCCACCCTGCCCCAGCACGCGTACGCCGGGCGCGCCGGAGTCCGTCTTCACGGTGGCCGGGCTGACCTTCGGCTGTGTCGGGGCGGGCGCATGCTCGGCCAGCCGGTTCAACAGCTTCTGCGGCGACACATCGCCCGAACCGATCGCCGAGTAGGCGTCCTCCGCGGTCTCGTAGCCCAGCTGCTTCCAGAGGTCGACGGGCACGCGGTCGATGTCCAGGCGGCGCATCTCGCGGTCCACCAGCTCACGGCCGCGGTCCACGTTCTCGCCGCGCTGCTGGCGCCGGAACCACTGGCGCACCTTCTGCCTCGAGTGGCTGGAGCCGAGGTAGCCGAGCGACGGGATGAGCCAGTCGCGCGACGGCCCCTTCGAGGCCTTGCTACGCAGGATCTCGACGATATCGCCGTTCTGGAGCCTGGTCGTCAGCGGCACCAACCGCCCGTTCACCTTCGCGCCGGTGGTGTTGTGGCCCAGGTCCGTGTGCACGCGATATGCGAAGTCCACCGGCGTGCAGCCCGCCGGCAGCACCCGCACGTCACCTCGGGGCGTGTAGACGAAGACCTGGTCGCGGAATACGTCCGTCTTCACGGACTCCAGGAAGTCCTCCGCGCCGGGCGACTCCTGCTGCCACTCGATGAGGTGCCGGAGCCAGGCCATGCGCTCCTCGTACTGGAGGTCGCGCTTGCGCGGCTCCTCCTTGTACTGCCAGTGCGCGGCCACGCCGTATTCGGCCACCTCGTGCATCTCGTAGGTTCGGATCTGCACCTCGAAGGGCCGCGTGCCAGGGCCGAGCACCGAGGTGTGCAGCGACTGGTAGAGGGACTCCTTGGGGTTGGCGATGTAGTCGTCGAAGGAGTTGGGGATCGGCCGCCACGTCTGATGCACGATGCCCAGCGCGTTGTAGCAGTCGGCGACGTCCTTCACGAGCACGCGCAACGCGAGCAGGTCATGGATCTGGTCGATCGACTTGCCGTCCGAGGAGTAGCGGTGCGACTTGTCGTAGATCGAGTAGAGGTGCTTCACCCGTCCGGTCACCTCGGCCTCGACGCCTGCCTCCTCCAGCGCGCCGCGTAGCTCGGACTCCACGCGGCGCACGTAGCGTTCGCGCTCGCTGCGCTTGGCCGAGACCATCTCGGCCGTGCGGCGGTAGCCCTCCGGGTCCACGTAGCGGAACGCGAGGTCTTCTAGCTCCCATTTGAACTGCCAGATTCCGAGACGGGACGCGAGCGGCGCGTAGATGTCCATGGTCTCTCGCGCGATTGGATGCTGCCGCTCCGGCGGGAGATGCTCCAGCGTGCGCATGTTGTGAAGGCGGTCCGCCAGCTTGATGATGACGACCCGTACATCCTCCGCCATGGCGAGGAACATCTTGCGCAGCGTCTCAGCATCGGCGTTCGCTACCGGCGCATCGACACCGGGCGGCGCCGGGATCTGCTCGATCTTCGTCGCGCCCTCCACCAGGCGGGTGACGTCCGGCCCAAACCGGCGCGAGAGGTCCTCCGAGGTGATCCCGCAGTCCTCGATCACGTCGTGCAGCAGGGCGGCGCGCACCGTCTGGGCGTCCATGCGCAGGCCCGCCACGAGCTGCGCGACGGCGATGGGGTGGGTGATGTAGGGCTCGCCGGAGAGGCGCTTCTGGCCCTCGTGGCACTCGCGCGCAAACTCCAGGGCCGCGTTGACCGATTCGACGCGGTCGGCGGGCAGGTAGGTACGGAGCGTCTCGAGCAACTCCGCGGCGCCCGCGGGGGCCTTGGGGGTTACGACCATCTTGAGTGAAGTCTAGCAGTCTGCGCGGCTGTGACGAGCGGCTGTGAGGAGCGTCGGTGACGAGGGGGCCGCATCGAGCCGCCCGCAACGCCTCGACACGATAGCGGTGAGGCGGGGGCCGACTTAGACTCGCCCGCATGCCCGATCTGCAGTCGCCCCGAGGCATGGAGGACCTGCTCCCGGAGGATGCCGCTGTCTGGCGGCACGTCCGCGACATCGCGGAGCACGTCGCGCGCCTTTTCGACTATGGATATATCTCGACACCGGTCGTCGAGGACGCTCGTGTCTTCCTGCGCACCGTGGGCGAAGAGTCGGACATCGCGCAGAAGGAGATGTACGTCTTCGAGGACCGCGGCGGCGACCGCATGGCGCTGCGGCCGGAGGGGACGGCGGCCATTAGCCGCGCCTACATCGAGCATGGCATGGGCAGCCGCCCGCAGCCGGTGCGGCTCTTCTACATCGGCCCCTTCTTCCGCTACGACCGCCCGCAGGCTGGACGCTACCGGCAGCTCTGGCAGTTCGGCGCGGAGTGCATCGGCGACGCCTCGGCCGCCGCGGACGCGGAGATCATCGAGCTGCAACACACGCTGTACCAGGAGCTGGGTCTGCCCGACCTGCTGCTTCGCATCAACTCGATCGGCACCGCCGAGACGCGGGCGCGGTACACCGAGGCGCTCCGGGAGCATTTCCGCCCGCACCTGGAGAGCCTGTCGAAGGACTCTCAGCGCCGGTTCGAGACGAACATCCTGCGCATCCTCGACTCGAAGGAGGACGCCGGGCACCCGGCGGTGACCGGCGCGCCGAGCATCCTCGACTTCCTCACCGAGGAGGACGCCGCGCACTTCGCCGCGGTGCAGGGCTACCTGGGAGCGCTCGGCATCTCCTACGTCGTCGACCCGAGGGTCGTGCGCGGCCTCGACTACTACGCCCGCACAGTGTGGGAGTTCGAGCCGCCAGACGCTGCCGGCCAGTCCACTGTCGGCGCCGGCGGGCGCTACGACGGGCTGATGGAGCTGCTCGGAGGCCCGGCCACGCCGGCCGTCGGCTTCGCCACAGGCATCGAGCGCATCGTGCTCAACCTCCGTCGCCGCGAGCTGGCGCCGGAGGAAGAGGCGCCGGTCGATGTCGCGATGGTGCCGCTGGGGGAGGCCGGACCGGCCGCCGCCATGCGTCTGGCCCGCGCGCTCCGCGCCGCCGGGCTCGCGGTGCGTGCGGGCACTCCGGGCCGCTCCCTGCGCGCGCAATTGCGTGCCGCCTCCAACTCGAACGCCGCCTTCGCCGTGATCCTGGGCGACGACGAGGCGCGCGACGGCGTGGCGCAGGTCAAGCCGCTGGGTGCGGACGGCGAGCAGCTCACGGTGCCGTTCGGCAGCGTCGCCGACGCCATCCAGCGGAGCTGGTAGAACCCCGGGCCATCCCTCTTCGTATCACCTATTGATTGCGGGCCTTTCCGTGCGCGGGTTAGCCTCGACGCGGGGGCGTCGCGGTCGCGACTCAGGAACGGGGACACGATGCGACGAGGAACGGCCCTCCTCGCGCTGGCGATCGCCGCGCTCACGCTCGCCACGGGCTGCTCGGGGGACAACGCGGCCGGCGAGACGCCTGAGACCGGCGCCTTCGTGCGCATGCTGCGGCTGGTGCCGGACGAGCCGCGGTACCGTGCCGCCGTCCACATCGGTGACCTGGATCGCGCGATCCAGCTGGCGGGCATCGACCGGTCGCAGGAGGCGTTCGAGCGGTACCTGATGGACCAGGCTCGCGGGAACGCCGCCGCGACGGTACACATCCCGCTCCCGCGGTTTGGCCAGGGCGTGCTGGGACTCCGGCGCGAGGCGCTGATGAGCGAGTATGAGCGCCTCCAGCGCTACTTCGGCATCGGCTTCGCGGACATCGACCAGTGGGTGGAAGCCGGTCAGCCTTCCGGCCAGCTGTTCGGTGCCGCCGGCGCCTTTGACCCTCAGCAGGCCGAAGAACGGCTGGCAGCCTGCGAGGAGTGCCCGCCGGCTCATCGACGCGAGCACGGCGACGTGGGCTACTACGCGTGGGGCGGGGACTTCGAGCAGAACCTGAGCAGCCCGCTGGGACCGCCGGCCTTCGACCGGCTCGGGCGGGGCGGGCGCGTGGCGATCCTCGATGAATACGCGCTGCGCGCCGTCTGGGACGAGGGCATCGAGTCGATGCTCGACGCGCTCGACGGCACGGGCTCGCTTGCGGACGACCGGGACTTCCGGCTGCTGGCGACGAACCTGGAGGACCTCGGGGCGCTGGGCGCGACGCTGACGGACCAGACGACCAGCCCCGAGATGGCCGAGGCGGCGCTGAACATCGGCGTATTCCAGGATGACCCGGCACTGCGGGCAGCCGCCGAACGCGCGTGGTCGACGACCGAGGGGCCACCCGTGCTGCGCCCGTACGTGGCGCTCGCCGCGGGCCCGGGCCACGACGGTGACGAAGCCTACACGGCCGTCGTCATCGTGCACGAGACGAAGGAAGCCGCCCGCGAGAACGCCGGGCGGCTCGGCCCGCGCATCGAGTACGTTGGCGAGCAATTGGGCGGCGCCGAGCAGCGGATCTTTGCCCGCTACGAGCGCATCGAGGCGGAAGCCGATGGCCGGGTGGTGAGGGCGCGCCTCTACGGCCGCCCCGGCTGGCCCGAGATCACCCCGCTACCGATGGTGCCGTTGTTCCTGCACGAGTAGCCACGGCCGCTGCCGCCGGCTAACGGCTACCGCTCGCCGAGCCAGCGCCCGAGGCGTTCGACGAAGCCCTGCGGGAAGATCTCGTACGCGCCGCCGACGACCTCGGCGAGAGGCAGCCAGCACGCTTCGAAGCGGCCACCGTCGTCCTCGATACACGCGAGCGGGGCGAGGTCCGGCGGCGCCTGGCCGTCCGCGAAACGGACAACGTACTGGAAGACCACCTCGTGCCCTGTCTCGCCGTACCAATCGAAGATGTGCTCGGAGACATCGAGCAGCGACACCACCTCGATGTGACGGGTCGTCTCCTCGCGTACCTCTCGCGCGACGGCGTCGGCGGCGCGTTCGCCGTACTCCACGCCGCCCCCGAGCGGGCGCCAGCCTCGCAGCGTGCCGTCCGGGGCGTGGACCGGTTGCAGTAGCAGGTGATCCTGCTGCATCACCACGGCAAGCGCGATGGTGCGAGGGCGCCGTGGTTCCATCGTGCATCCTCTGGGCGGCTGGCGTCCGTGGAGCGTGGGACGGCGGATGGTAGCATACGGCGGGCGTGGCCCCTCGTGGCACGCGCCGAAACTCGCACCCACGGACCACGAGCGGGGAGGGGCCTCCATGGCGGAGCAGAAAGACCTGTATGACCTCGGCGAGACGCCGCCGCTGGGCCACGTGCCGAAGCAGATGCACGCCTCACTCATCCGTCAGTCGCGCTTCGGTGAGCCGGAGCAGGCGTTCGAGGTGGAGGTAGTGGACACGCCGCAGCCCGGCCCGCGACAGGTACTCGTCTGGGTAATGGCCGCGGGCGTGAACTACAACAACGTGTGGGCCGCCCTCGGGACGCCCGTGGATGTGATTGGCGCGCGGCAGCGCAAGGGCGCGGCGGAGGACTTCCACATCGGCGGGTCGGACGCCTCCGGCGTCGTGTGGGCCGTCGGCGACGAGGTGACGAACGTCAAGGTCGGCGACGAGGTCGTGCTGTCCTGCGGACAGTGGGACGAGGACCCGCCGGACGTGAAAGCCGGCGGCGAGCCGATGTTCTCGCCGTCCTACAAGATCTGGGGCTACGAGGAGAACTGGGGCTCCTTCGCACAGTTCACGCTGGTGGACCACTACCAGTGCTTCCCCAAGCCGAAGCGCCTGACCTGGGAGGCCGCCGGCGCGTACATGCTGGTGGGGGCTACCGCATACCGCCAGCTCCTGGGCTGGGAGCCACACGTGGTGCACGAGGGTGACCCCGTCCTCGTGTGGGGCGGCACGGGCGGCCTCGGCTCGATGGCGATCCAGATCGTGAAGGCGCGCGGCGGCATCCCGGTCGCCGTGGTGTCCGACGAGTCGAAGTACGAGTTCTGCTACCAGCTGGGCGCGAAGGGCGTGATCAACAGGCGCGACTTCGACCACTGGGGGCGGCTGCCCGACCTCGATGACCAGGCGGCGTTCGGCGAGTGGATGAAGGGCGCGCGCGCCTTCGGCGCGAAGTTCTGGGAGGTACTGGGCGAGCGGCGCAACCCGAAGATCGTTTTCGAGCACCCCGGCGAAGCCACCATCCCTACGTCGGTCTTCCTGGTGGACAACGGGGGCATGGTGGTGATCTGCGCCGGGACCTCCGGGTACAACGCCGACGTCGACCTGCGCTACCTGTGGATGCGCCAGAAGCGGTTGCAAGGCTCCCACTTCGCTACCACCGAGCAGTGCGCGGACTTCAACGACCTGGTGGAGCGCGGCGAGGTGGACCCGGCGCTGTCGCAGGCCTTCCCGTTCTCCCAGGTAGGGACGGCGCACCAGTTGATGAAGGAGAACCGGCACCCGGCGGGGAACATGGCGATCCTGGTCAACGCTTCGCGCGAGGGGATGACCGAACTGCCCTAGGCTCACCGGTACAGCCACGTCGCGACCGCGAGCGGATCCGCAACCCGAGGTGTGACCATAGCCTCTCATACTCAGAGCGATCAGGCTGCGAGCGGCCCGAGCGGCGACGACTCGTTCCAGGCGCTCATCGACGACCTTGCCGCGGAGGCGGCGTACCTCGACGCGGCGGTCCGAGACGTGTCGCCGGCGCGCTGGGAGGTCGCTTCCCCGGCCGCGGGCTGGCTGATGCGCGACTGCATCGCCCACCTAGCCGAGCTGGACGAGGTCGCGGCGATCATCGCGGAGGCGGGCGCCTACCCTGTCCGCAGCCGCGAGGGTAGCGCCGGCGTCCTGAGCGCCGGGCAGGTGAAGGCGCGCGCACTCCCGGTCGCGGACCTCCTGGCGTGGTGGCGCGCCTCGCGCGCCCGCCTCGAGGCGGCGTTGCGCCCGCTCGACCCACGGGCGCGGCTGCCGTGGGCGGGCCAGGAGATGGGCGTCCGTTCGTTCGCCACCGCGCGGCTCATGGAGTGCTGGTCGCACGGCCTGGATGCGCTGGAGGCGGCCGGCGTGGAGGCCGTCGACTCCGACCGGCTGCGTCATGTGGCCCACCTGGGGTACAGCACGCGGCCGTTCGCCTACCGCGTCCGCGGACTCCCGGTGAGTGACGCGCCGCTGCACGTGGCCTTGCAGGCGCCGTCCGGCGCGACCTGGACGTGGGGGCCGGAGGACGCGCCGAGTCGCGTCACCGGTACCGCGGGCGACTTCTGCCGCGTCGTCACTCAACGCATCCATCACCTGGATACCGCACTCATCGCGGAGGGCGAGGCCGCGCGCGAGTTTCTCGTCATCGCGCAGGCGTTCGCCGGTCCCCCCGGCGAGGGCCGCGCGCCGAGGGGTGACGGGCACCGCTAGGTCCGATCGGACAGGTCAGACCAAGCCAGTCAGGTGAGGGCGCCGGCGTCGGCGTAGGCGGCGACCTCGTCCGCGCTCATACCGAGCAGCTCCCGCAGTACGAGGTCGGTGTGCTCACCGAGGACCGGCCCCGCGGTGTGGAGGTGGACGCGCTTCGCGGAGAAGTGCGTCGTGAGCCCGTCGTAGGGCACGGTGCCCATCTCGGGGTGGTCGAGCAGGACAAAGAATCCGCGGTGGGCCAGCTGCGGGTCACGGTGCAGGTCGCTCATGCGCTGGGCGACCGCGCAGGGGACGCCCTCCGCCGTCAGCCGCGCTTCGAGGTCGAACGCGTCCTGCTCGCGCACCCACCGCTGTAGCGCCGCGTCGATCGCCGCCGCCTGTGCGCGCCGCGCCTCGAGGTCATCGAGGGCGGGGGGGTCGAACGTGGCGAGTGGGGCTACGCGGCGGAGTGCGCGCCACTGGTCCAGCGTCTCGACGCTGAGCGCGATCCAGCGCTCGATGCCGGCGGCCTGGTACACGCCATGCGGGCTGGCTGTCTCCGAGGCCATGCCGGCCGCGCCCGCGGTGCGGCCGTTGCGCAGCTCGTCGAGCACGAGTGGCTGCACGAACTGAATGGCCGCCTCGACCTGGGAGAGGTCGATGTGCTGGCCCTTGCCGGAGCGGCGGCGCTCGTAGATGGCGGCGGCCAGGGCGGGGACGCCGAACCTGGGCACGATCACATCGGTGTAGGGACCCTGCGGCCCGGCGGGTGGGCGGTTGGGCCACCCCGTGATCGCGTGCAGGCCCGAGAGCGCCGCGCCGTGCGTGCCGTAGCCCCCATAGCGCGCCCGGGGGCCGTCCTGCCCCATGAGGCATGTGCTCAGCATGACCAGGTCGTGGCGGTCGCGCGCCACGGTCGCGTAGTCGAGGCCGAGGCGCGCCATGGTGCCGGGCGTGAACGACTCCACGACCACGTCCGCCCAGTCGACCAGGCGGCGGGCGACCTCGCGGCCCTCGGGTGTGCCGAGGTTGACCGCGACGCTTCGCTTCGACGAGTTCACGTTGGCGAACCACTGGCTGCGGTTGATGCCGGGCACCCCGCGCAGAAAGGGCGGCAGCCCGCGCAGCAGGTCCGGCCGCGTCGCGGACTCGATGCGCACGACCGTCGCGCCGTGGTCCGCCAGCGCCTTCGCCGTCATCGGGCCAGCCGCGACCCACGAGAAGTCGACGACCTTGAGGCCGGCGAACGCCTCGCCGAGCCGCTCGGCCTCCGCGGGCGGCGCCGCCGCGCGCCGCTCAGCGGCCCAGCGCGCCGCCGTCGCCTCGCCACCCTCGCCGAGCGCCGGGGCGGGTGTGCCGAGGCGAGCCGGGGTGCGTGAGAAGCGAAAGGGCGGGCGGGGTAACCGTCGGACGGGGGGCCGCCTTCGGCCGGTTGCCAGAAGTCCCGTGCGCGCAGATGGGTGTCGCCTACGATGTCGCGGGTGGTGTTGATCGGAGCGAGGCGCAAGTCGACGGAGACGGCCCAGTCAAGCAGTTGCTGCTTGGTGTGCGTCTGGAAGAAGCGGACGAGCGCGCTCTGAACCGCGTTGAGCATCCGTTGGTCGATCGATCCGTCGTGCGCGAGCGTCGACCAGTCCTCCCATCGCACGTCCCGCAGTGCGGCGAAGGTGTCTGCGGACGCCTCGGGATCGAGGGCGTCGAGGACGCTCGGCATGAGCCGGCCCAGGGCGTCGAGCGCGAGTGTGACGACCACCCAGCCGTCCATGCACCTGGTCATGGACTGCTCGTGACGCCCGGGGACGGAGCGACGGTCGTCGCCACCGCCGGGCGGGTCGACGCCCATCATGGGCGGGAACGCGGGCTGGTTCATGAGCGTCCAGACCATGACCTCCTGCATCGAGAGGTCGAGGTGCTGGCCGAGGCCAGAGCAGTCGCGCTCGTTCAGCGCGATGAGGGCGTCCCCGGCGGCCTGCGCGCCGGCGTGGAACGCCGCCTGCGGGTAGCCCACCGGCAGCGGAGGGCGGTCGCGGTCGCCTTGCAATGCGAGGCGTCCCCCCGCGGCCTCGACCGTCAGCTCCGCGGCAGGCCAGGACGCCTTCGGCCCGGTGTGGCCGTACGGGCTCACTGAGAGATAGATCAGCCGCGGGTTGCGTTGTGACAGCACGTCGTAGCCCAGCCCGAGCGCGGCGAGCACGCCGGCCCCCGAGGACTCGAGGAGGATGTCCGCATGCTCCGCCAGCGCGCGCAGGCGCTCGCGGTCGGCCTCGCGGGCCAAGTTGAGCACGAGGCTGTGCTTGCCCAGGCCGACCGATGCCCAGTAGAGCGAGCCTGCGTGTGCGGGACGGGTGTCGAAGGGCGGAAGGTGCCGGGCGCGGGTACCGTCCGGCGGCTCCACCTTCAGCACGTCCGCGCCGAGGTCGGCGAGGATCCGGCCGGCGATCTCAGCTCGGGCGTCCGTGACGTCGAGCACGCGCACGCCATCGATGGGGCCGGCAGTCGTTGGGCTGGGGGGAGGCTCGGCGGCGGCCATGCGGAGGTTATACACCGGCGCCGGCCCGCCGCGGCGGCCCGTGCGTGCGGGGCGGATGGCGGGTGGTGGCCGTCCGTTGTGCGGATGGCGGCAGACGGCGATGGCCGTCCTGGTCGCTCTGACGCGTGCATACTCGCGGCGTCGCGCCGTTTCTCCCCACGACGCCCTCCCATTTATGCTACACATGAACGCGGAGGATCACGCCGGTCGTATGTCCTGGACCAGTTGCTACTCCCGTTCACGCGCCTGGCGAATCCGCCGCGGGCACTCCGATCGCCGGATCTGTGGAGGAGTAGCACGATGAGCGGGCGCGACTTGCGGTCGTGGATGCGCCGCAACAGCTATACGATCGAGTCGCTGGCAGAGACCCTCGGCGTGACCGAGCGGACCATCTACCGGTGGCGCCTCCTTCCCGAGATCCCGCCGCACGTCGAGCTGGCCCTCGAGGCCCTCGAGTCGCGCCGCCTAGGTGGCCATCGAGCGGCCAGCGACGAGGAAGGCGAGCATCCGAGCGCGCGGCCGAGGTCCGCCTAGCGTCGAGGTCGGCCTAGCCCTCAGCGCAGGGGTGGCTCACGGCTGCTCGGGGCTGCGTCAGAGCGCCGCCGCGGCGCGCGTGCCGGCGACGGCGCCCGCGCCGGTGCGGACGGCGCGGCGAGGTGGTCCGGTGTCCAGTGGCAGGTCCGCCAGCCGGTAGCCGCGGCCCCACTCGCTGAGCAGGTAGCGAGGCCGAGACGGATCGTCTTCCAGCTTGGACCGGACCTTCCGGACGTACGCGCGCAAGAGCTGGCGATGCGCCTCGGACGGCTCGCCCCAGATCACGCTCTCCAGGTAGTTGTGCGTCGCGACTAGCCCGATTCGTGCCGCGAGGGCATCGAGCAGGCGAAACTCCCTATGCGAGAGTGACACCGGCCGGCCGCAGCGCGTCACCGTGTGCTCGCCTCGGTCGACCATCAGTTCGCCGGTGCGGATGAGGCGTCCCGCCAGGACATCCGAGGGGTACCTCGCTGCGCGCCTGGCCGCGGCGTCGATGCGCGCGCCCAGCTCCTCGAGCGTGGAGCGGCCGTCCACCACGGCGTCGGCGCCCTGGCGGAGGACCTCCACCACCACGTCGGACGTAGCTGCCGGGACGGCGGCCATCACAGCGTGGGTGCCGCCGCGGAGCAGTCCCAGCAAGCGCCGCCGCTGGACGTCGTCGTCGCCCACTTCGATCACGAGGACGGTCACAGCCAGGCGGTGGAGCAGGCGAAGGGCGTCAACCTCATCGGTGGCCGCTCTCACGGCAAACCCGACCGAGCGGCCGGCGTCGATGACTCGATGCCGCAGACGCTCGTCCCTCACGGCGACCAGTACGAATGACAAAGCGAACCCGTCAACCACCGAAGGCACTTGCTACCGGGTGCGCGGTGGTCCGGTGTGAGTACCTCTCAGCATGAACACACGTCGGCGTGCCTACAAGATGACAGTACGTCAGCAGACCGCTTGCTCCTCGCCCGTATCCTTCTCAGCACCCGCGTTCCGGCTACTCGGCGAGGACACGGACTTCCGAAGGGACAGTCGGGAGTCTCTGGGAGGGCGGGCATCATGGATGGCGTTCGGCAGCCCGCCGGCCGGGCGTGCATCGTCCGTCACAGCTACTACCCCTCCGAGTTGAACGTGAAACGGGAGGCCGAGGCGCTCCGCGACGAGGGCTTCGATGTCACCGTGATCTGCCTACGTGGACAGGGCGAACCGCCGCAGGAGTCGGTGGACGGCGTGACGGTACATCGTCTGCCCGTGCGTCATCGACGCGGGCACATCGGGCGCTACCTAGTGGAGTACAACGCGTTCTTCGCGCTGGCGTCGGTCAAATTGCTTCGCCTGCACCTGGCGGCGCGCTTTCGGGTCATCCAGGTCAACACCATGCCAGACTACCTCGTCTTCGTGACGGCGATACCCCGCCTGATGGGGGCGCGGGTGGTGTTGCATATGCATGAGCCCGTACCCGAACTGTTCGGCACGCTCTTCGCTGGCTGGTATAAGCGCCCGCTGTTGTGGGCCATCCGTGGTGCGGAGAGGTGGGCCCTGCGCTTCGCCGACCGTGCGCTGACCGTCACGGACGAGATGCGTGACAATTTTTCACGGCGCGGCGCCGACATGCACAAGTTCCGTGTGATCCTCAATGTCCCGGACGACCAGGTCTTCCGCCTCGGCGCCTACGAGGAGATCCGACGCCGAGCCGTCGAGCGGAAGCGCTCCGAGGCCGCGGACGGGACGCTCCGTATCCTCACACACGGGGCCATCGAAGAGCGGTACGGTCCCGACCTGGTCGTGCGCGCCCTCGCTCAGTTGCGGGCGGAGTTCCCCGGACTGCGGTTCCGGTTGCTGGGCGCGGGCGACTACGCCGGAGAGGTGCTGCGGCTCGCCAGCGACCTGGGCGTCGAGGAGCGCGTCGACTACCTCGGTTTCGTCCCCTTCGACGAGATGATCGTGGAGATCCTGTTGGCGGATGTCGCCGTGGTCCCCGTCCGCAAGAACCCGTACTCGGTGCTGGTCCACACCAACAAGATGTACGAGTACATCGCCCTGCATCGGCCCGTGGTCGCGTCCCGGCTGGACTCGGTCGCCGCGTCCTTCCCGGACGACACCCTGCTGTACTTCACGCCGGACGACGAGGGGGACCTGGCGCGGCAGTTGCGGCATGCCCTGACTCACCGGGACGAGATGCAGGCGCGTGCGGCGGCAGCGTACGCGCTCTACCGCGGTCACGCCTGGACCGAGGAACGCGAGACGTACCTGGGCGTCTGCCGAGGTTGCTGGGGCAGCCCGTCCGCCCGTAGACCTCTCTCCTCCGCGCTGTCCTCGAAGCCCGTCGCTGCGTCACAGATGCCCGCCGGGTCGCAACCCGCCCCTCTCCCGCGAGCATCGGCTGCCACGGCTCGTCGGCTCTCGATGTCCAGTCACAAAGTATCCACGCGGCATCCACGCACTTTCCAACAATGCTGACTTCGGCCGTCATCCGATGTGGAAAACCGTTGACATCAGGACTAGGGTCGAAAATCACATGTAAGTGGCTCATGCACGCCCCGCGCCGCATCTATGCTCGCGCGCCTGGGCCCTGAGCGTCGGACGAAAGGAGATTTCTTCGGAGCAACTCGTGCGGGCGAGGCGCTTAGGGCGGGGTGACAGCGATGCGCATCGGCGTGGTCGGGTTCGGGTACTGGGGTTCGAAGCACGCCCGCGTCATGGGCGGCCTCCCTGACGTCAACGTGGCGATTGTGGACAGCGATGAGGATCGGCGGCTCTCCGCCGCCATGACCTTTCCCGCGGCTACGACGTTCAGCAACCTCGACGAGGCGCTTCACTGCGTGGACGCAGTCGTCATCGCGACACCTCCGCGCTCCCATGCACCGCTCATCAAGCAGGCACTGCTCGCAGGCGTCCACGTGCTGGTCGAAAAGCCGATGGCGACCAGCACCGCCGAGGCGGCTGAGCTGGTGGACCTCGCCGAACGCTGTGGCGTGGTGCTCATGGTCGGTCACACCTTCGAGTACAACGGCGCTGTCTGGCGCCTGCGCGAGATGATCGACCGGGGTGACCTCGGCCGCATCTTTTACATCGACAGTTCCCGGCTGAGCCTCGGCCTCTACCAGTCGGACGTGAACGTCCTCTGGGACCTGGCCCCGCACGACGTCTCGATCGCCAACTATCTGCTCGGGACGACGCCGACGCAGGTGTCCGCCTGGGGGACGGCCCACGCCTCGCGAGACATGGTGGACGTGGCGCACATGCGCCTGGACTACGAGAGCATCGGCGTCACGGCGTACATCCACGTGAGCTGGCTGGACCCGGCGAAGGTGCGTCGCATAACCGTCGCCGGCTCGGCACGGATGGCCGTCTACGACGACACCTCCGCCGACGAGCGAATCCGCGTCTACGACAAGGGCGTGGAAGCCGAGGCCGGCGACCAGCAGCACTTCCCGATGACCTACCGGCACGGCGACATCGTGTCTCCGTACCTCTCGATGGAAGAGCCGCTTCTGGTGGAGGACCGGCACTTCCTGGCCTGCGTCCGCGACGGCGACCTGTGCAACACACCCGCACGTTCGGGCTACGAGGTCGTCCGGGTCATCGACGCGGCGAACCTCGCGCTTGAGACCGGCGGGCCCGTGCCGCTCCTCGACGAGGCGGCCGCGACGCCGCCCGCGCTCCCCGTCGGGTAGCCGCAGGCCGTGATGAAGCAGAGGACCAGCAGACCGGCCGCAGGCAGGAGTGGCCCCAACAACGTGTCCGTCCCATTTCTCGACCTCAAGGCCATGCACGCGGAGATACAGGCAGAGCTCGACTGCGCCTGGCGTGCTGTCACGTCGACGAACGCCTACATCGGCGGCAGCGTCCTCGATCGGTTCGAGGGGGAGTGGGCCGCGTACTGTGGCCGCCGCTACTGCATCGGCGTCGCGAACGGCACGGACGCCATCGAACTGGCGCTCGCGGCCAGTGGCGTCGGGCCGGGCGACGAGGTGATCGTCCCCGCCAACACGTTCATCGCGACGGTCGAGGCCGTGATCGCGTGTGGCGCGCGGCCGGTGCTCGTCGATATCGACGACCGGACGTTGCTGGTCACGGCGGACCACATCCGAGCGGCGGTTACCTCCCGGACCGCGGCGGTCATTGTCGTGCACCTCTACGGGCAGCCCGCGGGCATGGACGAGATTCTCGCGTTCACGGAGCCGCGAGGTCTCCTGGTCGTGGAGGACGCGGCGCAGGCGCACGGCGCGCGGTGGCATGGTGTGCGCGCGGGCGCGCTGGGCGACATCGCCGCCTTCAGCTTCTACCCGGGCAAGAACCTGGGTGCCTTCGGCGATGGCGGCGCCGTCGTGACTGATGATGCCGCCGTGGCATCGAGGGTGCGCGCCCTCTCGACGCATGGCGTCACGGGCGCTTCGCGCTATCACCACGGGGTCGTGGGCCGGAACAGCCGGCTGGACGCGCTGCAAGCGGCTGTGCTCAGCGTGAAGCTGGCGCGGCTCGGCGGGTGGAACGCGGCCCGCCGCCGCGCGTCCCTGCAGTATGGCCGGGTGCTCGCCGGCGTGAAGGACGCCCGGCCGGTGGCGAACGCGCCCGAGGCGGAGAGTTCACATCACCTCCAGGTCGTACGCGTGCCTCGGCGCGACGCCGTCCGTACCGCGCTCGCCGACCGAGGCGTGGAGACCGGCGTCCACTACCCGGTGCCCTGCCATCAACACGAGCCCTACCGCGCCTTCGCGGAGGGGCCGCTTCCGGTGGCGGAGCGGGCCGCCTCGGAGGTGCTGTCGTTGCCGATGTCTCCCCACATCTCGGCGGAACAGGTCATGGAAGTGTGTAGCGCGCTCCGCGAGGCGGTAGAAGGACAGGTGGGCCGTGCGTCCTAGTTGGCCATTCTCCCGGGGCGGTGGGACGACCGCGCGGCCGACGAAGAACGGCACATCCGCCGCGCCGGACGGCAGCGCCGCGCGCCCCCCGAGCAAGCTGGCCGCGTGGCTCGCCGATCAGCGAGTGCCGGATGAAGGCGCAGCCCCGAGCACATCGAGCGCTTCGCTGGACCCGAGCGCGCCGCCGCCGGAGACCGGCGACGCGGGCCCACCGGGGGCGGTGGCGAGCCCGCCCGTGCGTCCCGCCGTGGCCGAGCCGCCGCCGGCGGATGCCGAGGTGGCACCCGTCGTGAGCGCGATCGCGGTCCGACCGCCGACCGGTGCCGGCTTCCACATCGACACACGGATAGCTGTGAAGTTCGCCGCCTATGCGCTCCTGATCGTCGTCCAGGCAGCCGCGGTCGGATACGTACTCTCCGACCAGCGAGACGATGTGTTCGGCGCCCGCACGGAGATCCTCTTCCCGCTGGAGGCGGACCGCGCCACCGGCTTCCTGCGCGAGGACCGCCGGCTCGCCACGCAACTCGAGGCCATTCGGAGCCGCGCCGTGCTCGGGCCGGTCGCGGAGCGGCACGGGCTGTCTCCCGAGGTCTTGCGAGGCGCGACGGAAGTGTCGGTGGTCGGCGCGAGCGAAGTCATCCGCCTGGAGGCCCACCATCGAGATCCTGAACTCGCCCAGGCCCTAGCGGCGGACATTGCGGCCGAGTACCTCTCGCAGGTCGAGGAGGACGGCGTCGCGGTGGCCGAAGCCGTGCTGGCGGACGAGCTGGGGGCGCTCGAGGACCGGCGCGCCGAAGTCGGGCGCCAGCTCGCCACCATCGACGAGGCACGGAGGAGCCTCCCGCCCACGGACGAGCCTTCCGTCCTGCTCACCTCGCTGTCCGCTGAGGAGGCGCGTCTGCTCGCGGAGTCGAGCAGCCTCTTCTCCCGGATCGGCGAGATCCGGGGCCAGGTCACAGCTCTGGACGTCGAGCAAGCGTTGACACCGCGGCCCTCGGTGATCTCGGACACGTACCTGCTCGATAAGCGGGTCAGCCCTCGACCGCTTCGTGACGCCGCACTCGCGGCCGCACTGGGCGCAACGGTGGCGGCAGCCGTGCTGGCGGTGCTGCTGGTGAGAAGGTCGGCGGTCCCGCGTGGCGGCGACTGACGTCATCGGGCGACACATTCCGGCAGTGGAGCCGGGCCCCTCGACGGTCGCCCGCGACTCGACGGTGGCGGCAGGTTGGACGGTGGTCAGCCGCGGGACCGGGCTGGTCCGGGTCGTGGTCGCGGCGGCGGTCTTCGGGCCGACGTTCTTCGGCAACATCTTCCAGAGCACCAACCTGCTGCCCAACCTGATGTACGACCTCATGGCCGGCAGCCTGATCGCCAGCATGCTGGTGCCCTCGCTTGTGCGGCCGCTCGACGCGGGTGACGGCGCGCGGGCTTCGCGTCTCGCGGGGCAGTTCCTGGGCTACACGCTGCTCGCGCTGAGCGTCATCGGGCTCGTGGCGGTCGCCGCCGGCCCCTGGCTCACCCGACTCCTGACGCTGGGTGTGGCGGAAGCGGAGCAGGGCGCGGCGCGGTCCGTCGCCGGTGTCCTGCTCCTCCTGCTGGCGCCCCAGGTGCTCCTCTATGGCCTCGCCGGTGTTGGTGCGGCAGTCCAACAGGCACGCGGCCGCTTCGCGCTGGCGGCGGGCGCGCCGGTGCTGGAGAACGCCGGCATCATCCTGACCCTCCTCGCGATGTCGTATGTGTACGGTACGGCCGGGTCCGTGACCGACGTCTCAGGCTGGCAGCTCGTGATGCTGGGCGGCGGCACCACCCTCTCGGTGGCCGCCCACGCAGCCGCGCAGTGGTTCGGCGCATGGCGCGCGGGGGTCATCCTGCTGCCTCGGCTGGGCCGTCCAACCGAGGAGCTCCGGGAGATCGCGCGGCTCGCCCTGCCATCGATGGGCTCGACGGCGCTGATCGCGGCGCGGCTGCTGGCGGTGATCGTGGTCGCCGGACTGCTGCCCGGTGGCGTGATCGCGTTCCAGGCGGGCTACCTGTTCGCGTCCCTACCTGTAGCGATCATCGCCCGGCCCGTCAGCGTGGCGCTGCTGCCGAGGCTAGCCCGGCTATCGGGAGCGACGCGCGAAGTGCTGGGCCATGAGTATGACCGGGCGCTCGGGCTGACCCTCGCCCTGACGATCCCCGCAGCGGGTGGCCTGGCCGTCCTGGCGCCGGCCCTGGGCCACCTGTCGGCGGCCGGCAACATGGCGAATCCGGAGGGTGTGTCTCTGCTGGTCGCGGCGATTGCGGGGCTGAGCCTGATCGTGCTCGGCGAGTCGGCGTTCGAGATCGCGCGACAGGCATCGTACGCCGCCCGCGACGCGCGCTGGCCCCTGCGGGCGACCGCACTCCGCGTGGCGCTGGCGCTGCCGGGGATCGCGCTCGGCGCGCTCGCCTTCGACGGTGCGTCCCGCCTGCTGGTGCTCGGCCTCTCGATCTCCGTGGCCGATGTCGTCAGCGCCTTCGTGCTCGACCGTCGCGTCCGCTCGCGGTACGGATCGGATGGGCGTCTGAAGCACTGGGTGGCGCGCGACCTCGGCCTTGCCGTCGTCGCCCTCGCCTGTGCAGGGGGAGGCGCGCACCTCGTGAGCACCGCCATGGCCGGTACCCGCCTCGGGTGGTCGATGGCCGCCGTGGCGGGGGCGGCGACAGGGCTCGTGCTCTACCTCGGCGGGCTCTGGTGGCGGCAGGCGCCGGAGGTCACCCCGCTGGTGCCGTCGTCCATCATGCGGGCGCGCTCCGCACCCCGGGCACCTCGTTCGCGTCGCGTGCCGTTCGAGGGGACCGTGGTCCTCCTCGGCATGTGCGCCGCGAGCACGCTGGCCGCGGCCGCCGTGTACGGAGGTCCGCTGGTCGTAGCGGCGGGCGCGGCGGCGGCCGTCTTCGTCGCGACCGTCCGCTGGCCTCAGACGGCTGGGTTCGCGTTCATCGCCTCAATGCCGTTTCTCGCCGGGATCGACCGCGGTTCGGTGGTCCCGCTGCTGCGCCCGAACGAGCTGGTTCAGTTGTTCCTGATGGCGGCCCTGGCCGCACGCATCTATCTGATGATGACCGCCGGATACCGGCCGCGCTTCGCCCTGTTGCCGCTCGACAGGGTGATGCTGGTGATGGCGTTCTTCGCCTCGGTGGTCCCCCTGCTCTGGATGGGCCTGCGTGGTGCGCCGCTCGGTTTCTCCGACGTGATGGCGACTGTGCCGCTGTGGAAGTACTACGCACTCTACGTGCTCATGCGCCTCAGCATCACCACCGTCGAGCAGGTGCGGATGGCCCTCTGGCTGTGCGTGCTCGGGGCGGTGGCCGTCGCGGGAATCGCCGCGGCGCAGTCACTGGGTATCCTCGGCGTCCGGGAACTGCTCGAGGTGTACTGGGCGCCCCTGGGTGACGCGGGGAGTCTCTCGGACGGTCGGGGGTCCACGACGCTCGCATCGCCCATCGCCACCGGCGACTACCTGGCGTTCAGCCTCGCGCTCGCGCTGGCGCTGACGGCGGTCGCCCGAGGGCGTCTACGGGTGTTCACGGCAGGGGTGGCCGCCATCCTCGCGATCGGGACGCTGGGGAGTGCTCAGTTCTCGGGCGCGATCGCGCTCGGCATGGTCGTGCTGGTCGTGGCATGGCTGACCAACCGCATGACGTTGCTGCTGACGGCCGGGCCGCTACTCGCGATGGCTGCCATCGGCATGCTCTGGCCGGCGCTCTCGATCCGCGTCGAGGAGTTCGCGGGCGGCGGGTGGCCACAGAGCTGGATGGTGCGGTGGGACAACCTCACCACGTTCTATCTGCCCGGCCTCGCTGACTTCGGCTGGCTCCTTGGGATCGGGCCGGACTCCGTCGTGCGGGCGCCGGAGACGTGGCGTGACACGATCTGGCTGGAGAGCGGCTACCTGTGGCTGCTCTGGGTCGGCGGGCTGCCGCTGCTGATCGCGTTCGTCGCGTTCCTCGCGGTGGGCCTCCGCTCGGTCCTCGCGGTGGCGACGAGTCGACGCGACGCGGTGGGTGTGGCGGCAACCGGCGCCGCGGCGGCGCTCTGCGCGATTGCGGTACTCACTGTCCTCGACCCTCACCTGACCCTTCGAGGCGCGGGCGACCTCACGTTCGTGCTGCTGGCGCTCTCCACCGTCCCGCTTGCCGAGGGCGAGGCGGCCCGTGCGCCCGAGCATCCTCCCCCACGCCCCGCCGTCCGGCCGGAGTCGCCGCGCGGCGTCCCCGCCGCCACCATTGCGGTCTCTTCGGACCGGTCCGGCGTGCGCCCTCACGTTGCGAATGGCAAGGCCTAGCCCAGTGGCATACCCCGAACCAATCGGCCCCGACGCCGGCACCGTCCGGCCCGTCCTGCTGGCGGCGACCCCTCCGTCTGACACGACGCTCCGAGGCAAGCGCGCGCTCGACCTCGTGCTCGCGTCGCTCGCGCTCCTCGGCGTGGCCCCGCTCTGGGCGGTCATCGCGGTCGCGATCCGCGCGACGAGCGGCCCACCGGTGTTGTTTCGGCAGACGCGCGTGGGCCAGCAAGCACAGCCCTTCACCATGCTCAAGTTTCGCACCATGGTCGTCGACGCGGACGACCGGGCGCTGCGCGAGATGAACAGGCGCGAGTTGCTGGACGTGGCCGCCGAGGCCGGCACCCGCGACGGCGCCTTCAAGCTGCAGGACGACCCCAACATCACACCGGTCGGGCGCCTGCTGAGGCGGTTGAGCCTGGACGAGTTGCCGCAGTTGCTCAACGTGCTGCGCGGCGAGATGTCGCTCGTAGGGCCGCGGCCGTCGCTCGAGTGGGAGGTGGGGCTCTTCTCGCCGCGTCACCGCGGACGCCTGGCCGTGCCGCCCGGGATGACCGGCCTCTGGCAGGTGAGCGGACGCAACCGCCTCTCGATGACCGAGATGCTCGAACTCGACCTCGAATACGTCGAGCGCGTGTCGCCCCACTTCGACCTGGAGATCCTGGCCCGCACGTTGCCGGCTCTGCTCCGAGGGGACGGCGCGCGATGAGCAACCAGATCACGGTGGACCCTCGGAGCGATGCGCGGTGGGAGGCGCTCGTTGCCTGCTCGCCCATGGGCTCGCTGTTCACCTCGCCGCCGTGGATCCGAGCGGTGGCGCAGGGCTACGGGCTGGAGCCCAGCGCCGGGATGATCGTCGACGGGTCGGGACAGCCCCGGGCGGGTCTCGCGTACGTCCCGATCACCGATGCGGTGGGCAACCGCATCGTGAGCCTGCCGTTCTCCGACTACAGCGACCCACTGGTTCGCGACGATACCGACTGGGCCGCGCTTGTTGAGTCGCTGCTCCGCTCGGGGTGGCCGGTGACCCTCAAGTGCCTTCGCGAAGACGGCCCTCGGAGGGATGCTCGCTTCGAGGAGCGCGGGACGGCGTTCTGGCACGAGACGGCGGTCGCCGGTAGCGAAGACGAGCAGTGGCGACAACTGCGCGGCGCGGCCCGGCGGAACGTGCGCAAGGCGCGCGGTCGCGGCGTGGCGGTCTCGTTTGGCGACAGCCTGGAGGAGCTGCGAGCCTTCTACGAACTCCACCGTGAGGTGCGACGCCGCAAATATCACTTGCTCGCACAGCCCTGGGCATTCTTCGAAGCGATGCATCGCGAGTTCAGTACGACGGGCCGGATGGTGGTGTTGCTGGCGCGTCTTGGTGACCGCGTGATCGGTGGCGTGGTCGCTCTCCAGTGGGGCGGGACGCTGTACTACAAGTTGAACGCCTCGGCGCTCGACGAGCTCGAGGTGCGGCCCAACGACCTGCTGGCATGGGAAGGCCTCGGACTCGCACGTCGCCTCGGCTGCTCGAACTTCGACTGGGGACTCAGTGATGCCGATCAGCCGGGGCTGATCCGCTACAAACAGAAGTTCGCAACGGAAGAGCGGCGCATCTCGATACTGCGCTACGCGCCGGCCGGCTATTGCAACCCCTCGGGAGAACACCTGCGGTCGGTCCTGAGTGACCTGACGAGACTGCTCACCGACGATTCCGTCCCGGAGGGCGTACGCAGCGGCGCCGGAGACCTGCTGTACCGGTACTTCGCGTGAAGCATCGATGTAACTCAAGCACGCGGCCCGGGACGGAGCGGGTAGTGGAGGTCTGACGGTGGACGGCACGACGATTGCGTTCCTCGCGGCGACGCTGGCGGTCGCCTCGAGCGCCAGCCTGCTGGCGGCGACCTGCTCGCGCGCGAGGTGGCTCGGCGCCGGCCTCGTGCTAGTCGCGCTGCTGCCGGCCGTCGGGACGCTCGCACTCTTCGGACGCGTTGTGATGACCGAGGACGCCGGTACGCAGCCGCCGTCGTTGGTCTCTGGTGCGTCCGGCGGCGCAGCGCCGGGCGGCCGCTCCGGCGTCGTGACGACCCCGACGGCGACCAGGGCATCGAGGCCACCCGCCACCCCGCTTCCCACCCGGACCGCGACGGCCGAGTCGGCCGCGACCGCGACACCCGATCCGACCGCGACCCCGCCGCCGGCCGCGCCGGTCCCGACAGTCGAGCCGGTGCCATCGACGGCGGCCGGCGCCCCCTCACCGCCGCCCGAAGGGGTGAAGATCTACGTCGTAAAGCGCGGCGATTGGATGTCCGCGATCGCTGACCGCCTGGACGTGCCGCTACGTGCGCTGCTCCAGGCCAACGACATCCCGGAACCCACCAGGGTCGAGGTGGGCCACGTGCTGAGGGTGCCCTAGGCCGCGACCGCGGCTCGTGCGCTCAGGACGAAGCCGGCGTGGCCGGCGGCGCCCACCGCAACTGGCGGCGGCCCAGGCGCCAGCTCTCGTGGCGCTCGATGTACACCTCGAAGCCGGCCGTCCGGCACCCGCGCAGAGAGGGCTCGTTGTCGACGCCCACGAAGGTGATCGCGCGCCGGTGATCGGCGCCCGCTCCCATCTCCGTGATGCGGCTCATGGCCTCTCCCATGATCCGCTGCCCCCGTGCGGCCGGGAGTCCCCAGGCGCCCTCGAGGAGCAGTTCGTCCGCGGCGAGACGTGGGAACCCACCACCGAAGAACTCGTGGACCCACTCGTCGTGGACTCCGGAAAGCGCCCACTGGAAGTAGCAAGGGTTCCCCGCCAGGTCGATGGCCACGTATGCCGTCGGGAGACCCTCTTCCCACATGCGGCGGCGGTTCGCCAGTTCGCGCCGGCCTTCCGCATCGAGCCCCTCGAGGCTGAACACAGCCGGTGCGAGGGAGGCATCGAGGGGTTCGATGGTGAACTCGATCTTGGCGGGGGATGGCG
Organism: Dehalococcoidia bacterium; assembly: GCA_009379925.1. Lineage (GTDB taxonomy): Bacteria > Chloroflexota > Dehalococcoidia > UBA2979 > UBA2979 > WHSU01. The sequence continues at coordinate 20,590 of WHSU01000027.1, read as the reverse complement.
AGAATGGGACCGTCAGGTCGCGACACATTCCATACGCAACGTTCGCGGACCATCCCCAGCGTGACGCGTCGGATGCGATCGGTTTCACGTCGCCGGATCGCACCATTCGACCGTACGTCTGCAACTTGCTTTGTACCCGGCCCATCGCGCTTTGACTCCCCGGGCGAACAGCCCGTATCGCTAAGCCCGCGACCGTATGGATGCCCGACGTTCGCCCCCCGATGGGTCGAAGCCCGGCCGCCAGTAAGGTAGCACCGGAGGGCTACGTCCCGATCTCACCCTGCCAATTTGTCGAGGGATTGCGGCGGCCTGATCGCAGATGGCGAACGTGTATAGCGTCCGACAGTGTTAGTCCGGACGTACCCGAGTACCGTCTCATTGCTGTTGCGAATCAGTCTCCCAGGACCGGTCCGACAGCGCGCGCTGTACGTCCTCGAGGTAGCGCCGGGCGCCGCCGTCGTACCATCGACCCGAGAACCACGCCCCGGTGCATCCGAGCAGGTCGCCGGCTCCATATGCCGGGCCGAGCCAATCGAAGTCGCCTTCGAAGCACGCGCGCAGCCACGCGAGGGCGTAGTCGACGTTGTAGGCGGACGACACCAAGGCATGAGGCGACGTCCCCTCATGCACGGTGATCTTCACCTGCAGCAGCCCGTACGACTGCGCGCACGGCGGAGTGAGACCGGCGAGGCGACACTGGTCTCCATCCCCTGTCTCATCACCGGTCATCGACTGCCGCCAGCTGCTCTCGACCCAGGCCCGCGCCCGTGTCAGGTCTTCGTCGAAGCCCCATTTGCAGGCGCCCCACTGGATGATCTCGTCGGTCGTCCCCGCGTACCGGCCGTCGATGCGGCCCGCGTACTGCTCGTTGAACCGCTCGGTCGCCCCGTCGATACGGACGCCCGTCGCACCCGTCCGCTGGTTCGCGTCCCGGTTTTCCGGGTGCGATTCGGGGGCCGGGCGTACCCAGTCCGCACAGGTGGCGCCCGAGGGCAGCGTCGCGCCCGGCGGCAGCGTCGCGAAGTAGACAGGCGCGGGCGGCGCCAGCGGCGACTCGACGGTCGCCCGAGGCGGCGCGACGGTGGGCTGCGGAGTGGGTGGGCTCGCGGCGGGGGTCCCGGTGGCGGCTTCAGCGGCCGCCGGCGGCGCCGTGGGCGCTGTGGGGATGCGCACGACCTGACCGGCCTCCAGCCGGTCGAGGTCCTCGATGCCGTTGAACACCGCGATCGCCGCGACGAACTCGATCAGCGCCCTGCCGGCCGGGAGGTGCGGCTCCGCCAGTGCGGCGAGTGTCTGGCCGGGGAGGGCGACGACCTCGATCGCTGAGGGTGGGCCGGCCTCCGATGTCCCGGTCGCGGCTGGCCGGTTGGGCGTTGGAGACAAGGTGACGGCGACTTCGGGTGTGGCCCTGTCCGCGTCCGGCGTGGAGGCCCCGTCGGGTGACGAGCAGCCGGCCGCGACCCAGACGACGAGCATCGACAGCCCCGCAAGGAGGCCGCGCGCTCTCCAGGGATCGACTGCCCTACGCCTGGGCACGCCGGCCGGGGGCCGGCCCGCGGCGCCCTCACGCGAGGTGTGCGAGTCGCCTCTCACACGGTCACCTATTCGCTCGGGAGCGGCCTGCCCCACGGTAGCATGGCCCCGTCGAGCGAGACGCCAGCTAGACGCGGATGCCCTCCAGACGCACGCTCGTGCCGGGACCGAAGTCGCCGGCCGTGGCCAGCACATCGATGCGATGGATCAGCGTGTCGCTGTCCCACTCGCCCGTGAACTCGTCGGGGCAGGTCGAGCGCCCCATCGGGCCTTCCGCCACCACCACCGCGACGACCTGCGCGAGGCTACGCGCGCCGGGTTTCGCGATGAGCACAGTAAGGCTGTCCGGCCCCGACTCGGGCAGCACCAACCAGGGTTGCCCGGTGCGCCGCGACCCCACAACGGTCGAGCGGTTCGGGGCGACTTGCCGCTGGGCGTAGTTGGCGCCCACGTCGTCGTTGAAACGCAGCGCGGGCCTCACTCCGCGCGCATCGATCGAGAGCCGGAACGCGCGGAACTGCGGCGCGATGCGCTGGAAGCACACCGAAGCGGCCGCCGCGGTCAGCGACGTCGTGATGATGTGCTGCCAGGCGTGCGGGCTGGACAGCCCTACGATCGGGTTCGTGAGGCCCGGCATCAGTACGTCAGGTCGTCCTGCTCCGCCTCCTCCGCCATCGCGTGACCGGGGCGGCTGCCGTCGTTGCGTCGTCACGAGGTCACCCCCACCAGCGTGCGCAGGAGGCGTAGCACGTCCTGGGCCTCGAAGGGCTTTCCGAGGTAGCCCTGGGCGTCCAGCTTGCGGGCGGCCGTGTGGCCCAGCCCGCTGCCTGTCATGACGACGAGCGGCACCTCGATGCCGCGTGTGAGCAGGGCAGCGGCCAGCGCCCAGCCGTCCATGATGGGCAGGTCGAGCTCCATGAAGATCAACTCGGGCACCCGGTAGCCGACCAGAGCCAGCGCCTCCTGTCCATCGGCGGCGCCGGCGACGGGGACGCCGGCATCCGCGAGGGTGACGGTCATCAGGTGGCGGACGGCGGGGTCGTCATCCACCACCAGCACATAGCGATGGGGCACGTGGCTGCCCCCTTTCGTGCGGCGGGAGTTACCTGGCTGGCAAGGTCTAGGCCGCGCGGGGCGATGCGGACGCGCCGCCGGGCGCAGTGTGGTTACGGCCATCGCACCGCCCTCACCACCAGACGCTCGACGTACTGCCGAAGTCCGGGGTCGTAGGCGCCGTGGCAGGTGATGAACGTGAGCGTCTCGCCGGGCGTGTCCGCGACCACCGAGTCGGCAGCCCCCTCCAGCGCATCCACCGACTCGAGCGAGGTCACGCGATAGCGCAGCTCGGCACCGTCCTCGCGGACCAGTCGGACCTCGTCACCGACATGGAGGGCGTCGAGGTCCTCGAAGACCGCCCGCGCCCCGTCGTGCCAGTTCACGTGGGCGGCGAAGACCGCGTTCCCGGCTGTCCCGGGCAGGGCGGTGAAGCCGTACCAGGCGACCACATCGGGGCGGTCGGGGATCTCCATCTGATTCGCGGCGTCCACGCCCATCTCCATCACGGGCGCGTCCACCTCGATGGCGGGGATCACCAGCCGCTCGACAGGTGCGAGCGACGCGCGGTCGACCGGCGGGAAGTCGCAGCACACCCCGGCGGCGGTTCCGCGTGAGATCCCCCCGAGGTCCCAGGGCCGGCCTTCGCCACCCCAGAGGGTGGTGACAAGTACGCCGACGGCAGCCGCGATAGCGGCGATGTTCAGCAGCAGGGTGCCGCGCTGCCGGAATCGATGACGCAGACTCATGCCTCGCTCCTTTCGATGTGCACCCGGAGCGAGGGGCCACGTGGCCCCTCGCCCGGGCACATCGCGCAGCTAGCGGGCCCGCGCGATCAGGCGTCGCCCGGCCACCCAGCCGCCCGCGACCGCGAGCAGGCCGGCGGCGGCCGCCGCCCAATGCCAGCCACCGAAGGCCGAACCGCTGTCGGCGTCCGCCGGCGCGACGCCGGCATTCGGCAGCCCGACGCCGATGGTCGAGACGAGCTCGTTCGGCGTGCGGTCCGTCGTGGTGGTCGGCGGCCTCAGCACCAGCGGCGGACCGTCCGTCGACTGCCGCCGCGGGTCGTCCGTCGGGTCGTCCGTCGGGTCGTCCGTTGGGTCATCCGTTGGGTCGTCCGTCGGGTCATCCGTCGGGTCCGCCTGCGAGCACACCGCGAGCACGCAGATGACGCCGTCCACACCGGGCAGCAGCGTCTCGTCGTCGCTCATGAGGTCGATCGTCAGCACGCCGGAGCGGTAGCGGTCCGCGTGCTCACAGGTCGCCAGCACGCAGGCGTCCGCGCCCAGCGAGCCCAGCAGCTCGTTGCCCAGGACAGTGCCGTCCGGCTCCACCAGCAGCGTGGCGCCCAGGACGCCGTCCGCGGTGTAGTCGTCGCCTTCACACACGGCCACCACGCAGGCGTCGGCCGTGATCGCCGGCACCAGCGTGTGGTCCGCCGTCGCGACCCGCGCCAGCGCGAGTCCGTTCCCGGTGCGCCCGTCCGTCCAGCAGTCGCCGGCGGCGCACGCCTCGACGGTGGTGTCCGGCAGCAGGTCGCTGCCGGCCGTGCGGAGGTCGGCGTCAAGCAGGTGCTGGTCTGTCGTGCCGTGGCACGGGCCGGGCACGCAGAGGTCCCCGTGAACCTGCGGCAGGATGCCCGGCGCCAGTTCGTCACTGGTCAAGGCGTGCAGGCCGAGCAAGCGGTAGTCCGGGCAGTTGGCCAGGCAGAGGTTGATCTCCTCCGCCAGCCGCAGCCCCTCGGGGCCCGCCACTCCGGACGCCAGCACCTCGACGAGGGCCACGACATCGCCGGCGCCCTCGCCGTTGCTGCCGAGCAAGCCGCTCAGCACGCCCGTCCCCGTGAGGTTGCCCAGGTCGGTGCCCTGTCCGAGCAGGCCCGTCAGCAGGCCGTCGTTGCCGCCGATGATCCCATCGGCGAGACCACCCCCACCGATCAGCGGAAGGCCGCCCGTCAGGTCGCCGGCGCCACCGACGACCGGCAGGTCCTCGGTGAGTCCGCCGCCACCGGCGCCGCCCAGGAGGTCATCGACCGTGCCGGTTACCCCTCCGAGCAGCCCCTCGTCGTCGCCGCCGAGCAGTCCGCCCAGCAGACCGTCCGCCGAGGCCGGCGCGGCCAGGGCGAAGGCCGCAAGGCCCGCCGCCGCCATCGAAAGCATCATCTTCTTCGCGAAGCCGCCGGTTGCAGCGCGCAGCTTCCCTGCCACAGCCTCGCGGCTGCGATTCGAACGCAGAACAGACATTGGTCATCATCCCTGTCGTCTTGCGCGGTCACCGTGGCCCGACCATCCAGGTCGCGCCGACCGGATCGCGCGTCAGTTCTGGGCGATCAGCCACCTCGGGTCGAGGGGTGCCGGTCCACATGCAGCGGCCGGGCCGGGCTGATCGCAGGAGGAGACAGGGATGCTTAGCCGGGCGAGACCGGGGTGAGACAGAAGCGTGACGCGGGCGCCACCAGGAGGCCGGGATACCCCTTCAGGAGCATGGCAGCCGCCATCAGCGCCGCCGCGGCGGCAAGCACCGCCAGCGTCTCGTGGCTGTGGGAGAAGGTCTGGGTCAGCGAGGGGGCGAGCGCGCCGCCCACCACGTCGACGACCGACCGCGACGCGGGCGCGTCTGCCTGGGTGAGGTGGGACCGCACGGTGCCGGCGACCAGTTCCCCGGAGCTGCCGGTCTGCGTCGCGTTGAGGGCGACGCGCGGTATCCCGGACGCGCGCTCGATGGTCAACGGCGCCGGCGCGTCCACCGTCGCCAGCCGCACCGAGGGTACGGCCGGCTGGGCGGAGCGCATCGGGTCAGTCGGGGCTACCGAGGCGGGACCGGCTGCGGGCGCCACCGGCGCCGTCGACACACCCGGCACGTCGCCGGAGACTGACGACGGAGTTCCCAGACCACCGAGGATCGTGTCGATCCGGAGGTCCACGGCGGCGAGCACGTCGCCGATCAGGTCGAGTTCCGCGCTGACGTCGAGTAGCTCGCCGTCCAGCGCTGAGGCATCGATGTCGGCATGCAGCAGGCCGTCGTCGCCCACCACCGAAGCGGCAAGGTCGACATCCAGTAGCGTGCCGTCCGCGGCGGAGATGTCCGTGTCCAGGGTGACCAGGCCGCCCTCTGTGGCGATGCCCGCGTCGAGCGCCGTGTCGAGCAGTCCATCGCCGGCCGCGGACACGTCGGCGCCCACGGTCGCGAGCCCCTCGGGACCGCCGGCCGCGACTTCGATGGCGGTGTTGAGCAGGGGTTCCGGGAGCGCGCTATCGAGCAGGGAGACGTTGGCGTTGAGCCCGGCCAGCGGCCCCGCGAGTGAGCCTGCGGGCGCGCCGACGACCCCAGCGTCGACCCCGAGAGTCCGGCCACCAGCAGGAGCGGAAACGCCCGCCGAGACATCGAGCAGGCTCTCATCGTCGGAGGTGAGGTCGACCTCGACGACCTCGTCGAGGCCGGTCGTGTCCAGCGTGCCGTCGAGGATGTCGTCGACGGGGTCCACGACACCCTGGAGCAGGCCACCGAACAGGCCCTGGTTGGCGGGTGGCTCGTCCGCGAAGGCGATGCTCGGGAGCACGCCGTGGCCGGCGATGAGCATCGCTGCGAGCGCAGCCGTGCCGATGAGATTCCGCACTGGTGGACCAATCAGGCGCGAGGCTCCGTGGAGCCAGTGGTCGAATGGAGGTTCGACCCCCTGATTGGAGTTCTTAACCCCTCCAGACTGCCCTCGAGTCCCAGGGACAGCCGAGGAGGCCACACGACGGCCCAGAGGGGCACCGAGCCGTCCGGTTGCCGAGCGGCGACCGGCAAACCGGCTCGAAGGTTGGCTACCCGTCGAATGCGCGCTGGAGCGCGGCGATGTCGAGCTTCTTCATGCTGAGCATCGCCTCGAAGGCCCGTGCCGCCTTCACCTCGTCGGGGTCGTTGACCATGTCCGCCAGGGCGCGTGGCACGACCTGCCAGGAGAGGCCGAACCGGTCCTTCAGCCAGCCGCACTGCTGCGCAGCCGGGTCGCCGCCCTCGGACAGGGCGTCCCAGTAGTAGTCCAACTCGGCCTGGTCGGCGCACTCGATCTCCATGGAGACCGACTCGTTGAACGTGAACTGGGGCCCACCGTTGAGGCCAAGGAACGGGTGCCCGTTCAGCTCGAACTCGACGGTCATCACGCTGCCGGGCGGCTTCCCGTGGGCCTCCTGGCCGGCCTCCGGGTAGTGGGTGATCGCCCCCATCCTGGAGTCCTTGAAGACGTCCGTGTAGAAGCGAGCAGCGTCCTCGGCCTGTGTGTCGAACCAGAGGTTCGGACGGATCCTAGTCATATTCTCCCTCGCAGCGTCGCGGGGTTTCGCGCCGGCCAGACGCTAGCAAGCGGCGGCTCGCATTCTCGCAACAGATCCGGCGCGCGTGTTGCGACCGTGTGTCCGAGGGGGAGCCGAGGGACCGAGGTACTGCCGAAGACGCCTAGGACGGCTGCGCGCCGTCCTGCACGTCTACCAGGACGGCGCGGACCACGCGCCGCTGGTCGTACTCGCCATCGGCAAAGTTGCCCTCGCAGGTGTAGATCGTGAGGGCGTCCGTCCCGATCTGCGGCGAGAACAGTTCGTTCCAGGGGCCGCCGACCGCCGGGTACAGCTCGGTGAACTCGATGCTGTACGTCAGCAGGGCGCCGTCCGACAGCACCACCTGAACCAGGTCGCCGGGGTCTGCGTTGCGCAGCGCCCAGAAGACCGCGGGGCCATAGTTCGCGAGGTCCACGTGGCCGGCGAAGACCGCATTCCCACCCTCGCCCGGAAGGGCCGAGTAGTCGTACCACGCGACGTCCGTCGCGCTGTCTGGCGGGACCATCTGGTTGATCCTCGCGTCGACGTCGCCCTCGATGACCGGCGCATCGATGCCGTTCGTGGGGAACGTGACGCGTACCGGCACGATGCCGCGCTGCGAGCGAGGCAGCGGCGTCGGCTCGGGCGTGGCGGTCGGTGACCGCGCACCGCCCGACTCCCGTGCGAACACCGCTGGCTCGTCGGGCGACGCGCCGGAGCCCGTCCCTGGCGCTGATGCGCGGGCGGGCTCCGATGAGTCGCCGCCGGAGCCGGACCAGTACAGGAAACCCAGGACGAGGAGGGCAACGGCAGCGAGCGTGCCGTACACCGCGCGTGCTCGCATGCCACCTCCGCACCGTTCCCGCCCGATGGGTAGTCTTCTATTGTGACGGATATCCGCCTTGAAAGAACGCTCCCCTCAAGGGTGGTTTTCTGACGACTATCTTGCAACGTGAGTCCGAGCGTCGATGGGACGGCACTCGGGGGGCTGGCGCACCGTCTGTGCCGGTCTACCCGACCCATCCCTCGCCATCGCTCGCCCGTCATACCGCGCGCTGCCGGAAGCACGTCACCAGGTGGTCGTTCACCATGCCGGTCGCCTGCATGAAGGCGTAGCAGATGGTGGGGCCGACGAAGCGGAAGCCACGACGACGCAGTTCCTTGCTCATCGCGCGCGACTCGTCTGTCTCCGCCGGCACATCTCCGAGGTGGCGCGGGCGGTTCACCTTCACGACATCGTCGACGAACTGCCAGACGAAGCGGTCCAGCGTGCCCCAGTCCTCGATGACGGCGAGCGCTGCCTGGGCGTTTCCGATGGTGGCGGCGACTTTTGCCCGATTGCGGATGATGCCGGGGTCGGCGAGCAGCCGGGCGACATCCGCATCACCGTAGGCGGCGATGCGCTCCAGGTCGTAGCCCTCGAAGGCCGCACGGTAGGTGTCGCGGCGGTGCAGGATGGTGCGCCAGGAGAGGCCCGCCTGCGCGCCCTCCAGCGTGAGGAACTCGAAGAGCGTGCGGTCGTCGTGCTCCGGCACGCCCCACTCCTCATCGTGGTAGCGCACCATCTGCGTGTCTTCGCCGGCCCAGCCGCATCGCTCCAGGTCGTCCACACCCGCCTCCGCCATCCGCCATACGTCGCGCGATCCTACTCGACCCCCGGCGCGCTGACGGAGCTGGCCGGCCGGATGCGTGAGCTCGAGGCCCCGCGGGACTGGGGCTCGCCCGCGGGCGCCTGAGTCCCGACGGTCACGCCCGCTTCGAGCGCATCGCCTTCAGCACCGTCAGCCGCGCGCCGGCGAGCAGCGCCCGGTATTCCTCGGACTCCATCGGACACAACGCGACGCGGCCTTCGCCGTCGAAGACGAATCCCCAGCCGTATTGCTTGGGCAGCGGCGAGGAGCGCAGGCACGCCTGCGGCTTCGACAGGAACTCCGCGCGCAGTCGCGCCACTTCCCCCTCGGACGCGCCGGACAGGTCCTGCCGCCGGAACCAGCTCTCGAAGAGGACGTCCTCCTGCGTCAGGACGTACGGGTGGCCCTCGAGCATCTCGTACTGGAGCACCGCAACGGTCTTCTTCCCGCCGCGGGCCACCGGCACGGTGCTCTCCGTGGCGCGACAGTCGTCGGCCACGGTGATGAGGGTGTCGTAGTAGTTAAGGTCCATCCGGCAGCCCCCATTCGTCACCGGCTCGCGTCGATGCTACGGGATCGATCCGGTGTTGCGCCCCGCCTGCGTCGATGTACCACGGCAGCCGAGGATCGCGGCATACTGCGGCTGAGCCCGACGCCCGCGTGTCCCCGGAGGCCGCAGGGGTCGCGGGCCAGGACGGATCCCTTCGTGCACCACCTTGTGGACGCGGTGCTCGCCTACGGCGCTTACGCATGGCTTCGCTTCGGCCGCTACCGCTGGTCCAGGCTCCGTCGCGGGCTCTTTGAGCGACGGTACCGCGACACGCCGCTCCCTGACCCTCGGCGCATCGAGGAGGTCGCCCAGGTCCTGGCGCAGGTGACGTGGACACCGGACGGCCTGCTGCACCTCTATGACGCGGTGAGCCGGCCGGGGACGACGTGGGCGAAGCGTCGGGACGACTGCGACGGCTTCGCGGCGTTAGTGGCGGAACTGCTCCGGCGCCTCGACCGCGCGCATGCGCCGGTGCTGGTGAGCGCGGTGCTACGTCCGTTGCGGCGGTCGCACACGGTCTGCGCCTTCCACGAGCCATCGACCGGCGATCTGCGCGCCTTCGACAACGCGCGCCTGCGGCCGGAGCGCTTCGCGTCGACCGCCGAGGTCGCCGGCTATCTTGCACGCCGCGGGCATCGAGCGCTGTGTTGGGATGCCGTCTCCCCCTCCGACCTGCGCGTCCTGGAGGCGCATCGTTTCCAGCGTCCACTCGTGCCCTCGTGAGCTGCCTCGAAGGAGGGACCCGTGCCCCAGCTCAGCATCCACTCGCCGTTCGACACCACAGCCCTCGTCACGACCTCGTCGACGCACGGCCATCACCGCCCGTACGGCGGCAACGTCTCCTGCGACATGGATGTCCTCGTGCCGAGCCGAGGGACGCCCGTCGCCTTCGACCCCGCGTGCCACGGCATCGAGGTGCGTGCCGTGGTGGAGTCGATCCGGCCGGCCTGCCGTAGCGGGAAGCCCGAGGACGGCGGGTTCGCGGTCCTCCTACGCCTGCAGCGCCTCGATGAGGTGGGGTGGGTCGAGACCGGCCTGCGCCTGCTGTTTGCGCACCTCGACCCGGTGACCGTCGAGGTCGGTGACGTGCTGCCGGCGGGCGGCGCGAGGATCGGCGCGCTGGGGCCGGCGGTCGCACAGCGCTGGCCGGACGGAAGCTCCGCCTGCGGCGCGCGGCACGGGAGGGGTGACCCGTGCGCCGAGGAGTATCACTCTTCGTGCGCTGTCCACTCTCATCTGCACGTCGAGGCGTTCGGTGCGGAGCGGGTCGTCGGCCGTGGGGCCCGCCTGGAGCGCGGGGCGGACGTGGTGTCGTTCACGCTGGCGGGGAGCGGTGTCTCCCGCCCGGACGAGGAGGTGGAGGAGGCGCCTCGGCCCTCGACCTACGTGGTCGCGCGCGGCGACACGCTGGTCGAGATCGCGGCGCGCCTGGGCGTCGTTCTCCCTCGGCTGCTCAACGCCAACCCTGACCTCGTGCAGGTCGGACAGGTGCTGCACGTACCGGGCCACACCTACGAAGTGTGCCCGCGCGACACCCTCGGCGAGATCGCGAGGCGCTTCGGCGTGACGCTCCAGGCTTTGGCTAGCGCGAATGCGATCGCAGACGTGGACGTGATCCGCGTCGGGCAAGTGCTCGTGATCCCACGCTGACCGGACGCCCCTCGATGGCCCGGCGTGTCAGCTCTCCCAGCCCGCGCGCGCGAGGCCGGACTCGTAGGCGAAGACCACCAGTTGCGCGCGGTCGCGGGCGTTCAGCTTCGCCATCGCGCGGTTGACGTGCGTCTTGGCGGTCCACGGGCTGACCACCAGCCGGTCCGCGATCTGCTGGTTCGACAGTCCCTGCGCGACCAGCCGCACGACCTCGCGCTCGCGGTCGGTCAGGTCATCGAAGGCGGGGGACGGCGGCGGCGTCCGAGCGTGCTGCGCGAACTGCTCGATGAGCCGGCGCGTCACCCCCGGCGACAGCAGCGCGTCGCCACCGGCCACGACCCGCACCGCCTCGACCAGTTCGGCGGGCCGCGTGTCCTTCACCAGGAAGCCGCTTGCGCCGAGCTGAAGGGCCTCGAAGACGTATTCGTCCAGGTCGAAGGTCGTGAGGATCACGATGCGCACGTCTGTGAGCGCCGGGTCCGAGGTGATCTGGCGGGCGGCCGTCAGCCCGTCCACGCCCGGCATCCGGATGTCCATCAGCACCACGTCCGGCCGCAGGCTCTCAGCTAGCTGCACCGCCTCCCCGCCTTCGGCGGCCTCGCCGACCACCTCGATGTCGGCCTCCGCGTCGAGCAGCGCGCGGAAGCCCCCGCGCACGAGCGCCTGGTCGTCCACCAGCAGCACGCGGATCACGGCGCCCCCTCCGCCGGCAGCGAGGCACGCACGCGGAAACCCCGGCCGGGTAACGGGCCGGCCTCGAACTGCCCGCCCAGGGCGTATACGCGCTCCCGCATCCCCTCCAGCCCCTTCCCGGTACCCCCACTGTGCGAGGCGCCACCCACGCCATCATCCTCGACCTGCACGGTGAGTTCGTGCTCGCCGTAGGAGAGGCGCACCAGCGCCGAGGTGGCGGCGGCGTGCCGGATCACGTTCGTCACCGCCTCCTGCACGACCCGGTAGGCCGCGGCCTCGACCGGCGCGGGGAGGACCCGCGCCTCTCCCGCGACCTCCGTGCGCACATCGAGTCCCGCGGCGGAGGCTTGCGTCACGATGCCCTCGAGGCGGGCGAGGCTCGGTGTCGGCGCCCGCGGCGCCGCTTCGTCCGGACGGTGCAGGATGTTCAGCACCGAACGTAGTTCACCCATGGCCTCGCGGCTCGCCTGTTCGATGGCCGTCAGGGCCGTACGCGCCTGCTCCGGCTGCTGGTCGAAGAGGTGGAGGCCCACGCCGGCCTGCACGTTCATCAGCGAGATGTGGTGCGCGAGCACGTCGTGCAGTTCGCGTGCGATGAAGAGGCGCTCCTCGCTGGCGCGTCGGCGGCTCTCCTCGGCGTGCGTCCGCTCGGCCTCCGCGACACGTTCGCGGCGCACACGCAGCACCTCGGAGACGACGAGGATGACGAGCAGCCACGCGCCCACCCCCAGCGCCTCGCCCCAACTCGGTGGCTCGATGTCCATGAGCAGCCGTGCGCCAAAGTGCCCGCCGTAGAGCGCCCCCGCAGCCGACCAGGCGGCCACGCGGCGACCTCGAGTGACCGTGAGGTACAGGGCGATCACCGGGCTGAAAATGACCGGGCCGTAGGGGTAGCCCATGAGCATGTACAGCAGTGCGGCGCCGGTGGCGCCCCACAGCGTGATGAGCGGCCAACGAGGCCACGCCGCCAGCGCGGCGGGACCGGCGATCAGGAGTAGGACGGCGAAGGCATCGAGCGGATCGCGCTCGGGCTGTCCCCGCGAGGCGAAGTACGTCCCGACCAGCTGCACGACCGCCAGCAGCGCGGGCAGCGCGAGCGTGGGCCAGCCCTCGCGGACCCAGGGCAGTGGCCGAGGGGACTCGTGCGGTGTTGTGGCCGTCATGCGATCACCGTAGTCCGCGCGGCTCCGGTTGGTCGGTGGAGCCGCCCTTGCCCTCCCATCATCCGACCCGCGCACAGCCATGTCGTCACCCGGACCGGCGGCTCCCGCGTACCGCGAGAGGCTCGATGTGGCCGGGTCGCATACCGCGGGCGCGGTACGCCGCGGGTGGGCTGACATGCCCGCTTGCCTCGACGGTAGCAGCGCAAGTGCATGCCGGTGGGCGACGCCGCCCGCCGCCTGCGTCGACAGGATGGTTGTGCGGCACTCCCGCCGCGAAGAAAGGCCGCGCAGAGAGAGGACGACGCATGAACAGCGACCTGGCGATCGAGACCCAGGGACTCACCAAGCGCTTCGGTGGCCACGTAGCCGTCGATGGCCTCAGCATCACCGTCCCACGAGGCGCCGTCGCTGGCTTCGTCGGCCCCAACGGGGCCGGCAAGACCACGACGATGGGCATGCTGCTCGGGCTCGTTGGGCGTTCGAGCGGCAGCGGGCACGTGCTAGGCGAGTCACTTAGCGACCCGTCGCGCTACCTCGGGCGAGTCGGTGCTTCGGTCGAGCACCCGGCGTTCTACGCGGGGCTCAGCGGCCGCGAGAACCTGCGCCTCCTGGCGACGGTGGGCGGCCACGACGCCGCCCAGGTCCCCGCGCTGCTCGACCTGGTGGGGCTTGGTGACCGTGGCGAGGACCGGTTCGGACGCTACTCGATGGGTATGAAGCAGCGGTTGGCGGTCGCCGCCGCGCTGCTGGGCGATCCCGAACTCCTCATCCTCGATGAGCCGACGAACGGCCTCGACCCCGTCGCGATCCACGAGATGCGACGGCTGATCGGGACGCTCGCGGAGGACGGGCGGACGATCTTCGTCTCGTCGCATCAGCTCTCGGAGCTCGAACAGACCTGCGACTGGCTGGTGGTCATCGACCACGGCGCGCTGCTCTTCGAGGGCCCGACGACTGAGTTCGGCGCCCGCGAGGTGAGCATCACACTCGTCCCGCAGCATCTGGAGGATCTCGGGCGGCTTGAACGCGTCGTCTGCACGGACGGTCGTCACGCCGTGGAACGCGACGACTGTCGCGTGAAGGTGACCTGCGCCGAGGAGCAATTCCGCGTCATCGCCGCGGAGGCGAACCGTGCCGCCGCTGACGAGGGCATCGTCCTGGTCGAGCTGCGGAGCGACCGAATGAGCCTCGAGGAGCGCTACCTCGAGATGGTGAACGGAGCTGCACGATGAACCGCGTATTCCAGGCCGAACTGTCGAAGTTCACGCGGCGCCGGACGATAGCCATCACCGCCGGCATCGTCGTCCTGGCCGCCGTGGCGATGACCGCGATCGTCTTCTCGATGGCCGAGCCCACCGCGACCGATGGCTTCGGCGGCCCGTCGGAGGGCGTCTTGCGCCCGACCACGGAGGATCTGGCTGCGCCGGGCGGAGGCGCCGAGGCGTTCTCGTTTGCCGTCTCATTCACGGGCATCTTCGTGTTCGTGGTGTTCACGGCAAACTGGGCGTCTGAGTTCTCGCGCGCGACCTTCCGGACGCTCCTGTTGGCGCAACCACGCCGCGGGCTGTTGCTGACCGGGAAGCTGGGTGGGCTACTCACGTACGCCGCGGCCGCGTTGGCCCTCGGGCTCGCGGCGGCGTGGGCCGCGGGACTGGCCCTTGCCCCCGGTGCGGACATCTCCACGGACCAGTGGTTCACGTGGGGCGCGCTCCAGGAGAACGCCGGCGCCTACCTCAACGCCGTCATCGGCACCGTCGCGTGGGCGTGCTACGGCATGGCGCTGGGAGTCCTGGTCCGCTCGATCCCGATCGCGCTGGCCATCGGCATCGTCTGGACCGGACCGATCGAGAACATCACGTCGGATTCCTGGACCGGCGTTGCGGGCGTCTACCCCGGCCTCCTGCTGCGGGCGATCGCTGCTGGCGGCACGCCGGATGCGTCGTACGTCCACGCGTTGACCGTCACCGCCGGGTACGTCGCGCTCGCCGTCGCGGCGGCCGTGATTACGTTCCGTCGCCGCGACATCGTGAACTAGCCAGCGCGCCAGTCGTGGGGGGCCAATTCGATGGCTCCCCGCGACGGGACCGCACCCCTGCGCCAGAGAGTAGAGATCATGACCGCTTACGTAGCGACCACAACCGCTCGGCCGTGGCGACTGGGAGCGCGGACGCGCAAGGGCGTATTGCTCGTGCACATCATGTCCGCCGGGGCATGGTTCGGACTCGACCTCGCGATGGCCGCACTGGTCTTCACGGCGGTCGGTGCGGATGACCCGGGCACGAAGGCCTTCGCCTACCGTGCCCTCGAATTGTTCGCCATCTGGCCGCTGTTCACATCGGGCGTGGTCTGTCTCGCCAGTGGCGTGCTGCTCGGACTCGGCAGCAAGTTTGGGCTCGTGCGGTACTGGTGGGTCACGCTGAAGCTCGCGCTGAACATCCTGCTCACCACGCTCGTGCTGTTCGCGTTGCGGCCGCAGGTGGTCACGCTGGCTGAGCAGGGCGAGCAGTCCGCCGCCGGGCAGGCGGTCGACTTCCTGGAGAGCAGCATGTTGTTCCCGCCGCTCGTCTCCTCGACGGCCCTGCTCATCGCCTTCACGCTGTCGGTCTTCAAGCCGTGGGGTCGCATCCGCCGAGGTAGTCGCTGATCCCAGTCGTCATTTGCGGGCTGAGGGAGGCCTGGTTGAGTGCCGCCACGGCTGGAGGCACGAAGATGCCGCCGGGTGCACCGGCGGCATTCCCCGCTCTGCGCTACGATGAGCGCACACGCGCCGGGAGGTCGCATTGGCGCGCCACCTCGAGCACATTCGGCTACCCCGGCGCCTCACCGGGGCGGCCGCGAAAGCGGGAATGACCGAGGATGCCACAGTCTCTGGATAGCTTTGGGGCACGCGACTCGCTGGCCGTGGGCGGCGAGTCCTACACGATCTACCGTCTCGACCGGGTGGCCGAGGCGCTTGGGGCGGACCTGCACCGCCTTCCCTTCACACACCGCATCTTGCTGGAGAACCTGCTGCGTTACGAGGACAACTCGAGCGTCACGCAGGAGCAGATTCGAGCGGTGGCGAACTGGGACCCGGTCGTCGAGCCGGACATCGAGATCGCCTTCCGGCCCGGACGCGTGTTGTTGCAGGACTTCACCGGCGTCCCCGCCGTCGTCGACCTGGCCGCGATGCGCGACGCCATGGCCGAAATGGGCGGCAACCCGGACAAGATCAACCCGCTCCAGCCGGTCGACCTCGTCATCGACCATTCGGTGCAAGTCGATGTCTTCGGCCTGGACGAGGCCTTCCGCATCAATGCGGAGAAGGAGTTCGAGCGGAACGCCGAGCGCTACCAGCTGCTGAAGTGGGCGCAGGGCGCGTTCCGCGGCTTCCGTGTCGTCCCGCCGGACACCGGCATCGTGCACCAGGTGAACCTCGAGTACCTCGCGCACGTTGTCCTCGAGGACGACGAGGGGAACGCCTACCCCGACACGCTAGTCGGCACGGACTCCCACACCACGATGATCAACGGGCTGGGCGTGCTCGGCTGGGGCGTCGGCGGTATCGAGGCGGAGGCCGGCATGCTTGGCCAGCCGGTGTCGATGCTGATCCCGCAGGTGGTCGGCGTCCGCCTCGTGGGCGCGCTGCCCGAGGGCGCCACGGGCACCGACCTGGTGCTGCGGGTGACGGAGCTGCTGCGGGCGCGCAACGTCGTCGGCAAGTTCGTCGAATTCTTCGGGCAGGGGCTGAGCAACCTGCCGCTGGCCGCTCGGGCCACCATCGCGAACATGTGCCCGGAGTACGGCGCGACGGTCGGCTTCTTCCCCGTCGACGATGAGACGCTGCGGTACCTGCGCTTCACCGCCCGCGACGAACGCATCATCGCGCGCGTCGAGGCCTACGCGAAGGCACAGGCGCTCTTCCGCACGGACGCCACGCCGGACCCGACCTACTCGGCCGTGCTCGAGCTCGACATGGCGACCATCGAGCCGAGCCTGGCTGGGCCGAAGCGCCCGCAGGACCGCATCACCTTGAGCGCGATGAAGCCCTCCGCGCTCAGGGAGATCGAGGAGCAGGTCGAGGCCGGCGCCGGCCGCGCGCCCGTGCCGGTGCAGGACAACGGCGCTTCCTACGAGATCCAGAACGGCTCGGTCGTCATCGCGGCCATCACCAGCTGCACCAACACCTCGAACCCGGAGGTGATGGTGGGGGCGGGCATCCTCGCGAAGAAGGCCGTCGAGGCGGGACTGCGCACCCAGCCGTGGGTTAAGACCAGCCTCGCGCCCGGCTCGAAGGTGGTGACGGACTACCTGGAGCACGCCGGGCTGCAAGACTACCTGGATGAGCTAGGCTTCGGTCTCGTCGGCTACGGATGCACGACGTGCATCGGGAACTCCGGCCCGCTGCCGGACGAGATCGACCGGGCCGTCGACCACGGCCACCTGGCCGTCGCCGCCGTGCTCTCCGGCAACCGCAACTTCGAGGCGCGCGTACACAACAAGGTGCGCTCGAACTACCTCGCCTCGCCGCCCCTCGTGGTGGCGTACGCCCTCGCGGGCCGCACCGACATCGACCTGCTATCCGAGCCGCTGGGCACCGGCCAGGACGGCCGGCCGGTGTTCCTGAAGGACATCTGGCCGACGCAACGCGAGGTGGCCGACACGATCCAGGAGTCCGTGCAGTCGCGCATGTTCAGCGAGCAGTACGCGGACGTCTTCGCCGGCGACGAGCGCTGGGCCGGCCTCGATGCGCCGACTGGCGACCGCTTCGTGTGGGACCCGGACTCGACGTACGTGCGCCGGCCCCCATTCTTCGAGGACCTCCCCCGCACGCCGGGTGCGATGGGCGACATCCGAGAGGCACGCGTGCTGGCGCTCCTCGGCGACTCGGTGACCACGGACCACATCTCGCCGGCGGGCGCCATCGCGCGCGGAACGCCCGGCGCGAAGTACCTCGATGACCACGAGGTGCCGGTGAGCGGCTACAACTCGTACGGCTCACGTCGCGGCAACCACGAGGTGATGATGCGCGGCACGTTCGCCAACGTGCGGCTGCGCAACCTGCTCGTCGACCGCGAGGGCGGCTGGGCGGTGCACTTCCCCGACAACGAGGAGGCCCCGCTCTACGACGTGGCCATGCGCTACCAGGAGGAAGGCGTCCCGCTCATCCTGATCTCGGGCCGCGAATACGGCTCCGGCTCCTCGCGTGACTGGGCGGCCAAGGGGCCGGCGCTCCAGGGCGTGCGGGCGGTGATCGCACAGTCGTACGAGCGCATCCACCGCAGCAACCTCGTCGGCATGGGCATCCTCCCGCTGGAGTTCATGCCGGGCGAGACGCCGGAGAGCCTGGGCCTGACCGGCCGCGAGCGCTACGACATCGAGGGCATCGACGAGAGCCTCTCGCCGAAGCAGGAGCTGTCGGTGCGCGCCCTCGCCGACGACGGTAAGGAGACGGCCTTCCGCGTCCGTTGCCGCATCGACACCCCCGTGGAAGTGGACTACTACCGCCACGGCGGCATCCTCCAGTTCGTGCTGCGCCAGCTGCTGGAGAGCTAGCCGTTCATCGAGGGGTCCGCTCGCCCTTCGACGGGGTCAGGGTGAGCGGATCTCCTGGGTCCTGACCTCTCCCGTTCGTGGTGAGCATGTCGAACCACGCCACCGGCCGGTCGACGCCCTCAGCACGCATGACGTACGGTCACCGTCGACGGCGCCGCCGCTCGCGGATGCCGGCATGCGGGTTGGGCGGCTGCGGGCATGGCCAGGCATCGAGGGCTAGCGACTCGGCTATCCGGCGTGTGCCTTCTCGCCGCGCTCGGCCTCCTCCTCGCGGGCTGTACGGGCCGCGAGGTGGTCGGCAAGGTTTCGACACCTCCCAATGAGGAGGGGCTAAGCACCTACACCGTCTTTGCTGATGGCGGCACGACCGGCAGCGAAGCCCGCTACATGGAGGTTGCCCGGCCCGATGATGGCTGGGTCCGGCATTGCTTCGAACGTGCCGAGCGGGGCGGCGGTGTCCCTTACTACTGCACCGCGGGCCGGACGCCCGGCGAAGCGCGCCTCGGCCTCCTCTCCATCTTCGTGGCCGCTGGTCTGACGTGGCTGGCCGGGCTAGTGCTCGTCGGTCGCCTGCCGGCCCGCGCACCCGTCGAACCCGTGCCGGCGGGATCATGGCTCTTTCGGCGCACCGAGGTCGAGAAGCGCTCCTACCGGCCGGTCTGGCGCGAGCAGTTCCGGATGGCCGTGACGGGGGCCGCCGGGAAGGCGGCTGCGGCCGGCATCCTCGCCAGTGTGCTGCTGGTCCTTGTGCTGGTCGCGGTCCTTGGCGCCGGAAATGCACGTGACTGGGCGCTCATCGGTGGCGTGGTGCACGTGGTGCTCTTCTCGGTCGCGTACGCCGGGTGGAGCACGCTCGGGAACCTGCAGCACGAGCCGACCGCGTCCCGCGTCATGCTTGGCGTCGGCGTCGGCGTGGGGCTGTTTCTCGCCGGCCTCGCGGTCGACCGCTTCCTCGCCTTCCAGGAACTCGCCTAGCCGGCGTCGGCCCATGCATTGATGTGGCATGTAATATCTCCGGCAGAGGCGGAGGTGCGAGCATGCAGCTCACTGACGGCCCCCTGGCTGGTGTCCGGGTCCTCGAGTTCTCGCAGATCGTCGCGGCGCCCGTGTGCGGGGTGAACCTCGCTGACCTGGGCGCCGACGTGATCAAGGTCGAGCCGCCGGGAGGCGAGCAGACGCGCCGGTCCGGCTCCGTGATCCAGGGTGAGAGCAAGGGCTTCCAGGCGCTCAACCGAGGTAAGCGCAGCCTGGTCGTCGACATGCACGACCCGCGCGGCCGCGAGGTGGTGCAGCGGCTGGTCCCCTCGACCGACGTCGTCACGACGAACTACCGCCTGGGCGTCGCCGAGCGCATGGGCATCGACTACGAGAGTCTGTGTGAGCGGCGGCCCGACATCATCTACTGGCAGAACACGGGCTTCGGCGAGCGTGGCCCCGAGGCGTACCGGGCCGGCTCGGACATCGTCGCGCAGGGCTACTCCGGCCTCATGGTCGCCGACGGCAAGACGAACGACGACGGGGCGCCGGACCTGATCTCGATCCCGATCGCGGACATCGTCTCCGGCTTCGCCGCGGCCATGGGCGTGTGCGCGGCGCTCTACCACCGCGAACGCACCGGCGAGGGGCAGCGCCTGGACACCTCACTGCTGCGCACCGGGCTCTTCCTGCAGGCCGCCGCCGTCATGCGAGAGCCCGTGACCGATTCCATCATCCGTGACCCGATGGTCGAGGAAATTGAGCGGCTCCGCGCCTCGGGCGGGTCGTACGCCGAGGTGCTGGAGGCACGCCAGCGCCGCCAGCTGCTGCGCACGGCGTTCAAGTTGTACTACGGCGCCTATCGCGCCTCGGATGGCGCGGTCGTCCTCGGCGCGCTCACGAAGGCAAACCGCGATGCGATGCGCCGCGTGCTCGGCATCGAGGGCGAGCGCAGCGACGAGCCGGACTACGACAGCCGCGACCCGGCGAACATCGCGGAGGCGGAAGGCTGGCGCGACGAGATCCGGCGTCGATTCCTCGGCCGCACGACCGCCGAGTGGGTGGCGGACTTCGACGCCGCGGGCGTGCCGGTAGCGCCGGTGCAGCTGCCCGAACACGCAGCCGACGACCCCCAGGTGGTGGCGGAAGGGATCATGGCCGAGGTCATCCACTCGGTGACCGGTCCGCAGCGCGTCGTCGGCCCCTCGGTGAACATGCACCGCACGCCGACGCGCGTGCAGCGCGCCGCCCCGGCCCTCGGGGAGCACTCGGCGGAGGTGCTGGTCGAGGCCGGGTTCGCGGTGTCCGAGGTCGGTGCGCTGGCCGAGGCGGGCGTGGTGGTCTGCCGCGAGCCGGCCGTCGCCTAGCTGTACTGACCACACACCTGCGAGACACCTGACGGAAGGCTGGGCCTCCCGCGAGACTTGGGGTTGGTGAACCCGACCAAGTCGAGCAGGAGGCCCAGTTGCCTGATCGTACCCAGCCGCCGGCGCGGATGCGCTACTCCGT
>WHSU01000010.1 GCA_009379925.1 Dehalococcoidia bacterium | reverse complement strand
CGTGACACAGGAAAATAGGCGAGCCGGAGCAGGGCGCCGTCATCGTCCTCGACGCCCTACGGCCGTGTGGCGAAGAGTCGTCGCTCCATGCGGAGGTGCGGCGCCCACTCGAGGTGGCTTGCGCGGGCGAAGCAGAGGTAGGCGCGTAGCGAGGACCGCATCGCGTCGACGAAGCCCTCGGTGCGGCGCGCGTCAAAGCCGGCTTCCCACCAGAGGTCGAGCACGTCCACGCGGCCCTCGGTCCGGTCGATCCGTGGCTCGATCCGGCCGACGAGGCGCTCGCCGAAGAGGATCGGCAACACGTACCAGCCCCAACGGCGCTTCGCCGGCGGCACGAAGAGCTCCCACACGTAGTCGAACCCGAACAAGGATCCGAGGAGGTGGCGATCCCAGACCAACGGATCGAACGGTGGGAGGAATGCGACAGAGGGCGGCGGCTCGGGCGGAGCCTGCAGCAGCTCGACTTCATCGCGAAGCACGAAGCGCTTGCCGCGCACACCCTCGACCCTGACAGGGACGAGCTCGCCGTCATCGACGAGCTCCTCGCGCAGCGCGGTCCGCCCGGGGAGCTCGCTCTCCGGGTCCGGCTTCGCGGGTCCGAGGCCCGCGAAGCTGCCTGCCCCGCCGCCGGCGCCCAGAAGGCCGTGCGCGCGATACCGCGACAGGAGCTTGTGCCGGAGCTGCTCCCTCAGCGGGACGTTCCGCGCAAGGATCTCGCGAGGCAGCAGTCGCCCAATGAGGTCGTAGTAGCGGCGGTTGCCGTCGCGTCGGGCGAGACCGAGCACTCCGGTCACGGCATACGCTTCGAGCACCGCGCGGACGACGTTCGTGGGGGCCCCGAACCAGTCGACCAGCGGCCCGCGTCGACGCTCGAAGTCGAGCGCGGAGAGCGCGCCCTCCGCACGGATCCGCTCCAGCACCTGCTCGGCGACGTCGGCATGCTCAGTCAGGACGCGCGGCGAGTTCGGGTTCAGGTTCGCGCGAAACCAGGGGAACTCGCTTGTGGACACGAGCGAGAGACCCTTGTTGTACGCCTCGAACAGCTCGCGGTGCTCGTAGAGGAGGTCGCACCAGGCGGGGTCGTAGCCGGCGACCCGCGCGTGAAGCACCAGATCATGGCTGCGGCCCGCGACGGATAGCGGGTCGTACTGGATCGAGCCGAGCCGCCGAACGATCTCGAGCACAGCATCGGGCCCGCCGTCCACCGAGCGCGCAGGTGCAAGCATGTGCCGCGCAACAAGAAAACGCCGTGCAGCGTCAGCGGTGACGTCCATGGCATGACGCTACACGACCCGCCACATGCTGCGCGATGGTGCGAGCGCGCCATCGACGCGCGCCTCTTGATGACTCATTGGGCGGCTCGACTCGCCGGGCGCACCGGTCAGTGAGCTCCGCGCTCAACTGCAGAGCGCGCCCCGCGACGACGAGCGGGATGAACCAGCGGGACGCCGCACGAAACCGCCGGACAAGGCGGTGACGACGAGCGGGCGTGCGAGGCGTCGGCTCTCACGCCCCTCGTCGCGGCGGCGTTAGCTGCCGATGCGGCCCCCGCCGTCCTTGGTGACGGCGACCAGGCTCGGTAGAGGCGGCCAGACGCCGTCGGGCCACACACTCTGCGGGTTGTTCGGGCCGTCGCTGTCCTCGCCCGGGTGCTGCACGTTCACGAACAGCGTCTCGAAGTCCGGCGTGAACTCCGGGCCGCAGACTTCGGCGCCGATGGGCACCGTGAGGAACGGCTGAACCTTGCCGCGGTCTGGGCCGGCCGTCGGGACGGCGAAGACGGTGTCGTTGCGGTTGATGCTACCGCCCTGCCCGTCCGTGGCAATCCAGATGTTCCCGAGCGCGTCGAACGTGGCGTTGTCCGGCGCGGCGATCGCGCTCACCTGGCTCTTGTCGAAGCCCGCATAGAACGTGTCGTCGTCCGAAGGGTCACCGCAGATCAGGAAGAACTCCCAGGTGAACTGCTGGGCAGCCAGGTCGCCGCCGACCTCACTGATCTCCAGCACATGGCCGTAGCGGTTCGGGCCGCGCGGGTTGGGGGCGTCCACCTGGTTACCTTCCCGCGCGGTGTTGTTTGTCAGCAGCACGTACACACGGTTGTTGAGCGGGTTGACCTCGACATCCTCGGGGCGGTCCATGGGCGTGGCGCCCGCCACGTCCGCCGCGGCGCGCGTGTCCAGCAGGATGTCCGCGAGGTCCCAGCCGGGCAGGGCCTCCGGCGTGAGCGGCAGCCACTCGCCGGTGCCGTCGTCGTTGAAGCGGGCCGCGTACAGCGTTCCCGAGTCGAGGAGGTCCCGGTTCGCTGCGTGGTTCGCCTGCGGCTTGTATGCGCGGTCGGAGACGAACTTGTATACGTACTCGAACCGCTCATCGTCACCGGAATAGGCCACCACGCGCCCGTCATTCGCAAGGGCGATCGTGCCGGCCTCGTG
Organism: Dehalococcoidia bacterium; assembly: GCA_009379925.1. GTDB lineage: Bacteria > Chloroflexota > Dehalococcoidia > UBA2979 > UBA2979 > WHSU01. The sequence continues at coordinate 97,799 of WHSU01000010.1, read as the reverse complement.
CTTGAAGCGACCCATGGCCGTGCGCTTCTTCGGCACGAAGTCAGGGTCGTACGGGTCGATCTCCACGATGTACCCGAAGCGGTTGATCTCGTTCGGTTCCTCCGACACGTCGAAGCGGCGGTAGTGCTCCTCCCATCGACGCTGACTGACGCCGCCGGGCACGCTGTAGCGGGCGTTTCGCTCGCGCTGTGTCGTGTCGGCGACATCGTCGTTGTTGCCGAAGTATTGGTGCCAGTTCTCCTCGGCGGTGAGCACGGTACCCCACGGCGTCTTGCCACCGGCGCAGTTGTTGAGCATGCCACTCACACGGCGGCCGGAGCGGTCGTCTGAGGTCCGCAGGCGAGGGTCACCAGCGAGCGGCCCCGTGATCTCCATCGTCGTCGTGGCGGTGATGCGGCGGTTGTACTGCGACTCCAGCACGGCGCCCCACACGTCGCCGACGCGGCCGAGTTCGACGACCGTCATCCCATGGGCATCGAGCTCCACGTCTACCTGTGCCTTCGCCGGGTGCTCGGCATCGTAGTCCGTGAACATCCGCGGGCCTTCGGTGTACTCGTGGTTTACGCAGAGCACGCCGCTCGTCGACGAGGAGCCGCCGCGAGGTAGAGGGAAGAAGGCGTTGAGATCGCAGTTGTAGCCGAACGTCCGCGCCTGAAGCTCAGCGCTCGCGTTGTCAATCGTCATTCGCTCAACGCCGGGGAACAGCGGATCTCCCCAGCGCAGCAGGACCTGCGCGGCGTAGCCGGCGGGCACGGTGACCGCGTCGTCCTGGTTCAGGGGCACGGGCGCGAAGCCCAGGCTCGTTCCGGGAACCCCTCCGGCGGCTGAGACTCGACGAGGCGCGAGCGGGGAGCCGCCGACCAGCGCCGAGCCAGCCGGCGTGGCGGCCAGTACCAGCGGCACACTCACGGCCGCCGCGCCCTGCAAGAGCCGCCGCCGCGAGAGGCGCCTCTCCGCGATCCGCGCGAAGGGTTCGCGAGCGTTCGCGTTCGTCTCGTTGGGCGCCTGGTGGAAACAGGCGCCGCTGCACTTCCAGAGGCACTTGTTCGGGATCAGCTGCTCGCGCAGCGCCTTGCCGTCACCGCGCTCGAAGAGTCGAAGCGGCAGCACGCGGCGCCTCGGCCGCCCTCCATCGTTGGTCATGCCAGGTCCTTTCTGCATCCGTTCGGCCGGTTCGCGTGCTGCCCGTCCCGGTCAGCACTCTCCCAGGGCGGCAGCAGTGTCCGCCGGTGCAGTTAAGGGACCGTCAACTCCCTGCCGTCCCGGCGGCGCTCGTCCCGCCCGTGGCGGTAGCGCCCTTCGTCGCGACGCGCCCGTCATCACGAGCCCTTAACGGCGGCGTCCGATGCTGGTCGCGGTGAGGGTGGAGAGAGGCAGCCAGTGATCCCGATGGTCATCTCGCACCGGACCAGCATGGGTTCGATGCCTGAGAACAGTCTGGCCGGCATCCGTGCGGCGCTGGCTGAGGGTGCGGGTGGGGTCGAGGTGGACGTCCGCGCGACCTCCGACGGCCGACTTGTACTGATGCATGACCGAAGTCTGCTGCGTACGACGGGCAACCCGTGTCTCATCGACGAGCTGCCGGCGTCTGAGCTTTCCGCCGTCATGCTCCGCGACCACGACCGTCCGACCGAACCGGTCCCGACGCTTTCCGCGGCCCTTGGCGCGATCGATGGCCGGGAGTTGCTCGTCGTGGACGTCAAGCAGGCGGGCATCGCCTCGCTGCTCGCCGTCGAACTCACGGCGCTGCGGTCCGGGGCGTGGGCGTGGACTCACGATGAGTCGATCGCCGCAGAGCTTCGCCGCGAACTCCCGGCGGACGTGCCTGTCGGGCTCATCGTTGGGCCAGCGATGCTGGCACGACGCGGGCGCGAATCAGTCCTGCGGCTGGCCGCACGCCTGCAGCTCGATGCGTTGATCGTGGAGGCAGCGTTGCTCGATGCGCGGTGGACGGCCGAGCTGCGACGGATGGGGATGCAATGCCACAGCGGCTCCGTCGTACGGACCGAGGAGGTACTCCGCGCGGCCCGGCTCGGGGTCGACTCGGTCTGCACGGACTTCCCACGCCGGACCCTTGGGGTGCTCGCAGGTATGGCGGCCACGGGTGCGGCCAGCTCACCAGGGCTGGGGTCGGAGGCGCGAAGCGGCACCGCTGTGGCGCCGCCGGCGAGGGTCCTCACCCCCTCATGAGCCGCACGGATGCTGATGCGAACACGACTGCTGATCCCCGAGCGTTAGGAGGACCGATGACTTCAAGGACGCCGGAGCGGCGAATCGTCCTTGCCGGTGCGTCAAATTTCCGTGATGTCGGTGGCTACGAAACGCAGGACGCGAAGCGCGTGCGCTGGCGCCGCGTCTTCCGCGCGGATGCCCTCCATGACCTCACACCCGAGGACGTAGATGTCCTGGCAACCATGGGACTCGGCGATGTCTTCGACCTGCGGACAGCGCGCGAGCTGGAAGTCTTCGCCGGGACTCCGCTCGCCACTCGCGGCGTCCGCCACCACCACGTCCCGTTCGTACCCGAGGTGGGTGGCGGCCGAAACGAGGGCGCTCTCCCGGCGGCCGCAACGGCGGTACCGCTGCAGCAGGGACACCAGGCACACGCCGAGCGGTACCTCGAGATGCTCGAGGGCGCGAAGCCCGCGGCGCAGCGAGTGCTCGCGCATGTCGCTGAAACCGCGGACGCCTGCGTCTTCCACTGCACCGGTGGCCGGGATCGGACCGGCCTCACCGCGGCGCTCCTGCTGAGCGTCCTCGGCGTGCCGCGGACCGTCATCGCTGCCGACTACGCGCTGACGACCCAGTACCTCGTGTTCTCCGAGCAGCGTCTCGAGCGGATGCGCGCCCTCTTCGGTGAGCGCGTCACGCGGACGGGCGGCGCTCCGGCCACTCACGCCGAGGTGATGACATTGACGCTGGAGGGCCTTGACGCCCGGTACGGCTCACCTGCGGCGTACCTGGAGGATGCGGGCGTCACTAGCGACCACCAGCAGTCGCTGTGCCGAGCATTGCTCGAACCGTAGCCAGCGGCGCAGAGCCGGGCCGGCGGTGCGGTACTGGCCGCGAGGGGCTGCGGCGTCCTCCTCCCCCTGTCGAGGCGACCGGGCCGACCGTCCGGTCTACGGCGATTCCTCCGCTGGGAGCGGGACGAACTTGTAGCCGTAGTGCCGCACCGTCACCAGGTGCACCGGCCTGGATGGGTCCGGCTCGAGCTTCTGGCGCAACCAGTGGATGTGCACGTCGACCGTCCGGGTCTCCCCACCGTACTCATAACCCCAGACGGCGTTCAGTATGGCGTCTCGAGAGCAGACCTGGTTGGGATGCCGGGCGAGGTGCGCCAGCAGTTCGAACTCTTTGGGTGCGAGGGAAACGGGTTCGCCGGCGAGGAGCACCTCGTGTCGCGCGACATCTACGACGATCCGCCCATCGGTGGCCGAAATCGGCGGCTCAGCGGCCGGTTGGGCGCGACGAAGCACGGCTTCGACGCGCGCGACGAACTCGCGGACCGAGAAGGGCTTTGTGATGTAGTCGTCGGCCCCGAGGCCGAGCGCACGCACCTTGCCACGCTCGTCGAGCCGTGCACTGATCACGATCACCGGCATCGACCAGTGCTCACGCAGGCTCCTCAGGACATCGAAGCCCAACATGCGCGGGAGCATGAGGTCCAGGACCACCAGGTCCGGGGGTGACGACTGCAACTGCTGGAGCGCTGCTACTCCATCGCACGCCTCCCTCACCTCGTGTCCCGCGCGGCTGAGGTGAAACGCAACCACCTCTCGTATGGCCTGGTCGTCCTCGACCACGAGCGAGACAGGCATTGACACTCCCTCCATCACGGGCAGGCGGAGTGTCGGACGGCTCGATTAGCGTGCGATTAAGGGACGGCGCGCATGTGCCCTCAGAAGAGCGAGCGATGGTCAGTGCGCAGCCGAACGTCGCCTTCTGACGCGGCGCTCGGGAGCCGGCCGTGCGTTCGACTGCGTCTTGTCAGTCGGCCCACGGGCCGCGGAGACCCCGGGAGTGCTCGTCCACCGCACTGTCGGTGTCTTCCCGAGCGACCACTTCGACGTGTCCGTCGTAGTCGAATAGGAGGTAGGTCACTTCCTGCCCGTCTCTGTGGACCTCGACCGGGCCGGAGGCGCGTGCGATCGCAAGGATCAGCCGTTCCCACCAGCGACCGGCAGCCGAAGGTTCGCGCACATCCATCTCTGAGATCACAGGTTGACCGTCGCGTGCGGCGTCGCCGCGCTGACCGTTCGGTCGAAACATTCCCGTGCCTCGGCGAGTGCGCGCTGCCGGTCCGCCGTGTACCAGAAGTGGGTTAGGACGAGCTGGTCCACGCTCGCTCGATGAGCCACCTCGCCGGCTTCGGCGGCCGACATGTGCGTGCGTGGTTCATGGCCATCGGGCGCGCCGCCTCCGAGCGTGGCCTCCGCCAGCAGCAGGTCCGCGCCGCAGGCGGCCTCGACGAGGGCGTCGCATGCCACGGTGTCGGAGGAGTACAGCAGGCTCTTGCGACCGGACTCCACGCACAGGGCGAATGAGCGGACGCCGTGTTCCACCTCGTGCGGCGTGACCCTGCAGGCGCCGATTTCCAGCGGCTCATGCGGCTCGTACTCCTCGAGCGCCAGGGCGCCCTCGAAGAACGGCTGTGTCCGCGAGATCGCCTCGCTCAGGCGCTCGAGGTGCGCTCGGCCGCCGGGGGGCAGGTAGACCCGGACGGGCTCGTGCCCGCCGTCCCCGTACCGCAGGCCGTACCGCAGCGCGACGAGGTCGATGTAGTGGTCGGGGTGGAGGTGGCTGATCACGATCGCGTCCAGCTTCGCGGGCGGGACGTGGTGCTGAAGGTTGGACAGCACACCGGAGCCGCAATCCAACAGCACGCGAGTGTCACCTTCGGTGACCAGGTAGCCGGAGCACGCATCGCCCGGGGCCGGGTGTGACGCCGACGAACCGAGCACCGTGAGCCGCATGTTGACCTCCGACCGCGCTGCCTTCTTCGGCCCGCGTTTCCGAGGCTAGGCGGAGCGGGCCGCCATCGAGATCAACGCGTCGTTAACGAAGACCGCTCGTTCCGTCTGCGTTAACCGGCCTTGAACCGAACCTTTACCGCGCCACGACCTCCCGCTCGGCGCGCCCGCCTAGCGTTGCCGGCGATGGGAATGACTCGGCAGCAACCCGGCATTGACTGGGCAGGGTCCGAAGGGAACGGCAGGGATGGCACACATCGGCTTCGAGCCGTCACTTCCAGCACGACACGTCTCGCGGCGTCAGCTGCTCCGCGGGTTTGCGGCCGGTGGGATGGGCCTGGCCGCCGCGGCATTGATCGGTTGCGGCGCCAGCGATGACGACGGAGGTGCGGGCGGCACGACTTCCTCGCCGGCGACGACCGGAGGGGGCCAGGCGGTCCCGACTCAGCTCGCCGCAGGCGGGACGGGGGTCAGGGTGGCCGGTGCACCGACGCCCGTTTCCGGGCTTGAGTTGCCCGACGAGTTCATCGTCGCCACCGAAGGTGAACCGGCAGGGCTGGACCCCTACAACGCCTTCACGGGCTACAGCGGGTGGGGCCAGATGATCGCCCGGGCCATGTACCAAACGATGTTCGAGTTGCGCATCACGCTGGACGAGGCGGGAAACCCACAGCGCGAGTGGGCGCCGATGCTCGTCGAGTCGTTCGAGCGGCCGGACCCCGAGCGGTGGCTGCTCCGGATGCGGCCCGGCGTGACCTTCCACAACGGCGAATCGTGGGACGCGGAGGCCGCCGTCGCGTCGTACGAGTGGTTCACAGACGAAGCGATCCTCGAGTCGCTGAACCGGACCAACCGTTTCAGCCAGGTCGCGTCCTTCGAGGCCATCGACGCGAACACCGTAGAGATGGTCACGACCACCCCGAACAGCGAGATCTGGGAGCGGTTCCGCACCGGCTTCTCCGCGTTGCCCCCAACCGTGCTCGAGTCGAACTGGGAATCGCTGGGCGAGCAGCCGATCGGCACCGGCCCGTTCAAGCTCCGGGAGTTCGCGCGCGGGACGCACATCACCCTCGGGCAGTACCCGGAGTACTGGGGCGCTTCCTCGCCCGTGCCGTATGTGGGTCTTCCCAACTATCAGCGGATCAAGTTCTTGCCGCGGCCCGAGGCCACCGTGCGGACGCTCCAGATCGAGACCAACGAGTCACACATGGCCTTCAACATCGGCGCGGCAAACGCGGTCCCGCGGCTGCAGCACTGGGCGGCCGGTGGCGGCTTCCAGACCTCGATGGTCCGAATGAACAACGTCGTCGCCCCTATGGACGACATCCGTCTGCGCCAGGCGATCAACTACGCCATCGACCGCCAGACGATTGCGGACCAGGTGTTCCTGGGGACCGCCAAGCCCGTGGCGTTCTTCGGGTTTCACCCGGTGGAGGTCGAGCCGTACCCCTACAACCCAGACGAGGCACGCAAACTCGTCGCCGCGGCGGGCCTCGAGGGCCACGAGCTGGAGATGGTCTGGGGCGAGTTCCGTATCCCGGAGGAAGAACAGCTCGCCGAGCTGTACGTCGGCTACCTCGCCGACATCGGCCTCAACCTCCGGCTGAACCGCCAGGACGCCATCGCCTACAACGACATCGGCGGACGCCCCTGGCCGGAACAGCCCCCGCTCTTCCTCGAGACGACCTCCTCCGGCAACTCAGGTGTCGTGAGCGGACTGGACGACAAGTTTGGCTGCGAAGGCTCAGGGACGTACTGCAACCCGAGCATCGAGGAGGCGTGGCAGCCCCTCCGAAACCTGGAAGGCGAAGAGTTCAACACACTGCTCTCACAGGTAGCGAACGACCTGCGGGAGGATGCCTCGCGCGCCTTCGTGGTGGCGGTGCAGCTCGTACACGGGCTCGCCCCCTTCGTCGATGCGACGAGGCTGCCGCGCAACACCTACATCCGCGTCGACGAACTCCCGTTCGCCGTTTAGTCAGGCGGCAGGAGACAGCGGATGACGCGTTACATCTTGCTCCGGGTGGTCTCGGCGGCCGTCGTGATGCTCGGTCTTGTGACGGTCGTGTTCCTTGGGAACAACTTCGTGGGCGACCCGGTCGCCATGCTGACCGACCGTGAGATCGATTCCCCTGAACAGATCGAGGCGCTGCGCGAGCAGATGGGATACAACCGGCCGCTCCTGGCTCGGTACGCAGAGTGGCTGGGCGACGTGGCGACCGGCGATCTGGGCAACTCGCTGTTCAACAACCGCCCGGTCGTGACGGTGCTCACCGAGCGACTCCCGGCGACGCTCATCCTCACCGTCAGCGCCGTGCTGGTGACGCTCCTTGTCTCCGTGCCACTGGCGCTCTGGGGCGCGTACCACACAGGCAAGTGGCAGGACACGCTCGTCGCGACGTTTGGGACCGCGTTCATGGCGGTGCCCGGGTTCTGGCTTGCGATCGCGCTCATCTTCGTCTTCGCCGCCCGGCTCGGGTGGGTAGAGAGTTCCGGCTACGGCCAACCACAACACCTGATTCTCCCCACGCTCGCGCTCGCGGCGACCTCCACCGGTTACGCGACGCAGGTGCTGCAGTCCTCTCTGCGCACTGAGTTCCGACAGCAGTACGCCGCAGTCGCGAGGGCCAAAGGGCTCAGCGAATGGCGGATAGCCATGCGCCACGTCCTCCCCAACGGGGCGCTCATCCTCGTCACGCAGGCGGGCTTCATGCTCATCGGCCTGCTCAACGGGACCGTGCTCATCGAGACGATCTTCGCCTGGCCCGGCATCGGACAGGTGGCCCTGTCCGCGGTGTCGAGTCGTGACCTGCCGGTCCTCATGGGCTCCGTCATCTACGTCGGGTTCCTGGTCACCATCGGCGCGCTGATCGTCGACCTCCTCTATGTCTGGCTGGATCCAAGGGTGGCCCTCACTTGACGACGAACACGCTCGAACGCCCCCCGGTTCGCACTGCACCGCCGGCGCCCCCTCCCCCTCCGCCGCCGGTCGTCCACGCCCCACGCGCCGAACCTCGCCGCAGGAGGCTCCTCTGGCGCCTCACCCGGCATCCGCATTACCTGGCGGCGGCCTGCGTCCTCGCGACACTCATCCTCATCGCGGTCGCGGGGCCGCTACTTCCACTCCGGTCAGCGACGCGGCCGGTACCACAGGACCGGCTGGTCGCACCGATGTCGACAGGTCCGAGCGGCGCCTTCTACGTCCTGGGCTCCGACCAGATCGGACGCGACCTGATGCCGCGCCTGGTCCAGGGGACCCGCGTTTCGATGGGCATCGCCGCGATCGCGGTGGTCTTCGGCGCGGTGATGGGCACGAGTTTGGCGCTGCTGGCCGGGTTCACTCGCGGCTGGACCGACAACGTGATCATGCGGGTCGCGGACATCCAGAGCGCCTTCCCCTCGCTCTTGCTGGCGATCTTCGTGCTGTACAAGCTCGGCCCCGGTATCCCGCAGCTCATCTTCCTGCTCGCGATCACCAACTGGGTTGGCTACACACGGCTGCTGCGCGCGCAGACCCTCAGCCTGCGCAACCGCCCGTTTGTCGAGGCGGCCGAGGCGCTCGGCGCCGCCCCGCTCCGTCAGATGGGGCGGCACATCCTGCCGCACCTGCTGCCGCTCTTGTTCATGGTCGCGGTGCTGGACTTCGGGAGCGTGATGCTCGCGGAGGCCGGCCTGAGCTTCCTGGGGCTTGGTGTGCAAGCGCCGTCCGCGTCCTGGGGCTCGATGATCGACGACGGCCGTCAGTTCGTGGCGGCGGGCGCCTGGTGGCTCTTCCTCTTCCCCGGCCTCGCGCTCTTCCTCGCGGTGCTCGCCGCGAACCTCACGTCCAGGTGGCTGCAGGGATTGCTGGGGACGGCATTCGAATAGCGCCGGCCGCGGGCCGGTGGAAAGGAACTGCGTTGCTGCGTGAAGAACGGCTGGAGGCGATGAGCGCCGCACCCGATGACCAGTTAGTCGCCCTGGCCGACGAAGTCCTGGAAGGCTTCGACATCGAGTTGACCCGAGGTCCGGTCGTCGGCCTGCTGATGATGCGGGTGGAGGAGCCGGCCGAGGGCCTCACGTTCAACTTCACGGAGGTGACCGTCTCCGAAGCGGAGGTCACTGCCGGCGACCACCGCGGCTACGCGATGCTCATGGGCCGCGTCCCGGAGAAGGCGCTTGCGGCCGCCGTCCTGGATGCAGCGCTGGAAGCGGGTCATCAGGCGGCGCCGCGCATCGAGGAGTTGCTCGTGTCCGCCCGGCGCGACGAGACCGAGCGCTGGTCGCAGCGCTGGGAGACGGTTGCGCCGACACGCGTGCAGTTCGAAGACATCACCTAGCCCGTAGACCCGTGGAGAAGGGACATCTGATGACCTCAGGGATGCCGACGCCGGTGCTGAGCGCGCCGGGGCGCGCGGAGCAGGCCGCGTTTCGGGCGCTGCTGGACTGCATGGCGCGTCCGGGCTCGATCCGTCAACTGGCCGCCCATGTCCGGCCGGACGATGGCGCCTGGTGCGCGGCCCTGCTGGTGGCGCAGACCCTCATCGACCACGAGGTGGAGGTCGCCATCCTGGCGGACGAGGCGACTGTGGAGCGGGCGACCGTGACCCGCACCGGCAGCCGCACCACGAGCGTCGAGGAGGCCGACTTCGTCCTCGCGTCCCCGGCGCACGCATCGGATGCCGTCCGCCGCGCGCGACTGGGACCGATAGAGGCGCCCGAACAGTCGGCCACCGTGATCGTGGCCTGCCGGTACCTGGGACAGGGGCCGGTGCGGCTCGAGCTGAGCGGACCGGGCGTCCCCGGTACCACGACCCTTGCCGTCGAGGGGGTACCCGCGGACGTGTTCGCCGCGCTCGCCGAGCGGAACGCCCGGTTCCCGGACGGCATCGACCTCGTGCTCGCGGCGGAAGACGGCGCGCTCGCCTGCCTGCCGAGAAGCACATCAATCCAGGTGATCGAGTAGGAGGGCCTCAGATGTACACAGCCGTCCGCGGCGGCGCCGTCGCGATTCAGCATGCCGAGGACCTGATCGAGCAGGAGGTCCATGGGGCGCACGACCCAATCGCTACCCGGCAGGTGCAGGCACAGTTGCCGCTGCTGCTCGACCAGGTCATGGGCGAAGGCAGCCTGTATGACCCGGCGCTTGGTGCCGTGGCAGTCCGTCAGGCGGCTGGCGACCCGATGGAGGCGGGCTTCCTGCTGCGTGCGTACCGCACCACGTTGCCGCGCCTGGGGTACTCGGTCGCCGCATCGAGCCGCTCGATGCGCGTCGTCCGCCGCATCTCCTCGGCCTTCCGGGATATACCGGGCGGGCAGCTACTCGGGCTGACTCGCGACTACGGCCAGCGGTTGGTCGATTTACGCCTGCTGGAGGATGCCGACGCCCCAGGCTCGCACGGGGCTGCTCAGGACGACGTCCTGGCGAATGGCAGCTCCCCGGCGGATGACTCCGGAGCGGACGAGTCCCCGCAGTTCCCGCTGGTTATCGACTTCCTGCGGGACGAAGGGATGCTTGCCGCCCGCCCCGAGCAACCGTCCGAGGACGAGCCGTTCGATGTCACGCGCGAGCCGGTGCGCTATCCCGCGCCTCGTTCCGCGCGGCTGCAGATCCTGGCTCGAGGTGAGACCGGCGCCATGCTCGGTATGTCGTACGCGGGGATGCGCGGCTACGGCGCGGGGGGGCACGGCACGATCGCGGAGCTCCGCCAGGGCGCGCTGCCCATCGAGATCACGCATCCGGTCACGGGACGCCCGGCGCGCATCGGTTGGCTGCCCGTCACCGAGTGCCACTTTGTGGCCGGCGGCGAAGCCACGCTCCGCTCGCCCCGCGCGGACTACTCGATGGGCTACGGGGTGGTTACCGGGCGCAACGAGCGTAAGGCGATCTCCATGGCCCAACTCGACATGGGTCTGAAGCGCGGCGCCGGCAGCGGCAACCTGCTGGACGACCAGGAGTTCGTGCTCTCCCACATCGAGCCGGTCGATGCGATGGGGTTCGTGGAGCACCTGAAGCTCCCGCACTACGTCACGTTCCAGTCCTCGATGCAGCGGTCGGCGCGGCTGCGCGCGCTGACGAACGCGGCGCGCAACCAGGCGCACGAGGCAGCCGGAGCCCACAGCCACTAGGCGGCGCGAGAAAGGCCACATCGGATGACAACAGTCCACGGACTGATCGAGGCCAGGGAGATGACCTTCACTGGGTACTCCTACGCCCTCATCGACGACATGGCGAAGCGAGAAATCCGGCGGGCGCTGCTCAAGGCCGTCGCGGTCCCCGGCCACCAGATCCCGTTCGGGTCGCGCGAGATGCCCATCGCGCGAGGCTGGGGCACCGGCGGTCTGCAGGTCACGCTGTCACTGCTCGGCCCCGGTGACGTGGTGAAGGTCATCGACCAGGGCGACGACGCCGGCGTGAACGCCAGCAACCTGCGCCGGCTCGTCGAACAGATGACGGGCCTCGACACCACGGGCGCCACCTCCGAGGCGTCGGTGATCCAGAGCCGCCACCGCATTCCGGACGAGCGGCTCAACGAGCGGCAGATCCTGGTGCTCCAGGTGCCGAACCCGGAGCCCCTGCGCGCCGTCGAACGAAGCGTGGCGCAAGCCGCGCTGATGCATGCGGAGCAGGACTACGCCCGCATGTGGCTTGCGCTGTACGAGGACGTGGTGCGCCGAGGCGAGGTGAGCCGCGGCGCCGGATACCCGGTGATGGTGAACCACCGCTACGTCATGACGCCGAGTCCGATCCCGCGGTGGGATGTGCCCAAGCTCCACCAGGCCGATGCCCTCTATCTCTTCGGGGCCGGCCGCGAGAAGCGGGTCTACGCGGTGCCGCCGCACACCGACGTGGTCCCGCTCGCCTTCGAGGACTACCCGTTCCACGTCGAACACTTCGACGGGCACGCGTGCGCCTCGTGCGGTTCGACCTCGAGTTACCTGGAGGCGTCCCCCACCGACGACGGAGGCCTGCGCTACCGCTGTTCGGACACGGCGTATTGCGAGCGGGTGCGAGAGGGAAAGGAGACCGTCCAGTGGTAACGGCAACGGCAACGGCCGCGCCCCTGCTCTCGGTGCAAGGGCTCACGACGATTCACGGCGAAGCGCCGTGCGCGGCGTGTGTCGCGTTGACGGGTCCAGAGGCTGACCGCAACCAGTGCCCGGAGTGCGGATCCATCGTGGCCTGCGCGGGCGTGTCGTTCGATGTGTGGCCGGGCGAGGTGCTCGGCATCGTCGGCGAGAGCGGCTCGGGGAAGAGCACGGTCCTCCAGTGCCTCTACCAGGACCTGCAGCCGGCAGTCGGTGCCGCCTACTTCGGCGGGTTCGCCGAGGGCCAGCGGAGCATCTGGGACGCCGACCGGCGTGAGCGCCGCGAGCTGCGTACGCAGTCGATCGGAATGGTCTACCAGAACCCTCGCCAGGGGCTGAACCTGATGGTGACGGCCGGCGGCAACATCGCCGAACGACTGCTGGACGCCAACTGGCGCCGCGTCGGCGACATCCGCGAGAAGGCATCAGACTACCTCCAGCGCACGGAAGTGCCGCTGCCGCGGATGGATGACTTTCCGGCGTTCTTCAGCGGCGGCATGCAGCAGCGCGTGCAGATCGCGAAGGCGCTGGCCAACAGCCCGCAACTGGTACTGCTCGACGAACTGACCACGGGCCTTGATGTCTCGGTGCAGGCCGGCGTGCTCGACCTCGTCCGCGACATCCAGCGGGACTACGGGCTCACGGCGGTGATCGTGTCGCACGACCTGGGCGTGATCCGGCTGCTGGCCGACCGGACGCTCGTCATGAAGCAGGGGCGCGTCGTGGAGAGCGGGCTCACCGACCAGATCCTCGAGGACCCCCAGCATCCCTATACGCAGCTCCTGGTGAACTGCGCGACATAAAACGACGCCTCGAATTGGAGGACCCGATGAACAAACCGCTGCTGTCGGTGGCGGGCCTCAGCAAGTCGATCACCTTGCACATCCTGCAGGGGAAGGTCGTCACGCCGCTTCGCGACATCACCTTCGACCTCTACCCGGGCGAGTTCCTCGGGATCGTCGGCCCGTCCGGCGCGGGGAAGTCGTCGCTGCTGAAGTGCCTGTACCGCACGTACGTCCCCACCTCCGGCTCGATGCGGTACCGCACCGAGGCCGGCGAAATGGTCGACCTCGCGACCGCCGAGGAGCGCGAGATGATCGCGCTGCGGCGTCGCGAGATCCGGTACGTGTCGCAGTTCCTGAAGCCGCCGCCGCGGGTGGAGGCGGCGGACGTGGTGGCCGCACCACTGGCGGCGGCCGGCATCGAGCAGCGCGAAGCCCGCGCCCGCGCCGATGGAATGCTGGAGCGCCTCGGCCTGCCGGACTCGCTACGCAGTTCGTTCCCCTCGCTGTTCAGCGGAGGCGAGCAGCAGCGCGTCAACGTGGCGCGGGCGCTCGTCTCGCCGCCGCGGTTGCTGTTGCTCGACGAGCCGACCTCCGCGCTCGACTCCGAGAACCGGGCGCGTGTGCTCGAACTGCTGCTCGAGGCGAAGCGGGACGGCGTCGCGATGCTCGGCATTTTCCACGACACCGAGATGCTCGAGCACCTCGCGGACCGCGTGCTCGTCGTGGAGGAAGGCCGGGTCGCCCGCGAGGGGCGCGTCGGCGAAGTGGAGATCCCGAACTACATCGAAGCAGCGGCTGTCGAGTTCGCCTGAGGCATTTGGACCTGAGGCATTGGAGGAGACCCCGACTATGACTCGAACCCTCGCCGTCATCAACGCGCGCGTCGTGCTCCAGTCCGAAACGCTGGAGCACGCAAGCGTCCTCGTCCGCGATGGACGCATCGAACGCATCGACAGCGACGCCGGCGCGTTGAGTGGCGCCGACACGTTGCTCGACGCCGCAGACCAGCTCTATCTCATCCCCGGCCTGATCGACACGCACAACGACGGGCTCGAGAAGGAGGTCAACCCGCGGCCGCGGGTGGACCTCCCCGTGTCCCTCGCGCTCCGCAACTACGAGGAGCGCTCGCTGGCGTCCGGCGTCACCACCTCATTCCACGCGATCTCGTTTGCGAACGTCGCGCGTGAGGAGCGGACGGTGCAGGGCGCCATCGCTCGATGCGACGCGGTCTTCGACTGGCGGCCGCGCGCCGTGATCGACCACCAGGTGCTCCACCGCTGCGACATGTGGGACCCCGAGGGCGTCGGTTCGTTGCTCGAATCCTTGGCCCGGTTCGACGTGCCAGCCCTCTCGCTCCAGGACCACACCCCGGGTCAGGGCCAGTTCCGTGACATCGAAGCCGTGAAGGAGCGGTGGCGCCTCGCGCACGCCGACGACCCCACGTACGACGCCGAGGCCGAGATGCAGGCGCGCCTCGACGCCCACAAGGGGGACACCACGACAGTCCCGTACGTCATCGGACGCGTCCACGAGGCACGGGCTCAGCGCCCCTTCCTCATCGCCTCGCACGACGACGACACGCCGGAGAAGGTGGACGCCATGGTCGAGGCCGGTGCGACCCTCGCCGAGTTCCCAGTCACGCTGGAGGCCGGCCGTCGAGCGCGGGAGCGGGCCATGGCCATCACCGTCGGCGCACCGAACATCGTGCGGGGCGGTTCGGCCAGCGGGAACCAGGACGCGACGGAACTGGTCGCGGGGGGCCTGGCGGACATCATCTGCGCCGACTACCACGCGCCATCGATGCTCGCGGCGGTCTTCAAGCTCGCCCGGCTGGAGGTGTGCTTGTTGGAGCAGGCGATCGCCATGGTCACGGACGCCCCGGCCCGCGCCTTCGGGCTCGAGGACCGCGGCCGCATCGAGGTCGGCCGCACCGCGGACCTCGGGCTAGTGGCGGTCGACGAGGACGAGCCAGCGGTACAGGCGGTCATCCGCGGCGGTACGGTGGTCTACCAGCGCAGTAGCGCTTTCGCCTCGACGTCGGCTCCTCAACCTGCGCTCACCTCGTGAAGACAGGTCCAGGGAAGCGGTCTTGGTTGGGGGGCGGGCGTCGTCCTTCGTGATGTGGGGGACCTCATCGGTCATGCGCGACCACACATCGCCCCTCTGCACCTGCATACCCGCTACGCCTCGGCGTTCTCGGGTGGTGCGATCGGGGCGCTGGCGAACGTGTGTCCGCGGTTCGAGAAGCCGAGCACGACCAGGACTACCGTCACGAGGAGTCCCTGGACAATGAAGAGCGTCTGGGCTCCCACCGTGTCCGCCAGCACGCCCATCGGGAGCGACATCAGTGGCATCGCGCTGAAGGTAAGCATGAAGATGCTCATCACCCGCCCTCGGTACGGCCCTTCTGACTCTGACATGAGCATCGTCTGGTTGAGCGTCATGTAGGCGGTGGCCGTCCCACCGAGGATAGCGAGCGCGATCAGCGCACCCGCGATCCCAAAGATCTGGGATAGCAGCCCGAGCCCCAGGAGACCGATCCCGGCGGCGACGCCGATGAACAGTTGGAGGAGCGGCTTCCTCGGGTGATCCGTCAGGGAGGCGATGCCCAGCGAGCCGAGGAGCCCGCCCACCCCGGAGACCCCCACCATGAGGCCGTACAGCTCCGCGTGCCCCAGCCGGTCCGCGAAGCCGGGGAGCATCAGGTTGTAGGGCATGATGAAGAACGTCAGGGCGAAGCCGGACAGCATCAGCGACCGCAGCGTGTGATTCGAGAAGACGTAGCGCAGGCCGTCGCCCATTTCACGCTGCAACGTGGTCCTCACCTGGCCGAGGTGCGAGCGGGTCGGGGGCAGCTTTGCCATGGAGAACACCGTGAACAGGTACAGAACGGCCGTCGCGTAGTAGGCGCCCTCGATACTGACGAGCGCGATCAGTCCGCCCGCCGCGGCCGGCGCCACAATGCGCGTCCCGTTCATGGCGATGTTCTGGAGCGAGATGGCGGCCGTCAGCTCACGCTCCGGCACCACCTCCGTCAGCAGTGCCATGCGCGCGGGACCGTTGAATGTGAACAGGAAGCCCTGGATCACGCCGACCGCGAACAGCAGGGCGATGGTGATCAGGTCCGTCTGGATGAGGAGCGCCGTCACCAGCGCCAGGGCGCACATAACCCCTTGAGAGGCCACGACGATGCGCCGCTTCTCAACCCGGTCTACCGCGGCGCCGCCAGGAAGCGAGAAGATCGCCATCGGCAGCGCAAAGGCCGCCTCCACGATCCCGACCACCGCGTAGGACTCCGAGAGCTCCCACGCCAGCACACCTCGCCCGATGAGCTGCATCTGCATGCCGGAGAAGGACGCCAGCGTCGAGGCCCAGAGCCAGCGGAAATGGACGTTGCGGAAGGCGCCAAACGCCTTGCGGAGCGACGGGCGTTCCCCGCTCCTCACCCGCGGCGGCCGTTCAACGTGTGCCATCGTCGGCTGTCCGTTCTAATGCCGTGAGCTAGCTCCCCTGGGGACGATGAGGACCGGCCGGTCCGCGTGCCGTGCGAGCCACTCGGACGTACTGCCGAGCAGGAGCCGGGTCATCTGTCCCTTGCCGTGCGAGCCGACCACGATTGGGCCGGCATCACGTGCTCGCGCCACGCTCGCAATCGTCTGACCCGCGCGTCCCCGCACGCGGACGCGCGTCCCTCCCACCTCCGGCTCGGCCCCAAGGAACTCGGCCCCAAGGAACTCGGCCCCAAGGAACTCGGGCCCGGGCGTCGAGGCGGGCTCGATTGCCTCCACGCGGACGACGTTGAGCTTGAGGCGCGTCGCGAGCTGGTCCGCGATGGAGCCAACGCGTACGGACAGGTCCGAACCGTCCAGGCCCACCACGGCCGTGGAGATGGCCCGCGGCGCGATCACCTCGGGCGGCAGCAAGATGAACGGCGTCGTGAGGCGCCGCAGGAGCGCCCCCCAGTCGCCTCCCATCGCACGACGAAGGCGACCGGAGTCATCCGTCGCGAGCACAAGCATCGACCCGGGTCGCTGCGCGGCGAGGGCCGGAAGCTCCTCGTCGATGAGGCCCGACACGACTTCGTGCGTGACGGACGCGCCCCACCAGCGTTCGTCCGTGGCGGCGATGGCGAGGAGATCGTCCGCCATGGCGATGGCCCGCTCGACAGGATCGCGACCGAGCGCTGGGTCCAGGACGTGGACCAGGTGCACGGGCACGCGCAGGGCAGCCGCCATCGCCGCGGCCCACCCGACCTCCCGGTCCGAAGAGGCGGGATCGGCCAGCGCTACGAGCAATTCAATGACCGCCGGCTGCTCAGAGGTCATGATCGGTCCCCTTCCCCGAGCGTTAG
The DNA here is from genome assembly GCA_009379925.1 of Dehalococcoidia bacterium. Taxonomy (GTDB): domain Bacteria; phylum Chloroflexota; class Dehalococcoidia; order UBA2979; family UBA2979; genus WHSU01. The sequence goes on along the minus strand of WHSU01000010.1, from coordinate 80,622 downwards.
CCGTTGACTGGGCTCGTCGGTACGCGGCACCCGCGCGAAGCGTCGCTTGAGACCGTCCATGAGCGAGTACACGACCGGGACGACGAGCAGCGTCAGGAATGTCGAGGTGAAGAGCCCGCCGATCACGACCCTGCCGAGCTCCGCCGAGATGAGGCCGCTGCCGCCGAAACCGGCCGCCAGCGGGATCAGCGCCAGCATCGTCGCGAGGGCCGTCATCAGGACGGGCCGGAGGCGCGTCTGTCCGCCTTCGACCAGGGCCTGGTGCACGTCGTAGCCACGCTCACGCCGGAGGATGGTCACGTACTCGAGCATCACGATGGCGTTCGTGACCACAATGCCGACCAGCATGAGCATGCCGAGCATCGCGTTGATGCTGAGCGACGAGCTGGTGACCCACAGTCCCGCGATGGCGCCGATCACGGCCAGCGGCAGCGTGAAAAGGATGACGAACGGGTCCAGCCAGCTGCGGAAGAGGGCCGCCATGATGAGGTAGACCAGAGCGATGGACGCGCCGATCGCGATCAGCATGCTCGTGAAGCCCTGGTCGATGTCGCTGCCGACACCGCCGTGGCTGACCTCGATGCCATCCGGCAGATCGAGCGCATCGACGGCCTCGGTCGCCTCGAGTGAGACCGCGGAGACGTTGTCCGCGACGATCTCGCCGCCCACGGTCGCCGCGGAGCGGCCGTCGATGCGGGTGAGCGTGGTCTGGCGCTGGACCTCGACAGGCGTTGCCACGTCGCCGAGGGTCACGTCAGGTCTCAGCGGTAGCGTCGCGAGCTGGTCGGCCGTGAGGACACCGCCCAGGGTCAGAGCGAGATGCACGGGCAGCACGCCGTCCGCGGTCGTCACCGAGGTGACCTGCTGACCGCCGGAGAGTTGGGCGACGGCCTGGGCAATCTGCTCGGGCGTCAGGCCCGCGGCAGCCGCGGCCTGTTGGTCGATCTGCAGCTCGATCGCGGGCGCCGACTCGGACACGTCGCTACTGACGTTGGTGAGGCCCTCGATGCCGGCGAGGGCCTGCTCCACCATCGTCGCCGCCTCGGGCAGCGCGGCCGCCGCGGCGGGAGACTCCGCAGCGACGGTGACGTTCACGGCGCTGCTGGAGAACACGGCCGCTCCCGCGGAGACGGAGATGTCGCCGCCGCCCTCGATCTCCTCAGGGAACCGTGCACGGAGGTCATCCGCCACCTCCTCACTTGGGGCGGAGCCGTCAAAGACGGCGATGATCGTCGCGGAGTTGGGGCTCTGCCCACTGACCACCGCGCCCAGCGCGCCCAGGCCGCCCGAGGCGCCGCTGATCACGGTCTGGTAGCTCTCGACCGGGTAGTCCTCCAGCAGCCCCTCGACCGCGATGGCACGTTCGAGGACGGAGTCGCGTGACTCAGCCGGGCGCGCCGGAACGGTGACGACGAGCGAGTTCTCGCCGCTGTCGGGCAGGAAGACCAGCGGCAGCGTGGGGACGAGCGCCAGGCTCGCGATGAACAGCACGGCGGAGACGCCGAGCGTCGCCCAGCGGTGGCGCAGTGACCACTCGAGGGCGGGACGGTAGGCCCGGGCCAGCCGGCCATGGCGACCCTCCTCCGCGTGCACGGTCACGCCACGTGACATCAGGATGCGCACGAGTGCGGGTACCACCGTCACGGCGTCGACCAGCGACGCGATCAGCGCGAACACTACGGCGAGGGCGAAGGGCAGGAACAGTTCACCGATGATCCCGCCGACCAGTCCCAGGGGAAGGAACACTGCCGCCGTGGTCGCGGTCGCGCCGACGATGGCCAGCGTGACCTCGCGCGCCCCGCGCGTCACCGCCGTGTAGGTGCGTTCGCCGGCGGCCATGTGCCGGTAGATGCTCTCCAGCACCACGATCGAGTCGTCGATCACGCGTCCGATCGCGATCGTGAGGCCACCGAGCGTCATCAGGTTGAGCGTGTTCCCGGTCACCTGCAGCGCGACGATCGCGGCGAGGATCGACAGCGGGATCGAGACCGCCGTGACGAGCGTGCTACGGACGCTGCCCAGGAAGACCAGCACGATCACGACCGCCAGCACGCCGCCGATCACGCCCTTCAGCACCATGTCGTAGACGGACTCTTCGATGAACTCGGCCTGGTCCTGCACGACCTCGATCTGCACGCCCTCCGGGAGGTCCGCCTCAAGTTCCTCGAAGGCGTCGAGCACGGCGTGCGAAACGGCGACGGTGTTGCCCTCCTTGGTCTTGGCGATCTGGAGGCCGACGGCGGGCATGCCGTTGGAACGGTTGACGCCCGTCGGCGTGGTCTCGACCACGTCGACCGTGGCGATTTCACCGAGCGGCACGGTGCCGCCCTGTGGGAGGGGCACAGCGACCTCGCTCAGCGCGTCGAGCGAGGAGAACGCGAGCACCGCCTCCACCGGGACGACACTGTCCGTCCCCGCCACGAACCCGGCGGGGAGGATGACGTTGTTCGCACGCAGAGCAGCCGCCACCGCGTCGTAGCTCAGGCCGCGCTCCAGGAGCGCGTTCCGATCCACCGCCACACTGACCTGCTGAAGCGCGCCGCCGACGACGTCGACGCTCCCCACCCCATCGATGTCCGAGAGGTGCGGCACGACGGTACCCTGCGCGAGCGCAAGCAATTCCTGGTCGTTCGCATCACCCTCGAGCGTCGCCATGATCACCGGCAGCGTCGCCGGGTCGAGGAGCAGCGTGCTGGTCTGGACGTCCGAGGGGAGCTGGAGCGACTGGAGGAGCGCCCGACTTCCTCCTGGGTTCCTTGCAGGTCCACGCCGAAGTCGAACGAGAGCAGCAGGACGCCGAGTCCCTGGACGCTGGTGGACTGGGTGGACTGGAGCCCCTCCAGGCCGGCCGTGCCGGCTTCGATCGGTGCGATGGTGCTTCGCACGACCTCGCCCGGCTGAGTCTCGGGCGCCTGCGCGACGACCACGATGAGCGGGAACTCAATGTCGGGGATGAGCTCCTGGTTGATGCGCGTGGCGGAGAGGGCGCCGGCGCCCAGCACGAGCGCGATCGCCACGATGACCAACCCGGCTCGTCGGTAGGAAAGCTCCGTGAACCATGCGACGATGCGACTCATGCCTGCTGCTCTCCGTCGGGCCTGTCCGTGCGTCATACGACACGCGCAGAATATTTCGGTATAGTGCGAGTATCACTGCGGGCCGACGTAGTGGCAAGCGACAAGGACTGAGTGCGATGGCGTCGCGAAGACATCTGGTCGAGGACATCCAGCGGCTGATGGAGACACTGGGCGCCGCGAGCGCCGCGACACGGCCGACGCCCTGGCTGAACGTTGACCTCTCGATGCCTCAGCTCAAGGCGCTGATGGTGCTGCATCACCGCGGGATCGTCCGCGTGGGCGAGGTCGCGCACATGCTCGGCATGTCTCCGAACGCGACCACGGCAGTCCTCGACCGCCTCGAAGAGGAGGGGTTGGCGCAACGCCGGGCCGACCCTTCGGACCGCCGCGCCGTGCTCGTGGGCCTCACCGAGGCCGGGACCGAGTGGATCGCCGAGCTGCTCTCAGCGAACGCGCGGGACTTCGGCGAGGTGTTAGACCAGATCTCGACGTCGGACCTGCAGGCGCTCCACCAAGGGATGATGGCGGTCAGCCGCGTGCTCCACCAAAGCCAGGCCGGGACGGCAGCCATTTCTGAGTGAACACACACGCCCGCGACACCGCGACCATGTCGGTCCTGTGCAGCCACGCGCCGCCTCGCGTGCCCCATCGAGCAAGGACGATGGGCATGACTAGTGCCGCCGTGGCCGTCCACCAACAGATGGAGCGTCTCGAACTGCGCGTGGGCGATCGCCTCCTGCGCGATCACAGGGAGCGACTCCTCGTTGCAGAACGGCCAGCGGCGATCGGGCAGAACCAGCCCACACCGCGGGACATTCAGGCGACGGGACGCCGAGAGCGCGGCCGGCCCTCACGGTGGGTCCGGTGGATCGCCGGTTCGCGACCGATTGGAGTCCGGTGGGCTGTCCCCGTCGGCGCCTATCCGTAAAAGGCGGCGAACTCAGGCGGAGGGAGTTCCTGCAGGCCAGGCACCAGCTCCGTGGGACGCACCTTCAACGCGCCGGCCATCGCCACGAGAACGGGGAGCGGGACATCTCGGCGCCCATTCTCGTAGTTCGAGAGGGCACTCTGTGTAATCCCCGAGTAGAAGGCCAGTTCCGACTGGGTCATCCGCATGCTCGCCCGCAGCTCGCGGATGCGTCCTCCGGTTTCCCGACGGTCATACAACTGCATCATCATGTAACTTCCAATCACTTTTCACGGTGGATGGCCAGAGCCTTCAACTTCGTCGGGCTCCTTTCTCCCGGAGTCCACGTCTTGGCCCCATGGGCTCGGCAATTTGACGCGGCATCCCGGGGCTGAAGTGGTGAGCTTTGCGAGGGTGGGGAGTGCAGGGGGAGGGAAGTGGCGGAGCGCACTGTTCGCACTCCGCTCCGCGAACTCGGATGGGTACGGCGCCGCCGCTGATTGGCCTTGGCCCATGGACGGGCCGCCCCCGTCAGTGTCTTGTCCGAGCTGTGCGTTAGCGGTCATCTCCACATCGGTCTCGTATCGGCCGTCGGCATGGACCGAGCATCACACCGCGTGCAGCATCCCGTGCCCGTAGGTGAAGAGCTGCGAGGCGCTCTGTGACAGCCGCTGCAACTCAGTGACTAACTCTTGCTGCTGGCGTTCGAACTGGACGCGATCGATCAGCGAGACGGCGAGGCAGGCGAGGGCGCGCCGGCGGTGGTTCAGGACCGGCACGGCAATCACGTGCTGGCCGACGTTGATCTCTTCGCTCGCCGCTAGATAGCCCTGACGGCTGGCCCTCTCGAGTTCGGCGTGGAGCTCCTCCATCGTATGGACGGTCCGGTCCGTGTACTTCCGCATGCCAGCCCGCTCCACGTCGGCGAGCATTTCCTGGTTTCCGAAGGCCAGGGAGACACGCCCCGCCGCCGTCGCGTGGGTAGGACGCGTGTGGCCCAGCGGCACGATGACGGCACCGAATTGAGCCGGCTGGGCGCGGAAGAGGACAAACGTGTCGGCCCCACGCGTGTGGGAAAACATCACCGGGACACGGAACTCCCGGGAGAAACGTAACATCGGGTCATAAAGACCATCGACCGGACCAATCCTCGCCGCCGCGGCTGAGCCGATCCCGATCAGACGGACGCCGAGAAAGTAAAGGTCTGTTCGCTGCTCGTAGTCGAGCAGTTGCTCATGCACGAGCGACTTCAGGAAGCGCGTAGCCGCCTCCCTCGTCACCCCCATCACATGTGCGATCTCGCCAACCGAGGCGCCGTCCGGGTGCGAACGCATGGTCTCGAGGACCAGTGCCACCTTGGACGCTGCGCTCGCCATGTCATGCCTTTCCCGATCATCAGCTCGTGATTTTCTAGGCAATCTGGAGAATTTTGTCAAGATACCGCCATCAAAATACTGGTCATTGCAGAGAAAGGTCGCTGCGAGTGGCGATTTATCCGGGTTCGGGTGACTTTATCCACCCAGAGAGCACGCATGTGATTGACTGGGCCTTCGCCTCAGACTAGCGTCCGGCAGGGTCCGGTGGATTACGCGAGATTGCTCAACGTCGCCTCGCGCAGCGGCGCTTCGGCACCAGCGGGAATCCGCGACTCTCGGCCTGCAGATGAAGGGTGTGTCCAGTGGCAAATGGCGAGCGGCTAGACGCCGAGGCGACTGCGTTGGTCGTCTTCGATATGCAGAATGGGCAAATCCACGTCGATGACCGTCAACGCCAGGAATGGCTCTCCAACAGCGGCATCGTCCAAAACTGCGTCTCGCTCCTCGCGGCGGCGCGCGAGGGCGGAGTCCCCATCTACTACGTGCGCAACAACCGCCGAGCTGACGGCCTCGACTCGGCCCCGGTCCTGACCGACCGGGGTATGGGCGGAGGCTCGGGTGGTGCCCCGCCGTACCCGGGTTGGCAGTGGGAGATCATCAAGGAACTGGAGCCTCACCCGGAGGACATCGTCGTCGACAAGATCCGGATGGGTGCGTTCTCGAGCACGCCGCTGGACACGCTACTGCGCGCACGCAAGGTCGATACCGTCGTCCTCTGCGGCGTGCGCACGACCATCGGAATCGCAACCACTGTCAGGGACGGTCGTGATCTGGGCTACAACATGGTAGTCGCGAGCGACGCCACCGGCGGCATCGACCCAGAGGAGCACGAGTGGATGATCGAAAAGATCTTCCCCATCTTCGGACGCGTCCGAACGGTGAGCGACCTGCAGTCAATGCTATCCAGGTCGGCTGCATCCGCCTGAGCGCGCGAGGGGGTCTCCGTTGATCATCGATGTCCACACACACATTGTGCCCGAGCACTTCCCGGACGTGGGGAGTCGGAGCGCGGGTGCGAAGTGGCCCGTGATGGAGCACACCGAACCCGCTCAAGCCAACGTCATGTACGAGGGCCGCAACTTCCGGACTGTGCTCGACCGCTGCTGGGACACGGCTCGCCGCGTCCTCGAGATGCCAGACCAGGGGGTCGACCGGCAGGTCCTCTCCCCGATGCCGCGACTTCTCAACTACGACCTCGGTGAGGGCGACGCACTCGACCTCGCTCGCTACATCAACGAGACCATCGTCAAGATGATCGAGGACGAGCCGGAACGCTTCTATGGCCTGGGCGCTGTCCCGCTGCACCATGCAGAGGCGTCCACCCGCGAACTGCAGAACATCAAAGACATGGGCCTGCTCGGGGTTGAGGTCCAGACCAACATCGCCGGCGCCAACCTTGGCGACCCGGAGTTCCGTCCCTTCCTGAAGCAAGCGGAGCGTCTCGGCCTCTCGATCTTCTCGCACGCGCAGAACCCTACGTTTAACGACCGTATCGTGGGCCAGGAGGGCGCGAACTCGGTGGGCTTTCCCGTTGAGAACGCGTTCGCCATGGCCGGTGTGATCACCGGGCGCGTCCTGGAAGAGTGCCCGGACCTGCGAATCTGCTTCAGCCACGGCGGCGGGACGGGCGTGCAGCTGCTGCCCCGCATGCATAACCAGTGGTCCAACGGGGGCGCGCTGCGAGAACTGCTGCCGAAGTCCCCCATGGACTATGCACGGCAGGCCTACTACGACGATGTCGTCTTCGACAACACCACCCTCAGGTACCTGATCGACATGGTAGGGGTCAGTCAGATCGTCGTCGGGTCCGACTACCCCTTCGGCGGAAACTTCCGCTTCGAGGTGAGCCCCAACAGCGAGTTCGAAGCCATAGGGCTCACCGTCGAGGAGCGTGAAGCCATCGGATCGAAGAACGCGCTCCGATTCCTTGGTATCGAGGGTTAGGAGACCGTCGGACGTCGCATCCCCGCAACCAACCCGCTCTGGGACGGGGGCCGCCAGGGCATCAGCAAGTCAACCCCTGGCCCTGACGGCTTGAGCAGTGAGAGAAGGACGATGAAACTTCTGTACTTCAATGACTTCCGCCTGGGTGTTGTGGACGGCGACGATGCCGTAGACGTGACGTCCGCGGTGGAGGACATTCCGCACGCCGGACCGCACGACCTCATTAACCGAGTCATCGAGAGGTTCGACGAGTACCGACCGAAGATCGAGGCCGCCGTGTCGAGCGGAACGCGCAAGCCGCTGGCACAGGTGAAGATCCGCCCGCCGCTTCCGCGCCCCATCAACATCGACTGTATGGCCGTCAACTACATGGAAGACGGGACCCGTTCCGAGCCGGCGCCGATCAACGCCTTCTTGAAGTCACCGAACGCCATCATCGGGCCGGGCGACACCATGGTGCTCGATGACATCCCAGCGACCATCTTTGAAGGCGAAGCGGAGATCGCGCTCGTCATCGGTCGGCGAGGCCGGCACGTCACCGCCGCCGAAGCCGAGAGCTACATCTTCGGGTATGTGAACTTCATCGACGGCTCCGCGCGCGGCCTACCCCCGGAGGGCAACACGTTCTTCCAGATGAAGTCACGTGAAACGTACGCACCGATCGGCCCGTTCCTCGTGACAAAGGACGAGATCGACGATGCCCAGAACCTTCCTGTTCAACTCTGGGTGAATGGCGACATCAAGCAGGACTTCAACACTAGCGATATGGCGCACAAGATACCGCGCTGCGTCGAGTTCATCAGCTCGATCCACAGTATCGAGCCCGGCGACATCATCGCGACCGGGACGAACCACCGTGGCCTCAACGCCTTCCAGGACGGAGATACCGTCGAGCTGGAGGTCGGTGGCCTCGGCCGGCTCACGATCGGCGTCCGTGACGACCTGAAGCGCAAGTGGAGCCGCGAGACGCGTCTCGACCGGCAGGAGAACGGCCTCGAAGGCCCGCCGCTTCAGCTCTCGGGTAGGTACGCGCCCAAGGAGTAGAAGCTGACGCCCGAGACGGCGTGACCGCTGTCCGCGGGCGACCGCATGGTTCAGTGGTCTCGTGGCGCAGCGAAGGAGTCTTAGCGATGAAGCTGCTGCTGTTTAACGATGAGCGCTTCGGCGTGCTCACCGACCGGGGCATCGTCGACGCGACTGATGCGCTGGCACGCTTCTCCCCGCGCAGTGGGGAAGAGACCATGGAGGCGGCCATCGCAAACTGGGACGAGGTAAAGGGGGAGCTTGAGGCCGGAGCTCAGTCGGGCGACGCCATCCCGCTCGACTCGGTGCGGCTGCTCCCTCCGCTGCCGCGTCCACCCAAGGTGATGTGTATGGGGGCCAACTATAAGGAGAACGGCACCCGTCCGATCTCTCCGAGGTGGGGCTTCCTCAAGAACCCGGAGGCCGTGATCGGTCCCGACGGCACGCTCGTCCTCCCGAAGTTTGATGCGAACATCTTTCATCACGAGGCAGAACTAGTAGTCGTGATCGGCAAGAGTGGCAAGGACATCGATAGAGCGAACGCCCTAGACCACGTCTTTGGATACACGGTCGGCGTCGACGGCTCCGCACGCGAAGGTACGACAGGTTCTAACGGCGGCGGGACCCGACTTGGGAAGAACTTCGACACGTTCGCACCCCTCGGGCCGTGGATCGTCACGAAGGACGAACTCGACGACCCGCACGACCTGGCGGTGCGGCTGTCCGTCGATGGTGAGCTTCGCGGCGACTTCAACACGGACGACATGGCGCACCAGATCCCAGAGTCGATCGAGTTCTTCGCTTCGTTCATGACGTTCCGTCCCGGGGATCTGCTCTTCACCGGCACCAACCATCAGGGGTTAGGTGCGATGCAAGACGGCGACTACATCGAGGTCGAGATCGAGAAGGTCGGCAAGTTGGGGTTCCACGTCAGCGACCCGCTCAAGCGCAAGTGGGAGCGAGGTGTCGACAAAGCCACTGCTCGGGCTGTGCGGGAGAACGCGGGCGCTCCCGGCGCCTCTGCGCGCCCGTCTTAGCAACAGTCCCCCTGGACGCCGCGGCACTCGCGTGGGGTGCTCGTCCGATTCCCCCGGCGGCGCGCAGGGGATCTTGGCGGGCGTCGAGGCTCGCGAACACACACGGATGCCTCTCCGTATTGAGTGTGTCTCCCGTCACATGGTCGGTAGTCGTGGTTCGTCCGGCGTCCCAAGTAACCCTAACAATGGACAACACGGGTATGACAAGCGGAATTCGGAATCCTGGCGCCGCGTAGTACTCTCCGGGCGGGCCGACCCTCCAGGAAGGTGAGATCCGATGGTAGAGCGCCTACTTGACCCCCCGCTCACGGGTCTTCGCGTGCTCGACCTAGCCCACCACCCGGCGGCCTCTGGTACCGGAATGCTGTTGGCCGACTATGGGGCTGATGTCGTCAAGATCGAGGTTCCAGGCGGCGATCCGTCGCGCACGGAGGCGCCGCAATTCCCTGGCACGAGCGTTTCGAAGGCGTTCCTGGCACTGAACCGGGGCAAGCGGAGCGTCACAATCGACTGGCGCACGGACGGCGGCCGCAAGGTCGTGGACCGGCTGATCGTCGATGCCGACGTCCTCATCGCGTACCGCGAGCCCGCCAAGCCGAGCGAGGATTGGCCGTTCCACCACTCGCGCCTGAAGGAACTCAACCCGCGGCTCATATACGCGACCGTGACCCCGTTCGGCCGGACGGGACCCTACTCGGAACTGCCCGGATATGAGCCTTTCGCCCAGGCGATGTCCGGGGTTATGAGCGCCAGCCGCACGTTGGACGGCCACCCGGTACACACTGCCTACCGGCTAGGCGAGACCGCACCGGCGATGTTGCTGGCGCATGGGGTGATGATGGCCCTTCTCGCGCGACAGCGCACCGGCGCGGGCCAGCGCGTCGAGACCTCTATGCTCCAGGCCGCGGTCGCCATGCAGTCGGTCCAACTCTCGTGGGCCGAGGATGACCCCACACCAGTGGTCGAGACCGCCCAGGCTACTGTGAACTCCTACCGCTGCGGCGACGGACGCTTCATTAACATCATCACCATCCAGGAACGGCAATGGAACCGCCTCTGCGAGGCTATAGGACTCGAACACCTCATCGGTGACCCCGACTACAGCACCGGCGCGGCACGGTCGCAGCGCCGTCAGGAACTATACGGGCTGCTCGATGGCATCTTCAGCACCCGCACCTCCTGGGAGTGGCTCGAGGAACTCCAGGCGGCAGGCGTCCCCTGCGGACCGACTATGAGTCGCGACGAGCTATTCGAGGATCCGCAGATCATCGAGAACGCATACGCCACGAGCGTCAGTTGCGGCAGCCTCGACGATGTCCGCGTCGTCGGATCTGCCGTCGTCTACGGGGAGACTCCGGTCGAGATCGGCAAACATGTGCCCTCGCTCGGTGAGCACACACGGGAGGTCCTCTCCGAGGCCGGAGTGACGGATGCCGAGATCGACGAACTCCAGCATTCGGGCGCCATTCGCCTCTAGTCCGTAAGGGGATTCAAAGATGCTTCCGCTTGACGGAATCACCGTGCTCGACTTGTCAACTATGTATGCGGGCCCCGGAACAGCCACCTACCTCGGCGACATGGGCGCAGATGTGATCAAGGTCGAGCAGCCGAACGGGGACGACAGCCGGGCGCTCGGAACCAGCCCGTTCCTGGCGAAGAACAGCCGCTTCTACATGGCGGTCAATCGGAACAAGCGGGCACTCTCACTGGATCTGCAGAATCAGGCTGGGAAGGATGTGCTCTACCGGCTGGTCAGGGACGCCGACATCATCCTGCACAATTTCCGTCCGGGGGTCGCTGAGCGACTGGCGGTCGACTACACCACATTGAGCGACCTCAATCGGGGGCTCATTTACGTGTGGATGACCGGCTTCGGCTCGCGTGGCCCGTACGCGCAGAAGCAGGCCTACGACAACATCATCCAGGGCTACGCCGGCGTCTACGACTCTCGAATGAAGCGCTACGGCGACCCCTCCGGCGCCGGAACCTTCATCGCCGACACCGCCGCGCCGATGGTGCTTGGACTCGCGATCGGTGCCGCCCTGTGGTCGCGCGAACACACAGGCCGAGGGCAGATCGTCGAGTGCTCGCTCCTCGGGTCTGCTCTGCTCTCTCAAGCGTCGCAGTGGATCAGCAGCGGCCGCCAATCAGACCGTGAGGCGCCCCCGGAGCCGGAAATTCCCGAGGACTGCTGTCCGACCTTCGCCTGTAAGGACGACCAGTTCCTCACGGTCGGCCTGATCACGGATCACGAGTGGCGCGCGTTTTGTCACGCTCTTGGCCGCGAGGGACTGGCCGACGACGAACGTTTCGCGGCGACCGATGCCCGAGCGCGCAACCGTCGCGATCTTGCGGACGAGCTCGCCCCCCTATTCCTGGAACGAGGGCGCGACGAGTGGCTCGGTCTCCTGGCGGACGCGGGCGTCCCGTCTGTGCCTCTGACCCTGCGCACCGCGATGAAAGACTTCCCCCAGGCAGTTGAGAACGATCTGTTTGCCCGGATCGCCCACCCGACGGTTGGATCGACGGTCCACTTCAACGTCCCCGTCCAGCTGTCCGAGACGCCTGGCACCATACGGCGGCCCGCCCCGATGTTCGGCGAGCATACGGACGAGATTCTGCAGGACGCTGGCTATTCGGTGGACGAGATCCGCGACCTCCATTTGAACAACGTCGTCGCCTAGGCTGCCGGCGTCACCGGCATGGCACCGATACGCAGCAACCATCGGTGTCTCGCATCGGTGAACGGGCTCTGTCGCTAGCCGCCCCAGCGTACGACTCCTGAAGGGACGCGATGGAATACCGCAACGTTGGCCGGTCCGGCCTCCAAGTCTCGGTCGTCGGCATCGGCTGCAACAACTTCGGGCGCAGCATGGATCCGGCCGAGACGGCTGATGTCGTGCACGTGGCGATCGATGAGGGCATCAGCCTTTTCGATACCGCCGACGTCTATGGCGCAGGCGGCTTCTCGGAGGAGTACCTTGGCCGCGCGCTGAAGGGGCGGCGCCACGAGGTGATCGTCGCTACGAAGTTCGGGAACCGGATGGGCGAAGGGCAGCTCAAGGCCGGAGGATCACGGCGCTGGATCATGACCGCAGTCGAGGACTCGCTCCGGCGCCTCGGGACCGACTATATCGACCTCTACCAGATTCACCGCCCGGACCTTCGGACGCCGGTGGAGGAGACGCTCCGCGCCGTAGACGACCTGATTCACGCTGGGAAGGTGCGGTACGCAGGCTGCTCAAACGTCAGCGGCTGGGAGCTCGCCGATGCGGCCTGGACGGCGAAGAGCAACAACCTCAACGGGTTCATCTCCGTGCAGAATCAGTACAGCCTGCTGGGCCGCCGCGCCGACCAGGAGGTCATGCCCGCGGCGAAGCAGTTCGGCTTCGGATTCCTGCCCTACTTTCCCCTGGCGAGCGGCATGCTCACCGGCAAGTACCGCCGGGGCGAGCCGCCACCCGAGGGCTCGCGCCTATCCTGGATCGACCAAGGCGATCGGATGCTCAACGAGCGTCACTTCGACATCGTCGAACAGCTCGAAGAGTTCGCCCGGGCGCGCGGGCACACCCTGCTCGAGCTGGCGTTCGGGTGGCTCGCGTCCAACCCGACCGTCAGCAGCATCATCGCCGGCGCCACGCGCCCGGAGCAGGTCCGCTCCAACGCCGCGGCAGCGGACTGGCGTCTGACAGTGGAGGAAATGGCCGCAGTCGACGAGATTACACGGCGCTAAGCCGCGAACGGCATGGCGGTTCGCACGCTCAGCGACGGGGAGTTGGAGGAGGCAGTGGGTAAGGTCGACTACATCCGGAACGGTCACATTGCTACCGTCACTATCGACAATCCGGCAAGCCGAAATGCCCTGTCGGACGGCATGCTCCACGAGCTCGCGGCCGCCTACCAGAACTTCCAGGACGATCCCGAGGCTCGCGTCGCCATCGTGCGCGGCGCGGGGGACCGGGACTTCTCGGTTGGCCGCGACATGAAGGAACGCGCCCGGCGGTTCGGCACCGGCGAGCCGCTTCCGTCGCACCCGCGGTACCCGGACGTGACGAAGCCGATGATCGCCGCGGTCCAGGGGTATGCCCTGGGGCTCGGGTTCCTCGAGTCCCTTCGATGCGACGTCCGCATCGCATCGGAGACGGCGAAGTTTGGTCTCACGGAAGTGAAGGTCGGCATGGCAGGGCCAGTGGAGCCGGTCATCCGCGTGCTGCCGTTCGGCCCCGCGCTCTACATGCTGATCAGTGGCGCTCACGTGGGTGCGGAGCAGGCCCTCCGCTTCGGGCTCGTCATGGAGGTCGTGCCGCAGGCGGACCTGTTCGACAAGGCACAGGAGATCGCGGAGGTGGTGGCGGAGAATGCGCCGCTCGCCGTCCAGGTGACGAAGCAGAACGCATACACCGCGCGGTTCCTCCCGCCCGAACTGGCCTCCCGGTTCGTCCGTGAGAACGGCGCCAAGGTCTCGGACTCCGACGACATTCGCGAGGGCGCCCGGGCATTCGCCGAGAAGCGAAAGCCGATCTGGAAAGGCAGCTAGGCCGTCAGACCTGAGTCCGAGCCCCACCACACATCAACGGATGGAGTCCCGGTCCTTGCAATAACCTCGCTGAGAACGACAGCTAGCCGCGTATGCGGAACTTGGGCAGCGACACGTCGGCGGTGACGTCGTCCCAGTAGACCTGAACGGATTGTCCGATCCGTACCTCGGCGGGGTCGATGTCCGTGACGTTCGAGAAGAGCCGGAAGCCTTCGTCAAGTTCGATCAGCGCGAAGACGTACGGGACGTGACGGGCGAAGCGCTGGTCCGCCGGCTGGCGAACGACGGTGTAGCTAAAGACGCGCCCTGCGCCATGCGACTCGGACCACTGCAGCGTGCCGTAGACTAAGCAGTCCGGGCCCGGGCACGACCCACGCGGAGGGAAGACCGCCCGGTTGCAATTGGTGCATCGCTGGTAGAGGAGCCGGTGCTCCCCGGCAGCGGCCCACCATTCCGCGCTATTGTACGTTGGGTTCTCGACCAGCGGCTTGTCGTATTCCTTCGTCATGCCCGCCCCTCAGATCAGGATGCCATCATCAGTGCACGCCCCGATGTCGGCACGCCCTCGCCAATCATCGGGGTTCGCGGGCGAGCACAGCGGCCGACTGGACCGCGAAGACGCCCCCAGAGCCGGTGAGGTAGACGAGATCGACGTCCTTGGTCGCCTGGTGTTCACCGGCTTCGCCTCGCACCTGGCGTACGCCTTCCATCACCTGCGAAAAGCCGCCGGCGAAGTTGGGTTGACCGAAGGACATCTGACCGCCATGGGTGTTCAGCGGCAGGTTGCCGCGGAAGGTGAAGTCCTGCTCCTGAAGCCAGTCGCCAGCTTCGCCCTTCGCACAGAAGCCTGACTCCTCAAGCTCGCAGATAACCGTGATCGTGTACGAGTCGTATAACTCGAGGATGGACATGTCGCGGGGTCCATAGCCGGCCATCGCGAAGGTCTTCTTTGCCGCGCGCTCCACGGGCGCGAAGGCGAAGTCGCTCATGTGCATCTGGGATACCCGCTGCACGCAGCAGGCACCGCCGAGGATATAGGCCGGCGGGTGAGGCAGATACGTCGCGAGGTCCGAGCGGGCGACCACATAGGCGGCGCCGCCCGAACATGGCATCACGCACTCAAGGAGATGGAGCGGGTCTGCAATGAGACGGGAGTTCGCGACATCCTCGGTCGTGATCGGCGTGTCGAAGAAAAAGGCGTCTGGATTGTGGTTCGCGTTGATACGCTGGTCGACCGCGATCTTGGCACGCTTCTCCACGTTGAGACCGTAGAGATGCTCATGGCGCTGCGCAATCATGGCGTAGTAGCCGTTCTGACCCACTACCGGGCCGTACGGAATTTGCCATTCGGTGGTGAACGGATCGGCGGCGCGGCCGGCCCGGCCGCGGCGAGGACCGCCCGCGTTGGGGTCGACAGGGTTCGCCGTTGCGACGAGCACGTAGTTCGCCAGGCCGGCAGCGATGAATGCAGCCGCCTCAGCCAACCCGGCGACGCCACTGGCCCCCTGGGCATTGATCCCCGCGGCGAATGTGGGCTGGATTCCCAGATATTCGGACATGGTCTCGTTGAGCGACCCACCATCGGTCGCCCCATTAGACTGCATGATGAGACACTCGATGTCCTGCTTCCGCAGACCCGCGTCGCGGATTGCGCCCAGGCTGACCTCGGCGAGGAGGCTATTCAAGTCTCGGTCGGGCCGCTCTCGCTCGGGTTTTAGTTCGCAGATGCCAACGACAGCTGCCGCGCCGCGAAGATTCATCGCCCTTGCTCACCTTCATGTAGTCCCCGGGGGCGGGTGTCCCAGGGACACGAAGACTTGGCCGACGAACAAGCCAGCCAAGTCCTCTCCGCGTACCGACAGTCTACGCGTCCTCGGTGAACCAGTAGTACTGCGACACAATCTTCGAGTCGTTCCCAGATGCACCCTCCCAGCCTCCGCGGTCGATGCCCTGCACCCGATCACGCGCCGCGAGGGCTGGCACGATCCCGAGACCAAACCAGGGGTGGTCCTCCATCAGGATGGCCTCGAGTTCTGCGATCGTCTCGCCCAGCTGTTCGCCGGACTCCGCCATGCTCCTCGCTACGAGTTCGTCAACGGTCGGATTGGAGTACTTCGACCAGTTGCGGGAGTGGCCCGTGGCGAACGCCTGAATCGCCAGCCGCGTCTCTGGACCATCGTAGCTCTGGTGCGTGATGCAATCGTGCTCACCAGCGAGCAGGGCACGCTGAAACGATGGGCCGTCTGTCGGCGTATTCGTGTTGTATTCGATCGCCGGCGCCACCTGGGCCAGTTGACCCTGGATGCGAATCTGCCAGTCGAACGCATTACCGGTAGTGGCCGACGAAACGTTATTGAAGACCAGACCAGCTCCCTCCGGGAAGCCAGCCGCATCGAGCAGCTTGAACGCTTCGGCGACGTCAGCTTCGCGCGTATCGGGATTGAATCCAGGCAGCACCCGCACTTCGTCTTCCTTCATGACGTATGGGTACTGTTGGTTGATCTTCCCTGACCACTTGTAGTCGCCGAGGTGCACGTTCTCGCCTATGTCCTGGTAGTCCAGGAGGTTGTGGAACGCCTTGCGGACCCGAACATCCGCGTAGCGTTCGGTGTTCAGTACCTGCAGTTGGGTTCCGCGAAACGGCAGGCGGTACACGGTAACTCCGGACTCGTCGTCCAGATCCTTCGCGTCAGAAGGCGTGACCGGCATCACGTCGAGTTGGTCAGTGAGGAACGCCGCGTAGGCGGACGCGTTGTCCCCGAACCAGTTGAGCTCAACACCGTCGAAGTACGGGAGCGCGTCGCCGTTCGCGCCAGTCAACACGTAGTCGGGGTTCCGCTCGAAAGTGCCGACTGTGCCGGGGTCGTACGAAGTCATCCGGAACGGTCCGATGGCCGGGAAATTCGGATAGTTGTCCCAACCGTAGGACTCCGGGACCTCCTTAGGCACCATGTGCTGTCGGTGGTCGGCCATCGCCGCCAGGACCGGGCCATTGGGCTCGCTCAACGTCAGGCGGACCGTCTTGTCGTCGACCGCCTCGGCGTTCTCGATGCCGAAATACCACGAGGCGCGTTGGGCGGTGTGCTCCGGGCCTTCGTACTCGCCGGCGTACAGGATGTTCCAGACCACATCCTCGGCGTCGAAGGCGCGTCCGTTGGTCGGGGCCTTGTTCTCCCATACAGCTTCGGGGTGGATGTGGAGGACATACTCCATACCCGCCTCGATCTCTTCCCACTCGCTGATCAGGCCTGGCTGGAGTTCGAGCGTAGATGGGTCAATGCGCAGGAGACGCTCGCTGATGTGACTGAACAGGTCGGACGACCCCTGCGTCATGTACACGTCGAAGTTCGACTCAATCAGTGTGGTGAACCGGCGGTAGGTACCGCCGTAGTGATCACCCTGCGCAGCACCAGACGGCGCGGGAGATGTCGCCCCAGAACCATCGGATGCAGCGGGGGATCCTGACGAACCCCCATCCCCGTCCCCTTCGTCGTCTCCGCCACAGCCGATCAGCGCTGCCGCACCGACACCTGCGCTCAGGAGAGCGCCACCCCTCAGAAGGCCCCGCCGGCCGAGCCGCGACGTCCAATAACTTCGGTCTGTCATGGCGCTCAGTCCCCTCGATCTGCCCGGAGTTCGCTGCGAAGGCCCCAACGATACGTGTCCGTTCCTATCGGGAGTGTTATTGCCGCGTCCTCATGGGTCAAGATCGTGATTGATTGAACTTGCACAACTAGAACGGTTTTCTCGGGATTGACGTTCACGATGGTACGAAATCACACCAGAGATGGGAGTCCCGAGCGAATGCCGCGAACGGCTGTTGGTATATCTCATTCGAGATGTATGAGTCACCACAAAAGAAATGGGGACCGCTGGCTCGCCTCGGCCCGGTACCGACGATACTCTCTGACCTCAGACCCCACGGTAGTTCGGCTTCCTCTTCTCCGCGAAGGCGCGTGGCCCCTCTCGGGCGTCCTCAGATGCCCGCACGATACGGTTCTCCAGGCCCTCGAGGCGGAGCCCATCCAGCAGCGATTGCTCCCGGCCACGGTAGGCCGCCTCCTTGGCCGCCATGACGGCCAGCGGCGCGTTCGCCGCAATCTCCTCTGCGATGCTGATGGCCTTATCGAGCAACTGCTCGTGCGGCACCACGTGGTTCACGAGGCCGAGGCGATGGGCCTCCTGCGCGTCGATGTGTCGGCCGGTCATGAGCAGTTCGAGGGCGACGCCGAAGGGGATCAGCCGGGGCAGGCGCTGTGTACCGCCGGCACCCGGGATCGCGCCGCGCGTCACCTCCGGCTGACCGAAGACCGCGCGGTCCGAGGCGACACGGATGTCGCAGGCCATTGCCAACTCGCACCCGCCGCCTAGCGCGAACCCGTTTACGGCGGCAATGGTAGGTTTCCAGAACTCCAAACCGCGCTGCAACTGCGGATCTCCGGGGTCCCAGAAGGCGCCTGGCTGGGTGCCTCCCGCGTCATTCTGCGCCGCGCGCTCCTTCAGGTCGGCGCCGGCGCTGAAAGCGCGGTCCCCCGCGCCCGTGATGATGACCGCCCGGATCTCGGGATCCTGTTGAGCCCGTCGAAGCCCGTCCAGTATCCCGGCGCGGACCTCCCCGTTCAGTGCGTTCATCGCCTCGGGTCGGTTCATCGTCACGATCAACGCGTACCCTCTGACCTCGATCTCAGCTCCTGCCATGATCCCGGCTGCCTCCGATCTGACTGCTGTTCGTGATCCGGACACTACTACGGAGATCTCTTCCATCGAGCTGACAAATGCCTCTGCGTAGTGCGGCGGGTCATTGGAGTGGGAAGGCTCCTTCTGTCGAAGCCCGGGTCGAGCGGAGCGTACATCGGAAGCCTCCCCCGGTACATCACGCACGGAATTGACACATAAAGCCGGTCATGTAGCGTGGCGACTAGCGAGCCCACCTGCCCCGGGCGCGTGTCCCGGCCGCATGCGCCCCCTCGGTGGGCCTGGCGCTCAAGCTGGCAAGAGGGTTGGGGAGTTTGCATTGCTTCAGTACACCCTACGCCGGGTCGCGGGATCCATCCCCACGATCCTCCTTCTGATCTTCGCTGTTAGCGTCTTCACCAGGCTCATTCCTGGCACGGCCGTCGATGCGATGCTGGTCGACTCGAGCACGTCGCTGCAGAACGTCGAGGAGATCGAGGAGCGACTGGGGATGAATCGCAGCATCCCCGAGGCGTACTTCGACTACCTCCTCAGCATCGCTGACGGCAGCCTGGGCACGTCGCTGTACGCGGACCAGGACGTGTGGCCGATCATCCGGGGCCGGGCGCTCCCGACGATCCAGCTCGCGGTGATGGCGATGCTGATCAGCGGGGTCCTGGGCGTCGCCGTGGGGGTGCTGTCAGCGGTCAAGCGCAACTCCATCTGGGACTACATGGCCCGGTTGATGGTTAACACCTCCCTGGGTGTTCCCAACTTCGTGGTCGCGACGGTCGTGGTGATACTGCCGGCATACTTCTGGCGATGGACCCCCCCGCTGCGCTACACCTCGATGTTCGATGATCCTGTCGCGGGCTTCTTCTTCTTCCTGGCGCCGGTGCTAACGCTCGCGACCGCACTGTCGGCGGCGATCGCTCGGCTGACACGGACCGCAACGCTGGAGGTGATGAACGAGGACTATGTCCGCACCGCACGGTCGAAGGGACTCCCCGAGGGGACGGTGATCTATCGGCACGTTCTGCGGAACTCATTGATGCCTGTGGTGACGTTGCTCGGCGTCCAGATCGCCTTCCTGCTGAACGGCTCGATCATCACCGAGCAGGTGTTCTCGATCCCCGGCGTCGGCACGCTCCTTATCCAGAAGATCGCCGAGCGTGATTGGCCCGTCGTACAGGGGCTGACCCTCGTTGGAGGCACCATCGTGGCCCTGGCCAACCTGGGAGTCGACATCCTGTACGGCTACATCAACCCCCGGATCAGGCTCTCCTAGCGCAGCCCAGACCAGCCAGCTGACGTACCGCGAGCCGAGGGACGCCGTCCCTCGGAGTCTTAAAGGGAGAGAACATGGCTGTCACCGCACCGTCCGCTCAGCCTCGTGTGTTCACCTCCGGGCGGGCCGCGCGAACGGCCCGGTGGCTGGTCCGGTTCATTCAGCGCGATCCAGTAGGGATCTCATCAGGTGTCGTGTTGGTCGTGATCGTTCTGGCGTCGTTCGTGGGCCCGATGTTTTTGCCGTACCAGCCGAACGCTCTGGGAGACACCAACATCGCCGCACCGAGCCTGAGCCACCTGGCGGGAACGGATCAATACGGCCGGGATGTGTTTACGCGCACGCTGTACGGTGGGCGCACGTCGCTGACTGTCGGCTTCGTCGCCGCGTTCGTGGGAAGCGCGGGCGCGCTGGGACTCGCGCTCGTCTTCACCTACGCCGGTGGCAAGTGGGACTATGTCTGGAACAGGATCGTCGACGTGAACATGGCCCTCCCGGGGCTGGTGCTGCTCCTGGTCCTGGTCACGATCTTTGGGCCGAGCGTGTTCACGATCGCCGTGATCCTGGGGGTAAGGGCGGCGATCACTGGCACTCGCGTGATGCGCTCCGTGATCCTGTCGACCAAGACCGAGGACTACATTCTCGGCGCGGTTTCCCTGGGCGCCTCGCCCGTCCGCGTGATGGTGCGGCACATCGTGCCGAACGTGATCGCAGTGTCGATTGTTACCTCCACACTCGCTGTAGGCGGCTACATCACGGCGGAGGCGTCGCTCAGCTTCCTCGGCCTCGGCGTGCAACCACCGACACCCACGTGGGGCGGGATGATGAGCATCGACGGCCGCGCCTACATCCTCCGACAGCCCTGGATGCTGATCGCGCCGGCAACGATGCTCACGCTCACGGTAATCACCGCGAACATGTTTGGGGACTTCCTCCGTGACACGATGGACCCCCGGCTCCGGGGTGCATCCGGTCGTAGGGGTGGTGCCGGCAGCTCCTGATTCGAAGTGCCGAAGACGCCGAGGGCAAGCGTTGCGGCCGCATGTCCAACGTCCGTGTGTGGACTCCTAAGGACATTGAAGGGGATAGTGACCGATGGACTGGAATGACACGCCGGAACAGGGTGCCTTCCGTGACGAGGTGCGTAAGTTCATTCAGACGCAGGTACCTTCACGGTATCGCCGACCGCAGGCTGACGAGGACGGTGACGAAGGCGGCGGCGGCCAGGTTGCCACTTCCGCCTGGCAGCTTGACAGAAAGTCAGAAGATCCGGCGATCCGACAGGCTGCTCGAGATTGGGCCGACGCGCTGGCCTCCAAGGGGTGGGTCGCTCCGAACTGGCCGAAGGAGTACGGCGGCGCCGGGCTCAGCCCGATGGAGCAGTTTATCTACAACATGGAGATGGCCCGCGCTGGGGTGAGCGGGGTCGGCGGTTCGGGCGTTTCGCGCCTGGGTCCGACGCTCATCGTCCACGGGACCGAGGAGCAGCGGGGGGAACACCTACCGAAGGTGCTGTCCGGCCAGATCGCCTGGGCGCAAGGGTACTCAGAGCCTAGCGCCGGCTCCGACCTCGCCGCCCTCACGACGCGCGCGATGCGCGACGGGGATGAATACGTGGTCAACGGCCAGAAGATCTGGACATCCGGCGCGCACGTCGCCGACTGGATCTTCGCACTCGTCCGCACGGACCCGGATGCGCCGAAGCATCGCGGCATCTCGTTCTTGATGATCGACATGAAGACACCCGGTATCGCTGTGCGTCCGCTGGTCAACATGGCCTGGGAGCGCGGCTTCAACGAAGTGTTCTTCGAAGACGCTCGTGTGCCAGTCGAGAACCGCGTGGGCGAGGAAAACCGCGGTTGGTACGTAGGCATGACCCTGCTCGACTTCGAACGCTCGAACATCAGCGGCGCCGTTTCGGCACGCCGAAACCTCGACCGATTGGTCCGCGCCGCACACGGGCACGAGGTGGCGACCCGCCGCATGGACAATCCCGCGGTCAAGCTGCAAGTGGCCGACCGTTACATCGAGACAGAGGTGATGTTCAACTTCTCCTTCCGGATCATCTCGATGCAGTCTCGGGACCAGATCCCGAACCACGAGGCGTCGGTCTCGAAGGTCTTCTCTTCGGAGATGGACCAGCGCATCGCAAACACCGGTACGAAGGTGTTCGGGCTGTACAGCAATTTTTGGGACGGTGCGCAGGCGTGGACGCCGGTGGATGCAGCCGTGTCCCACTCATACATCGGGACCGTGATGCGCACCATCGGCCAGGGCACGTCGGAAATCCAGCGCAACATCATCGCGACGCGGGGGCTCGGCCTGCCGCGCGGCTAGGCGCGGGGGATCTCGTCGGTATAGACGCGTTCGAGGGTGAACCCGTGACGCCTCGCCGTGCCGTCGGATTTCCCGACGCGGGCGTCCGGCGAGTGCCCTCGGTCTGCTCCTCAGTCGAGACTCGGAGCTCTCCCCGCGGCGATCGAGGCGCGTGACTAGCCGGAGTGCCAGCGCCCATCGTGGTCCGCCTGTGTCTGGGTGTATCCGTTACGGAAGAGCTGGTCGTAATACGCGAGATCCAGGTGATGCGCCTGCACCCAGATGCCGGGCACGTGCATCGCATCTACGTGCGCGGGGAAGCGGCCGTACGTGTCGTAGATGTAGTTGCATACCGCCCGAGTGCAGGCGATAACCTCGTCCACGTCCCGCGGGACTTCCTCCAGGAATCGCTCACCATAGTCGTCCTTGTACAGGCGGGCGAACAGCGCGGAGTCCCGATAGACGCCGTCTTCGCCGTATTTGTCGGCGAGTACCGCGTCCACGGCGGCGTCCATGTCCTCCATGTAGGGAGGGCAACAGCCCTCGAGCAGACCGTCCAGCCCAACGGGGTTGGGGCGCCACGCCGGGAGCGGCGTGATCGGCCGCAGCAGCCGGCGCCAGAACTTGTTCGGGTGGTGGAAGCGGAACTGGAGGCCAGGGCCGTACCGTTCGTACTCGGGGTCGCCCAACAGCAAGGGCGCGTGGAACGCCGCGTGGACCCACCCCCCGAGGCCCATCGCCTGGATGGTGAGCAGCAGGTTCTGGACCAGCAGGTCCGCCTCGATCGGGATCCGGAAGCTCCCCAGCATGCCGAGCGGCAATGGCAGGTCCTCATTCAGAAACCCGTTGTTGACCCACTTTCCGAGCCCGGCCTTTCGGTAGAAGTTCCAGTCATCCAGGAAGACCGGACGGTAGCCCGGATCCTGCGAGAACAGGAAGAAGAACCCGTTGATGTACTGCCTCGTGAGGTCGACGATCGGGACCAGCACGGTGCTACCGTCCACGTTCGACACGTGTCGATTGCTGCCGAGGTAGCAAGGGAACTCCCGAGGGAAGTCGAGACGGTGGTCAAGCACCTTCACCTTACACCGCTCGGCGTACGCGACCAGCCCGTCGGCCGTGAGCTCGCTCGTACTCAGGACGCCGGGCTCGACATCATCCGGTGGTCTGAGGAAGTACGTGCCACTGTCGTTGATCAGGAAGAAGTGCGTTGCCTGTGCATTGTCCGGGCTACCAGCCGTGCGGCCGAGCATGTTGAGCATGGGCGACCCCAGCACGTCCTCGCCCCGTTCGTTCTGGTATGGCATGTCCGGCAGGACGAGCCCCGTCGTGCCGGTCGCCGCAATGAGCAGTGCCTCCTCCAGGGGGGTCAGCGGTTCAGGCTCCTGCGTGGAGGTGTAACTGAGGCTGCCCGCCGGCACGGAGGCGATTCCCTTGCTGATCCGCCGGGACCGCCGGTTGAACATCGCTTCGAAGAGGGGGTAGTCGAGCGCGGACCGCAGCCCGGCGTTTTGGTCGTCTGACATCCTGACCTCCGTCTCGTCCCGCGCCCGCACGTTCAGATCAGCACTGCAAGGCCGCAGGTCACCTCTGTAGTTGTGTGGACAGGAATTCCCGCACCTGTGCCTCGTACGCCTCCGGGTTCGCGTTCCAGGCTCTAGTGTGACCGGCGTCTTCCACCTCGACGTAGATGACCAACTCGGGGCGCAGCGACGCCAGCTCGCGGCTCGTCTCCACCGGCACCACATCGTCGGCGTCACCATGGAACAGGAGGATTGGGGCGACCAGCTGCTCTGCATCCTCGTCGAGGTAGTCGAGTTCCTCCCAGTCGATCCCGAGCCGTAACCCGGCAATCACCCGCATTGGACTCGCGAACGCCCCGATGAGCGGGTCACCGCTGATCCCCAGGTCGACCGTCGGCGCAAAGTCCAGCATCGGGGCGTCCAGCACCACGGCGCGTGTGCTCGACGCCAGTTCCGAGCGCTCGAGGAACGATGCCACGATCGAGCCACCCATGCTGTAGCCGTACAGCACGATGTCCGACGCGCCCTGGTCCAGCGCGTAGCGGACGGCCGCCTCCAGGTCCTCCCACTCGGTGGCGCCATACTCGTACTGGGCGTCCGGGTCGAGGATCGACTCGCGGTCGTTGCGGTACGTGATCAGCATCGTGGTCAGGTCCAGGCCCGCCAGCGTCGGCAGGATCCGCAGCCCCTCCGCCCGGGTCGCGCCCTTACCATGCACGACGATCACCCAGGTTCCACCGCCGTCCACGACCCACGCGCGTTGAGGACCGGACGGCGCCGCGTACTCGGTCTCCCGGAAGGGTATCTGCCGCGCGCTCAGCGGATCGCCCTGAAAGGCGAACGTGTCGAGGCGCGCATTCCCCCGCGGCGGCAGCGCACTCGCATCGGAGCTTGCCGCTCCCTGTGGGATGAATCGTCGCACGACGCGGTCGTCATGCGTCCGGACGATCGCGCCGACCTGGCCGTAGCCGCCTTCCCACTGCAGCCCGAGGACGCCGGGGTGCTCGATGGCGTCGCGCGGGCCGCTGAGCGCGACCTGGTGGCCCGTGACATCGACGACTTCAATGCCGCCGGCGAGGTCGTGCGCGCCGGTCTTGAGCGTCAGCGCTCCGTCGCGCACCTGCGCGGGCACGTAGTACCACAGGCCAGCGGCGCCCAGGAGCAAGACCACGCCCAGCAAGATCGCGTACCCGGGGGCGTTCTCGCGTATCGAGAGCCCCACGGTGACCGGGATTGAGCCGATGGCGGCGAGCGCGCGACGAGCGCCAAGGACCTCCTGCGCGTCCACCTTCGGGCGCCAGGAGGTGTAGACTCCGCGCGCCACGATGGAGAAGAACACGAACAGTAGGACCGTGAGGATCACGAATTCTGACCGGACGCCCATCTCCTCGGGGATCGCGACCCATCCACCGTTGGCCCAACTCGGCGCCACCGCGTCGCTCAATGCGACCATCTGACCGTGCCACCACCCCGAGAAACGCAGCGCGATCACGTTCACCGCGATGACCAGGAACGGGAGCAGCTTGGCGGCATTGAGCCAGAAGACGGACAGTGCGCGACTCGTGGGCTGCACGTACGTGACGCCCTCGACGGCGGCCTCGTCAGACGGTCCCTCCTGCATCCAACGGTCAGAGCCGAAGAGCACCGCGATGACGCGTGGGACGGCCAGGTCCTTGTTGCGGAAGTAGCCGAAGTGGTCGTCCGTGATGTGGTCATAGTTCACGACACGGTGCGAACGGTAGTGGTCGCCTTCGCGCAGCCCGGAACGCTCGGCGATCTCACGCCGGATCGCGCCGGCGGCGATGTAGTCAAAGCGTGCATACAGGTCCGTCCAGAACGGGAAGGGCGGTACCTCCTCGTCGACGCGCGTGACGACGGGGTCGAGTTGGCGCTCATAGAGGCGCCGGCGCTCGGCGTCGGTGCTGTCGTCCCGACGCGCAAACGACCACATGTGGAATAGGCCGCTCCCGATCGTCAGCAGGCGCAGCGCCTTGGGCGCTGAGCCGTCGCGCGACCGTTCGCGGATCGTCCGAGGCACGCGCCGGCCCTCCAGCAGGATGTCGTACGCGACGCCTGCGCCCGCCGAGTACCCGATGAGCGTGAGGTCGTCCACGTCGTCGCCATCCAGGAACGTGCAGACGATGTCCTCCGCACGCGTGCGCACGTTCGTCGCCCAGGCGCCGTCCGTGACGAACCGCATGGTGTCGCCCAGGGTCAGGCTCATGAACGGGTCGAGTCCCGCAACGGCGTCCGCAATCCGCGGCATCAAGCCGAACAGGCCCATGCCGGGCGTGCGCGAGGCCGCGTCGATGAATGCCGCGAGGGGCCGCAGCAGCAGGAACGTCAGCACAGACATCACCATCAACGCCGCGCTGAGGACGATAAGCGAGAGCCGGTAGACGGCGCTCAGCAGGCTAGGACTCGACCCGGACGGGGCCGTGGTGGGGTTGCTCCACCAGCCTCGTCTGACCCCGTCGATCTGCTCGCCCAGGCCGGCCACAGCCCAGCGGCGGACCAGGTCGGCCTGGGGTGCCGGAAACGCATCGTCCCAGAACGCTTCGCGGAACTCGAAGATGTGATGCCCGTCGCCGTCCAGCGCGTCCCTGCACCCCGGAGGCCGCGTCACCTCGATGCTGCTCGATGGCACGTCGGAGTCGCCGTTGAAGTCGAATGAGACCTCGTTGCCCGCCTGTCGCAGCAGGTCGACGATCGGATTCGTGAGCTCGGCGAGCAAGACGCCACGGGTCTGGTGCTCGCCCTGACCGTGGATCACGACGACCCCGTGTGTCTTCGTCATGTGTCCCCCGCAGAGGCCGCCGCCGGCTCCGCCCGCCGGCCCACGAGGCGCCTACAACCCGAGCAGGACACCGACGACGAGGATGATCAGGCCGACGCTCGCCATCGGTGACTGCACCCGCGCGGCGTAGTAGCCCAGCGGCCGCGGCTGGTGTGCGAACTCATCCTCGATCCCTTGCCGCCAGTTGAGCAGCTCCTTCCCGCCCTGGATCGAGGCCGCGACGACCAGCAGCGCCGCCGCGACGGCTTCGACGCGGCCGTCCAAGGACGACAGGCGTACCGCCCACACCAGGCCCAGGAGCATCGCTCCCTGCATCAACGGCTCGGTGTGCGCGAGGATGAGGTACTTCGGTCCAACTGGGCTCCGGTCGCGCGCGCGGCTCAGCAGGAAGCCGGTGAAGAAGGCGTACGTCAGCAAGAGGACGCCACCGACGGTCAGGATCTTCTCTGCGACTTCCATTCGGACTCCCATGGACCTCGGAGGGTCGCCGGCCGGCCGTGCCCGCACCCTCCGAGGGCGGCGCGGACGCCCTCAACGCGGACGAGGCGCGGCCGCTACGCGCGGCGGTGCCACGGCGCGAACGCGTTCGGCATGCCACGCAGCGCCGGCGCCAGTTGAGGGAAGTGCCGGAGGACGACGCTCGACAGCGTGTTGTTGTCGATCCAGTCGAGCCCGGTCTGGGTGTACACGTCGGCCTTGTAGTCGTCCGTCAGGAACCGGTCGCTCGTGATCCGCCGGCCCGCCATCAGGATGAAGATGCGGAACGCCGTCTCGCTGAACGCGAAGCCCGGGAGCAGCGGCTCTGCCAGCATGCCAACCATCGCGTCTACCCGGTCGACATCGCCCTCGTAGACGCGCCGCAGTTGTTCAGCCCACTCCGGGTTGTCCGTGAGGTCCTCGAACCGTTTCACGCGCGGCATGCGCAGTCCCTCCCGGAAGTCGTTGTAACGAGGGACGCCGCGCTCGCGGTCGCGCATCACGTCGAGCGCGGCGAGGTCGATCATGATCGTCTCGCCGTCGGTGACCTTCGCGAATTCCCGCAGCCCCGACGGGTGGTTGTGCAGGGTGATGGCGCCCGGGTGGCTTGTCCCCAGCGAGTAGATGAGGTCCGCCATGGCGATCGAGTCCATCACGCCGCGCGTGTTGGCGCCCTGCACGTCGTAGAACGGGAGGTCCTTGATCGCCGTGTCGTCCGCGGCGCTGCGGATGGCGAAGCGGTCGGGGACCAGGGGGTGCATGCGGTATACAGCGACGAACTCCTCGGTC
This sequence comes from Dehalococcoidia bacterium, assembly GCA_009379925.1. GTDB lineage: Bacteria > Chloroflexota > Dehalococcoidia > UBA2979 > UBA2979 > WHSU01. The sequence continues at coordinate 52,857 of WHSU01000010.1, read as the reverse complement.
AGCGAGTACGGCACATCGAAGTGATCGCGGCTGGACCCGGGCATCCCGCTCAGGATGTCGCCGAAGTGCTTGCCGCGGAACCGGCGGCGGAAGCGCGGCCCGAGCAGGCCATACCAGGAGGAGTGCATGCCCCTGGTCACAGCGGCGTGCGGCAGCATCGCTGGGGTCCACTCCACAGTGTGGATCTTTGCCATCAGCGCGCTGTTGATGAGCTGCGCGTGCTGAAATAGCTGGTCGTCGCTCCAGCCGGGATACTCCTGCCTCAGGCGGTCGCAGATCGCATTGTGCTCCCTGGCAAACAGCGTGTGCAGCAGGCTGAGTCCAAGCCAGTAGTCGTCGTTGAAGCCGGTGTGATCCACCTTCCGCTCGGGGTCGTAGGGCAGCAGTCCTTCCGGCGTCAATGCGATGTGTCCGTCCGGGGCGCCTCCGCGGACGCTCGCAAGCCGCTCGGGATCGCTGCCGTAAAGCTGTGAGCCATCCCACCAGTGGGTCGTGGAAGTGCGATACGTCGGCGGGCGTCCTTCGGCCTCGGACCAGGTCGGGTCGGGCCGCGTCCGACGGATCGGCAGCGCTCCGTCCAGGCGAAAGCCCTCCGGCCATGTGTCGTCCGGAGCGAGGGGGATCTTCCACGGGTCTTCACGGATAGGGTTCCCGTGGTTGAACCAGCCGTGCACCATGAACTGGATCCAGGCGGCGGCCAGCACGTTTAGCGACGTGGCCGGTTGGAACTCGTCGCGCGCCAGCAACTCCCGGCTCACCGTCCGAGGGTTCGGCTCCATGATCCGAGGCATCGGCTCCGGCCACGTGCGCTCGGGCGGAAAGTTGCGGCCGAAGCGCCCTTGCACCATTCCCATGTCGTCGTCGTTGAGGTCGTTTCGCCGGCCGAGGGCATCGCGGGACCGGTCTCGCTCCTCCCGGGCGCGGCGTGCCGGGCCAACGGGTGGGGCGTTTCGCCTGACGTCGTGGAGGTTGTGCTGGCGCAGGTCCGCGCGAAGCCCGAGCCCGAGCATCACCTCGCCGATCAAGGATGGCCAGCGATGCCACGGCCGGATTGCCGTGGGGAGCAGCACGATACGCGCGATGATCCGGGCAGGTAGTCGTCTCATCGCCGCGGCCCGTCCGTCCCGCGGTGCGTCGAGGGCACCGGACAGGGGCGCGCGGCGGCCGGCGCATCGAGCGCCTGCCTCGGCGGCTGAGTGCGCGCCGAACACGTCAGGGTGGCGAAGTCCACGGCCGGCCTCTCAGTCAGGGAGCCACATCAGCTCGACACATCTCGCGAATGGTCATCGCCGGCCCCACTATCCGCATCTTGTCGCTGGATCCCACCGCTTTGCAAGTGATTGTGGTCAACCATTCAGAGCCACCGAATGTCAATAACTCTTACAGGCGCCCGAGCCACAGCCTGCGTACGGCTGGCACGACGGTGCGTGCGAGGACGCCCCGGACGCCACCGAATTGCAGGAGCAGGTCCAGCGGGTCGAACGCGACCTGTACCGACGTGATCCTGCCGTTCGCGATGTGAAAGATGTCGATCCCCGGCACGATGACATGGCGCTCCGACAGCGTGATGCCAAACAGCTTGGCGCGGTGCGTCCCCGTCCATATGAATCCGACCGCGACCTGGTTGCCGTCGACGAAGAACTCCTTCATCTCGAAGTGCACGTCCGGAAACGTGTCGAAGAACGTCTCGAAGAACCGCTGTACCTGGGGGATCCCGTTCAGCCCGCCACCCGGGATGGCGGGGTCATGGAACCCGATCGCCGGGTCGAACAGGGTGGTCGCGAACGCCACGTCATGCTGGTTGATCAGCCGTTCGAAGTAGCTGCGCGCGACTGCCTCCGTGTCCGCCCCCGGTGAACCTACCGGCGGATGGGCGCCCTGCGGTTGGGCCATGGGGTCTCCCTCTCCGCGGCCGTCGTCGCCTCCTGGACCGGCCGTCGTTTCGTCGCCGTCTATGCCAGCACGTTGCGGAAGTAGTCGTTGAGCATCCGGTCGTCCGGGTCGAAGCGCCGGCGGTAGGCTCGGAACGTCTCCACACGGTCGCCGAAGGCGCGCTCCACCTGCTCGCGTGTCAGCCACTTCGTCTGGTTGAACAGCGGCACGCCACCACGCTGGCTGCAGAACTCGTTGTACGACACCAGGAACTGGTCCCAGCCGGGGTTCCCCGTGGACACGGGGTCGATCGTCATGACCGTGTGTTCCGAGGTATACGAGAACAACGAGCTGGTGTCATAGGCGATTCGGTAGCCCACGTGCAGCAGGTCGCAGCGGTAGCCCGTCCGCTGATAGTAGTCCCCCACCCAGCGGAAGTACTCGCGCAGGATGTCGACGTACTCGTCTTCCCGGAACGCCCAGATGCTGAACGTGTAGGCGCTGTACCCGCCGGTAGCCCCGTAGCGGATCAGCTGGTCCGTGGCGACGGTATTGTCGCTCCGCATCACGTTCCTCAGTACGAAGTTGATCGCCTGCCCCAGGCGGTCCACGAAGAAGTAGCGAGGCCGCCTGAACGGGATGAAGGAACTGACGAAACGCCCGTAGGTCGGCGCGAGCGTGCTCCAGACGATGTTGCGCAGCCGCCACTGCCAGTGCGAAGGTCGTTTCAGCGGCACGTCACGGTAGCGCCGGAACTCGACGGTGATGGTATCCAGGTGTGGCGAGATGTACATCATCATCGCCTCTCCCCGGTTGCGGAGCTCGGGCAGCGCGCGCTCGAACTCGTCCAGGCTGTAAGTGTCGTGGTGCACCGCCATGGGGCGCAGCTGCTGCACGCGGAACGTCACTTCGTAGACAACGCCGAACAGCCCGTAACTGGAGCGGGCGACCTGCAGCAACTCCGGGTCGTCCTCCGTGACCTCCACGATCTCGCCACTTGGCGTCACGATCTTCATCGCGGTGGCGTAGGAGGCCACCTGCCCGAACTCGCCGGGCATCGAGGCGTCCTTCGTCCCGCCACAGGCGGCGCTGCCGATGCTCAGATTCCCCAGCTCCACATTGACGAAGAACTGGAGGCCATGGCGTTCCAGCTCCTTCGCGACATCGATGTACAGCGCGCCTGCCTCGACCACCACATAGTCGTCCCCAACGTGCAGGATGCGGTCCATGCCCCGCATGTCGATCAGGGTGCCCTCGTCCGCCACACCACAGTGAGTCGTCGAGTGGTTCGAACCAACCGCACGCACTGGCGAGGGGTAGTGCTCGCGGTCGCGCATCACCGCGATGATGTCCTCCACCCGCTCCGCGTGCACGACGGCTTGAGGGAACGACACAACGTCCTTGCCCCAGTTGGTCACATGGTTGGATCGCGGGGCGGATCTGCTGGTCCTCGCCTGGTCTGTGGTCGTCATATCGGATACCTGTTCCACTAGCCGAACTTGCTGAGTCGCCCGCGCAGCGCCGCGGACGGCGGGCACGCGCGAGACCAGGCCCCGAATCGAGGCGGACTGTGTCGAGGGGAGATGGGACGCTGAGGCCTGCCGGATCGCCGCATCACGAGTCCACGTGGTCGCGGCCGGCTGCATGCGCGAGGCTGCCGCTCAGCGCACCAGCACGCGAGTGCTCCGGCGAGTTGTGGGTGGGCCGTCATCCACGTCTCCGCAAGTCCGACGGAGAGTAGCACGTGGACCGCTGATCTTGGTGACACCATGAGGAGATACGCCGAGCCCCACGCGCGGTATAGGAGATACCGTCAAAGGACGGGAAGGGGTGACAGATGAAGGTGCTGGTCACCGGGGGGACGGGGTTCGTCGGCTCCCACTCCGTCGCGGCGATCATCCGCGCCGGGCACACCGTCCGGTTGCTCGCGCGCTCGCCGGAGCGTGTGGCGCCGGCGCTCGACCCGCTCGGCGCCTTCGAGCCGGAGGTCGTGCTGGGCGACGTGACCGACGAGGGGGTGGTGCGCTCGGCCATGCACGGCTGCGACGCGGTCCTCCATGCCGCCTCTGTGTACTCGCTCGACACGCGGCGGGACAGCATCGTGCGGGAGACGAACGTGCGTGGCACGGAGATCGTGCTCGGGAGCGCTGCGGCCGAGGGACTCGACCCGATCATTTATGTGTCCAGCGTGGTCGCGCTCGGCGGCCCGGCCGGCGCGGTCCGACGCCCGGACTCACCCGTGTCCGATCCGCCCGGCGCTTACCTCCGCTCGAAGGCCGACTCCGAGCGCGTCGCACGGCGCTTCCAGGAGCAGGGGGCGCCGGTGGTGACCACCTACCCCGGCTCCGTCTGGGGACCGCACGACCCGCACCTGGGAGAGAGCGCGCGAAGCGCCAATGACGCGCTGCGCGGGGCGTACCGACTCTCCATCCCCGGCGGCTTCGTCATCTCCGACGTGCGCGATGTCGCCGCCCTGCATGCCGCAGCCCTCGAGGCCGGCCGCGGCCCGCGGCGCTACCTCGCGCCCGGCACGACGGTAACGCTGGGCCAATTCCTGCACCTCCTCGAACAGGCGACGGGACGCCGGCTGTGGACGGTGTCGCTGCCAGCCCGGCTCGTGCTACCCATGCTGCGCGCCCTCGATGCGCTCCAGCGCATCGCGCCGATCCGGCTGCCGCTCAATTACCAGAACGCGTACTCCGTGCATCAGGCTCCCGGCTGGGACGACTCGGCCACCCAGGCCGAGTTCGGACTATGGGCTCGCGAGACTCAGGTCACCATCGAGGAGACGCTGCGCTGGATGTATCACGCAGGCCACATCGACGCCGGCCTCGTGGGGCGCATCTCCGCGCCGCCGTAGCGGTGAGGGCGAGCGAGCAGCCTCGATGACCGTCCGGCTCGCGCCGCGACTAGGCAAGCCAGGCTCGTATCTGCTCGAGCGTAGCGGTGTTCCGCACCAACGCGTTGTGCGGGACCGCGTCCAGGGCGCGGAAGACTTGACGGTCCTCGATCGGGAAGTTGGCGCTGCCCTTGGCGTCCCACCCGCTGGCGGTAGGAATCACCAGGTCGTTCTCGGCGCCGAATATGCGGTCGTGTAGGACGTCACGCGCGTAGCTCGCCAGCCCGTCTGCCTCCCCCGGCTCATAGTCGGCGGCCACCGCGTAATACCGCCCACCCGCCTTTGGGGAATCGTTGAGGGCGTGCAGGAACGGCCCGTCAGGCAACATGGCGCTGAGCCCGGAGAGTCCGCCCACCGCGCCAACTGCCAGCTGCTTGACCACCGTGATGACCGTCTGTAGGACATCCGTCACGCCATTGTCCGGGAAGAAGCTCAACAGGTTCGTCACCGTGTCAACCAGCTCGCCGAGGTGCTTCGCGTCCACGAGTACGGTGCCGGCGCTCGGCGTGGCGAGGTGGATCGCTCGCGCCACCTCGACGCTTCGATCCCCCAGCGCGAGTGCATCTCCCTGCTCAGACAACACGCGGCTGACCAGGCCGCCCCGCGAATGACCGATGGTGTCCAGCTCGAGGTGTGCCCCGGGAGGGACTTGTGCGACCAGCCATTCCGCGTTCTCGCGCGGATCCTGCGACAGCGTGTAGTGGTCGAATGCGAAGACACGGCCCTCGTAGCGTTCGTGCAGCCACGCGACGAAGTCCGGCGGAAGCCCTCCGAACGCGGAGTGCGCACGGCTGAAGGTGCCGTGGAGAAGCAGGAGCGCACGTCCACCCTGCAGACGGGCCCAGGCGTCGTCGTCGATCGTCCCTGCCTCGGCGGACCGGTAGTCATCGGTCGTGAAGGTACGCAGCCGGTACGGCCGGTTCACAGCTTCCCAGCGCCCCGCCAGCGTGTCGCTGATCTCGCCGACGATCGGGTCAACGAGGGGGAAGACCAGTACCTTCAGCACCTTCGAGCCCACGGCGCCGAGCAGCCCGCGGGTCTCCGCCGCCGGTGCCACCGGCGGGACCTGGCGCCGGATCACGTACGTCCGTGTGCTGCCACCCCGGGTGACGTCCACGGCGCCCTGCTCATCTCGTGCAATGTTCCACGTCGCCACGCCGGACTCGTCGACCGCGAGCACGACCTGCCCCCAGTCAGGGCCGGGGTCCGGGACCGTAAGCTCGATAGCGGGCTCACCTAGGGTCGTGCTCCGCGTCACACCAGCGCCGGAGGGCACCTCCCGTGTTCTGCTGATCTCGATCGTTTCGACGACCTGTATGTGCTCCGTGGCTAGCGCCTCGTCGAGCTCCCCCGCCGTGCGTTCCGCCGAGCGCATGCCGGCCGAGCCGGGTGTATGCGCCACGGCGATCCCGGCCAGACCGGGCGTGCGCAGCGTCGAGCGGCCCAATTGCAACGGGTTCCCGTTCGGTTGGAGGTCAGGCATCGAGGACTCCCGTGGTCCTGCGTAGCAGGAGTGATGGATGGCCGTAGAACAGGTAGGCGAGGCTGGTTGCGGAAATGTCCTCGGGGCCGCCTTCGAAGGCCCCACGCTCGCGGCGCAGGATCTCGGCCGGCGGCACGCCCTGGAACGTCTGCTCGTAGAAGCGCAGGGCGATCTCGCGCGCGGTCACATCTTTAATCGACCACAGGGGCGCGACGACGCCGGCAGCGCCGGAGAACAGGAACGCCTCCGCCAGGCCCGCGTAGTCGCCGAGCAGGCGCTGCGAGCTCCCGACCTGGCAGGCGTTGAGGAACACGAATGGCGGGTTGGTGAACGCCAGTCCGCGTACCTGGAGCGGGTCCACGGTCTGCCCGTCCGCCAACACGAGTCCGTTCAACGTCGAGTTGGGATCGTAGATTCCGTGCATCGCAAAGTGCAGCAGCTCGGCGGGTGGCGTCCCGCGCAGGCACTGCAACACATCGGCCGTCAGCGCGTTCACCGGAACCGCTCCGTACAGTGACTGGAGCGCCGCCGCTTCCGCCTCCGCCTCGGCCAGCCGGCTCCAACCCGGCAGGGCGTACTCACCGCTGACGACCGCCATGGAGGCGACTGCCACCTCGGTCGGTGGTGGCAATTTCGGGCGGCGCGTGCCCAGCACCCAACGCCCGACGCGCGCCTGTGCGCCGAGGAAGGGCGGGGCAGCCTGGTCCAATCGCGGCTCGACGGTGGCCAGTTCCCAGGGGACGTACGGCTCCTCCGAGAGGATGAACACCGTCGGCGGGCGGTCCTGTGCGCGTGCCGCCTCGGCGGCGGACTGCAGGGCCGGCCAGAAGCCCGAGGGCAACTCTTCGGCGATCGTGTTGCCGACGCCCGACAGGAAAGCGGCGAGTCCTGTCTTTCCCTCACGGGCACCCACGCCGTCCACCAGTTGTCTGGCAAACTGCTGCGGGTCCGCGCCGATGTCCGTGACCATCGGTGCCGTCGGGCCGCCGGAGGCGTGCGGGCTCGTCAATGTCCAGCGCAGGCGCCCGCGTGCTTGCTCGTCTTCCTCAATCACCACCGTCAGGTCTGCGACCGGTCCCTGGCTTGGGATCGCGACCGTACCGACCTCGTCCTCGGGCGGTTCCGCGGTACCGTCGAGGCTCGCTTCCGTGGCCACCACCGCGATGTGTCGCCGGGCGTATCCCAGCACCGCGCCCCCCACGACGTACAGCGCGCGCACGGATCGGATGTCCGGATCGGCGCCCTGCGGTGACGCCGCCAGCAGGTGCACCACGGTCGTCGGATAGCGGTCGGCGTCGCTGATCACCAGGGACTGACGCATCGACTCGCCCGCCCGCAGCGTGAAGCCCTGGATGTCCAGGTCGACGACCAACTCGTACGACCGCCCCGTCCCTGGCGAAGGGAGTTCGAAGGCCTCACCGGCCACACCGGTGGCTGCTTCCGGTGCAACACCCACCTCGAGCGTGAACTCGCGCGCCGCCACCACGACTGGCGGGCAGTCCAGCAGCCCGTGTGCGGTGTACGTGTCTGGCCCGGCTTGCCCCTCGCGGGTCTCCGGCTGAGCGACCCCGCCGTTCGCCGCGACCGTGCCAGCCTCGGCGACGGGCGATGCTGTCTCCTCCTCCGCTCGCGGGACAGGTGGCGCCGCAGGCGTCGGTTGGCTCGGCGGCGCAGCGGGAGGGGCCGACGAGGGCTCCGGGCGACCGGCTCCAGCGCCGTTCCGACGCGAGAAGGGTGGCCGAGGCCAGGGGAAGGGTGTGGACCCCCTCGGACCCGGGCCGGCGGAATCAGGCGCTGCCCCTTCACCCTCCGGGGCGCCCTCCTCCTCACCGCGTCGCCCGAGCGTCGAGGCTCCGACGTTGAGCACGACGCCGAAGCCGGTGAACGGGACGGTCCACGTCGCCCACGAACTCCAGGTTACGGGCGCGTTGCCGAACTGCTGGTTGAGCACACACGCGCCGAGGCCGCCCAGGGCGCCGCCGACGACGGCCAGGGTGAGGCCCTTGCGCGACCGCACGCCTCGGATGGCGGCGCCGACCACTGCGATCGCGCCCGCGCCAACGGTCGCCGCCGCGCTACCCCCGATGGGCGTGGTCAGGGGATTGCGGCCGCTAATCTTGACCCAGCCAGAGATCGGTCCGCAGCCCGCGGCGTCGAACACGACGCGGTATAGCCCTGTGCCCCGTGTCTGTTCGGACACAGCGCTCACGTCTGACTGCCACACGCCACCCGCGGTCTGGAACGACTCGAGCGGGATGGTCACCGGGCCGAGCTCAGCCGAGACGGTGCCGGACACTGGGACCGCGGCGTTGGTGGCAAAGTCCACGCGCACGACGTCGTCCGGCCGCAGCTCCAGCGCGCGTCCGTAGGTCCCGTACTGTTCGACGGGCACACCGTTGATCGCGGCGGCACATTGGACCGCCTGCGCGGCGGATGCCGTGCGGACGCTCCACATGGCCGGGAGGGCGGCAACGGCAACCACCGTCAGCAGTCCGAACGCGAGGAGCACGGGGATCACGCGGCGACGCATCGATCGCTCCCTGATGGCGTCCCGAGGTGGGCCTGGATCCCGGGAGGGCTGAGCCCAACACCGGTTATAGCACCCTCTGGGATGCGCGCGTGATTGGCGATTCTTACGTGACTAACCGCCGCCCGAACGGCGGATTTCGGTGCGCCACGTGGTACCGTCCGCAGGGCGGCGATGTCTGCGGCTTCGCATTTGAGCGGCGGATCTCAGCCACCGGCCCACCTCGGGGGCGCTGCGGCGGACTCACGCTTCCGCACGTCCACCCGCCCCTCTCGACGGGTGAGCCGTGACCGAGCACCGCGTTGGTTAGGCGCCAGCGCGAAGGGCGGGCGCTCTTCGAGAGGAGTCTCACTGATGCCCCACCAGGTCGCGCTGACCGTGAGCGCACCGATCAAGCCGGGGGCAACGGCGGACATGAAGCGGCTGCTCGAGGAGATGAGCGCCGCCGGCGCGTGCAACCCGGTGATTCCATTCGCTCGGCTCAGGGCCACGCACTTCGCGCGCCTGCAGGTCGTGGACGGCACGTCCGGCGCCGACACGTTGCTGCTGATGCTGGACTGCGATGCACCAGGAGACGAACAGCTGCGCGACTTCGTCAACGTCGCCGGGGCGGGCCTCGACCAGGTTTTCGGGCGCTGTGAGGGCTACCCCGCGACACCCGCCACGCCCGACCAACGGCTGCGATACCTGCGCTCGCGGATGCGAGGCTCCGAGGTGGTCTACGTCCATCACGTCGGGCGGTCGCTACAGCAGATCCAGCGGGAGGAGCAGCTGCGGCAGGCGATTCGGCACTTCCTGGACGACACGAACGACCTCGCGGGACAGAGCGCTATCGAGGCGCGAGCGACCATCCAGGCGTTCGTGGACTCGCAACGGGACCTCGCGTGGGCACGGAGCGAGGCGCCGGCGCCGGGGTGGCGGTTCCGCCTCACCGAAGGCGCCCGCAAGTTCGGCATACCAGCCGCACTGCTCCTACTGGCGCCTGTCGTCATCCCCGCGGCCGTGATCGCCTTCCTCGCGCTTCGCCTCCAGGAGATCCGCGCACCCGAGGTGGACGTGGAAGTGGACCGCGAACGGCTACGCGCGATTCGAGACACGGAGGACTACGGGATCCAGAACGCGATCACCACGGTCGCCGCGGTGAAGCCCGGCCGCTTCTGGCGCCTCACCGCGCCCGTGTTCACGGCCGCGGCCGCGTATAGCACGCGTCACGTCTTCACCCGGGGCAGCCTCGCGGGTTTGCGGACGGTCCACTTCGCCCGCCTCATGGAGCTCAACGACGGCCGGATGATGTTCACGAGCTACTACGACGGCAGCCTGGAGTCCTACATGGACGACTTTGTCGACCTCGTGGCGTGGGTCCTGAACACCGGCTTCGGCAACCAGGAGGGGTACCCGACGACACGCTGGCTGTTCTGGGAGGGCGCGAACCAGGAACGCGGCTTCAAGGCGTTCCTCCGCGGCCACCAGATCCCCACCCATGTGTGGTACTCCGCCTATCCAAAGCTGAGCGCCGCCAACGTAGACAACAACGCAGAGATCCGCGCCGGGCTATATGGAGACCTCGACCCGGACGAGGTACAGGCCTGGCTCCGCCTCCTGTAGGCCTGGAGATCACGAGGGGGTAGCTGCGATGGCGCCAACGCTCGAAGTCCACGACATGCAGGGTCTCATCGCGCGGGGGTACCGCGACCTGCGCGCCGCTTGCTACGTGCTGCTTGCGGTGGCTGACCCGAATCTGGCGCGCTCGTGGCTGGCAGACACAATCGCCGAGGTGACGACGGCGGTGAGCCGGCCGGAGGGTGACGCTCTGAACATCGCGTTCACCCGCTCCGGCTTGGAGCAACTCGGCCTGCCCGCCGACTCCGTGTCGCGGTTCTCGCCAGAGTTCGTGGAGGGCATGACCACGCTGCACCGCCAGCGCATCCTCGGCGACATCGATGAGAGTGCGCCGGAGCGGTGGGTCTGGGGCGGGCCGGAGACACCGCGCATCGACCTGGTGCTGATGCTCTTCGCCTCGGACTACGCCGCTCTTGATGGGTTGCGCGACCGGCACGCCAGTCGCTTCGCCGCGAGCGGCCTGCAGGAGGTCCGCACCCTGGAAACCAACGAGGACCTGGACGGCCTGGAGCACTTCGGCTTCCGAGACGGCGTATCCCAGCCCACCATCGAGGGCCTCAGATTCACCGATCGGCCGGAGAATACGCTGAAGGCAGGCGAGTTCATCCTCGGCTACGAGAACGCCTACGGCGTCTCCGGCGAGCCCATACCGGCGCCCCTTGCGGACGCCGGGGACCTCGGGCGTAACGGGACCTACGTCGTGTTCCGGCAGCTGGAGCAGGATGTCCTCCGGTTCTGGAGGGCGACGGCGGATGTCGCGCAGGAGGTCTACGGCGCGAGCGACCGGGCTACGCAGGTCCGGGTCGCGGCCAAGATGGTGGGCCGCTGGCCGAGCGGGGCGCCTCTCGTTCGCGCCCCTCACGAGGACATCCCGGCATTTGCCGGGGTGAATGACTTCGCGTATCACGACGAGGATCGGCACGGACTAGCGTGCCCTATGGGCGCTCATGTCCGACGCGCCAACCCGCGCGACTCGCTCGACCCGCAGCCGGGCTCAGAGCAGTCAGTGGCCGCGGCCAACCACCACCGCATCATCCGGCGCGGCCGCGAATACGGCGTGGGCCTGCCGGAACCGGTGCGGCACGGCGAGCAGGCGCCATCGCCCGAACATCAGGGTGAGCGCGGTCTCTACTTCATCGCCTTGAATGCGGACATCGCGCGTCAGTTCGAGTTTGTGCAGCATATGTGGGTGAACAACCCCACCTTCATCGGCCTGTACGACGAGCCCGACCCGCTGGTGGGTCCAGGCGTGAACACGTTCACCGTGCAGGCCCAACCAGTGGCACGCCGCTCCGAGAGAATGCCTCGCTTTGTGTCGGTGCGAGGTGGCGCCTACTTCTTCATGCCCGGCATTCAGGCGCTGCGCCAGCTTGCGCACGGGGCGACGGCGCGCTCCTGAGCGGTCGGCCGCCGCTGGAGACCCGATCCCGGGCGGCCAGCCCCTCAACGGGCCCGCCTGAGGGGCGAACGAGTCATCGGCGGTCAGCGTCGTCATCCGGCTTTCGCGCGCGATACGCCTTGCGCTCGTCGGGCTCGAACTTCTCGATCGCCGCGCGAAGCATCGGGCGCGGCATCACCGGCGCCAACTCGTCGAGGAACGCGCGGGCGGCGGACCGGTCGACGTCGGCGGCCACGCGCAGCATCCACCCTACGGCCTTCTGTACGAGGGGATGCTCATCGTCGATCAGCATGCGGCTGAGTCGGAGCGTGTCTTCGATCTCGCCGAGCTTCAGAAACGCGGCGGTGGCGACGATCGCACTGCGCCGCTCGGGCCAGGAGGCCGATCGCGCGAGGGCGTACAGCGGATCGCGGGGACGGGTCAGCAGCCACGTCCCGACCACATGGAACGCCGCGAGGTCGACGAGGTCCCAGTCGTTGATGCGGTCGTGGCGTCGCAAGTAGAGCTTGTACAACGCCTCATGGCGCTCGAGAGTAACCCGCGGATGGCTCGCGGCCTTGCCCATCACAGAGCACGCGCCGGCGCGCGCCTCGTGGATGGGACTATCGAGCAGCGCCTCGATCTCCGGTATCGGCATCGCGTTGAATTCTTTCGCGACGGCAAAGACGGCACCCATCCTGACCCCGATGAAGCTCTCGTCGCCGGGAAAGTACCGGCGGTAGGCGACCCGCTGCGCCTCGGTTGCCTGGGCGTGCAACCGGGCGAGGAACGCGGACGCGGTCAGCTGTTCCGACACTCGCCGACTCCTCGGGTGGCACCATTCCTTGGGTAGCACTGTCGCGCGCAGGTCTCTCGGGTTGACTTCCGCCACTGTACAAGATAATCATGTGGTTATGGAACCACATGATTATGCATCGGGTCCGGCGGTAGTCGACCGCGTCGACGCCACGTCCGCGGCATCGGCCGGCCCCACCCGGCGAGCGATCTTCGCGCGGCTCGCGGATCGCGAGGCGTCCGTGACGGGGCCAGCGGCATCGCGACGCGCAGCGCCGGCCGCGCCGGCTGGCGGCAGCGCCTATGGCAGCGGCGACCGCGCGCCCGGAACGCTACAGGCGCCAGGGCCTGGACGCTCTGCTGGACGAACTCAAGCCGCAGCCAACCTCGCTGAAACACTCAAGCAACAGCCAAGCTCATAGGACCAGGAGACGTCTCATGCCACCTTCGACCGTCGCGTCACAGCGCATCACGCCCTTCCTCTGGTTCGACACCCAGGCGGAGGAGGCGATGAACTTCTACGTCTCGCTCTTCGAAGACTCCGAGATCCTGAGCACCAGTCCCGGTCCGGACGGGCGCATCATGACGGGCACGTTCCGTCTGGCGGGACTCGATCTGATGGCGCTGAACGGCGGCCCGCAGTTCCCGTTCACCGAGGCGATCTCGCTGTTCGTCTCGTGCGAGACGCAGTCGGAGGTGGATCGCCTGTGGGACGCGCTGCTCGCGGATGGCGGCGAGCCGAGCCGGTGCGGCTGGCTGAAGGATCGCTTCGGCCTGTCATGGCAGATCATCCCCGATGACCTGGGCCGGTTGCTGGGCGACCCGGACCGGGAGCGCGCCGGGCGCGTGATGCAGGCGATGCTGGGCATGTCGAAGATCGAGGTCAGCGGGCTCCGGGCCGCTTACAACGACGCATGACCCTCAACCAGCACGCGCGAGACACCGATATCCAGTACCTGCCGGACGGCCTGGCGCCGGGCTTCCAGGTGCTGGGGCAGGTGCTGGGCTCCCCGCGGTAGCCGCCAGCCGTCCTATCGCACCTCGAGGTGTTGGAGCACCGGCGACCTGTGCGCCGGGCGATCACCGAGTACGTCATGCACCCGCTCGTCCCGCAGCCAGGCGTTGCCTGAGGCGAGGTTGAGCGTGGCCTCGGGGTGCCTGCGTGCGACCACCGCAAACGACCTAGACGACCGCAACGACCTAGGCGTCGACAGCGTCTCGCCGCTGACACCCGCGACCGTTCCTCGCGCGATCGACTCGACCAACTTTGCGGCGAGCGCGGCCCAGGAGGTCACCGGGGCGACGTCGAGATCGCCCGCCGGTATCTGAGGGGTGCGGCGAAGGCATGCGGCCCGCGACCGAGTCGGACTGAGGCGTCGGGGACCGCGGCGCCCTCCACACCGGTGTCTGCGCCTCATCGAAGACCGCGAAGGTGTACGGCCGCGCGTCCGAGCTGCCCAGTCGACCCGTATCGCGAGTCGTTCGACGACGACTTCACCCACCAGTGCATGTGCTCCGCATCGCTGATTGACACAGGAATAAGTCTTGCGTCATATTATTCTGACAGATGAGCGAAGACCATGACAGAGCGCCGGTACTGACTGGCGATGACCTGCTCCTCGCGCTGAACGCGCTCGCGAGCCCGCACCGGCTGCGGATCCTGGCGCTGCTCAGGCGCCAGGGCCGGACGCACGTCAGCCAGCTTGCCCGGGACGCCGGCATGAGCCGGACGTTGCTCTATCTCCACCTTCAGCGACTCGAGGCCGGTGGGCTCGTCAGGGGTGAACTGGAGCTCTCAACAGCGGACGGCCGGGCGCTGAAGTTCTACGAGGTCGTGTCGTTCGACCTCCGGCTCACGCCTGACTTCATCAACACAGCCGTCGCGACCCTCAGCCCACCGGCAGCCAAGAAAGAGGAGGACTGATTCATGAGCCCGGTCGTATTGCAGGTTGCGGCGGACAACACCCGCTGGCCGGAGGCGGCGATCGCCGTCGCGGGTATCGCCTTCGTGACCATCATCGCCGCGATCCTGATCGTCCAGGTGTTCGGCACCTGGCGGGCGCGCATGTCCGTGGCGCGGGAGGAGGCATACCGCAGGCTGGCCGAGGAGTCCGTGGCTGCCCAACGGCTCGCCGGCGACGGCCTGGAACGTACCGCGACGAAGCTCGACGAGTTGGAACAGCGCACCGCACAGCTTGAGCGGTTGCTCAAGGAGGTCGGGTGATGCTGGGACTGCGCGAGATCTGGCGCCGGCGCACGACGTTCGTGCTGATCGGTCTCGTGGTTGCGCTGGTGTCCTACCTGGTCCTCATGATCAACGCGCTCGGCCTCGGTCTGCAGGATGAGTTCGGCAGTGCCGTGAAGCGCTTCGACGCCGATGCCATCGCGTTCGACGACGGTGCTCGGCTCGCGATCAACCGCTCGGAACTGAGCGAGTCGAGCGTGGAGGCAATACGAAGCCAGGCGACCGAGGAACGATCGGCCCCGCTCGGCTTCCTCATGACGGACTACCGCAGCGGTGACGGTGAGGTGCTTGCGACCTCGATCTTCGGCTACGACCCCGGCACCATCGCCGAGCCTCAGCCGATCGCGGGGCGCCCGCTCACGGACGCAGATGCTCGTGGTCTGCTCGTGGACCGCCAGTTCCTCGCCGATTCGTCCGCGGTCATCGGCGACTCAGTGACGATTCTGCGCGACCTGCGCGCGGAGCAGTTCGAGATCGTCGGCGTCATCGATGGCGGTTCGTTCGCTTTCCTCCCGGTCGCGTACATGCTCCGGTCGAGCTGGCAGGATCTGCGTTACCCGCAAGGCGATGGGGACGTCGTCCCCGCGGCGAGCATCGTGCTCATGCAGGGAACGGACCTCGTCGACACGGAAGCCGGATCGGGGTTCGTGCTGGCCTCCAAGGACGAGGCCTTCGCCAACATCGAGGGGTTGGCCGACATGCAGGGGACGATCTGGGCGCTGCGCTTCTTCGGCTACGCGATAAGCGCCGGCGTCGTCGGGGTCTTCTTCTATGTGCTCACGTTGCAGAAGGTGTCGAATATCGGACTGCTGAAGGCGCTCGGCGCCAGCAGCGGCTTTGTCGCGGGCCAGACATTGCTGCAGGCCGGGGTGATCGTCGTCGCCGGCCTCGCGATCGCCACCCTCTGGGCAGGCTTGACCGCTTCGGCACTCGGAGGTGGCGGCATCCCGATCGTGCTCACCGGCACGGTCTACCTGACGAGTGGCGTTTCTCTCGTTGTCACCGCGCTCCTCGCAGTCCTGTTCTCCATCCGCAGCATCATGCGCGTTGACCCGATCATCGCGCTGGCCCAGCAACACTAGCCCGCCCCAGAGCTGATGAGGTACGAAAGTGGATGAGCGACGGATCACGGTGAGCGTCCGAGAGCTTACGAAGACTTACGGAGTGGGAGAGATGCGGGTCGACGCCGTGCGCGGCGTCAGCTTTGCGGTGGCCGCCGGTGAGTGCGTCGCCATCGTCGGCCCGAGCGGGTCCGGGAAGACGACGCTGTTGGCGATGCTGGGCGGGCTGCTCACACCCTCGTCAGGCAGCATCGACCTCGGTGGACGCGACCTGTCTCGCCTGGCGAAGCCAGACCTCGCACGTGTCCGTCGCGAGTCGGTCGGCTTTATCTTCCAGGCGGGCAACCTTGTCCCCTATCTCACCGCCCGCGAAAACATCGAGCTGATCGGCGCGATCTCCCACAAGCGGCATGTCAAGCAGCGTGCCGACCGGCTCATTGCCGGCCTGGGGCTGTCCCACCGCGCGAATGCGGTGGCGACCGAGCTGTCGGGCGGCGAACGCCAGCGCGTGGCCATCGCCCGCGCCCTCGCGAACGAGCCCGACGTGCTGCTCGCCGACGAGCCGACGGCGAACCTCGATCTAGTGCGCGGCAGCCAGGTGGTGCGGGCCCTCATCAAGGAGGTCCGCCGCCGCGAGATCGCCGCGATCATCGTCACGCACGACCGCGAGATGGCTCGCCTCACCGATCGCATCCTGGACATGCGCGATGGGCTCCTGCACGACGTGAAGGATCCAGTTGAGGCGTGAGGCGGCGCTTGCGCCCTGCGCCAGGGCTGTTCACGACAATGCCGAGCCACCTACCGCGAACGGGTGAGCGAGACGCATCAGCGCCGAGGAACGGACGGAGTCTAGCGGTGTAGTCATCGCGGATATGCTCGTGCTCGCTCATCTGCCGTTTGTCGTCGCGCATTCTCACACGCTCCTTCTGTTCGAGAGCTCCTGGCCGCGCTCATGTTCGCTCTGGTATAGTCGCCTGAGCACACGGGGTGGTCGGGCGGTCGCCCGGCCTGAGAAAGCACCCGCTACACCTGATCCGGGTAATACCGGCGGAGGGATGTGCCATGCAGCAGACCTGTCCGGTCTCCTCGTCACATCAGCCCCTGGTCCTGAGCGCCGAGACGTCCATGACGTCACCGGCCGCTTCGTGTGCGCATCGGTCGTGGCACGCGAGCGGAGGGGGACGGCATGCGCACAGTCCTGACGATTGCCGGCTCGGATAGCGGCGCCGGCGCCGGCATCCAGGCGGACCTGAAGGCGACCTCCGCGAACGGGGGCTACGGCCTCTCCGTGCTCACCTCGGTGACCGCGCAGAACACGAAGGCGGTCACGGCCGCCTTCGCGCTGCCGCCCGAGCTGATCGAGGCGCAGTTCGACGCCATCTTCGACGACTTCGAGGTGCACGGCGCGAAGAGCGGCATGCTGGCCGACCGCGAACGCGTCGAGGTGGTCGCCGCGTGCATGCGAAGGTACCGGCCGCCGCAGTACGTGCTCGACCCGGTGATGGTCTCGAAGTCAGGCTTCCCGCTGCTCGCCGAAGACGCCGTGGACGCCATGCGCGACGAGTTGCTGCCGCTCGCGACGCTCGTCACGCCCAACGTGGCGGAGGCGCAACTCCTCGCCGGCATGGAGGTCCGGACGGTTTCGGACGCGGCTGAGGCAGGGCGCCGCATCCTCGAGCTCGGCCCGGAGGCCGTGCTGGTGAAGGGTGGGCATCTGGAGGAGAGCCCCGCCACCGATGTCCTGGTGGAACTAGCCGGGGCGACGGTCATCGAGGGCGAGTACCTCGAGAGCCGGAACACGCACGGGACGGGTTGCACTTTCTCAGCGGCCATCGCCACGCAGCTGGCCGGCGGTCTCGACCTGGTCCGCGCCGTCCACGCCGCGAAGCGGTACCTGACGGAGGCGATCCGGTACGGCCCCGCGCTCGGCGAAGGCGCCCGCCCCACCGACCACTTCTTCTACCTGCGCCCCGAGGCGGACGGCGACCCGAGCGAGTGGCTCATCGACGATCCGGTCAAGGAGCTCCGACTGTGACGACCGCCTCCACTCGAGTCCTCCGCCTGCAAGTGATCACGGACGAGCAGATCCAGGACCGCTACTCCCACCTCGAGATCGCTGAGCTGGCGCTGCGGGGTGGGGCAGACGCGGTCCAGTTCCGGGAGAAGCGGGCGCGCACGACGCGCGAGTTGATCGAAGTCGCTGCGTCGATGCTCCCCCTCACCCGGCGGCACGAGGCGACGCTGATCGTGGACGACCGCCCGGACGTGGCGCTGAGCGTTGGCGCATCGGCCGTCCACCTCGGGCGCCACGACCTCGATGTCGCGACGGCGCGGCGGATCCTGGGGCCAGACGCGATCATTGGCGGCACCGCGAACTCCTTCGAGGAGGCCGCGCGGGTCTGGCAGACGGACATCGACTACCTCGGCGTCGGGCCGATCTACGGGACGAGCACCAAGGCGAACCCGGCGCCGGACATGGGCCTGGAGACCCTCGCTCGCATCTGCGCCGCCTGCCCCGTGCCCGTCATCGCCATCGGCAGCATCACGGCGGAACGTATCTCCGAGGTGATCGAGGCGGGCGCGCACGGGGTGGCCGTCGTCTCGGCGGTGGTCGCGGCCCCGGACGTCGAGGCGGCCGCGCGCGGCTGTCGGGCCGCCCTCGACGCCGCGCTCGCTTCGAGGGCGGCCCGATGACGGCGCAACCAGCGGACGTGTGCGTGATCGGGGGCGG
Organism: Dehalococcoidia bacterium; assembly: GCA_009379925.1. Classification (GTDB taxonomy): domain Bacteria; phylum Chloroflexota; class Dehalococcoidia; order UBA2979; family UBA2979; genus WHSU01. Next base: position 34,246 of record WHSU01000010.1, on the reverse strand, counting down.
CATCATCGGGCTCGCCGCGGCGCACGAGTTCACGCAACGCGGAGCGTCGGTCACCGTGCTGGAAGCCGCCGCCGTGGGCGAGCGTGGCGCGGCCGGCGTCGCCGCGGGCATGATCGCCCCCGCCTCCGAGGTCGACGTCTCGCACCCGGACCTGACCCGCCTCGCGCTCGCGAGCCACGGCGAGTACCCGGACTGGATCGCGCGCATCGAGGCGGCCTCGGGCATGACGACCGGGTTCGAGCAATCGGGGACGCTGTGGGTTGCGGTGCACCGCGACCACCACGCCTGGCTTGAGCAGTTGCGTGCGTTCCAGGCCGAGCGCGGGCTGGACGCGGTCCGGCTCACCGCCGCCGAAGTCCGCGAGCGCGAACCGCTGCTCGCCCCGAACGTCTCCGGCGGCTTGCTCGCCCGCGATGACTGGCAGGTCGACCCGCGGCGCCTGCTGCAGGCGCTCGCCGTCGCGGTCGAGCGCGGCGGCGGCACGATCACGGAGCACACCGCTGCGGACGGGATCGAGCGGTCCGGCGAGGGGTGGACGGTGCTCGCGCGCCGGGAGGATGACGCGCCGCCCGAACACATCCGGACCCGTCGCCTGGTGGTCGCCCCGGGGGCTCCGGGCCCTGGACTGCTCGATGCGTTCCCGCTCCTCAGCGGACTACGCCCGGTCAAGGGCCAGATCCTGCGGCTGCATGGTGACGTCCTCGCACGTCACGTCATCCGGACGCCCGAGGTCTACCTCGTGCCCCGCGCCGATGGCGAGCTCGTGCTCGGTGCAACGGTGGAAGAGATGGGCTTCGACCGACGCGTCACCGCTGGCGCCGTGCACGACCTGCTGCGCGAGGCCCGCCGCGTCATGCCCGGCATCGCCGAACTGGAGTTGGTCGAGGCGCGGGCCGGCTTCCGCCCCGCTTTGCGCGACCACCTCCCGGCGATCGGGAGCATCGGGGCCACCGAGGACGGCCTCTTCGTGGCGGCCGGGCATTACCGCAACGGCGTCGCACTGGCACCGGTGACCGCGCGCCTGCTCGCCGACCTGGTCTGCGAGGGGCGGGCCGACCCGCTGCTCGCACCGTTCGACCCGATGCGCTTCGCCCACTCGGGCGCGCCGGGCGAGGCCACGCCATGAGCGGGCAACGGGCAAGCACGAGCGTTGCGATCTCGCTCAACGGGGAGCGCCGCACCGTCGCGCCCGGTACGACCGTGGCGGACCTCGTGCCCTCAACGTGGAGGCGGGGGGTGGCGGTCGCCCGCAATGGCGAGGTGGTGACGCGCGGCGAGTGGTCGTCGACGGCGGTGGAGCCGGACGACAAGCTCGAGATCGTGCGGCCTATCCAGGGAGGTTGATGGACATGAGCGACGACGGAATAGGACACGGGCGATGAGCGGGAGCGAGGTGCAGGACACATGGCGCGTGGGCAGCCGCGAGCTGCGGTCGCGCGTCATCCTCGGCTCGGCGCGCTACCCGAGCACACAGGTGATGCTCGACTCGCTGGAGGCAGCGGGCGCGCAGCTGGTGACGATGGCCATCCGGCGGGCCGACCCACGCGCGACTGGTGGGGAGAACCTCTACGAGCTGCTGACCGACCGCGGCTACCAGGTGCTTCCGAACACCGCCGGCTGCTTTACGGCCCGCGACGCGGTGCTCACGGCTGAGCTGGCCCGCGAGGCACTGGGCACATCGCTCTTGAAGCTCGAGGTGATTGCCGACGAGGAGACGCTGCTGCCGGACCCGGTCGAGACACTGACGGCGGCGGCCGAGCTCGTCCAGCGCGGCTTCGACGTGCTTCCGTACATCAACGACGACCCCGTCCTCGCGCAGAAGCTCGAGGATGTCGGCTGCGTTGGGGTGATGCCGCTGGCAGCGCCGATCGGGTCCGGGCTCGGCATCCGCAATCCACACAACTTCGAGCTGATCGTCTCGCGCGCCTCGGTCCCGGTCATCGTCGACGCCGGCCTCGGCACGGCGTCCGATGTGGCGCTTGCCTTCGAGCTGGGCTGCGACGCGGTCCTGCTGAACACCGCCGTGGCGCAGGCGCGCGACCCTGTGCGGATGGCGCGTGCGGTGGGCCACGCGGCGATCGGAGGACGCGAGGCGATGCTGGCCGGGCGCATGCCGAAGCGGTTCTACGCCGAGCCGTCCTCGCCGGCGGAGGGGCTCATCGGTGCAGGGAACGCGGCATGGCCGTAGCGGTGAACCCACGCCTACTGGTCGTCGCCGACCTCGCCTACGCGGGCAGCGCAGCGCGGCTCCTCGATGTCATCGAGGCGCTCGCGCCGGTCGTCGAGGACCCCCGGGTTGCGGTCCAGCTACGCGCGAAGGCGGTCGACGCTGCCTGCTTCGAGCGCCTCGCGGAAGCGACCCGTCGCCGCGTGCCCGCCGAGGCAGCGCTCGTCCTCAATGGCGACGCGGCGCTGGCGGCGCGCCTCGGATACGACGGTGCGCACTGGCCGGAGGAAGTGATCCCGGCGCACCGCCCGGAGGTACCGCGCTGGCATTCGGCGGCGGTGCACTCGCTCGAGGCGCTGAGACGCGCCGAGGACGCCGGGATGGGCGCCGCCGTGTTCGGCGCCGTCTTTGCGCCCGGCTCGAAGGCTGGGGAAGCCGCGGGCCTCGATGCGCTGCGCGCCATTGCCGGAGCCGCGCGGCTCCCGGTGCTCGCCATCGGCGGCGTGACGCCGGACCGGGTCGCCGTGTGCATCGAGGCTGGCGCGCACGGGGTCGGCGTCGTCTCCGGCGTGCTTGGCCATCCGGATCCGGCCGAGGCGGTGAGGGAGTACCTGGCGGCGATCGAGCCTGCGACCAGGGAAAGCAAGACCCGATGACGTTCTCTCGCATGCTCTGGCAAGAGGCCCAGGAGAGTGCTCGGCGCTGCCTGGATCATTCGTTCGTCCGAGGACTGGCCGATGGCTCATTGCCGCGCGAACGCTACCGCGCCTTCATCGCGCAGGACGCGTTCTTCCTGGAGGTGTTCGCCCGCGGCTATGCGCACGGCCTCGCCACCGCGCCCGATCGCGACGGACTGCACACGTTCCATCGCCTGTTGAACGGCGTCTTCAGCGAGCTCGAACTGCACCGCTCGGCCGCGGCCGCGCTCGACATCGACCTCGATCACGTCGAACCGATGTCCTCGACGCTCGCCTACACGGACTTCCTGGAGGAGTGCATCCGCGGCGACGCCGGGCCCAGCCTCACCGTCGCGTCGATGACGCCCTGCATGCGCCTCTACGCCTACCTCGGGCAGGAGCTGGCGCGCGGCGACGTCGCCGGACCGTACCGAGCATGGGTCGAGAACTACGCCTCGCGCGAGATGGAAGAGTTGGCGCAGACGGTCGAGGCGCTCCTCGACCGTTACACGGCACCGCCCGGTGTGCGAGAACGCGAACAGTACCGACATGCCATGGAGCTGGAATACGGGTTCTTCAAAGGGGTATGGGACGAGGGTTGATGTGGGCACGCATGAGACTGACGTCGGCGCCCTGCTCGAGCGGTATCGCGACGAGTGGTCGGCCTCCACCGCCGGGTCCTCGTTCATCGCCGGAGCGCGCGACGGGTCGCTCGACCTCAAGTCGTTCGGGCGGTGGATGGCGCAGGACCGGCACTTCATCGACGGGCTGTACGGCGCCCAGGCGCGCGTCATCGCGCTCGCGTCCGGTGATGGTCGGCGCGCCCTACTCGATGGCCTCGTCGCGCTTCAGGATGAGCTCGACTGGTTCGAGGAACAGAGCCGGGGACGGGGCGTCGAGCTCGACGTCGAGCCCGCCGAGGAGTGCCTTGCGTTCGTCGACTACCTCCACACCCTCGCGTTCGCGCCGCTCGCGGTCACGCTGACCGCGATCTGGGCGGTGGAGCGCAGCTACCTCGATGCGTGGAGCGCGGCGCGGCCGGGCGCGGGTCCCTATCGGGAGTTCGTCGAGCATTGGTCGAACGCGGGCTTTCGCGACTACGTGGCCCGGCTGCAGACCGCGGCGGACGAGGCGCTCCGCGGGGCCTCGGCACAGGAGCGGACCGATGCGGAGCGCGCGTTCCGTCGTGTGATGGCCTTCGAGGGCCGCTTCTGGCGCATGGCCGAGGGCGCCGGATCCGCCGGACCAACGGGGATCGTGTGAGCGGGTCGCATTTCGTCCATGGCGAGATGCCCCTAGGAAGATGCAGGGAGCGCCAGGATGCTGAGTTGGGAGTTGACGTTCGTCATCATCGCTGCGGTGCTGGCGCTCTTTACATGGATCGGGGTGAGGTCCGGACGGTCGACTGGCGACGTCGAAGACTACGTCGTCGCGCGCGACAGCCAGGGCGCGCGACCGCTCGCGCTGTCCTTCATCGCCTCCGGACTCGGCGCGTGGGTGCTGTTTGCGGTGCCCGAGGTCGGGGCGTTCGTTGGCCTCGTCGGCATCGTCGGCTATGCGCTGGCGGTGGCGGCGCCGGTGTTTGCCTTCGCCCTGATCGGCCCGCGCATGCGCCAGGCGGTCCCGCGTGGGCACACGCTCACGGAGTTCGTGGGCGCCCGGTTCGGCCGCCCCTTTCAGGTGTACGTCATCGGGATCTCGATCCTGTACATGTTCTTCTTCGTCACCGCGGAGCTGACGGCGGTCGGTGCGGTCACCGCGATCCTGTCCGGGCTGGATGCCCGCGTGACCGTGCTGGCGGTGGCCGCGGCGACCGTCGCGTACACCGCTGTCGGCGGTCTGCGCGCCAGCCTGCGCACCGATGGTTGGCAGGCGTGGCTCATCGTGGCGCTGGTCGCCCTCGTCGCGGTGGCCGTCATCGCCAGCCTCGTGGACCCCGGCGAGGCGTTCGCCGGATCGGGCCTAGTCGGCGTCGAGTTCGCTCGGGTCGAGGTGGCGGTCACGCTGATCGTCGCGGTCACGGCCGCCAACCTTTTCCACCAGGGCTACTGGCAGCGCGTCTGGGCGGCGCGGGACGATGCGAGCCTGGCTCGCGCCGGGCTCGCCGGCGGACTGGTCTCGATCCCGATCGTTCTCGTCATTGGGATCCTCGGCATTGTCGCGGCGGGGGCGCCGCTCGAACTCGGTGCGCCACCGGTGCCCTTCTTCGCGCTCGTCACCAATGCCCCCGCGTGGGTCGGCGCGGTCGTCTTGGTGCTGGGCGTCGCGCTCGTCGCCTCCTCGGTCGACACGCTGGTGAACGGGATGACGGCGCTGGTCGCGGCCGAGCACCGAAGGATCTCACTGCCGCAAGCGCGCTCGGTGACCGTGCTGCTCCTGCTGCCGGGGATCGCGATCGCCTGGCAGGGCTACTCGGTCCTGAGGCTCTTCCTCATGGCCGACCTGCTCTGCGCCGCCACAGTGGTCCCGGTCTTGCTCGGCCTCTGGCGGCGCTCCACCACCACTGCCGCCTTCGCGGGCGCGCTGGCCGGCCTCGCTGGCGCCGTCGTCCCGAACTGGATCGGCACCGGCTCGTTCATCGAGGCGATGCGGCTGGCGACCTTCCCGAACGCGGTCCCGACGCTGATGCCGTTCGCGGGCGCGCTGCTGGCCTCCACCTTCGCTGCGCTGGCGGTATCGCTCATCCTGCGCCAGAGCGCTGACATTGGCGCTACCGGCGGCCGAATCAAGCCACTTCCGGAGCCGGAACCGTAGATCGCGATGACCATTGGCCTGGTCGGCGGTCGTATCGGACCGGGCGCAGGCTTGCAGCCGAACGCGACGGTCGCGACTCCAGAGGAGAACCGGGGCACGTGATCAAGCAAAATGACTGAGGACCGAGGAGAACTCCGCGGAAGCAGCACATGGACCAGCGGAGAGTATCGGGGGCGTCCCTCGCTCCCTCATACTACTGACACAGGAACCATCCGACCCCCGGATGCGTTCCTCTGAGGACAGCGCGCGGGCTGGAGAAGTGACCGACACGGATGACCAACCCGCGAGACGCGATCCTCTGGACGGGCGTGCTCGGGCTCGCCGGGCTCGTGGCGGTGGTGGCGGTGCTGCTCGGGCGCGCGGATCCGCCAGCCGAGTGCACGCTTGGCGGGCGCGAGCCGACGGAGTCCGTCACCGGCGGCCCTGGTGTCGTTGGGCTCGTCCTGCTGTGCGACCGTCCGGCGCAGCCCTCCGAGATCTCCATGACCCTCGACGGTGCGCCCGTCGAGGTCGACACCTACCCCGGCGGCACGGACTGGACGATCGTGGCGGACGCGCTGCTCACGGAGCAGGCTGACCACACCGCGCGGGTCGAGGTGGAGGTCGACGGTCGCACGCTGGTCGAGGAGTGGTCGTTCACCTTCACGCCGCACCTCCGGCCGCCGCCCGGCCCCGACTCCCCTCCGGCGATCGCGGCCATCGAGCGCGACGGCGGGACGATCGAGGTGTACTCGTTCGAGCACACTCCGGAGACCTGCGGCGAGGCGCTCGTCTCCTTCTTCTGTGCCGCGCATCGCGAGGTCCCGTTCACGCCGGTCCGCTACGGCTCGCGGGACTTCGGCATCGGAGTGATCCCCGCCGACCCGACCATTCGCCCGCGCGACGCCTCCTGCTACACGGCGCTTGCCCCGACACCGGGGGCCCCGGAGGCGCCGCGCGAGGTGCGACTCGAGCCGCTGGCGGTGCCCGGCGGCACGGGGGCGGTGGTGCGCTGGGAGGACGTGGCGGACGGCGAGCGCTGCTACGTGGTCGAGCGGGCGACGTGGGGGCAGTACCCGCGCCAGATCCAGGTGATCGCCACGTTGCCGCCGGACAGCACCTCGTACGTCGACGAGCGCCCGTACGGCGGGCATGGCGGTGTCGCCTACCGCGTCTACGCGGCCACGCCTGACGCCCGCTCCGAGTACTCGGAGGTCGTCGCGCAACGCTTCTCCGCGTTCGCGACCGCCCCGTCGCCGGTGTGCTTCACGGGCGCGCCCGGCGGTGCCGGTGCGCCCTCCGCCCCTGCGCGCCTCGAAGGAGAGCTCGTCCCGCCGGTGTCGCGCGCCGGCTGGAGCGTGTCCCTCGCGTGGGAGGACCGTGCCGACGGGGAGTCTTGCTACGTGGTCGAGATGGAGATCGACGGTGAGGCCGAGAGCTGGATCTGGCCCGCCAACACCACCGAGGCGAGCCCGGAGGTGCCCTTCTCGCGGTCACCGACCGAGGTCACCCTCCGTGTCTTCGCCGTCACCGAAACGGCCCGCTCCGCAACCTCCGAGCTCACCATCGAGGTCCCGGGCTTTCCTCTGGAGTGAGCATCTACTCCCCATCGAAGGGTGTAGCCGACCAGCAGCGGAGGACGCTCAGCGTTCACCACAAAACCGTCGATCATGGCGAACGGAGACGTGGTCCGCCCGCCTATCCCGCACTTCGTCGAGGGTGACGATGGCTGCAACTGGTCGCGTGGTGACTGCGGGAGCCGCCAGGAAGGATTGGCAGGGCGTCTGCTCGGGGGACAACCCCGCCCTTTCAGGCGCGCCGGTACCCAAAGACCCCTTTGATCGACGAGTTTAGGAACCTCCCCAGTGAGTCAGCACTGAGAAGGGCCTCGTGTATCGCCGCGGGGACATCGAGATACTGATATACGTCACCGCTGTCCCTGAACTCGACCTCCAACACCCTTTGTGTCGCGTCGTATCCGACACTCGCGATGCTAGATGACTCGACCGATGTTCGCTGCACGGCGATGTCCTCTCGCCCCGCGCTGGGATCAGTCGCTCGCCACGCACGGACGGCGTCGAAGATGCGCCTCACGACGTGCGCCTGCTCCTCGACCTACCTCGCGCCTGCCGTTCCCGACATCGTAGTGGCAGCCGTAGATGCCCTGCCGCGCCGCAGCCGGTTGCCCCCGGTGAGCCATATACTCTGGCGATGGCTCGATCGCAGGGCGAGACGGTCGCTTCAAGTCCACTCCTCGAGACCAAGTTTTACGTCCCCAGGTGGCGTCCTGGTTCGGTGGCACGTCCGCGGTTGCTCGAGCGGATGCATCGCGGGGCCGAGTCGAAGTTGACGCTCGTTTCCGCGCCGGCCGGATTTGGCAAGACAACGCTGCTGGCTGATTGGCTCGCGGATCCGGCTGGCGAGCGCACCGTTGCATGGCTCTCGCTCGACCAGGGTGACAACCATCCGTCAGCGTTCTGGGCGTACTTCATCGGCGCTTCATCGGCGCTCTTCAGACCGTCCGGCCCGAGGCCGGGGTTGGGGCGCTTGCGCTCCTGCGATCGCCTCAGTACCCGCCCGTTGAATCGGTACTCGGGGGCTGCTCAACGAGGTGGGCAGGATCTCGCACGACTTCGTCCTGGTGCTGGACGACTACCACCTCATCGACACGCACTCGATCCACGAGGGCATGGCGTTCCTCCTCGCCCACCTACCCCGGCAGATGCACCTCGTGATCATGGGCCGCGCTGATCCGCCGCTGCCGCTGGCCCGCCTGCGGGGCGCGGTGAGCTGGTCGAGATTCGGGCGGCTGACCTCCGGTTCACACCCGACGAGGCGGCCGCGTTCTTGAATGAGGCGATGGGCCTGAGCCTTTCGTCGCAGGATGTCACGACTCTGGATGCGCGGGCCGAGGGCTGGATCGCCGGTCTCCAGCTGGCCGCGCTCTCGATGCAGGGGCGCGAGGACATCGCCGGCTTCATCGCCGCCTTTACCGGCGACAACCACTACATCGTGGACTACCTGGTCGAAGAGGTGCTCGAGCGGCAGCCAGACGAGGTCCGCCGGTTCCTGCTGCAGACATCGGTCCTCGATCGTTTGAGCGGCTCGTTGTGCGATGCCGTCACCGGTACCGAAGGCGGCAGGGCGACGCTGGAACGCCTGGAGCGGCGCAACCTGTTCGTCGTCCCCCTCGACGATCGGCGCCAGTGGTATCGCTATCACCACCTCTTCGCGGACGTCCTCCAGGCGCACCTTCGCGAGGAACAGCCCAATGACCTCTCCGCTCTCCACCGGCGAGCGAGCGTGTGGTTCGAGCAGCAGGGTGAACTGCCGCATGCGCTCGGCCATGCGTTCGCCGGTGGTGACCTGGAGCGCGCGGCCGGGCTCGTCGAACTGCCGATGCCGGCAGCGCTCAAGAGCAGACAAGACGCCGTAGTGCGTGGTTGGTTGGCGGCGCTCCCGGACGAGATGGTGCGGCGCAGGCGGGTGCTGAGCGTCGGGTATGCGGCGGTATTGCTGCAGGGTGGCGAGTTGGAAAGCCGTTGAATCACGGCTCGGGGACGCCGAACGATGCCTGGACGAGTCGCCTGAAACCGCCGGAGGCCCAAGCGGCACCCCCGGTGGGCCGGTATTCGCGGACGAGGAGCAGTTCCGCGGGCTGCCGGGAATGATCGCGGTCTACCGCGCGGGGCTGGCCCAGGTGCGCGGCAGCCTGTCCGAGACCATGCACTACGCCCGCCTGGCGCTCGAGCTCATCCCCGAGGCCGACCACCTGGGCCGCGGGGCAGCATCGGCGCTGCTCGGGCTCGCGCTCTGGGCGAGCGGAGACCTCGAGGCGGCGCACCGGACTTTCGATGCCGGCATGGCGCGTGTGCGCGTTGCCGGGCACGTCCCGGACGTCATCGCGAGCACGATCGCCCTCGCGGACATGCGGATCGCCTAGGGCCGTCTGAGTGAGGCCCTGGAGACGTACGAGCGGGCGTTGCGGTTCGCATCCGAACAAGCGGGACCGGCACCCCTTGGAACGGCCGACCTGCATGTGGGGATGAGTGAGTTGTACCGCGAGCGTGATGACCGGGAGGCCGCCGCTCAGCACCTGCTGAAGAGCAGAGAGCTCGGGTGAGGGCGCCGCGCTGCCCGAGCACCGGTACCGCTGGTACATGGCGATGGCACGGGTACGCGAGTCCTATCGAGACCCGCACGGCGCGCTCGACCTGCTGAGTGAGGCAGAGCGGCTGTATGCGGGCGGCTTCTTCCTGGACGTCCGTCCCATCGCCGCGCTGAGGACGAACATCTGGGTTGTCCAAAGCAGACTTGCGGGACGCGCAGGGTTGGGTGCGTGAGCAGGGCGTCTCGGTCGACGACGACATCGCCTACCGCCACGAGTTCGAACACCTGACGCTCGCGGGGGTGCTCATCGCGCGGTACAAGCAGGATCGGGACGATCGCTCCGTTCGGGACGCGGTTGGCCTCCTGGAGCGCCTCCTCCAGGCAGCGGACAGAGCGGGCCGCACGGGAAGCGTGATCGAAATCCTGCGGTTGCAGGCGCTCGCTCGCCAGGTAACGGGCGACCTCCCTGCTGCGCTCGCGTCACTGGAGCGCGCGCTCACCCTGGCGGAGCCCGAGGGCTACGCCCGAGTCTTCCTGGACGAGGGTCAGGCGATGCGGGACCTCCTGCGGCACGCCGCCGCTGCGGGCATCCGGAGCTCCTACACCCGGCAACTGCTCGCCGCCTTCGATAAGCAGGGCGGCGTCGCACCGGCGCCGCGGCAAGGCACGTCCCCGGGGATCGCCGAACCGCTCACAGCGCGGGAAGTCGAGGTCCTGCGCCTCCGTATCAGCGGGCATGACGAACCAGGAGATCGCGGACCAGCTGGTGGTGACCCTGTCCACCGTGAAGCGCCACATCGCGAACAGCTATGGGAAATTGGGTGTGGGCCATCGCACCGAGGCAGTCGCTCGAGCGAACGCGCTGAACGTCCTGTAGGGCGCCGGCGCTCCTCGACCTCGCGCGCCTTCGGTTGGTTCGGGCTGTTCAGGCGGCCCCTCACCATCTCCAGTACCCCGACCCCGATGCGACTGCGAAGGGCGTCGGCACATCCGCGTGGCCCTCAGCGCGGGGCATGGTCGCTCCGCTACACCCTGAACTACACCCCCCAAGATTCACCTTTCGGCCGTGGGCAATGCCCGTGCGAGACGGCAGAGTGGCTCCTGCGACGAGCCACGGAACAGCCGCTGGTACGACAGCACTCGGACTGGAAGGCATCATGATTGAACTCAGGAATCTCTCGAAGCGGTACGGCGACACCGTCGCCGTCGATGATCTTTCGTTCACGGTCGCTCCCGGACGTGTGACCGGCTCCTCGGACCCAACGGCGAGGGCAAGTCCACGACGATGCGGATGATCCTCGGGCTGGACGCGCCGAGTGGCGGTGAGGTCACCGTCAACGGCCGCGCCTACAGGGACATCCCCGCACCGATGCACGAGATCGGCGCGCTGCTGGATCCGAAGGCGATCCAGGGCGGACGCACCGCGTACAACCACCTGCGGTGGCTCGCTCAAGCCGCCGGGGTGCCGCGCCGGCGGGTGGACGAGGTGCTCGACCTCGTGGGGCTCGCCGAGGTCGCACACAGGAAGGCCGGTGACTTCTCCCTCGGGATGTCGCAGCGGCTCGGGATCGCCACGGCGCTCCTCGGCGACCCGCCCATCCTGCTCTTCGACGAGCCCGTGAACGGCCTCGACCCGGAGGGCATCCGCTGGATCCGGTCGCTGCTGCAGCACCTCGCCTCGGAGGGCCGGACGGTGTTCCTCTCGAGCCACCTGATGAGCGAGATGGAAGAGACCGCGGACCACGTGATCGTGGTCGGGCGCGGACGCCTGATCGCGGACACCGGAATCGCGGAGTTCATACAGCGGAGTTCGGGCAGCCACGTCCGCGTGGTCTCGCCGCAGGGCGCCGACCTCGTGCCGCTGCTTGAGCGAGCCGGCGCGACGGTCGCCTTCGGCGACGGCGCGCTCATGGTGACGGGCATGGAGGCCGCACGCATCGCCGGCGTCGCCGCCGAACACCGGATCGACGTCCATGAGCTGAGCCCGCACCGGGCGAGCCTCGAAGCGGCGTTCATGGAACTGACTCAAGACAGCCTGGACTACCCGGGCGCGGCGCCGGCCCGGGTCGCAACCGTGCAGACCGCGTAGGCACACGCCGGAATAGGAGCATCATGATGGCGACTCAGACGATCACCACCACAGCCGCGCTCACCTCGAGCGTCGAAACACGATCAACGACCTTCATGCGCACGCTGGCGTCGGAGTGGGTGAAACTCACCACCCCCCGGTCCACTTACATCACGCTCGGGCTGGGGACGGTACTCTCCATCGCCATGTCGGCGCTCGTCTGCCTCGCCGTGGGCAGCACGTTCGATAGCTGGTCCGTGGAGCGGCAGGCACAGTTCGCTCCGATCCTGCTGTCGATGACGGGCGTAGTCGTCCTGCTGATCGTCACCTCGGTGTTCGGCGTCCTCGTGGCTTCCGGCGAGTACGCGAGCGGAATGATGCGCCTCACGCTGACGGCTACGCCGAGGCGGACTCGAGTCCTGGCTGCGAAACTGGTGCTGGTCTCCGGCATCACCCTGGCGCTCGGCCTCGTCACCGCGGTCGCCATGTTCTGGGCCGGGCAGGCCGTGCTTGCGTCGTACGGGATCACCGTGGCGGACCTCGGCGATGCCGACGCCCAGCGGTTCGTCCTCGGCCTGGGTGCTGTCACGCCGCTGTTCCCGATTCTCGGGCTCGCACTCGGGTTCATCCTGCGCAGTTCCTCGGGCGCCATTACGGCGGTCCTCGGACTGCTGTGGCTGTCGCAGATCTTCGGCGAGCTGGTGCCCTCGTGGCCGCAGGAGCACGTCCTCAGCCTGTTCCCGCAGTCGGCCGCGGACAGCCTGACGGGCGGTCACCTCGTCGACAACCCGATCTACACGGATCCGCCGGTTGCCGCTGCCATCCTGCTGGCCTGGCTGGTTGCGTTGGTCGGCGTCGCGTACGTCGCCCTGACGCGGCGAGATGCCTAGCGGCGTCACGAGGCGACGCGCGTCTCGCTCACGAAGGGACACCCCGCGAATGAGTACGGGAGCACGGACGTCGGCCCTGACACCGATACGCAGAAGCGTCCGCGCAAACGGACTGTTCCCCGCCCGAAGGAATGCACAGGATGACCGCACCACATGGCTCGAAACCACCTGACCGGGAGCCCGAGCGTCACGAGATCCGCGTCGAGGGACACCTCGATGTCCGATGGGCCGACTGGGTCGAGGGCATGGCCTTCACGCATGAGGTCGACGGGACGACCACACTCACCGGTCCGCTTGCCGACCAGGCTGCCCTGCACGGCGTGCTCAACCGAATGCGCGATCTGGGTGTCCCAATCGTTTCAGTTCGACGACTGGACTCACCGCGATCGGCGTGATCGAGCGGAGCGATTCGTCACGGGACGAGGAGACGTAGCGAGATGACAGACAGCATCGAGTTCATCGCACGCGGTGTGCTCATGGGTGTGGGAGGGTCTGCATTGATCGACGTGTGGGCCTTCGCGCTTCGGCGGACGCTCCACGCCCCCACCCTGGACTACGCGATGTTGGGACGCTGGATCGGACACTTCCCACGGGGGCGATTCATCCACCAGCGCATCCGCGGATCCGGTTCGAGGAGAACGGCCACTCGGCTGGCTCGCCCACTATTCGATCGGGATCGCCTTGCGTTCGTCCTGCTCGCGCTGTGGGGCTCGACTGGGCGCATTCTCCGACCATCGGTCCGCCTCTGCTGGTGGGCGTGGGCACGGTGCTCGCCCCGTGGTTCGTGATGCAGCCTGCCTTCGGCGCGGGCATCGCCGGTTCAAGGACGGCCAACCCCCGCGCTGGGCGGCTTCGGAACCTCGCCACACACCTGGTGTATGGCATCGGTCTCTACGTCTCGGCACTGGCCGCGTCAATCTTCTGAACGTTCGCGGACGGCTGTCCGCGTCCCCGTGGCCCTGTAGCTGGATGAGGGTGAAGAGGTGCTCGCGCTCGCCAGCACCCGCGGCTTCCGGTGCTTCACCGACGTTGCCACCTGCCGCGTGTCCATGCGACGCATTGGACACGACCGTAGAATGGCCGGCGCGTAGCTAGTGGGGTGGCGGCGGTCGCCCTCGAACCGTGTCCGTTGAGGAGCTTCGGTCTACGTGCGGAGTCGCGGATCCAGAACGTCTCGCAGTGCATCTCCCAGCATATTGAAGCCGAATACCGCGAGGCTCAGCGCCAGTCCCGGGAACAGTGCCAGCCACGGCGCCTCGGTCATCCACGACCGCGCCTCGCGGTTCAGCATCCCGCCCCAGGTCGCTATGTTCGGCGGCACCCCGAGCCCGAGGAAACTGAGCGTCGCCTCAAGCAGGATGGCTGTGCCGAGGCCCAGGGTCGCCAGCGTGATGGTCGGCGGCAACACGTTGGGGAGGATGTGCGTCCGCATCAGCCGTAGGTCACCCGCCCCCAGCGACTGCGCGGCTTCTACATACGTGCTCGCCCGAACCGATAGCACGGCGCTGCGGATGATGCGCGAGCCACCCACACCGAGGAGGAAGCCGATTGTCCCCATCAGCACCACCGTCGGCGTGCTGATCGCCCCTTCCTCCGGGAGTCCTGGCAGGTCCGTGTCGGCGAAGATCGCCACCATGGCGAGTATGAGCACGAGCCCAGGAAAGGCAATCAGCGCGTCGATGAGTCGCTGGAACAACAGGTCCACGACACCGCCGAAGAAGCCGCTGAGCACCCCAATCGCCACGCTGATCACGGTCGAGGTGATGACCGCGACCAACCCGATCGTCATCGAGATCCGCGCGCCAAACACGACCCGGCTGAACACGTCACGCCCGAGGTTGTCCGTGCCAAAGGGGTGCGACAGGCTGGGCCCCTCGAGCTTCGCGCCACTGGCCAGGGCGTTTGGGTCCGCCGGCGCCATCCATGGTGCGCCTATGGCCGCCACGACGAGCACGACCACGATCGCGAGTCCCAACACTCCCATCGGCTTCTGGGTCAGCAGGCGAAAGAGAGCCTGCGTGTAGAGCGAGCGGCCGCGGTGCTCCGGCCGCCGGGCGACGGCGATTGTCCCCGCGGATCCCACCTCTTGCATCGGTGACTCGCCTCCAGCCATCTACGAGTAGCGGATGCGCGGGTCGAGCCACCCGTAGAGCAGGTCGACCATCAAGTTCACACTCACCACCACCACCGCTAGGATCAGCACGACCCCCTGTACAGACGGGTAGTCTCGCTCGAAGATCGCGCTGATGAAGTACCGGCCCACGCCCGGCATGTTGAAGATCGTTTCCAGGATCAGCGTCCCGCTGACCGCCAGTCCGATCTGTAGCCCGATGATCGTGACCACGGGGATCAGCGCGTTCTTCAACGCGTGGCGTATCACGACGCTCCGCTCCTTCAGCCCCTTCGAGAACGCCGTGCGGATGTAGTCCTGCCGCATCGTCTCTAGCATCATCGTGCGCGTCATGCGCATGACGCTGCCGCTCAGGTTCACGCCCAGCAGCACCGCCGGCACCAGCATGTAGTACAGGTGATCGATCGGCCCCTGGGACCACGGTACGTAACGAAGCGGAGGCGACCAGCCGAACCAGATCTGCGGGAACACGACCAGAAGGGTCGCCGTGAAGAAATACGGCACCGAGAGTGCGAGGATGGCAAAACTCCGCGAGACGTAGTCTGCCCAGGTGTCCTGCCGGACGGCGGACAGGATACCCACGGGTAGCGCCACCACTAAGCCCACGAGCACCGACAGCAGTCCGAACTCGAGCGTGATCGGGGCACGGTCCCGCAGTTCGTCCGTCACGGGCCGCTTGGTCCAGGGGGAAGTGCCGAGGTCACCCTGGAGGACGTTGCCGGTGTAACGCACGAACTGCACGGGGATCGGGTCGTCCAACCCCAGGCTCTCGCGTAGCGCCTCGCGGTCCTGCTCCGTCGCATAGGGATTTTCGGCCATGATCAATTCGACGACATCGCCCGGCACCAGTCGCAGGATCATGAACGTCATGAACATGACCAGCAGGATCGTCGGGATGACCAGCGCAATCCGCCGGATGATATAGCGCTGCACGCCTCCCCCTGCCTGTCAATCTCCGGAAGCGTGACGCCCGGCAGCCTCGCGGCTCACGAGCAAGCCGGATAGTCCGCGCTCAGACGTCAAGCCAGGCGCGACGCCCCATCCCGGCGTCGTAGCCGTCCACGTGCCAGAACCAGCCCTTGACCTCGTTGGTGACGAACTGGTGCACGTTGGTCGTGAACAGGAACTTCATGGGGAAGTCCTCCACGATCATCCGCTGCGCCTGCAGGACGATCTCCTTGCGCGCCTCAACGTCCACCGTGCGCGCCTGCTCGTCGACGATGTCGAAGATCTCCGGGTTGTAGTGCTTGTAGAACGTGGAGTTCCGCCCGAAGTAGGACGACAGATTCTCGTCTGGATCGGGGTTGTTCAGGGGCGTGTGGGTGGAGAAGGTGTACTCGTATGTGTAATTCTTGTTGTAGTAGGCCGCCAACTCCATCGGTTCCAACGTCACGTTGACGTTGATCTCTGCCAGCTGCTGTGCAATGACCTCCGGGATCTGGTCTGTCTCTGTGCTGGTTGAGGCCCACATCATGGGCCCGGACACCTCGGACACCCCCGCGGCGTCCAGCAGTTCCTTCGACCGCTGAAGATCGAAGGCCGCCAGCTCCTCCGTCATTGCCCACTGCGTGTACATCGGCAGAATCGGGCCGTATGTGATCGCGCCGTCCCCGGCGTAGACGAAGTCCAGGACGGCTTCCTTCTCCACCGCCCGCACGATCGCCTCTCGCACCCGGATGTCGTCGAAGGGCGCTGGGTACGGGTCCTGCTCCTGGGTCGGCGGCATCCGGAACTGCTTCCAGAACTGGCTCGGCTGTGCTCGGTACTCGGAGTCCGCTCCGCGTGCGTCCTGCAACCGCTGCAACTGCGAGCGTCCCGCCTGGACGGCGTGCACGTCACGGTCGATGTAGAGGGCCGCCTGGCTGTTCGCGTCGGGCACGATCAGGAACGTGATCGCGTCCAGGTAGGGGAGGCCGTCCTCCCAGTAGTCCGGGTTCTTGTGCATCTTGATGTGCGCGTCTTGCTGCCACTCATCAAAGATCATCGGGCCGGTGCCCACCGCGTGCTCCGTCAGGTCACCGAACTGCTCCACGGTTTCGCGGTTCACCATCAGCGTCCAGGGACTCGCCAGGTAGCTGAGCATGGGGGCATACGGTTCGGCAGTCGTAAAGACGACGGTCTGGTCGTCCGGCGTCTCAATCGAACTCACCTTGTCCAGGAAGAAATACGCGTGCTGGTACGTTCCGGGGTCATCCGTGGCAATACGCTCGATCGAGTACTTCACGTCCTCCGAGGTGAACTCTCGGCCGTTGGCCGGGTCCACGTTCTGCCACTTCACCCCATCCTGGACCGTCATCACGTACGTCAGTTCGTCCGGCTGCTCCGGCAAGGCCGTCGCCAACTCCGGCTCGATGGCACTCAGATCGGGCGTGAAGCGCAGCAGGCTGTTGTAAACGTTCCCCATCGTCACGGAGCACGCGCCGAATACATCGAACGCCGGGTCCAGGCTGCGAGGGTCGTCGCCCTGCATCAACACCAGCTCGCCCCCGGCCTTCGGCTCACCCGCGGCCGCTGGGCTCGCCCCTCCCTCCGCGGTGGAGGTGCCGGTCGGAGCCGTGCCGCCCTCGGGCTCCTCGTCGTCGCCGCCGCATCCGACGAGCGCTGCGCCCGCCAGCCCGGCGATCCCCACGCCGGCCCCCTGCAACGCACGACGGCGGCTCACACGATGTCGCGTCCAGTAGTTCTCCGTGGGCATGACCCAGCTCCCTCCTCGCCGTCACCGCCGGCCTTCGCGGCCAAATCGAGCGGTCTGCCGTCGCCGCGTGAGCGTACACGACGTACGTAATGGCGATGATGGGACGATAGTCCTGCCCACCAGCCCTGACAACCCCCGTGATACGCATCAAGATTTCAGATTCGTTTCAATCAGAGCAGACGTTCTGATCACGACACACCTCCCCGCCCCATCATCGGTGGTCGATCTCATCAGCCGTGGCCCGTTCTTCTTGGGGAGTCGCTCCCTGTTGCCCCGCACGACCTGCGCGTCGTGCGATGTGGCGCGCCCCCTCTGCCACTAGCGGCGGCGACGCCGGGTCGACGACCAACGTCCCCTGCCTGGGACCGATCCCTGCGCATGGACCAACGGCGCGCCTGTGACCCCCCGTTCTCTCCCCGTGGATGACGATTCTTGTTGACAGGGTCGCCCGTTCGCGCTACTCCTCATGACGAACGTCGTGCCCCGCGCCAGAGCCCCGCGCCAGAGGGAGGCCACCGTGAGCGAGGCCAATTACTGGACTCCACGGCAACGTCGCTGGGGACGGAGGGCGGTGCTTCGAGGCGCCGTAGCGGCCGGGGCTGGCCTGGGATTCGCCGCGCTCGTCGGCTGCGGCGACGACGACGACGCCGCCGATGAGCCGGGTGATACCCCCACGAACGGGGGCGCCGCGACAGACAGCCCGGCAGCGGGACAGGCACCCACCGGCCCCGCACAGGAAGGCGTGCCGCGGCTCGAAGGTGAGCCAACCATCGGCGGGAGTTGGGTGGTCGGGCTCACCTCCACGTACCAGCAGCACGACATGCACACCGCGCTCGCCGGGACCGTGTGGCATGTGATCAGCGAGCGAGCGCTCGAGCTGGACGAGTGGACCGGGGAGGTCCGCGGCAACATTGTCGAGAATTGGGAGCTCGCCAACGAGGAGGGCACGGAACTGGTCCTAAACGTGCGGCCGGGGGTCCCGATCCAGGACAAGCCGCCCTGGAACGGCCGCGACTTCAATGCCGAGGATCTGGCCTTCAACCTCGAGCGTATTGCCGGCTTCACCGCCGAAGACGAGGGAATCCCCCGCACGTCCTTCCAGCGCCGTTCGACCCTTGAGGGCATGACCAACGCAGAGGCGGTGGACGAGCGGACGGTCCGCGTGACGATGGACCGACCCGCGGGCGCCTTCTTCAACGGACTCGCCGAAATCCGAAACCAGCTCATGCCGCAGGGTGTGGTTGACGTCGGCTTTGACGATCCGACGAAGCTCGCTGGCGTCGGCGCTTTCGAGATCACGGAGTTCCGACCGGGCGAGCGCGAGGAGTACCGCAGGCATCCGAACTACTACCGGCAGGGCGAGCCGTATTTCGACAACTTGACCCGGCTGGTGCTTCCCGACCGAGCATCGATTCTCGCGGCCTTTATCGATGGTCAGATCAGCTACTTCGGCGGGCCGGTACCCCACGAGAGTCAGTCGATCCAGGCCGTGAAGCCGGACGCGCTCTTCTACGAGTGGCCAAACACGAACTGGGACCACATCCGGCCGAACACGATGCACGAGGTGCTGTCTGACTTCCGTGTGCGAAAGGCCATGCAGCTCGCTGTCGACTACGTCGAGCTGAACGACGGCTACTGGGGCCCGGGTTGGACGTGGAATGCCGTCGCGCACCCGGCCTACCCGGAGTCATGGGACGAGGACAAGGTCCAGACGCTGCCCGGCTACAACCCGGACACGAAGGAGCAGGACCGAGCCGAGGCCGGCAAGCTCCTCGACGCGGCCGGTTACCCCAATGGCGCCGGCGTCCGCTTCGAGATCATGCCGCAGATCTCTAGCTCGTATGAGGACAACGCACTCCGGTTCCAGGACCAACTCTCGCAGTTGTGGCCGGATATCGAGATCACCATCAACCGGCCCTCCGACTCGGCCGCGTTCGCCACCCGCCAGGCAGACCGGGACTTCGAGATGATCTCGTACACGATCACCACGCTCCCGGACATCTTCCTCGAGTGGCACTCCCAGTATCACAGGGACGGCAGCCGGAACTACGGCTCCTTCGAAAACGCGGACGCCGACGCGCTCATCGAACGAGGCCTCGTTACGTTCGACGCCGATGCACGTCAGGAGATCGCGGAGGAGTTCCAGACGAAGTTCATGGAAGAGTGGCAGCCGATGGTCGTCCTGAACATCCAGCCGGAGCGGTACGTGCTTCAGCCGAACATCGGCGGGTTCGACACGACCGCAGGCCCCTGGGGTTTCACTGGCTACCGACTGACCAACAAGGCGGGCCGCTGGTTCGAGGTGGCGACCTGAGGTCAGTTGAGGCGCCGCTGCCGCAAGGTGGCGTAGTCAGGGGAGCCGGATGACTCGGTACCTGGCCCGAAGGGTCGTGGGCATGATCCCGACCCTGCTGGTGCTGCTGTTCATGGTCGTCGTGATGGTGCGCCTCGTCCCGGGGAGCATCGTCGACATCATCCTGGAGGAGACGGCCAGCGGCGCCGAGGGCGAGGCGGCACGCGCGGCGCTGGAGGAGCGACTTGGCCTGGACCGGCCTCTGCCCGTGAGCTACGTGAACTACGTCACCGGCGTATTGCGGGGTGACCTCGGCCAGTCGCTGTGGGATCAGAGCCCGGTGACGGAGCAGGTCCTGCGGAGACTCCCGCCGACCCTGTCGATCGCAGCCGTCGCCATCGTGATGGCCATCGTGCTCTCGGTGCCGATTGGTGTGCTGTCGGCCGTGAGGCGCGATACCTGGCTGGACTACCTTCTGCGGAGTGTGGCCATCGCCGGTATCAGCGTGCCGAGCTTCGTGATTGGTACGGCGTTCGTGATCTTCCCGGCTCTGTGGTTCGGGCTCTCGCTGGTCCAGTTCCGCTACGTCTCGTTCGTGGAGGACCCGGTCGCGAACCTCAAGATCATCATCCCGCCCGCTGCGGTCCTCGCGATCGGTCTCACAGCGTCCGTGGCCAGACTGATGCGCACGATGATGCTGGAGGTGCTCACCCAAGACTACATGCGGACGGCGCGAGCGAAGGGCCTCACGGGCAGCACCGTGATCATGAGACATGGCCTGAAGAATGCAATGATCCCGGTGATCACGCTCCTGGGGCTGCAGTTTGCGTTTCTCATTGGCGGCTCCGTGATCACCGAGAGCATCTTCGCGATTCCGGGACTCGGGCGGCTGCTCATCGATGCGCTCCGGCAGCGCGACTATCCCATCATTCAAGGGGTCGTCTTGACGATTGGTGTCATGGTCATGCTTACGAACCTGTTGATTGATATGTCCTACGCATACCTCGACCCGCGGGTGCGCTTCGCATGATCACTCCGCCTCTTTACCCTCCGTCCCTGCGAGCGAGGTGACGAATGGCCGTCGAGCAGCAAACCGGAGCCGCGGCCCCTCCCCTGCGACTCGGGACCGATAGCCGCCTCAGCAGGTTCCTTTCGACAACGTGGCGATTCGCGCGCCGTAAGCCCCTGGGCGCCGTCGGCGCAGCGATCCTGGTGATTCTCGTCCTGACGGCCATCCTCGCGGACGTCATTGCACCGTACGACCCGGTGGTCCAGAGCCAATCGGAGGCGCTCCAGTCCCCGAACTCGAGGCACTTGGCCGGGACCGATCAGTTCGGTCGGGACATGCTTAGCCGGCTCATCCACGGGGCCCGTATCTCCATCTATGTCGGGGTGGGCGCCACGATCCTGTCGATCGTCCCGGCGATGGCGATCGGCGTCACCAGTGCGTTCTTCAAGGGCAGCTACGATTACGGCATCCAGCGGATCGTTGACGCGGTGCAAGCCCTGCCCGGACTGATTCTGCTGATCGCCATCGTTGCCATCCTCGGCACCGGGCTCTGGAACGTCATCGTCGCGCTGTCGTTTGGTCGGGCCTTTGCGAGCTCGCGGATCGTGCGAGGCGCGGCGTTCCAGGTCATCAGCATGGACTACGTAGACGCCGCGCGCTCGCTGGGCGCGACGAACTCGAGGATCATGTTGCGGCACGTCGTACCGAACGTCTTTGCGCCGATCATTGTGGTCGCTTCGCTTGGCTTCGGGCAGATCATCATTGCCGAGGCTTCCTTGAGCTTCCTCGGATTCGGCATCCAACCGCCTGCGCCGTCCTGGGGAGGCATGCTGGCCGGCGAAGCGCGGGCGTACATGTACGCCGCGCCGCACATCCTCTGGATCCCCGCCCTCACCCTGGGGCTCGTCGTCTTCGGCGTGAACATGTTCGGTGATGCGTTGCGCGACGTGCTGGACCCGAGGTTGCGCGGGTCGTAGTAGGCGCACAACTGTGTGACATGGGGTAGCGATGGTAACCAACAACACGGAGGCGCGGAGCCCGCTCGATGGCGTTCGTGTGGTCGACTTCTCCTGGATCGTGGCTGGACCGCAGTGCACCCGAATCCTTGCGGACCTGGGCGCAGAGGTCGTCCGCGTCGAGAACGAGTCCTACCTGGACTCGATACGCCTGGGCATGCAGCCACCTGATCAAGAGCCCACGGCGAACACCAGCGGATTCTTCAACAATTTGAACCGCAACAAGAAGAGTATGACCGCGAATCTCCACCATCCTGGTGGCCGTGAGGCAGTCGAGCGGCTCATCCGTTCCGCGGATGTCGTCGTGGAGAACTACAGCACCGGCGTCTTTGACCGGCTTGGCTTCACCTGGGAGCACCTCTGCGAGCTGAAGCCCGACATCATCTATCTATCCCTGTCGGGTTACGGGCATCTGGGACGAGACCGGTCGTACATCACCTGGGGGCCCACCGCGCAGGGGGTGTCGGGAGTCACCGCAATGTCAGGACTCCCCGGTTGTCCGCCCGCAGGATGGGGCTACTCCTACCTCGACCACACCGCGGGATACTTCGGCGCGGTCGCCGTGCTGCTGGCACTTGTCCGCCGGGCGGCAGACGGGCAGGGCCAGTACATCGACCTATCGCAGATCGAAACCGGAATGGCACTCTGCGGCGTCCCGATGCTCGACTTCCAGGTCAACGGGCGGACCTACGAGCGGATCGGCAACCGCAGTCGCTATCCGGCAACGGCACCGCACAACACATACCGCTGTGCCGGAGACGACCGCTGGATCGCGATCGCCGTCGAAACCGATGCCCAGTGGGCGGCGCTCTGCGATGCACTCGGCGCAGCCGAACTGGGATCCGACAGTCGATTCCACACAAATCAAGGTCGAGTGGCGGCACAGGATCAACTTGATGCCCTCATCGAGGGTTGCACGAGCCGTTTCGATGCGCGGGAACTGATGTACCTGCTGCAATCACGAGGAGTGGCGGCCGGGGCGGTCCAGAACCAGCGTGACAAGATGGAAGCGGACCCTCAACTGGAGGCCCGGAGGTTCTACGCCCACGCCGGGCATCCCGAGCTGGGGGAGCACCGCTTCGACGGGCTACCGTTCCGCTTCTCGCGTTCTCGGTGGGGGGTCGACCGAGGGGCGCCATTGCTCGGCGAGCACACACACGACCTGCTGGTGCAGCTCGGGTTCTCCGATGGCGAGATCGGACAACTCACCGCTGAGCTGGCGGTATAGCGATGGGCCCCCTTACCGAAGAGCTACGCGTCCTTGAGATCGGCGACCTCGGCACCTTCTGCGGCAAGCTCCTGGCGGACGCCGGAGCGGACGTGATCCGGGTCGAACCGCCGGAGGGCAGTCGCATACGTCGAACCGGCCCGTTCGTCGACGACCGCCCCGCGTCCAGCGGCAGCCTCCAGCACGCCTACTACAGCAGCAACAAGCGCGGTGTGACGCTGCGGCCGGAGACCGCGGACGGGCGCGAGCTGTGGTCGAAGCTCGTCCGAACCGCCGATGTTGTCATCGACAGCCGTGGGCCGGGCGTGTTGAACGCGATCGACGCCGGCTACGAGAGCTTCGACGACTACCGCTCGCTGGTCTGGTGCTCGCTCACCCCATTCGGCCTGGACGGCCCGTGGCGGGACTGGCTGACCGATGACCTGGTCAGTCTCGCCCTCGGTGGACCGATGACGAGCACCGGCTACGACGACCACGAGCTCCCGCCCATCCGCTCGGAGGGGGGGCACGCGTTCGCCATGGCCGGCGAGTACGCCACCATCGCCATCCTGAGCGCCTTGCTGGACCGAGAGCGGACCGGCGAGGGGCAGTCCATCGATGTCTCCGTCCACGAGGCGACGGCCGCGACCGTCGAGGGCGCCTTCCCCAACTGGGAGTACCTCGGCGAACTCGTCCAGCGGCAGACCGGGCGTCATGCCTCACCCACTTCGACGCCACCCTGGCAGTACCAATGCGCGGACGGCGAGTACGTGATCCTCATGGGCGGTGGAGTGCCTCGGGATACCCGTGTCTGGGACGACCTCATCGCGTGGATGCGCGAGCACGACGCCGTCGAAGATCTCGATGACGAGCGCTACAAGCAGGCGATCTTCCAGGGGCCTCGACGTCAGAGCCCCGAGCGCATCCACATCCAGGAGGTGGTCGGCCGCTTCGTCCAACGGCTTACCGCGGAGGAGGCCTACCGCGGAGGGCAGGCGATCCACCTGCCGTGGGGCAAGGTCCGGCGTCCCGAGGAAAACCTCGACGACGCGCACTGGGCCGACCGCGGGTTCTTCTGGGAGGTAGAGGTCGCCGGCCTGGAGCGCACCGTCCGTGTGCCCGGGGCCCCGTACCGCTTCACCAGGACCCCGCTCGAATGGCGGCGGCGTGCACCACTGCTCGGTGAACACAACTTCGAGCTGTATGCCGGCGAACTCGGCTACTCAACGGAGTCGCTACAGACGCTCGCAGGCCTCGATGTGATCTAGGAGGGACACCACGATGGCGGACTTGCTGTACGAGAAGCATGACAACTATGCGACCTTCACGATGAACCGGCCGGAGCGGCTGAACGCGCTCGGCGGGAGCATGCAGCCAGAGCTCACCGAGGCGCTGCGGGACTTCACGAACGATGACGCGATGCGCGTTGGCATCGTGACGGGGGCCGGGCGTGCGTTCAGCGCCGGCGCGGACCTCAAGGAGATGGCGGAGCGGAACGCCCGGGGTGACGGTCGCTCTCAGTACGGCGGCGTGACTGAGACGGGCGTGCAGTTCTCGCGGAATCCGAAGCCCTTCATCGCCGCCATCAATGGCCTCTGCATCGCCGGCGGGCTAGAGCGCGCACTGGACTGCGACATCCGGATCGCCTCGAGCGAGGCGTTCTTCGGCCTCTTCGAGGTCAAGCGCGGAATCCTCGCCGGGTACGCGATCCATCACCTCGCACGGATGATCCCCTTTGGGGATGCGATGTACATCCTGCTCACCGGCGACCGCGTTTCGGCGGAGGCCGCCCTGCGGTGGGGGCTGGTGCAGGAAGTCGTCGAGCCGGACCAGGTCATGCCCCGGGCCATCGAGGTCGCGGAGATGATCGCCGCGAACGCCCCGCTCTCGGTCCAGGGGACGAAGTCGATCGCGCAACAGTGGCGCCAACTGCAGATCGACGAGTCCTACCGCTTTGGCCAATGGGTCAACAAGATCGTGCTGACGTCGGAGGACTCGAAGGAGGGGCCCCGCGCCTTCGCGGAAAAGCGCGAGGCAGCGTGGATGGGTCGCTAGTTCACGCCACCCCGACCTGAGCGCTGGGGGCCGGGCGCGACGTGATGCCTCGGTCCCTGCGCTGTCGAAGTGAGCACGTCGACGGGCCGGACACCCCGAGGACCGTCGGTCGGGTTGCGTGCCCCCATGACGGGAGCACCGCGCTCATGTCGTGGCGGCTGCGCACATCGCGGCGTCGTATGCGGCCTGGAGCTGTTCGCTTGCGCGGGGTGCATCGGGATCCGGGAGCGGGATGCCGAGGTGGAGCTCGCGGAGCTCGTCCATCATTCGGCCGACGAGCTCGGGCCCGCCGTCACGCAGCAGTTCGGCGCGCACGCGGAGCCGCCGGGTGCCGTCGCGGTGCGCGAGGCCCCAGTTGCCGAGCGCGACCATGATGGGGAGCACCTGGATACCCGCCTCAGTGAGGGAGTACATCGCCCGGTGCCCTCGCTGGGTGTCTTCTCGGGTGAGCAGTCCCGCGGCGGTCAGCTGCTTGAGGCGACTGCTGAGGATGTTGGTCGCGATGCCCTCCTCGGAGCCGGCGACCATCTCGCGGAAGTACCGGCGGTTGCCGAACATGATGTCGCGCAGCACCAGCATCGCCCACGGGTCGCCGAGCACCTCGACAGCGGCATTGATCGGACATCCCGAACGCGGAGCGGTCTTCATCGCAACCTCCCGAGTAGTGCTTGCAATCTACCAGCACTTTCGCTAGCGTGCCCCTTGCTGATTGCAGATTACAACCACCAGGAGGATGCGATGTCTCAGGTTCGCGTGCACAACTTCTCGATCTCGCTCGACGGCTTCGGCACTGGCGACGGCCAGACGTTCGACGCCCCGTTTGGGCACGCCGGAGAACGCCTGCACGAGTGGATGTTCGACACCCGCTTCTGGCACACGATGACGGGACAGGAGGGCGGCAGCACCGGCGTCGACAACGCCTTTGCCGAGGGCCATGGCCCGGGCATCGGGGCGGAGATCATGGGGCGAGGCAAGTTCTCCCCGCAGTCCGGCCCCTGGGCCGACGTGGGGACCGAGCAGGAGTGGCGCGGCTGGTGGGGGCCGAACCCGCCGTTCCACACCCCGGTCTTCGTGCTCACCCACCACCCCCGCCCGTCCATCGAGATGGAGGGCGGCACCGTCTTCCACTTCATCGACGCCACCCCGCAGGAAGCCCTGGCCCGCGCGCGCGAGGCTGCCGGCGAGCTCGACGTGCGCGTCGGCGGCGGCCCGACAATGGTGCGGGACTTCCTGGCCGCAAACCTGATCGACGTCCTCCACGTCGTCCAGGTCCCGCTTCTACTCGGCCGCGGTGTGCGCCTCTGGGACGGTTTGGAAGGTGTCGAGGACCACTACGACGTCGAAGCGACGTCGGCGCCAAGCGGCGTCACCCACCTGACGCTCACCCGGAAAGCGAAGTCGTGACCGGCCAGGCACCAAGTGTCACGGGCAAGGTCCTCATGCACTTCCTACTTCGAGAGGCCCGACGGACCTCGATGAGGTCCTCGCATCCTTCCCCAAGGACAGCCCTCTAGCGTGCCCTACGGCCCCACAGCCCACGGGACGTCGAGGGTCACGACTTCGTCCGATTGGTCGCCGGCGCGGCTGAGGACCGTGCTCTCGGGGTCGGAGGCTGTGTTGTCCCGCCGGTAGGTGAAGCGCAGGCGGTACGCCCCGTCGGGTAGCGTCGAGCCGGTCGGGCCGCCCGAGGGGATGACGATTGCCGCTTCCGTGCCGTCTGCTTTTCTCAGGAGGCGGGCGGCCGGCAGCGGTGCGTACGCCTCGTCCGGCAGGAAGCGCCGCGCGTGGACGATCCTGCCAACTGCATCGCGCAGGCGGACATCCAGGGCACGGCCGGCCGGGAGGCGCGTACGGCCCTGATCCGGCGCTTCGGCCAGGAAGCGGTGCACCAGGCCCGGCACCAGGGGCTCCACCCAGCTCACTTCGTTGCCGGACCGGATCGCGATGCGGGTCCCTGCAGCAAGCACCTCGTCACGGCGGTGGAAGCCGTATTGTGTCGACCACGCGGCCTCGGTCACCCGGACCGAGGAGAAGTGCGCCCCCGTGTTGCCCCAGCAATAGAGCCCCACGGTGCCGGTCGCCAGGCTGCCGTCGCGGACCGAGAACAACTCAACACCGTCCAGGTATCCGACCAGCGTGTCTCCGACGGCGTCGAGGGTCAGCAGGTACTCGCGCCCCAGCGCGTAGACACCGGTGTCGGCCCACAGCTCCGTGACCGCGCCGCCGACACACTTCACCAGGCGGCGGTAGCTGCGCTCACGGTCCATCGAGAACCGATACCAGTTGTCTTCGTCCTCCCAGCGGAAGACGGCGCCGATGGCGTCGTTGTCTGTCGAGCGCAGGCGGACTGTGAGGCGGTAGTCGGTCCAGGACGCCGATCCCGGGACGAGGCCGTCGCCGCCGATGCCTTCAGGCTGCGTAAGCAGCGCGACCGTGCCCGGCTTCGCCAGCTCGGCGCCGTCAAGGCTGCCGCCCCAGACGTTGCTCGTCTGGTGCAACTCTCCCCCTGACACCGTCCACGACGCCGGAGCGCTCTGGTCGCCTGCCGTCGCGACGCTCCAGAGTCCGGGCGTCTCAAAGTCGAAGTCCTCGGTCGCGAGCGATGCGTCGTGGAGCCGGTCCGGCCGGAACACGCGGATGTTCGAGAACCGCGCGTCCTCGTTCGCCCAGCAGTAGAGGCCGATCCTGCCGCTGGCGTGTGTCGCATCTTCCACCTCGAGCAGAGGCACGCCGTCCAGCCAGATCGTGAGACGAGCGCCCAGCGCCGCGACCGTGAAGTCGTAGGCGCGGCCCGTCTCGAACGCCACTCCGTCTTCCCAGAGCGTCGTAGACACCCCGGCAACGCGGCGGATCAGCCGGCGATAGCTGCGCTCCCGGTCCATCGAGAAGCGGTAGTAGTTGCCTTCGTCGACATAACGGAAGAGCAGGCCGACCGCGTCGTTGTCATCCGCACGGACGCGGGCGGTGAATACGATGTCGTCCCACGTCGCGTCGCCGGCGACGGCGTGCGTGCCCGCCTTCTCGATCGCCCCGGCATCCACGGGCATGCTGTGGATATTGCTGGTCTGCCGCAACTCACCGGAGGTGATAGCCCAGTTCGAGGGACCGCTGACCGTGCCGGAGTCCACGATGGTCCAACTGGCCGTGTCGCCCGCGTCGAAGCGGTCGCGGAAGATGGCGTAAGCATCGAGCGGTGGCCGCGTCACGGTGATCCGCTCGAAGCGAGCACCGGTATTCGCCCAGGCGTAGAGGCCGGCGCGGCCGCTCGCGTGGGCGCCGTCGTGCAGGTCGAACAGCACTTCCTCGTCGTGCCGCGCCACCATCCGGTCGCCAATGGCATCGATGGTGAGGGTGAACGGTTGGCCCACGCTGTGGGCGCCGGAGTCCTCCCAGAGTGTCGAGAGCACTCCCGCCTCGCACTTCACGAAGCGTCGATAGCTGCGTTGCGAGTCCAGCGACAGCCGGTACCAGTTGTCCAAATCGACGTAGCGGAGGACCAGGCCGATCGCGTCATCGTCATCGGAGCGAAGCCGTGCCGTGATGCGGTAGTCGTCCCACCCCGCCTGGCCGCCAAGCGCCAGGGTGCCACGGGCGTCCGGCAAGGCAGCGCCACCGATGTTCGCGGTCTGTCGCAGGACGCCGTTGCGCGCGCCCCACGCGGAGGGTGCGGACGCGAACGTTTCGTCCACGACGCGCCACGGCCCGATGCGGCGGACGGGGTCCGTGACCACCAGTTCGCTGAACTGGGCGCCGGCGTTCGCCCAGGTGTAGAGGCCGATGCGCCCGCTGCGCAGCGCCGTGTTTGTCACGTCGAACAGCGGCGTGCCGTCCAGCCAGCCACGTAGTCGAGTGCCCTCGGCGCGGACGGTCAGCCGGTACTCGTGATGGGTGTCGTACGGCACTGTGTCTTGCCACAGCACGCTGTGGACGCCACCCACACACCGGACCAGCCGCCTGTAGGAGCGCTCGCGGTCCATCGAGAAGCGGTACCAGTTGTCCGCTTCCTGGTAGCGGAACACGACGCCGAGCGCGTCGTTGTCGGTTGCCGACAGCTTCACGGAGAACTGGAGGTCCGTGTACGCCGACGCCAGCAGCGCGACCGTGCCCGGGCGCTCGATGCCGGCGAGGAGGGGCCCGCCCCAGATGTTGCTGTCCTGCCGGACGGTGCCTGCGGCGGCCGTCCAGTGGGATGGCGCGCTCGTCGTACCGCTGTCCACGATCTCCAGCTCGGCGACGTCCTCGAAGGGCGCCTCCAGCAGCAGCGGGGACTCCTCCAGGGACTCGACGCGAAGCCCGAGGAAGCGAGCACCAACATTGGCCCACGCGTAGAAGCCGACCTGGCCCTCCCGGACGCCGTCGTCACGGACGACGAACAGGAGCTGGTGGTCCAGGTAGCCCATGAGCAGGTCGCCACTGGCGTCGATGCCGACCTCGTAGGTCCGGCTCTGGTCGTAGGTGGCAGCGTCCTCCCACAACGTTGTGACCGTGCCGGCCACACACCGGGCCAATCGACGGTAGGAGCGCTCGCGGTCCATCGAGAAGCGGTACCAGTTTTCGTCGTCCTGGTACCGGAAGACGACCCCGATCGCGTCGTTGTCGTCGGACCGAAGGCGGGCGGTCAGCCGGATGTCCGACCACACGCTCCCCGTGACCGCCACCGTCCCGGGCCGCGCCGGGCTCGTGCCGAAGATCGCACCGGCATAGATGTTGGCTGTCTGGATGATCTCGCCCGCGGTGACCGACCACTGTGATGGCCCCGACACGGCGCCGGGCGCATCCACGATGCGGTAGCCGTCCAGCGCGCTGTCACCGAAGCGCTCCTCGAAGAGCACGCCGGCCGCTCGCTCGAACGTGCCGTCCAGCAGCACGGCGGGGTGTGCGTCCTCGAGCGGTCCGGGGATGCCGTACGTCTCAACGGCGAGACCGCCGGCGCTCATCCGCTCGCGCAGCAGCAGGGTGATGGTCTCGTCGTTGGGCGTCGCACCGCCGGGGGCGGTGTCCGTGACCTTCACGGCACCGGGCGCGGTGCCCGCCTCTGCCAGGCCATCCGCGCGCGACACCGTCAACGACGTGCGCGCCCAGTCGATCGGTTCCGGGCTCCGCAGCAGGAGCGCGACGGCGTCGCCTCCCGATGTGATGCGGTGCACCTCCAGCGCCTCGACCTCGGTCTGCGCGGCGGCGCCCAGCACCTTCGCCGCCAGGCGATCGTACGCCCGGGTCTCCGCGTCGCTCGGAGCCGTCGAGGGGGTGACGGCGGCCGCCACCTCCGCGGCGAGGGCGCCGTCCAGCGCCTCGGTCACCCACGTTTCGTCCTGGAAGCTGTGGAGGTGGTGGAAGAGATCCGCGAAGTCGGACGTGGTGAACGAGAAGCGGTACGCGACCGGCGCGCCCGGTTGGAAGTCGTCCACGCGTACGTCCGAGAAGCGTGCGCCCTCGCTCGCCCAGCAGTACAGCCCCACCCGGCCATCCGGATGGGAGGCGTCGACCGCGTCGAAGACCAACTCACCGTCCTGGTACACCCGCAGGGAGGTCCCGATGGCCTCGACCGTCAGGAGGTAGTCCTGGTCGGTGCTGTAGACGAAGTCGTCCTCGGCCAGCACCGTGAAGGCGCCTCCCACGACGCGCACCAGCCGGCGGTACTGCCGCTCGCGGTCCATCGAGAAGCGGTAGTAGTTGCTGGCGTCCCGGTAGCGGAACACCACGCCGATGGCGTCGTTGTCGCGGGAGCGCGCTTGCACGCTGTACCGGAGATCCGTCCAGGACGCCCCGCCGCCGACGAGCATGGTGCCGGGCTTCGGCACTCCCAAGGCCGTGTCGTCGCCACCCCAGATATTCGACGACTGCACCACGGCGCCCCAGCCAGGGACCTCCCACGCGGAAGCGCCGGAGGACAGCACCGGAGAGCCGTCGACGGTCACCTCCCTGGCGGGCGCGTCCACCGACACGATGCGGTAGCTCTTGCTCGCGCGGGCCACATCCGTCGCGAGGATGACAACGTCCGTCGCCGGGTCGAGGTCCGAAAGGTCACCCGCGCCGGTCAGCGTCACGACCGGTCCGGCCGCCACGGCGCCCGACCCCTCGAGCGTCGCGTGACCCAGCGCCGCCCAGGCCGAAGGCCCCTGGTTGGCGCCGCCGTCCACGACCGTCCATGCGCCCAGGCCGTCGCGGAAGTCCTCGTGCAGCAGCAGCGGCACGAGGCGTGCGTCGTACACGATGTCGGGGTCGAGCACCTGGCCCGGGTCCACCGAGAAGACGGTGACCTGGTGCGGGATGATCTCCGGGTCGGTGCTCGCGCAGGTCGCCTGGTCGATCACCGAGAGGTAGCGCACGGTGCTCTCGGTCAGGGAGACGGATTCCGTGACGCCCCAGCGGTTCGGTGACACGATCAGGCGGCCCGCTGCGTCGCGCACCGGCTGGTTGTTCGCGTCGTAGAGGTAGAGCCCCAGGTCGCGCTTCGCCAGCCGGTACATCAGGTCGACGTAGTCTTCGTTGAACTTGACCCCGACGTCGTACGCGCGGTAGACGGGCCGAGGGAGCGACGGCTGCGCCCCGCTGGCGGGGACCGTGGGTGGCACGGTCTGCCGCACATAGCGCGTGAGGTCGTCCAGACCTGAGTCGAACGGCTCCTCGGGCGGATGGTGCACCGGCGTCGAGAGCGTCGCGAGGGCAGGAGGGCCGCCGGTCTGGAAGTACGCCGCTTCGGTGATGTCGTGCGTGTGGCTGACGCCCGCCAGCGCGCCTTCGCCGACGGCCTCCACCGACGTGACCACGGCGATTCGGTAGTCGCTGCCCGGTTGTAGGACCTCGCCCTCGTTCCCCCACAGCGCCATCGAGTCGGTGAGACGCTTCGCCATGTCCTCCCGGGCCGCGACTTCGGCGGCGCTCGGCGGGAACGTGGCGCAGACCTCCACGAGACAGGCTTCCCCGCGTGCGTAGACCTGCACGCCCCTCAGGCGCTCGACCTCCATGGTGACGGTGTCGCCGACCGGCGTGTGGGGCCCGCTGTGCTGCCCGTCCGCATCTACGGCGACCACGTGTACGTCTGGCGCCGAGGTCGACGTGCGGCAGGTAGCGCACAGCTCCAACAGGAACGTCTCATCCTGCGGCGCCTCGATCAGGACGCGGGTGATGCCTTCCCCCTCGAGGGTGACGGTGACCACGCCCCCCTCCGCGGGCGCTTCCGCCTTCGCGACCACGTCCCCTCGCGCGTCGAGTCCGGCGACGCGGGCGGGCGAAGCGCCCTGCCACAATGCGATGTCGACGCGCTCCGCCGCGCAAGGGAGTTCCACCTCCGCGCTCCACTCGATGTCGAAGCCGCGGCGGCCGTCCATGAGCTGGAGCACCTTGCCCTCGGCCGGCTTGCCGTCCGAGTCGAAGATGCGGACGGTGATCCCGTCCCGGTCGAGCGGGAACTTCACCACCTCGTCCTCGATCAGGTGGAGGTCCAGGCAGCGCCGTTCGAGCCGCTCGGTTTCGCCGGCGAAGACGAGTGTCATGCGGTTGGCGGGCTCCCCGGTCAGCACAATGCCGAAGGCGCCGCCCCGCGTGGCCGGCAAGTACGCCACGCTCGTGGAGGTGCCACCTCCGCCGCTCCTCCAGCAGAGGGCGCGGGTGTGTCCGTGGACCGGGGAGGGTAACGTGTGCACGGTGCCCTCGACACTGCCGACGAAGACGACTTCAGGGTTCCGGCGGCACGGCATCGGCAGCGTCACGGTCGTGCCGGGCGGGATGTCGTCGAAGTCGCAGCAGATCGTCCGTTCCGGCGCGGGAGGGATGCAGGGGTACGAGGTGAAGGTGTCCGTGAACCACTCGTCCCAGGCGCGCCCGCCGTGGGTGCTGAAGTCGAACGGCGACTTCGACCACAGCCACAGCTTCACCTGCGCCGTGGGCGGATCCGAGCCGGGCGCGACGCTGCCCGATGGAAGCTGGGGCATCGGCGCCCACGAGCCGTACAGCTCCTTGACCCCGGCCGGGTTCGTGGATGCCGCCTTCCGCGCTTCGTCGACCCACGAGGCGCCGTCCCAGCGCGACAGCGCCACCTCCTTCACGGCAAACCGCACGCGCATCGGGCCCTCGTTGGACTCGGGGTCGCCGATTCTCTCCCAGCCGGCCGGGCTCGCTCCCGGCAACACCGGTTGAGGGTTCACGCCCACCAGCGCGTCGTCATGGACGGCGCGGCCGAAGGTGATGTGCGGCCGGGCGTCCATCGGCACCATCGGGGCGTGGGATGGTGGCGGGGCCAGCAGGTCCGCGGCCGGCGGCGGTAGCGCGAGGTACCCCTCGCCCGCATCGACGTTCGGCAGTAGCAGGTCGGTCCGCGGGAGCGGCCAGCTGGCCGTCGACTTGAAGTGCTCGACCGCAATCTCCTTGAGCGGCAGCGGCAGCGGCGGCTCCTCCGGCGTCGGGCCCCATTCGAGCGTGACCTCGACATCGAAGTCCGGCAGCGGCCAGGGCAGGTTGATGCCCACGCTGAGGCTGGCGAGGACGTGGAACGGGTCGAACACGTCGGCGGCGAAGAGCGCGTCCGCGTGCAGTCCCGGGCCGAATCCAAAGACCCGCAGCTCCACCTTGCCGTGCAGCCACAGTTCGCCGTGGAAGTAGACGGGCTTCCAGCTGACGCTGACGCCGCCCTCGATCCACGCCTCGATCACCACGCTCAGAGGGCCGAACGACCAGCGCTTGTCGTAGCCGACCCACGCGCCCGTCTGCAGTTGCGTCGCGTCGATCATGAAGTACGAGTTGGCCTCGAACAGACCGAGGATCTGTGATCGGATCCGGCGCTCGCGTGGGTCCTTGCGGCCCAGGTAGAGGTGCCAGCGGGACGCATCGTTGAAGTCGAAGAAGGCCTCGGCGCTGCCGCCGATCTCGATCAGTTCGCCGCCGTCGCCGAACTTGTACTGGGCGTCCAGGCCGACCAGGAAGCTCCCGGCGCGGAAGTCCAGCACCACCAGCGCTCGGAAGATCGGGTCGTCCGACAGGGCCGCCCGCTGCTTCAGCATGTTGGCCTTGCCCTCGAGCAGGATCACCGGCCCGGGGAACGAGATCACGAGCAGCAGGCTCCCGTTGAACGTGAAGCCGTTGAGTTCCTAACGACTGTCAAGCGGTCGCAACGGCAGTAGGCTCGACGGTGGGCGGGCTCGGCGTCGGAGCGCGCGGCGACTCCTCACTGCGCCGGCCCGTCCGCTGTCGACGGCG
>WHSU01000005.1 GCA_009379925.1 Dehalococcoidia bacterium | reverse complement strand
CTCATGATCAACAGGCAAGGAGTCGCACTGCGCTCCGGTCGGTCATCAAACGATGGCAGGCGGGCGCCGGTCCCTCCGATCCTTGACTCGCCGGCCGGTCGTGCCAAGCACCGGAAGGGCTGCAGCCAGTTTGAATGTCCGGCAGCGTGCCGATGGTGACGCCGCCGCCGAGGGCGAAGCCGTCCTGGACCGGATCCCACTTGCTGCGCAGGTCCGTCACACCCTTGGTCGGCCGCTTGTACCAGCCGTCCGACCCATCGAGGTTCTCGAACCACTCTTCGTCCACACTGCTGGAGGGATGCAGGACGTTCGGCGCCGCGCCCTTGTTCGGCGCCATCTGGATGGCCACGAGCCCTGCGATCCCGTACAGACCGAGGCCCGTGGACCACAGCGGGATCCCCGCGGGGAGTTCCACGCCGATGTACAGCGCGAAGAACGTGTACTCCTCGCCGGCCGCGTTCGTGTCGGTGCCGATCACGATCTTGCCGTCGATGCGCAGGTCGAGCGCCAGCAACTCGAGCGTGATGTCGCCGTCGAAGCGGCGTTGCGGGCCCGGCAACTCGTGGTAGCTGACCGCGCCCTTGAAGCGGAGCACCTCCGGGATCTCGAGTTCGACGCCGACGCCTTCGAGGGTGACCTTCGCCGGGCGCCCATCGTCGTACCACGTCACCCGCAGACCATCGACGGAGCCGCCGATGCTCAGGCCGTCCACCAGCTTGATGTTGCCCGAGAAGCCGATCCACTTGCCGCCGTCGTCCGTGCTCCCCATCCCCAGGCGGGAGATGCCGACGTGGAAGCCGTAGAAGTCCAGGCTGTACTGGTCCGGCAGGTTGAGCCAGCCGCCCTCCAGGCGAACGTTGCCCTCGGAGTCGATCGACAGCTCTTCGACCGTGAACCCCGGCCAGTCCAACCCGCCGATGAGCGGTGTGATCGTGCCGGAGACTCCCACCGTGAAGACGCCGTTGTCCACGGTGAAGCGGATGCCGTCCACGGTCACACTCAGGATGTCCGGCTTCGTCAGTTCCACCAGGCCGGACGCGGCCGAGACCGCGACCGTGAAGTTGCCATCCAGGTCGAAGCCCGCGAGCACATCCAGCGGCTCGTCGAAGAAGGACAGCGTCAGTTGTCCCTCGATCTCGGCGCGTACCAGGCAGTTCTGGCGCAGCTCGACCTCGAGTTGCGTCGGCCGGAAGGGGAAGCCGCCGATGGTGCCGTCGCCGGGAGTGCCGTTGAGCGCGATGGTGCCGGTCACCCCGCCGCTACCGATGTGGAAGTTGGTGAACGCCAGGTTGGCGATCGGGACGGCCTCAGTGACCGCGTCCGGCAGGTGCAGCACCATGGACTTGAAGACGATGCCCTTCCACTCGGCCGGCAGTCCGAGGGCCGTCGACTCGGGTAGCGCCGTCGTCTCCGAGAGGTCGAGCGCCACTTCTCCCTCGATGACCAGGCCGGAGTCGGCGATCATCGCCGGGTCCAGGCGCAAGGCACTCGACCCGTCGAAGCTGACGTTCCAGTCGTGGTCGATCACGATGCCCGCGGCGATGTGCAGTTCGGCGTATTCGCGGGAGGGATCGTCCACCCACGCGTCACCGTCGCGCATGACCGGCTTCAGCACGTTCCGAGGGAAGCGGAGGCGCGCCCCGGCGCCCAGCGTGACCTCCCACCGGTCCGGCTCGAACGTAGCCCCGAAGCGGATCGTGGTGGCGGAGGCGCCCCCGATCACCAGCGCGAACCCCTCCAGCCCGACGATGTCCAGGACCGCCTCGTCCGCCACCGTGAGGCCCATCTCGAACCGCCCGCCGGGACCGGGGTCGAAGACCTCCTGCTCGTAGTCCGTGACGAAGATCGCGGACAGGAACTGGACGAGGTCGCTGCCGGGGTCGAGCCGGTCCAGGGGGATCAAGTCCGACTTGAAGGCCTTGATAAGAGGCAGTCCCGCGACATCGCTGGTCATCTCAGGCTCCCGCCCCTGGGCTTCACGTCAGCGGATCCCTGCCGGCCCGGCGTAGGGGTCGACGACGTTGCGGAGTACGGTCGAGTGCGCTCGGGGCGGTGCGGTGGAGCCCGCCGTAGCCGGAAACACGGACAGCGGGTCGACGGGATACGGCTTCAGGTGCCCCGTACTCGCTGCCGTGTCCGCCTGGAACGTGCCGTAGGCCGCGACGGGGTCGTCGAGCGATGCTGGGGTGCGTCTGGTGTGCTCGGCCCAGAGGGTCTTCCGGAACTCCTTCGCGAAAGTGTTGGCCGCATCCACGACGCCGATGTGCAGCTCACCGTCGTGGGTCATGCTCCGCTGCCCGATGTTCGTGGAACCGATCGCCACGAACTCGTCGTCGACGATCATTAGCTTCGAGTGCACATAGACATCGACGCCGCCGTTCTCGAGGGACGCGACCACGATGTCGCCGGTGGCGCCCGCGGCCTTCACGCCAGTCAGGTAGTTGATGCCGATGTCACGCTGGTACTTCTGGTAGATGTGCGCCGAGTCCTCGGCGTTGCTCGGCGTCAGGATCGCGACGCGCACCCCGCGCTTCATCGCCTCGCCAAGCTGGAACACGATGTCGGTGTCGCGCGCCGTGCCGGTTCGCGAGAAGCAGGGCGGCCAGTCGAACGGCAGGAAGTACTGGTCTTCCATGTAGATGTAAGTGGTCGCCTGCTTGATCGCGTTCAGGTACGAAGCCCACACGGTGAACTCACCGGTCGAATGCCACGAGTACCCGAAGACGGCGTTGGTGATCCCGAAGGTCCGCAGTACCTGCACGGAGTGCGTACCGCCCGCGGCCGGCGACGAGAGCGGCGTACTGATTGGGGGTTGCGGCGGCGCCAGTGGCTCGAGCCCAAAGGTGCTCGTCGAGTCGTTCCAACGTTCGCGATACGAGCGTTCGACATCGACGACGGCCGGGCCCTCTAGCAGCACGCCGGTGTCGTGCGTCGGCTTGCCGAAGGTGGGGTTGCGGTCGGCGTCGACCGCCGCGTGGACGGTCCGGTCCCAGCGCGTCTTGGAGATGTCGATGGAGCCGAGCACAGCGGTGGCGCTCGCACCCTCCTTATGCACCGCGAACTTCTGATGATTGCTCCCGCCCGCCGGGAAGCGGTTGTCCATGCAGGACGTCCAGATACCGTGGGCGCGGAGCCAGATGATCGAGGCGTTGTTGAACACCAGCGTGAAGGCATTGCGGCACGTCAGGACATACGTCGTCACGCCCGCGGTGTCCGCGTCGTTCACATCCTCCAGCGCATCGTTCCCCGCCGAGGTGTGGCCCAGCGTCTTCACGCCTTCGAAGCGCCACCCGGCGTGGTACAACTCACCGGCGCCGGCGGCCGCCAGCGCGTTCACGCGGTCGTGCCAGCGCTGCATGTACTGCTGGCCATCGATGAGCGGGGTGACGGTGTTGCCGTCAGTGGAGACCTCGAGCTGGTTCGGGCCGGCCTCCTCGCTGTGGCGGCGAAGCGGGACGCCGTCCGGGTTGTTGCCGGTCATCCGGAGGAACCACTTGTCCTTGAGTTCGTCGAGCGTGGGCATAGCGGCGGCGTCTCCTTGATCAGGCCGGCGGGGCGAGCGTCGAGGTGTGGAACACGACGTTCGCGTTGCCCGCGGCGCTGACCGCTTTCAGGCGGTACTCCAGCGTCTCGGCGGTGCGGTCTGTCCGGTGCAGGTGCAGGGCGGTCCCGCCGGGCAACCAGTTCGAAGCCGGCGCGAAGCCCTCGTCGAACTCGCCTCGGACCTGCACCAGCAGACGGAGGTCTGGATCGGGCGGCCACGCGAGGCGGACGGCGGGCGCCCATGCGTCGCCCGCGGGGACCGGGTCGGCCCACGCATGGACGGTCCCGTCGCCCTCGACCCTGACCCACTCGACGGTGCCGAGGGCGGGCGGCTCCGGCGGTGTCTGGTCGAAGGCTCGCGCGCGCATCGCGGGCGACGGCGCGGAGACATTGCCACCGCCGCCCTTCGGGTCCGCGTCGACGCGGTCGACGGCGACCAACCGGTACCAGATGTCGCGCAGGCCCGGAACGGGACTGTCGGTCCACGTGATCAGCTTCGGTCGCCCGGCGGGGTCGCCCGGCGCCACCACCGGCACGGTGTGCACCAGGTCCATCAGCCGGGTGTCACGGGCCGCATCCGCGTCGAGAGTGCGGTAGACCCGATATTCCGCCAGGTCCGGCTCGCGGTTCGACGTCCATTCGACGGTGACCTCGCGCTCACCGGCCGCAACACGCGCGACCCGAGGCGCTGAGGGCGGGGTCACGTCCGGCAGCCACACCGGGGGACTGGACAGGCCCAACGGGCCGATGTTCTGGACCTCGTCCACGTACGCGCAGCGGTAGAGGTAGCGGTTCCGGGCCCTGCCATCGAGCGTGTCGACGTAGGCGCGCTGGCCGGCCGTCAGGGCGTCCGAGGCGACATCGGCGCCGACGCGCCGCCATCGCAGTCCGTCCGGGGCGCCGGCCTCGGGTTCGTCAGGGTCGAGCGCGAGGTGTGTGAGCTGCACGAACACGCCTTCGGTGCCGGGGAGCGCCGCCAGCACTCGAAGCCCATCGTTCGAGAGCGCGCCGTACGCCGCGCGGACCGCGGCGCGGTCGGTCGGGTCGAGGCCGTCCAGGTTGTTCAGTTCGGCGGCCACCTGCTGCCGTTTGAGCGCGTCCCAGGCGGGCTCCACGGCCTCGTCCGGGAAGTACTGCAGGTCGCCCGCCTGGAGCGCCGGTCGAGGGCGCTGCGCCAGGTCGGCCTGGAAGACCGCGTCGTCCAGCGCTCGGTAGACAAGCGTCTTGAGGTGAGGCATCGGAAGCCAGCGGTACGTGTAGAGCGAGTGCCCGTGGTAGTCGGCGGGCGACGCCCACACCCGCTCGCTGTCCGGTGGCACGGCGGGCGGCGGAGGCTTCACACGCCGTACCCGGAACACCGTGGCCGGGCCGCCCATGCGGCTCTCGTTCCCGAACCGGTCGGGGTCGCCTCGATGGTCGGCGGTGTGCTGCTGCTGGTCGGTGGCGGTGACGCCGATCACGGCCGCCGACATCGGCTCCTCCAGGCTCGTCGCGAGCGGCAGGCCGGAGCGGTCCGTGCTACCGGCCAGCGGCAGCAGCACCTCGTAACTGCGGTTGCCGGCGCCGTCCACCTGCACGTGGTCCCCGAAGGCGACCACCAGCGTGCGCTCCTGCCACGAGGCGGCAGCGCCGAAGTCCTCGTACAGCGCGTGGCCGCTGAGGATGGGGACCGCGCACCGCGTTCGGCTCGGTGGGCGCACGCTGTCCGTGGGGCCAATGTTCTTCACCCGGAACCGCAGCGTCGCTGCCGCGTCGCTGCTTACGACCTTGAACGACTGGGCGCCGATGCGGACCGAGACACCGATGTACGCGCCGGCCGGCTGCGTATCCGGGATGTCGGTCACGACATCGGTCTCGGCCGCACCGGCGGCGGCGGTGCTCGTCACCCGGCCGCGCAGCGTGTTGAGCGGCGCGGGCGTGTAGTAGATGCGGAACTCGCGGGTGTCCGGCGCTTGTCGCTGCTGCGCGATGTCCCAGCGCCAGCGGACCCGCAGCCCCACCACGTCCGCCTGCTCCGCGGCGCTCAGGCTGTCTCGCCAGTCCTGCCATGCGGCGTCGTGCAGCACCGTGGGGTCGTCCGGGTCGAGCGCGAACGCCTCGACGCCCGTCGGCGGCGGTGGCGCGATCTTGTCGAGCAGCCGGACGCGCGAGGCGTGCACCGTACTGTCGGACGACGCACCCACGTAGTACCACGGCCGCGGGTCCGGCGGGGGCGACCACTGGCGCCAGGCCGCCGATGCATCGCGTGACGAGTGCCGCCCGAACAGGTCGACGGCGCTGACTCGATAGGCGTACCAACCGTCCGGCAGCCCGCGGTCGATGTACAGCAGCGGAAACGGCGGCCACTCGCCCGGTTGCTGCGGAGTCTGAGGCGGCGACGTGATCGACTGGCCGACCGGAAGCGGCGAATCCTCCGTCAGCACCTTGAAGTCCGCATCCGCGGGGTCTCCGGGCGCGTCGCTGTTGCCGAGGTTCGCCCGCCAGACGTGGTAGATGACGGGCCCATCCGCGGCCACCACATCGCCCGCGAACTTCCGGTCCCACGTCAAACCGGCGTTGTTCGTCGCGTCGATCACGGGGCCGCCGTCGTCGGGCGCCACGGTCCCTCCGGGGAGTGCGTAGGCACGCGCGTCCGTCGGCGGCGGCAGTGGCACCGCCGGCGTCACGGCTCGGTTGAAGGCGATGAACCCATCGTTGACGGTGAAGTCGAAGACGGTCTCGACCCAGTTGAGCCCCTTCTCGGCGTTGCCGCCCAGGCTCCCATCATGGTCGGCGACCAGGAGGTAGTCGTAGGAAACCCCCGGAACGGCGGTCTTGTCCCACCAGTAGAGGCCCAGCATCTGCGCGACCGCTGGGTGCAGGCTGCCCAGTAGCAGCAGCTCCAGGGGCCGCTGTCGCTGTTGCGTTATCGCGCCGCCCACCTCGGGTGGAGGTGGTGGCGAACCGGCCACCGGCTCCGAGCGCGTATGCATCGGCTCGCCGGCCGGTGGCGGCCCGCCGTTCACCAGGCGTTCCAGGCGCTCATGGACGGAGTCGAAGGAGGCGCCCGACCATGGCGCCGGCGCCCCGTACGTGATGCGCCCCAGCGCCAACGCTTCGGCGCCGGCGTGGCTACCGGGTGCGGTGGGACACGGGTAGTCGCCATGCGCGACCGGCAGGCACAGCGGGTAGTCGAAGCCATCGAGGCGGTCCCAGCCGCCCGCGCGCGCACCCGTGCGGACCGAGGTCACGCAGAGGTCGATGAGCGCCGCCTCGCCGGGGCCGATGTCGACCTGATCGATGGCGTCCGCCGTCAGCACGACGGACCGCACGTCTCCGGGCTGCCCGCTGACGACATCGGAGGCCACCAGGACGCCACTCCACCGCGCCTCGACAGGGACCACCGTCTCGCTGCCATCGCCCCGGCGCCCAGTCCGCTCGCACACCCAGCACGCCGACAGCAGGATCGTCTCGTCCTGCGGCGCATCGATGTGGACCGACAGGATCTCCTGACCGGTCAACGTGATGACCTCCGGGCCGTTCCCGGTCATGGCGCCCGTGTCCACCACCACCCCGGTCCGGTCGAATGCCGTGACCCTTGGGGCCGTCGTGCTGTGGGCGAGCACCAGGTCGACGCGGTCGGACGGGCACGGGAGCTGGATCTCGGCGTGAAACCCCGTGTCCCACCCGCGCTGGCCTCCCAGCGTCATCAATCGGCCCACCGGAGACGGTGTCCCGTCGTGGCCGAACGAGGTGAAGCGTGCGCCCTCGCGGTTCAGCGGGTTCGGGACACTGCTGACCTGGTCCCGAAACTCCGCGCAGACCCGCTCCCCCTCGCCTGCTCGCCGGCGGAAGCCGATCGTCGCCTCGACCTGGTAGACCGGCTCTCCCGGCGGAGGCTCGTAGCGCACGTAGGTGCGCTGGGCCAGGTCGACCTCCGCGGTCCCGGGGGCAGGGAAGTCGTCCGTGAAGAGCAGGGGGCGGTCGCTACTGAGGGTGCCGAAACCGACGGGGATCTCGTCGCTGCCCAGCAGTCCGGGCTTGTAGCGCTCCAGGTACCGGCTGACGCAGTACCGCTCCTGCTCCCGACGTGAGGGGCGCCTGAAGAGGTAGTAGCCGAACCAGGGGAACCCCTTGGCTGGCGCGAACGCCCACCGCAGGTGCATGCCGTCCGGCAGAGGTGGTTGCAGCCCGTTGGGGGGCGTGTCCCCCTCCAGACCGAGCGCCATCGTCCACAGGTCCCGCGTTTGGAGAGCCATCGGCAGCTCCAGGCGTCCGAGTCACCGTTGCCGGGTCCGGAGCCGCCGCGGGTCGGCCGGTCCCAACTGAGCATCGGACGCAGCACGATAGATCATGAGTCGCGGTCCAGTGCAGCGGCACGACCGCCTTCGGGACGCCGGGCGACGGTGGTTTCCCGGCTACTCCGCCATCGGCAGCGTCTGTTCGCGGCGGGCGGCGATGCGCTGGAGGTAGCCTCGATGCGTCTGGTGCGCGCGTAGAAAGAGCCAGCCGAAGACGCCGACGGCGCCAACCGCGATCGAGCCGGCGAGGGCCATCAGCCACCAGCGCGTGTCGCCCTCGACGCCGGCGAGCGGGAGCAGGCCGCGCAGCACGGCCGCCGTCAGGAGGGGTGCGGCGAAGGCGGCGCCATGCCAGCGGCCGGGCTTGCGGACCATACGCTCGCTGGCGAACTCAGGCGAAGATGTCGGTCCACCACACCTTCGGGATGAGCAGCGTGTAGCGGCGGAAGTTTCGCCATGACAGGAAGTATCGCCAGCCTGCCGAGAAGTAGCGCCAGGTGGGCGGCCGTGTGATCCAGAGGGTGTAGCGGTAGGCCAAGCCCGCGGCGGCGAACACCGCTCCGAAGGCGTATCCGACCAGCGCGGCGTCGAAGTTCGCGAGTTCGTTTGAGCCGATGTAGATCAGGACGAGCAGGACCAGCACGGTCACGCCGGCGGCAGCGACGGCGGCTGTCCGGCCTCGTTGCTCCACGTGCTTCCTCTCGCCGGCTAACCGCGGCCGATCTCCACCGCTGCGTAGCGGATCGCACGCCACAAGCCACGCGGGCGGATGTACCGGCGGGTCGTGCATCCTTTCGTGCCGCTACGATGCGGCCGGGCACCGAGCGTCGGGACAGGGGGCAAGGCATGCGGCTAGCGGTCATCGATGACTACCAGGACGTGTTCAAGGAACTGGGGCACTTCCATCGGCTGAAGGACCACGAGGTGGCCACGTTCAGTGAGCCCGAGCGCGACCCGGACCGCCTCGTGGCACGGCTGGAGGACTTCGACGCCGTCATGCTGACCCAGCAGCGCACGTGGTTCCCGCGGTCCCTGATCGAACGGCTGCCGAACCTGAAGCTGAT
Organism: Dehalococcoidia bacterium; assembly: GCA_009379925.1. Classification (GTDB taxonomy): domain Bacteria; phylum Chloroflexota; class Dehalococcoidia; order UBA2979; family UBA2979; genus WHSU01. The sequence goes on along the minus strand of WHSU01000005.1, from coordinate 124,962 downwards.
CAGCCAGACGGGCGGCACCGCACACATCGACCTCGATGCCTGCACGGCGCGGCATCGTGGTGTCGGTCGGCGGAATTGCCGGACGGTCGAACGACACCGCCGAGCTGACCTGGGCGCTCATCCTGGCCTCGCTGCGCCACCTGCCCTTCGAGGTCGAGCAGCTGAAGCAGGGGAAGTGGCAGACGAGCCTGGGCACGTCGCTCTACGGCCGCACGCTTGGCGTGTACGCGCTGGGCAAGATCGGCAGCGTCGTGGCCACGGTCGGGAGCGCCTTCGGGATGCGCGTGGTCTGCTGGGGTCGCGAAGGCTCACTCGGTCGCGCGCGTGAGGCCGGCTACGAGGTGGCCCCGAGCCGCGAAGCGTTCTTCGAGACGGCGGATTTGCTCTCGCTCCACCTCCCGCTGAACGCCGAGACCCGGGGCCTCATCACGGCCGCCGACCTGGCGCGCATGAAGCCCGAGGCACTCCTCGTCAACACCAGCCGCGCCGGGATTATCGCCGACGGGGCGCTCGTCGAGGCGCTCAACCGCGGCCGGCCGGGGTTCGCTGCGGTCGATGTCTTCGAGGAGGAACCGGTGCTCGGCGCCGGCCACCCGCTGCTCGGCATGGCCAACGCGATCTGCACCCCGCACCTGGGTTACGTGACCCGCGACCGCTACGAGAGCTTCTACGAGGCGACGATCGAGCATGTCCTCGCGTTCGCGGCGGGGAAGCCAATCCACGTGGCGAACCCGGAGGTCCTCGAGGGCTGAGCGCGGGTCGCCGCGGTCGCTAACCGCCTGCCAGTCTCACTCGATGGCCGAGCGCCTCGAGCCTCGCCAACACCCGATCCCGGTGGTCGCCCTGCAGTTCAAGGACGGCGCCATCGCGGGCGCCGCCGGCGCCACAGTGCTGCTTGAGTGCCTTCAGCAGCGCCTCGAGGTCGCGTTCGCCCCCGGGCAGCCCGCTGATGACGGTCACCGTCTTGCCGCGACGGCCCTTCGTCTCACGCTGCACCCGCACGATGCCATCAGCCGGCGGCGCCGGGCGGTCGGCAGGCCGCCGCGCCGCCGGCTTCCGCCCCGCAGCCTTGCGCGCCGGCGTGTCGCTGACGATGTGCTCGCCATCCGTCGAGTAGACGAGCCGCGAGTTGGTGTCGGGCAACCGCTGTCCTCGCTCTCTCAGTAGCCGGCGCAGTCCGGTCGCGACCGGCCCGGCCTACTCCTTGCGTCGAGGGTCGCTTGTGCCCCGGCGCTCTTTCTCGTCGGCCACCTCGCGCTCCCAGTACTTGCGGGCAGACTCCCGCGCGTCCGCTTCCTCACGGCTCTGAGGCGCCTGCCCGTTCCCCGTGGCGCGGCGGAGGAGTCGGCGGAGGAACTGCATCGGATTCACCGTCGCCTCAGCCGTCCGGGAAAGACCTGCCTCGTCCGTGCGGGACGCGGGCGCCGGCCTCTCGCTGCAACATGATAGGACTCGCGATCGCTTCGCCCATCGTAACCGCGCAAGCCGAGCATCGCTCGCCGACCCCCTCATCGAGGGCATCGCCGTCCGCGACCTCTTCGCCGACCTGGCCAGTGACCTGGCGCGACCAGAGGGCCGGAGGACGGGCGCAGTCGACAATGGGGAGGCCGGTCGGCTACAGATAACCCAAGCAGCGGCGAGAGGAACATGCATGGCCGAGGCCACGAAGCAGGCACAGCCGATCCCCGCGGAGATGCTCTACGACGCGCTCAAGGCGGCCGGAGTGACGGACGTGGTGGCCGTCCCCGACACGCACGTGCGCAGCCTCATCGCCCTCATGCGATCGCGCGACGACATGCGGTTCATCCAGGCGGCCACCGAGGACGAGGCGATCACCCTGGCCGCCGGGCTGATCGTCGGCGGCCGCACGCCCCTGGTGCAGATCCAGCACGCGGGCCTCTACGCATGCGTCAACCATCTGCGCGGCGTCGCCATCGAGGGCCAGTTTCCGATGCTGTTCATGATCGGGCTGCTCAACCGCGACCCGGACAGGGCACCCCGCGACCACTTCGACTCGATGGTGCGCCACGCGGAGCCGCTGCTCGATGTCTTCGACGTGCCCCACTACCTGCTCGATGGCCCCGATGACGTCGGCATGATCGAGGTCGCGATGCGGGAGGCACAGGAGCGGAGGGGCCCGGTGGCGGTGCTGATCGGCGAGCAGACGTCCTAGGAGGCAGTCCATGGAAGCGACGACGACGCACATGCCGCTGGGTGGCGCCCTGGATGTCCTGAACCGCCGCCGGAAGGACCAGGTGGTTGTCTCCACGATGACCACGATCGCCCCGTGGCGCGAACGCGACGTCACCGAGCGGGACCTCCGCTGCGTGGGCTTCATGGGGGGCGCATCGACCTTTGGTCTCGGGGTGGCGCTGGCGCGGCCGGACGTGCCGGTGTGGGTCCTCGATGGCGACGGCTCGCTGGCGATGCAACTGGGGTCGCTGCTCACCATCGCGGACGCGGCGCCGCGGCGGTTCCTGCACGTGGTGTTTCACAACGGGGTCTACGACACCAGCGGTAGCCAGCCGGTCCTCTCCGAGGGGCGCATGTCGTTTACCGGGCTCGCCGAGGGCGCGGGTTACGCGAAGGCGGTGCGCTTCGAAGATGTCGAGTCGTTCGACGCCGCCTTCGACGAGTTGCTCGAGGTGGACGGGCCGGTCCTGGTGGAACTGATGACGGAGCCCGTCCGCCGCGACTACCAGAAACCGCCGGTCCCGACCGAGCAGACGGCCGCCCGCTCGCGCAGGACTGGCAGACCGTGCGTGACTCGCTGGCGAAGGCCCCCGCGCGCTAGTCGTCGGCGCGCGCCTCCCGCAGGATCGCCGTGCGCCGCTTAAGATAGGCGGGCCACGCCTCGGGATTGAGCAGGCGTGCCGGGCGTTCGCCTCGCCAGATATGGCGCCACTGGTCCACCGCGTACACGGCCATCCGCTCGCGGGCCTCTGCCGTCACGCCCGCGATGTGCGGCGTCGCGATCACGTTGTCGCGGCCCAGCAGGGGGTGGTCCAGCGGCGGCGGCTCCACGTCCCACACATCGATGCCCGCGCCGGCCAGCCGTCCGGCGGCGAGCGCATCGGCCAGTGCGTATTCGTCCAGCATCCCGCCGCGCGCTGTGTTCAGGACGAATGCGGTGGGTTTCATGCAGGCCAACTCCGCCGCACCCAGCATCCCCTCGGTCTCGGGCGTCCGGGGGCAGTGAATCGAGACGAAGTCCGCCTCCCCAAGCAGCTCCGCCAGCGGGACACGCTCCACGCCGTGCTCCGCGAACACGTCGTCAGCGACATAAGGGTCGTGCGCCAGCATGCGCATGCTGAACGCCAGGCGCGCCAGTGTCGCCACACGACGGCCGACATTGCCGAGCCCGACCAGGCCCAGGGTCTTGCCGGTCAGGTCGTGGCCGGTGAAGTCGCCGCGTACCCAGCCGCGCTCACGTCGCATGTGGCGGTCGGCCTCGATCGCCCGCTTGGAGAGCATCAGCATCAGGCCCAGCGTGTGCTCCGCCACGGCCTCCAGGTTGCCGCCGGACTGGTTCACCGCCAGCACACCGGCGCGCGTGCACGCCTCGAGGTCGACGGTGTCGAAGCCGGCGCCATGGGTGGACACGGCCAACAGGTTGGGAGCGCGGCCCAGCAGCCGCGCGTCCACGCGGAAGGCCTCCGGGACCTCGCCACGCGTGGAGGTGAGCTGGTACCAGTGCGCGTCCAGGAACGCCGCCTCCACGACATCGCCGGGGTCGTCGCGGGAGACGCGCTGCATCTCGGCGGCCGGCCCCTCGGACAGCAGCGTCTGCGCGAGCGGGTCGATCCAGCGTTCGAAGTAGACCAGCCGTCCGATGCCCGGCATCCCGCACTCCCCTCCTGAGACCGCGCGCGATCGTGCGCGTGACGCGGCCCCCGGCATCCTAGCGCACGGCCGCATCCGTACCCCCATGGCCCGTCGAGGCGCGAGCACCCCGTCCGGCCGCGAGCATCGCCGCGGAAGGCGCTACAGTGTGCCCTCGGCGGCCCTGGCAAGGCGATGGGTGCGCCGAAGGAGGAGACCGATGGACTGGAACGACTCGCCGGAGCAGGCGGCCTTCCGCGCGGAGGTGCGCGAGGTTATCGAGCGGCAACTCCCGGAGCGCTACCGGCGGGGCGAGGGGCCGGGCGAGCGGGCGTGGGAGTTCGACCGCAAGTCGGACGATCCGGCCGTGCGCGAGGCGGCGGCGCAGTGGCAGGAGGCGCTGAGCCCTCGCGGGTGGGTGGCGCCCCAGTGGCCGGCCGAGTTCGGCGGCGCCGGTCTGACCCCGAACGAGCAGTTCATCCTCAACCAGGAGTTCGCCGCGGCCGGCGCCCCTGGTGTCGGCGGTTCCGGCGTCGGCCTCCTGGGGCCGACGCTCATCGTGCATGGGTCGCAGGAGCAGAAGGCGAAGTATCTACCGCCTATCCTACGCGGCGAGGTCGCCTGGGCGCAGGGCTACTCGGAGCCCGGCTCGGGCTCTGACCTGGCGTCGCTACAGACCTCCGCGCGGCGTGACGGCGACGAGTGGGTGGTGAACGGCCAGAAGATCTGGACCTCCGGCGCCCACACGGCGGATGCCATCTTTGCCCTCGTGCGGACTGACCCGCAGGCGCCGAAGCATCGAGGCATCTCGTTCCTGCTCATCGACGACATCAAGACGCCCGGCCTCAGCGTGCGCCCCCTCATCGATATGGGCGGCCACCACTACTTCAACGAGACGTTCTTCGAGGATGTCCGGGTGCCGGCCGGCAACCTGGTCGGCGACGAGAACCGAGGCTGGTACGTGGCGATGACGCTGCTCGACTTCGAGCGGTCCAACATCTCCGCCGCCGTCGGCGCGCGACGCCTGATCAGCGGACTGATCGAGGACCTCCAGTCGGACGGCCGTGTCCCGTCCGCATCGACGCGCGGGGCCATCGCCGACCGCTACGTGGAGACGGAGGTGATGTTCAATTTCTCCTTCCGCATCATCTCGATGCAGAACCGCGGGGTGATCCCTAACTACGAGGCCTCCACCTCCAAACTCTTCGCCTCGGAGCTCAACCAGCGGCTGGCCCTCACCGCCTCGCGGGCGTTCGGCCTCGCGGCCACCCGATGGGCCGACGGCACGGCCGCCGGCCGGTACACGGACACCTATCTGCGGATGGTGCCGGCCGGCCTCCGCGGCGGCACGTCCGAGGTGCAGCGCAACGTGATCGCCACACGCGGCCTGGGCTTGCCGCGCGGCTAGAGCCGCGTGGCTAGAAGGGACACCCATGCCTCCGCCTATGTCGCCGGCCGACGACACGGACGGGCTCGGCGGCGGTCCGCTGCGCGGCATCCGCGTGCTGGAGTTCACGCAGATCATCGCGGGACCCGTCGCCGGGATTCACCTCTCGGACCTGGGCGCAGACGTGGTGAAGGTGGAGCCGCCGCGCGGCGAAGACCGGCGCAACAGCGGCGCAGTCGTGCCGAACGAGGGCAAGTACTTCCAGTCGCTGAACCGCGGCAAGCGCAGCGTCACGATCGACCTCGGCCAGGCCGCCGGCCGCGACCTCGTGAAGCGCCTGCTCCCGCACTTCGATGTGGTGTTGAGCAACTATCGCTTCGGCGTCGCGGAGCGGCTCGGCATCGACTACGAGTCGCTGCGCGCGCTGCGTCCCGACATCATCTGCGCCACCATCACCGGTTTCGGGGACCGCGGCCCTTACGCAACGCGCGCCGGGTCCGACATCGCCACGCAGGCGTACTCCGGGATGATCGCGGCCGAGGGCAAGGTCGACGAGGAGGGCGCGCCCGTCTGGCTCACCGCCACGCCGTTCATCGACCGTTCCACCGCCTTCGCCGCAGCCATGGCCATCTGCGCCGCCCTGTTCGAGCGCTCACGCACCGGCCGAGGACAGGAAGTACGGCTTTCGCTGCTCCAGACGGCCCTGGAACTGATGTCGAACAAGGTGATGCGGGAGCCGGTACACGACGTCACCGTGCGCGACCCGCTGCTCGAGCGGATGCAGGCGGCGCGCGCCTCGGGCGTCGCGTTTCGCGACGTGATCGGCCTTCGAGACGAGACGGTCCGGCTGACGTCGCACCGCCTGTACTACCGCGGCTACGACACGAAGCAGGGGGCGCTCATCCTGGGCGCCATCACGCTGCAGAACCGCAACACCATCCGGCGCGTCCTCGGCATCCATGACGACACGGACTCCCCGGAGTTCGATGCGGCCGCTCCCGACGCCGACGCTCGGGTGGAGGGCTGGCGGGCGGAGATCCAGGCGAAGTTGATGGCACGGAGCGCCGAGGAGTGGGAGGCGGTCTTCGTCCAGGAAGGCGTGCCCGCCTCGACCGTGCACCTCGCCGAGGAGATGTCCGACGATGTCCAGGTGCTGGCGGAGGGGATGATGACCCCCCTCGTGCACCCGGTGACCGGCCCCCAGCGCGTCGTCAGCCCGCTGGTCCGGATGTCCGCGACGCCGGTCGTCGCCGCCCGGCCCGCGCCCACCCTCGGTCAGCACACGGACGAGGTCCTCCGCGAGTGCGGACTCACCGATGACGAAGTCGCCGCCCTCGTGGAGGCCGGTGTCGTCACGCGCTGGGAGTAGGTAGAACGGCCTGCGCGGGGCGTGGGGCTGTCGAGCACTCGGTACGCTATGGATGACGGTGCTGTCCGCGCGAAAAGGTCTGCTGTTCACCACTGGAAATGAAACATCTGTTCTGATACGCTCTCTGCCACCTCCTGGCGGGGGAACAGATGTCCACAGTACGACTCGACGTCCCATCTCGATCGGTCGCCTGCCTGGCGATCCCCTCGCTGGCGTTCCAGTGCGAGCTGGCCGGCCGTCCCGGTCTGCAAGGGGCGCCGGTCGCGCTCAGCGACGAGGCCCGCGGGCGAGTGGCCGACGCCAATCGCGAGGCGGCGGCACACGGCGTCCGTGCCGGCATGACGCTGCGCGATGCGGTGGGCCTGTGCCCCACGCTGCACGTCCTGGAGCCGCGTCCCGCGCATGTCGCCCGCTACGCGGATGCGCTGGTGGAGGTGATGGCTGCCGTCAGCCCGCTGGTCGAGGCGGCGGAGCACGGCATCGTCTTCGCGGACCTGCGCGGGACGGAGGGGCTCTATCCCGCCATCCAGGACGTGCAACGCGCCGTGTTCGCCGGCGTGCCCGCCGCCCTCGCCCCGCGTCTCGGGATCGCCGGTCACCGCCTCACCGCGCTCGTCGCCGCCACCCGCGCCGGCCCCGGAGCGACCGTCCACGTCACCACCGAGGACGCGGCGGCCTTCCTGGCCCCGGAACCGGTCTCGTGCCTGCCGCTCTCAGTTGAGGCGGTGGAGCGGCTGCGCCTGCTGGGGATCGACACGTGCGGGCAGTTTGCGGCGCTGCCCCGTCACGCGGTTGAGGCGCAGTTCGGATTCGAGGGTGGCGCCGCCTGGCTCGCCGCATGCGGCGAGGACCCGCGTCCCCTCTACCCCCGGCCGTGGGAGCGCGAGCGGGTGGTCGAGCAGGTGCAGGCGGAGCCGCCGTTGGTCAGCCGCGAGTCGGTCCTGCACGCGCTGGAGCAGATGCTGGGACGCGCGCTGCGGCACCCCCGCGCCCGGCACCGGTTCGTGCGCCAGGTCCGCCTCCGCGGGGAGACCGAGCGCGGAGGCCTGTGGGAGCGCGAGCAGGTGCTACGCGAGCCGGTCGGTGACCGTGCGCGCCTCTGGACGCTGCTGCGCTCGCTCGTGGAGTACGCCACGTTCCCCGGACCGCTGTCGCTGGTCACGCTGGAGCTGTCGGGGCTGACGCGGGAGAGCGGCCGCCAGCGCAGCCTGCTGGACGTGGAACAGACCCGGCGTCGCGAGCAACTGGACGAGATGGTGCGCCATCTGAAGGTGCGCTTCGGTGCCTCGCCGATCGCGCGGGTAGTGGATGTCGAGCCCTGGCACAGGCTGCCGGAGCGGCGGTACGCGCTGCTGGAGTACGACCCGTGAGCCGGCAAGACGGCCGGCTCCGCGCCGGTCCATCCACGGCCTCCCTGCGTCCGCTCGGGCTGCCGAGGGGGCTGACGGTGCGGTGCGATGCCGCCGGGCAGCCGCTGGCCGTGGCGCGCACGGATGCCCGCGGCCGTCCCGGCCCGGAACTCGATGTCGAGCGGGTCGAAGAGGTCTGGCGTCTGGCCGAGGCGTGGTGGCGCGAGGCGTCGCAGGCGCGCACGTACTACCGCGTCATCCTGGAGGGGGGCCGGCCGCTGACGCTCTTCCGAGACGACGCGGCCGGCGCCTGGTTCGAGCAGTCGTACACATCGCCGGGACGGTCGGGGGCCGCGCCATGAGTCAGCCGGCTGGTCTGTACTCGTGGGAGGCGTTCGCCGCACGCCGCCGCGCCGCCGACCAGGCCATCGCGGCGGACACGCCGCGTTCGATGGCGCCGCGCGACCCCGTCGCGCCGGTGCCGCTCTCGGTGCTGGACGGCGTGCCGTACGTCGAGCTGCACCTGCACTCCAACTACTCGCTTCTGGAGGGTGCGTCGAGCATCGATGAGCTGCTGGCGCAGGCGGACGCCCAGGGCCATCGAGCGCTGGCCCTCACCGACCACGACGGCATGTACGGGTCGATGGAGTTCGCGCGCTCCGCAAAGGAGGCCGGGCTCCGAGCGATCGTCGGACTCGAACTCACGGTCCAGGAGGCGGACGGCGTCCGTTCGCACCTCACGCTGCTCGCGGAGGATCGGCGAGGCTACTCCAACCTCTGCCGGCTCTCCAGCCGCGCCTTCGGGCTCTTCGAGCAGGAGCAGGCCGGCCGGGAGGCGCGCCGCCTGGACCCCGTCGTACCGGTCGAGGCGCTACGGGAGCACGCCGGCGGGCTGGTCGTCCTGACCGGCTGTCGCGCCGGGCTCGTGCCGCGGCTGGTGCAGGAGGGACGGACCTCGGAGGCGGCGGCCGCGCTCGAGCGCTGGACGGCGTGGTTCGGGCACGACCAGGTCTTCGTGGAGTTGCAGGACAACCTCGTCTATGGGGACGGCCCCAGGAACCGCGCGCTGGTGGCCCTGGCGGAGCGGGCAGGCGTCGGCGTCGTGGGGACGGGCGACGTCCACTACCACGAGCCGGACCGCCACCGGCTCCAGGACGTGCTGGTCGCCATCAAGCACCGCAAGACGCTGGACGGGTCGCATCGCGAGCGGCGGCCCAACGCGGAGTTCTACCTCCGGTCCCCGGAGGAGCAGGCGCGGCGGTTCGCCGCCTACCACCCGGAGGCCGCCGCCAACTCGGTCCGCATCGCCCGCCGGTGCGCCTTCGACCTGACACAGGACCTGGGCTACCAGTTGCCGTCGCCACCCGTCGAAGAGGGCCGCACGCCGATCGAGGAGCTACGCCGCGTCTGTACGGAACGGCTGGATCGGAAGTATGTCCTGCATGAACGCCGCATGGCGGAGGAACGGCTGGAGAAGGAACTGGGGCTCATCGAGCTCAACGGCCTGGCTGGCTTCTTCCTCGTCTACTACGAGGTGATGAAGCTGGCCGAGCAGGTGGCGGCGGAGGTGCGCGGCCCCAGCCGCGCGCGCAGCGTGACGGAACTGCCGCCTGGGCGCGGACGGGGCTCTTCGGTGGCGTCCATCGTCTGCTACCTGGTCGGCCTCTCGCACATCGACCCCATCCGCCACCGTCTGAAGGTGGACCGCTTCCTCAACGATGGCCTGCTCTCGCTCCCGGACATCGACCTGGACTTCCCGCGCGACATCCGCGAGCACCTGATCAAGCGCGTGTACGAGCACTGGGGGAAGGAGCACGCCGCCCTTGTCGCGACCTTCCCCACCTACCGCATCCGCTCGGCCGTCCGCGATGTCGGCAAAGCGCTGGGGCTGCCGGAGGCGGAGGTGGACCGGCTGGCCAAACGCGCGAAGCCCTACGACCGCGCCACCGAGGCAGGCGATGAGGTGCGCCGCCAGCGCGGGGTCGCCGAGTCCGCACCCTTGTACCCCGAGCCGCCGGAGGAGCGCGCGTGGCGTCACCTCGCGGAGATGGCGCATCAACTGGCGGGCTTCCCACGACACCTTTCGCAGCACGTCGGGGGCATGGTGATCTCCTCGGAGCCGCTCATCGACTGCGTGCCCTGCCAGCCGGCGCGTTGGCCGGACCGCTACCTGGCCCACTGGGACAAGGACAGCATCGACGACGCTCGCATGGTGAAGATCGACTTCCTCGGCCTCGGCATGCTGAGCGTCGTCGAGGAGTGTGTGGACCTGGTTGAACAGCACCACCATCGCATCGTCGACCTCTCGCGCATCGACATGGTCGACACCGTCATCTACGACGAGATCTGTCGAGGCGACACGGTGGGGGTCTTCCAGATCGAGTCGAGGGCGCAGGTAGCCATGTTGCCGCGCACGCAGCCGCGCAGCCTGGACGACCTGACGGTGCAGGTCTCGATCGTGCGCCCGGGTCCGATCGTCGGAGGCGCCGTGAACCCCTACGTCCGCCGCCGCGAGGCGAGGCGGCACGACCCCGCCTTTCCGATCCGCATCCCCGCCTGCGTCGAGGAGGCACTCGACGAGACGCTGGGCGTGGTGCTGTTCCAGGAGCAGGTGATCGACGTCGCCAAGCTCATGGGCGGTTTCACTGCCGGGGAGGCGGAGACGTTCCGGCGCGCCATGAGCCGTAAGCGTTCGGCGACGATCATGGAGGGCTACCGCGACAAGTTCATGCAGGGCGCGGCGGAGCGGGGCGTGGACGCGGCGGCCGCCACGACGATGTTCGAGAACCTGCTCGGTTTCGCGGAGTTTGGCTTCCCGCGCAGCCACGGAGCCGCCTTCGGGCTGCTGGCCTACCAGTCGACGTGGCTGAAGCACTACTTCCCGCCGGAATACCTGTGCGCCCTCCTGAACGAGCAGCCGATGGGGTTCTACCCACCACACGTGCTGACGAAGGACGCGCAGCGTCACGGCGTCGCCATCCGCCGGCCGGACGTCAACCTCAGTGGCACGGTCTGCACCGTGGATGAGATCACCCCGGACGACACCCAGACCGACCTTCGCGGTGCGGTCCGCGTCGGCCTGGGCTACGTGCGCGGGGTCGGCGAGGCCGGTGCCCAGCACGTCGAAGCGGAACGTGATCGCGGCGGCGAATACCGCTCGCTGTTCGAGTTCGTGCAGCGCGCCGGGCTCAGCGAGGAAGCGACCACGAACCTGATCCGCGCCGGGGCGTTCGACGGCATGGGACTCAACCGCCGCGAGCTGATCTGGCAGCTCGGACTCTTCGCCGGCGGGTTCGAGCAGGCCGTGCTGCGGCGCCCACGCGACCGGCAACTGCGCCTCGCGCTGCCGACCGAGCAGGACGAGGTGAACCTGGCGGACTTCACCGCGTACCAGCGCATGGCCAGCGACTACGCCGTGCTGCGCCTCTCGCCGGACAGCCATCCGATGCAGTTCCTGCGCCCGGCGCTCGGCGAGGGCGTCGTCTCCAGCCTCCACCTCCGCTCGATGCCCGGCGGCCGCCACGTTGACTTCGCCGGCCTTGTCGTCTGCCGCCAGCAGCCGCTCACCGCGAAGGGGATCATCTTCCTGCTGCTGGAGGATGAACACGGCCTGGTGAACGTGCTCGTCAACCGCGATCTCGTGGAGGCACACCGGGACGTCGTCCGCACGGCAGCCTTCGTGCGCGTGCGGGGCACCCTGGAGGCCCGCGCCGGCGAGCAACGCACCCTGATCGCGGAGTCGGTGGAGGAGTTCCTCCCCGCGGAGGTGCTGGCGATGCCGGCCGGGAAGAGCTGGGGCTGACCCCTCGCCTCGCAACCGCCGGACACCGGCGGGCAACACCGGTGCGGTCCCTCCAAAGCAGGCCTCTCCTTGAAGCCCGGCTGTGACCATCGGGTGACCAGGAATTCGCGGCCCCGTAACCGCCCCGTCCACGCCCCGAAACAGCCCCTCGCTGTAATCGGACGCAGCGTTGACGAAGGGCTGGTGCGCGATGAACAAGGTCGAGGCGATGAAGACCGCGAAGGACGGGCTCGATGTGTGGCCCGACCTGGTCCGCTACGCGGCCGAGCGAACGCCGGTCACCGACATCCCGGAGGACGACCTCCAGCGCATGAAATGGTACGGCGTGTTTCATCGCTCGCAGCGCCCGGGCACGTTCATGATGCGCCTGCGCATCACCGGCGGCCGGCTGACCACCGCGCAGACGCTGGCGATCGCCGACGTAGCGAGCGAGTTCGGTCACGGCAGCGCGGACATCACATCCCGCCAGAACATCCAGCTGCGTGACCTGTCGCTGTACGACATACCCACGGTCATCGAGCGGCTGGGCGCGGCCGGCGTCCAGACCCTACAGACGGGCCTGGACAACGTCCGCAACTACATCGGCTGCCCGCTGGCGGGGATCGACGGCGGAGAGCTGCTGGACACGACGCCCCTGCTCGAGGCGATCGGAGAGGCGCATCTGCTGGTGCGCGAGTTCAGCAACCTGCCGCGCAAGCTCAACATCTCCCTGGCGGGATGCCGCGAAGACTGCGGCCACGCACAGACACAGGACCTGGGCTTCGTGCCCGCGACGCTCGATGTGGGTGGTCGCGAGGTCGCCGGCTTCAACGTGCTCGTCGGCGGCGCCCTCGGTGGCACCAGTCCGCGCCTTGCCACGCCGCTCGATGTCTTCGTGGCGCCGTCCGAGGTGGTGGACGTGTTCACCGCGCTGCTGCGTGTCTACCGCGACCACGGCCCCCGCGAGAAGCGATCGCAGGCACGCCTCAAGTGGCTGCTGGACGAATGGGGCGAGTCGCGGCTGCGTGACGCCGTGGAGGCCGAGGTGGGCAGGCCGCTGGCACACGCCGGCCGCGACGAGCGCACGCACGTGGCCGGGGACCACCTGGGCGTCCATCCTCAGCGCCAGCCCGGCCTCTCGTACGTGGGCCTGCACGTGCCCGTCGGGCGAATCAGCGCGGCACAGCTGGCCGAGCTCGCACACCTCGCGGAGCGCCACGGCGGCAGCGAGGTGCGGCTGACCGTCGACCAGAACGTCGTGATCCCCCACGTCGCGGATGACGCGCTGGACGGACTGCTCGCGGAACCGCTGCTCGATGCGCTGCGGCCGGACCCGGGCGTGCTGTGGCGCAATCTCGTCGTCTGTACGGGCAACGACTACTGCCACTACTCGCTCATCGACACCAAGAACCGGGCGCTCGATGTCGTCGCGGAGCTGGAAAGCCGCGGGGTCGACGCGCCTCCGGGCACCCGCATCCACATGTCCGGCTGCGTACACGCCTGCGGGAAGCACCACATCGCCGACATCGGCCTGCAGGGCGCGAACGTGCGCATCGATGGCCGCGTCGAGGAGGCCGTCGATGTCTTCGCCGGCGGCCGGCTAGGCGCGCAGGGACAGCTCGCGGAGCGCGTCGCCGACAAGGTCCCGATGGCGTGCATGGCGGACACCCTTGAGACCTTGCTCCACGAGCGGGCACTGACCATGGCTGTCCGTGCCTAGACTGTCCCTCCCCGTCCGCGAGAGCGGATGGCGCCGGTCGGTCTGCCCCTACTGTGGGGTCGGGTGCGGCCTCTCCGTCCGCGCACGCGATGGCGTCGTCGCCGAAGTGCGGGCCGACCGCGACCACCCGGTGAACGCCGGCCAGCTCTGCGCCAAGGGCGCACTGCTGGCGCCGGCCATCGCCGCGGAGGACCGGCTGCTCTACCCGCTGGTGCGTTCGAGGGAGACCGGTGGGACGAAACGCGTGTCGTGGGACGACGCCGTCCAACGCGTCGCCACCGGGATCCTCGATGCCGTGGCCGAGTACGGTCCCGACTCGGTGATGCTGTACGGCTCCGGCCAGTTGATGACGGAGGACTACTACCTCTTCGGCAAGCTCGCGAAGGGCTTCATCGGCACGAACAATCAGGACACGAACTCGCGGCTTTGCATGGCGAGCGCCGTTGCCGCCTACCAGCTCGCGTTTGGCGAGGATGCGCCCCCCACGACGTACGCCGACATCGAGCAGGCGAACACGTTCCTGATCGTCGGCGCGAACATGGAGGCCTGCCACCCGATCCTGTTCAACCGCATCAAGGCCCGCAAGCGGGCCGGCGGCGACCGCGTGAAGGTCATCGTCGTGGACCCGCGGCGCACCAAGACCGCCGAGATCGCCGACATCCACCTCGCGGTCGCTCCCGGGGCCGATGTGCCGCTGCTCAACGGCCTGCTCTACGAGGCGATGCTGGGCGGATGGCTGGACGGGAAGTTCATCGCCGAGCACACGGAGGGCTGGGAGCAGTTCCGCTCCGTGCTCCCGCGCTTCCAGGCAGAGCTGGTGGAGGCGGCCACGGGCACCCCCGCCCAGCAGGTCGTCGACGCCGCGCGCATGTACGCGAGCAACGGTCCCGCGCTGACGTTCTGGGCGATGGGCGTCAACCAGAGCACCAGCGGCGTGGACAAGAGCCTCGCGATCATCAACCTGGCGCTCGCGACCGGGAACATCGGCAAGCCGGGCAGCGGGCCGTTCTCGCTCACCGGCCAGGCCAACGCGATGGGCGGCCGCGAGGCGGGCGGCCTCGCGACGAGCCTGCCCGGCCATCGGTCAGTCGCGGACCCGTGCCACCGTGTGGAGGTCGAGGCCGCGTGGGGCCTGCCGCCCGGCAGCATCTCGCCGCGCCGCGGGCTCACCGCCATCGAGATGGTGGAGGCGCTGGAGCGCGGCGACGTCAGGGTGGTATGGATCGCCTGCACGAACCCGCTAGTCTCCCTGCCGAACAGCGACCGCGTGCGCGCCGCCCTGGAGCGTGCCGACCTCGTCGTCGTGCAGGACGCCTACCACCCCACGGAGACGACGCAGGTCGCCGACATCGTGCTCCCCGCCGCGCAGTGGTCGGAGCGCGAGGGCACGCTCACCAACAGCGAGCGTCGTGTCTGCCTGCTGGAGCGGGTGGGCGACCCGCCCGGCGAAGCGCTGCCCGACTGGCAGATCGTCTGCGCCGTCGCCGCCGCGCTCGGCCACGGAGAGGCGTTCGACTACCCCTCGAGCGAAGAGATCTTCGACGAGTACCGCGCACTCACGCGTGGGCGGGACCTGGACATCACCGGCGTCACCTACGACCTGCTGCGCCGCACCCCCGGCGTCCAGTGGCCGTACCCCAAGGGCGCGGAGGCCGGCACCGAGCGTCTCTACACGGACGCACGCTTCCCTACGCCAAGCGGCCGTGCGGTGTTCAATGTCCCGCAGGTCCTGGCGCCGGCGGACGAGGTGACGGCCGAGTACCCCATGGTGCTCCTCACCGGCCGCGTGAAGGACCAGTGGCACACGCGCACGCGCACGGGCAAGGTGCCGAAGCTCAACAGAGCGGACCCCACCCCCTTCGTCGAGGTCCACCCGGACGACGCTCGTGCGCTACGCGTCCGTGGCGGGCAGCTGGTGCGCGTCACCTCGCGTCGAGGGGCCGCCGAGCTGCCGGTGCGGGTGACCGATGCGATCCGTCCCGGAACGGTCTTCGCGCCGTTCCACTGGGGCGCCCTGTGGGGTGGTGGCAGCGTCGCGAACAGTGTCACCAGCGAGGCGTTCGATGCCCGCTCCCGGCAGCCGGAGTTGAAGTTCGCCGCCGTCCGCCTCGAAGCCATCTAGCGGGTTTGCTGGACGCTGGCCCGGACGCCCCGGTGGGCCGCTGTCTGGGCTGCTGTGTTATCGTTTTGCCGGATCGGACAAGACCATAACGCGACGCCTCGCGCTTCCATCGGGGTGGCGAGGAAGGGGCGAGTGAAGCTGGACGCCTACCGCACGTGGGACGACGAGCGGGCGAGACGACTGATCGAGGCCGTCGCCCACCTTCCCGGTGCGCTCTTGCCCGTGCTCCACTCGCTTCAGGACGAGTTCGGCTACATCGACGATGCCGCGATCCCGCTGATCACGGACGCGCTCAACGTCTCGCGCGCCGAGGTGGTGGGCGTCATCCACTTCTACCACGACTTCCGCACCGCGCCGCCCGGTCGGCACACGCTCCGCGTCTGTCGCGCGGAGTCCTGCCAGTCGATGGGCTCCCAGGCGTTGGCCGCGCACATCGAGGAGCGGCTCGGGACCCCGATGGAATCCACCACCGCTGACGGCGAGTTCACCCTTGAAAACGTCTACTGCCTCGGGAACTGCGCGCTGTCGCCTGCGGTGATGCTCGACGGGCGGCTGTACGGCCGGGTGACTCCGGAGCGGGTCGATGCGCTGCTGGCGCCCGCCCTCACGGCGACCGGGGGTGCTGCGTGACCACGCGCATCTACGTACCTCGCGATGCGGCGGCGCTCTCCGTAGGCGCCGACGATGTGGCGACGCGCATCGCCGCCGAAGCAGCGGCGCGAGGCGACGACATCGCGATCGTGCGCAACGGCTCCCGCGGTATGTGCTGGCTGGAACCCCTGGTCGAGGTCGAGACGGCCGAGGGCCGCGTGGCGTACGGCCCCGTCTCCGTCGATGACGTCGCACGGCTCTTCGATGCGGGGATCCTCGAGGGCGGCGCGGACACGCTTTACCTCGGGCCGACGGAGGCGATCCCGTACTTCGCGCGGCAGCAACGGCTGACCTTCGCCCGCTGCGGCGTGGTCGACCCGCTCTCCATCGAGGACTACCGCGCGCACGGGGGCTACGAGGGGCTGCAACGCGCCCTCAGCATGGCCCGCGAGGAGATCGTCGCGGAGGTGACCGACTCCGGCCTGCGCGGACGCGGGGGCGCCGGCTTCCCCACCGGCATCAAATGGCAGACGGTCCTCGATGCGCCTGCGGAGCCGAAGTACATCGTCTGTAACGCCGACGAAGGCGACAGCGGCACCTTCGCCGACCGCATGCTGATGGAGGGCGACCCCTTCACCCTGATCGAGGGCATGACCATGGCCGGAGTCGCCGTCGGGGCGACCGTCGGCTACATCTACCTGCGCTCGGAGTACCCGCACGCGCACCGCACGCTCCGCGAGGCCATCACGACCGCCCGGGAGCACGGCTACCTCGGGCCGAGCGTGGCCGGCAGCGCGCACCCCTTCGACATCGAGGTGCGGCTCGGCGCGGGCGCCTACATCTGTGGCGAGGAGACCGCGCTCCTCGAAAGCCTGGAGGGCAGACGCGGCCTGATCCGGCCGCGGCCACCGCTGCCGGCCGTCAGCGGACTCTTCGGTCAGCCGACCGTCGTGAACAACGTGCTTTCGCTCGCCACCGTGCCCGTCATCCTCGAGCGCGGCGCGGAGGCCTATCGAGAGTTCGGGATGGGTCGCTCGCGAGGGACGCAGCCGGTGCAGCTGGCCGGCAATGTGAAGCGTGGCGGGCTGATCGAACTCGCCTTCGGCGTGACGCTCCGCGAGCTGATCGAGAACTACGGCGGCGGGACCGCCTCGGGGCGGCCGGTGCGCGCCGTACAGGTGGGCGGCCCCCTGGGCGCGTACTTCCCGGACTCGCTGCTCGATACGCCGCTCGACTACGAGGCGATCGCGGCAGCCGATGGCCTGCTGGGCCACGGCGGGGTGGTGGTCTTCGACGACACGGTGGACCTCGCGAGCCAGGCGCGTTTCGCGATGGCGTTCTGCGCGTTCGAGAGTTGTGGCAAATGCACTCCCTGCCGCATCGGGGCGACGCGCGGCGTCGAGGTGATCGACCGCATCGTTGCGGGCGAGGAGCGTACCGCCAACCTGGAACTGCTGGACGACCTCAACGACCTGATGACGAAGGCGTCGCTGTGCGCACTCGGGGGACTCACCCCCATTCCGGTGCGTAGCGCGCTCCAACACTTCCCGGAGGACTTCAGCCGTCCCGCGCCGGTCGCGACGACCGGCTGACGGCGGATATCGAGGTGGCATCGTGACGCTGATCCGCGAGGCTGACCTGGGCACACCGGCGATCAAGTCGAGCGTGCTGCTCACGGTCGAGGTCGACGGCAAGACGGTGATGGTGCCGGAAGGTACCTCGGTGATGCGCGCCGCCGCGCTCACGGGGGTCACGGTCCCGAAACTGTGCGCGAGCGACAACCTGGAGCCCTTCGGCTCCTGCCGGCTCTGCCTCGTCGAGATCGAGGGCCGTCGAGGTACGCCGGCCTCCTGCACGACGCCCGTCGAGGAGGGGATGCGCGTCACGACGCAGACGCCTGACCTGGCGTCGCTCCGACGTGGCGTGATGGAACTGTACATCTCGGACCACCCGCTGGACTGTCTGACCTGCCCCGCCAACGGCGACTGCGAGTTGCAGGACATGGCCGGCGCCGTCGGACTGCGGGAGGTGCGCTACGGGTACGACGGCGCGAACCACCTGGACGCGCCGGTGGACGACTCGAACCCGTACTTCGACTTCGACCCGTCGAAGTGCATCGTCTGCTCGCGTTGCGTGCGGGCCTGTGACGAGGTGCAGGGCACCTTCGCCCTGAACATCATGGGGCGGGGTTTCGACTCCACCGTTTCCGCCGGAGGGACCGCGTTCGTCGACTCGGAGTGCGTGTCCTGCGGCGCCTGTGTGCAGGCGTGCCCGACCTCGACGCTCATCGAGAAGTCCGTTGTCGAGCAGGGCCAGCCGGAGCACAGCGTGGTCACCACCTGCGCGTACTGCGGCGTCGGATGCGCCTTCAAGGCGGAGATGCGGGGCAACGAGGTCATCCGCATGATGCCGTTCAAGGACGGCAAGGCGAACCACGGCCACTCCTGCGTCAAGGGCCGCTTCGCGTGGGGCTACGCCACCCACTCCGAACGCATCCTGAGCCCGATGATCCGCGAGCGCATCACCGACCCGTGGCGCGAGGTGAGCTGGGAAGAGGCGATCGGCTACGCCGCCAGCGAGTTCAAGCGCCTCCAGGCGCAGTACGGGCGAGACGCCGTCGGTGGCATCACCTCCTCCAGGTGCACCAATGAGGAGACCTTCCTCGTCCAGAAGCTGGTCCGTGCCGGTTTCGGCAACAACAACGTGGACACCTGCGCTCGCGTCTGCCACTCGCCGACGGGTTACGGCCTGAGCGCCACGCTGGGCACGTCCGCCGGGACACAGGACTTCGACTCGGTCGAGCAGGCCGATGTGGTCATGGTGATCGGCGCCAACCCGACGGATGCGCATCCGGTGTTCGCTTCGCAGTTGAAGCGCCGCCTGCGCGGCGGTGCGCGGCTGATCGTCATCGATCCGCGCCGCATCGACCTGGTGAAGATGCCGCACGTGCAGGCGGACTACCACCTGCCGCTGCTCCCCGGCACGAATGTCGCCGTGATCAACGCGCTCGCCCACGTCGTGGTGACGGAGGGGCTCGTCGACGAGCCGTACGTCGCCGAGCGCTGCGAGCCGGAGGCCTTCGAGCGGTGGCGCGCGTTCATCGCGGAAGAGCGCAACTCGCCGGAGGCCGTGGAGGGTGCCACGGGCGTGCCGGCGGCGGACCTGCGCGCCGCGGCGCGGCTTTACGCGACCGGCGGCAACGCCGCCATCTACTACGGCCTCGGCGTCACCGAGCACAGCCAGGGCTCGACCATGGTCATGGGTATGGCGAACCTGGCGATGGCGACGGGGAACCTCGGCCGGCCGGGCGTGGGCGTGAACCCGTTGCGCGGCCAGAACAACGTGCAGGGCTCATGCGACATGGGGTCGTTCCCGCACGAGTTCTCCGGCTACCGCCACGTCTCGAACGATGGCGTGCGCACGATGTTCGAGGAGGCGTGGGACGTGGGGCTCGAGACGGAGCCGGGGCTGCGCATCCCCAACATGTTCGACGCGGCCCTGGATGGCACCTTCAAGGGTATGTACATCCAGGGCGAGGACTTGGTGCAGTCGGACCCGAATACGAAGCACGTCACCGCCGCCCTGGCGGCCATGGAGTGCGTCGTGGTCCACGACCTCTTCCTCAACGAGACCGCCACCTACGCGCACGTCTTCCTGCCCGGGTCGTCGTTCCTCGAAAAGGACGGGACCTTCACGAACGCGGAACGGCGCATCAGCCGCGTCCGCAAGGCGATCCCTCCGAAGGCCGGGCTGGCCGACTGGGAGGCGACCATGGCGCTTTCGAATGCCCTCGGGTACCCGATGACGTACGAGCACCCGTCCGAGATCATGGACGAGATCGCCCGCCTCACGCCCACCTTCGCCGGCGTCAGCTACGAGAAGCTGGACCGCCTGGGCAGCATCCAGTGGCCGTGCAACGACGCGGCCCCGGAGGGCACCCCGGTCATGCACGAGCACGGCTTTGTGCGCGGCCAGGGGCTGTTCATGGTCACCGAGTACGTGCCGACGGACGAGCGGACGAACGACCGCTTCCCCCTGCTCCTCACGACCGGCCGCATCCTGACGCAATACAACGTGGGCGCACAGACCCGGCGCACACCCAACGTCGTCTGGCACGGGGAGGACTTGCTGGAGATCCATCCCTGGGACGCCGAGAACCGGGGCATCAACGATGGCGACCTAGTGGTCGTAAACAGCCGCACGGGCGAGACGGCCCTGCGTGCGAAGGTCTCAGAGCGGATGCAGCCCGGCGTCGTGTACACCACGTTCCACCACCCCGACACCTCGGCGAACGTGGTGACCACGGAGTTCGCCGACTGGGCGACCGACTGCCCCGAGTACAAGGTCACGGCCGTCCAGGTCAGCCGGACCCGCCAGCGCTCGGCGTGGCAGACCGAGTACGCGGCGACCCGCGAGGCGACCACGCGCATCGCCGTACCGGCCGAGACGCAGCCATGAGGACCGAGGTCATGGTGCACAAGGCGAACCAGATCGCCCTCTTCTTCGCCAGCTTCCCGCGCGAAGAGGCCATCGAGCGGGTGGCGGACCACCTGCGGCGCTTCTGGGAGCCGCGGATGCGCCGCCAGATCATCGGGCATGTGGCCCAGGGCGGCGCCGGACTGCACGAACTGGCCCTCGAGGCCGTGCGTCGCCTCGATGCGCCGGCGCCCGCGGAGCAGGGGAGCGGACGGTGACGCCCGCCGCGGCCGACGCTACGCGCGTGGGTAGCACGGCGGGACGTCGCGTGCGCCGGCTTCGCGCGGCCGTCTGGACTGACCTCGACGATGTCGTGGCGACGGAAGAGCCGCTCGAGATCCGGTTGCTCCAGGAGGCGGGGGGCGCGATCGAGCGCCACCGCATCGCGGTGACCATGCGCACGCCGGGACACGACTTCGAGCTGGCGGCCGGCTTCCTGTTCGGGGAGTCGATCGTGACCGGCCGCGAGGACATCCTCGACATCTCATACTGCACCGACGAGGAAGAGCCGCAGCGGCTGAACATCGTCAACGTGACCCTTCGCCCGACCGTGACCTTCGATGCGGCACGGTTGGAGCGGAACTTCTATACGACCTCCAGCTGTGGCGTCTGCGGGAAGGCAGCGCTCGAGTCTCTCGAGATCCACGGCTGCACGGTGCTCCCGCACGGCCTGGCCGTCCCCGCTTCGCTGATCTGCCGGCTCCCGGGACGGCTGCGGGAGCAGCAGGCCGTGTTCGCCCGCACCGGGGGCCTGCACGCCGCCGGCCTCTTCGGCGCGGACGGCGCCCTCCTCCGGCTGCGCGAGGACGTCGGCCGCCACAACGCGCTCGACAAACTGGTCGGCGCCGAGTTGATCGATGGCGGAGCACGGATGCGGGACGCCGTGCTCATGTTGAGCGGCCGCGCGAGCTTCGAACTGCTGCAGAAGGCGCTGGCGGCGCAGATTCCGATCGTCGCGGCGGTCGGCGCACCCTCGAGTCTGGCGGTGGAGCTGGCCGAGTCGTTCGACATCACGCTCCTGGGTTTCGTGCGCGACGACGGGTTCAACGTCTACGCGGGAGGGCATCGCATCGCCGACGCCCCCGCACCCGAGTGATGGCCGCACGTTCGCACCCACCCGCGATCCGGCTGCTGGGTCCCTCCGGCTGCGGAAAGACGACGCTTGGCGAGCACCTCGTGCGGGTGCTCGGCGAGCGCGGCTACCGAGTGGCGACGGTCAAGAGCGCCCAGAAGCACGAGTCGCCCCCTGACCACACGGGCTCCGACACCGCACGGTTCCAGGCGGCCGGCGCCCTGGCCGGCGCCGGCCTCTTCGCCGATGGCGCCGTCGTCCGGCTGCCGCCCGTCGGACTCGATGCCATCCTGGCGCTGATGCAGCCGTTCGCGGACCTGGTGCTCATCGAAGGCTTCCGCGCCACATCCCTGCCCGCCCTGGTCTTCGCCACGCCCGACGAGCCGGCGGGCGAGCCGTCGGAGGCGACGATCGCGCTCATCGTCGACGGCGGAACGGACGAGTGCGCGGGCGCCACTCCCGCGTACCAGCGCGACGACATCCCCGGCATCGCGGGCGCCGTCGAGCGCTGGCTCGCCACCCTCGAGCGATAGGCGGACTCCTGCGCCCCTCGGAAGCCCCGGCGAACTCGGGCGCCCCGCTACGGGGTAGTTGACGCCCGGCCCTTCGGTGTATATACACGGACGGCGATGGACGCGATCGACCGCGCCGCGCGCCGCCGCGCCCGCGCGGCCCCATACGCTGGAGCGCGCGTACCACGAACGGGCGGAAGCGCAGGGAAGCCTCGATGGCTGGGTGAGGATGGACGCGGGCTGGCATCATTGGAGCGGGCCCCGGAACGGAGTCAGATGTGAGCGGAGTCAGAGTCCTCGTCGGTACAAAGAAGGGCGCCTTCGTCCTGTCATCGGATGGCGCGCGCAAGGAGTGGGACGTCAGCGGTCCGCACTTCACGGGCTGGGAGGTGTACCACGTCAAGGGTTCGCCGGCGGACCCAAATCGCGTCTACGCGGCGCCGTCCGGCGGGTGGTTCGGGCAAGTCATCCAGCGCTCGGACGATGGTGGCCAGACCTGGGAGCCGGTGGGAAACGCCTTCGAGTACGACGGCGTCACCGGCACGCACCAGTGGTACGACGGCACGCCGCACCCGTGGGAGTTCGCGCGCGTCTGGCACCTGGAGCCCTCGCTGACCGACCCGGACACGATCTATGCCGGCGTGGAAGACGCCGCGATGTTCCGCTCTGGTGACGGTGGCCAGACCTGGAAGGAACTCGCCGGACTGCGCACTCACACCTCTGCGCCGTCGTGGCAGCCAGGCGCCGGGGGCATGTGCGCGCACACGATCATCCTGGACCCGACGCGCCCGGAGCGGATCTTCACCGCCATCTCCTCCGCAGGCACCTTCCGCACGGACGACTCGGGTGAGACGTGGCAGCCGATCAACCGCGGCCTGGTGTCGGAGTTCCTGCCGGAGCAGGAGTCCGAGGTCGGGCATTGCGTCCACCACGTGGCGATGCACCAGGCACGCCCGGACGTGCTCTTCATGCAGAAGCACTGGGACGTGATGCGCAGCGACGACGCCGGTGAGAGCTGGCGCGAGGTCAGCGGCAACCTGCCGACCGACTTTGGCTTCGTCATCGACGTGCACGCACACGAGCCGGACACGATCTATGTGGTGCCGATCACCAGCGACTCTGAGCACTTCCCACCGGAGGGCAAATTGCGCGTCTACCGGAGCCGCTCCGGCGGCGACTACTGGGAGCCGCTCACTAAGGGACTCCCGCAGAAGGACTGCTACGTGAACATCCTGCGCGACGCGATGGCCGTGGACGCGTTCGACCCGTGCGGCGTCTACTTCGGCACCACCGGGGGCCAGGTGTACGCCTCGGCCGATGCGGGCGACAGCTGGGCGCCCATCGTGCGGGACCTTCCCGCCGTGCTGTCGGTCGAGGTCCAGACACTCCCATGACCGGGGCGACGGTCCGTGTCGAACTGCCGGCGCACCTGCGCCGGCTGGCGGGCGTCGAGCGCGAGGTCACCCTGGACGTCGAGGGGGCGGTCTCGCCTCGGTCGGTCCTCGACGCGCTGGAGTCGCGGTATCCGATGCTGCGCGGGACCGTGCGCGACCAGGCCACGCAGCAACGGCGGCCGCTGGTGCGCTTCTTCGCGTGCCAGCAGGACCTGTCCCACGAGCCGATGGACACCCCGCTGCCCGAGGCCGTCCTGACGGGCGCAGAGCCGTTCATGATCGTGGGCGCCATCGCGGGAGGCTGACGCCGGCGCCTCGGTCCCCCGCGCGCGGCTCCCCGGTCGCGCGGCGGCGCGGTTGTGTGGTACGTGAAGCGCGTATCGCCCGCCGCACACCAGCCCGGCGGGCCGAGGGGAGCGCGAGATGAACGTCCTGCAGGCCGTGGCGCACATCCTGAAGACCGAGGGCGTGGAGTGGATCGCCTGCTTCCCTTCGAACAACCTCATCGAGGAGGTCGCGAAGCAGGGCATCCGCACCATCATGTTCCGGCAGGAACGTGGCGCGTTGATGGCCGCGGACGGCTTCAGCCGCCTGAACGACCGCGAGCGCTTCGGCGTGGTGATCACGCAGGGCGGGCCGGGTTCGGAGAACTCGATGGGCGGACTGGCCCAGGCGTTCGCCGACAACGTGCCGATCCTCTACCTGCCGGGCGGGCCGTCGCTCAATGAGTACGCCGTCCGCCCGAACTTCTCCCCGGCGCGCACCTACCAGACCGTTTCCAAGAGCGCCGAGGTGCTGCTGACGCCCGACTCCGTCGCCGACGTCATGCGCCGCGCCTTCCATGCGATGCGCAACGGGCGTCCGGGGCCCGCCGTCGTCGAGATCCCCGCGGACGTCGGGACGATGGAGGTGTCCGAGGCGGCGCTGCGCTACGAGCCACCGAAGCGCCACCCGACCGCCCCGTCGTCCGGCGACGTGAAGGACGCCGTCGCGGCCCTCCTGGGCGCGCAAAAGCCGGTGATCTGGTCCGGTATGGGAGTGCTGCTCGGCGGCGCCTCGGCGGACCTGACCGAACTCGCCGAACTGACCGAGGTGCCCGTGTACTGCACGATGCCGGGGAAGTCCGGCTTCGACGAGCGGCACCCGCTGGCCCTCGGCGCGGGCAGCGGCTCGACGACGCTGGCCGCCCGGAGGTGGCTGCAGGAGTCGGATGTGCTACTGGCGCTCGGTTCCAGCATGACGCGCACGTCCTACGGGCAGCCGATCCCGGACGGCAAGACCATCATCCACAACACGGAGAGCATCGAGGACATCAACAAGGACTACAGCGTCGACATCGGCCTCCCCGGCGACGTGCGGCTGACGGTCCGGATGCTCATCGAGGAGGTGAAGGCGCAGCTCGGCAAGGAGGGTCGCGCCGGGCAGACGAGTGTCGCCACCGAGATCGCCGGGCTCCGCAAGCAATGGATGTCCGAGTGGAGCGACCTGCTCCAGTCCGACGAGAAGCCGATCAACACCTACCGCGTGATCGGAGAGATCGAGCGCGTCCTGGACCACGAGAACAGCATCGTCACACACGATGCCGGGGCGCCTCGCGATACGATCATGCCCTTCTACACGGCCACGGTGCCGCATAGCTACATCGGCTGGGGCAAGACGACGCACCTCGGGTTCGGCATCCCGCTGATGATCGGCGCCAAGCTCGCGAAGCCGGACAGGTTCTGCCTGAACTTCATGGGCGATGGCGCCTTCGGCATGTCCGGTCTCGACATCGAGACCTCCGTCCGCGCTGGCGCGCCCATCACCACCGTCGTGCTCAACAACGGCGCGATGGCGACCTACCCCGGCGGCTACCCGGTGTCGCGCGAGAAGTTCGGACACACGGAGATGACCGGCAACTACGCCCGGATCGCGGAGGGCCTGGGCGCCGTCGGCATCGTCGTCACCGAGCCCTCCGAGGTGGCCGGGGCACTGGAGCAAGCCCAGCGACATAACGCTGATGGCCGATCGGTGCTCCTCGATGTCCACTCCAACCTCGAGGGAAAGCGGTCGCGCCCCTGATCGGGGGCCACATCTCGACCGGCGAACGCAGAGGAGGCCCCGGCAGCACCGGGGCCTCCTCATGGCTGCTGCCTCGTCGCGGACCGCTACCGAGCGGGCCGGACGTTCTGGTTGAACCGGAACATGTTCGTCGGGTCGTAGCGTCGCTTCACCTCGGCCAGCCGCGCGAATGTGACCGCGCCGTACGCCTCGCGCCTGCGAGCGTCACCCTCGTTCTCGAGGAAGTTGACGTACACACCGCTGGCGAAAGGCTCCAGGTCGGTCCACACCCGCTCGGTCCATGCCCGGTGAGGCGCCGGGTCGTCGTCCGGATCCGTCCAGATGGCGATCACCGCGACGAACAGCGGCTTGTCGCGATGCGCGAATGCCGTCGCTTTTGAGGAGACGCGGGCGAAGGCGCCGCCAAGGCCCCGGAACTGCACCATCGAGACGGGCGAAGTCGCCTCCTGCATCTGCTCGAGGATCTTGTCGATCGCGCTGTCCGAGAGGTCCGTCGCGAACATCTGGCGGACCGAGGCGCCGTGCCGCTTCGCGGCCTCCGACGTGAGTTCGTAGATCGCCGGGTAGGGCATGGTCCCGATGAAGTCCACGATCGGCGTCGCCAACGCGCGGAGCGGCGCGAGTGCTTCGTCCCCGGCGGCTGCGTCGCCCGTGAAGCAGACACAGACGACCAGGGCGAGTTGTCCGACGGACGCCTCCGGGACGAACGGCGCCGGTGGCGCCGGCATCAGCATGGCAATCATCGTCAGGTCGTCGGGCGCCTTCGGCGCGTACTCGATGAAGCCCCGGATCACCTCGCGGGTTGCGGGGAGCACCAGTGCGCCGCCGTAGACCGAGCCCACCTCGGCGAGGCGGAACTCGAACTCGGTGATGATGCCGAAGTTGCCGCCGCCGCCTCGGATCGCCCAGAAGAGGTCGGCGTGCTCCTCCGCGCTGGCTCGCACGATGTCGCCGTCGGCGGTGACGACCGTCGCCCCGAGCAGATTGTCGATCGCGAGTCCGTACTTGCGGACCATCCAGCCGATGCCGCCACCGAGCGTGAGGCCGCCGATGCCGACCGTCGACGTGTCGCCGGTCGAGAGGGCGAGTCCGTGGGCCGCCGCCGCCCCGGCGAGGTCGGCGCTCGTCGCGCCGGCCTGGACCGCGGCCGTCCGCGTCGACGGGTCGACCGTGACCCCTCGCATGTTCGAGAGGTCTACGACGATCGCGCCGTCGACCATGCTGTGGCCCGCAATGCTGTGCCCGCCGCCTCGCACGGCCAGCGGCCGCTCGAGCGTGCGGGCGAAGCGGACGGTCGCCGCCACATCCTCGGCGGTGGCCGCCTGCACGATGATGGCCGGGTACCGGTCCCACACGAAGTCGTGGAGCTGGCGGGCCGCGTCGTACGACTCGCTCAGGCCGGTCAGCAGTTCACCGGTGAGGCTCTGCCGCAGGGTTTCCAGGTCGCTCGTGGTCTGCTGGGTGTTCGTGGTCTGCTGGGTGTTCGTGGTTGTCATGGTTGTGGTTTCCTTTCGGGTGCGGCACAAGCATCCCGAATGTGGAGTACGCGCGTTCCTAACCGCGTCCTATCCGTTCCTAAGTCCTTCCTAACTTGATCGGATAAACTCCATAACCGAGCCGTGGGGCTTCCATCGAGCCGCTGTCGTGACCGGTAGAGGCGTCCATGTACGTCATCAACGATGAGCTGAAAACGTTCATCGAGTCGGGCGTCGCGGTGGTCATCGGGACCGCCGATGACGAGGGGCGCCCACACATGGCCTACGCGTGGGGACCGCGTGTCCACGAGGACCGCGTGCAGGTGTCGCTCTTCATCGATGCCGCGCGGTCCGCGACCCCGCTCCGCGATCTCGACGCCAATGGACGGATCGCGGTCACGCTCGCGGACCCCGTGTCGTACCGCTCCGTGCAACTGAAGGGCCGCGCCGCGGGACACGGGGAGCCGGTGGCCGGGGAGCGGGCCTGGGTCGAACGGCACCGCGACGCGTTCATGGCCAGCACGGCGCTGGTCGGTGATGCGCCGTCGACCATCCGGAACCTCTGGATGGAGGATGTCATCCGGGTCGACTTCGAGGTGGAGCAAGCGTTCAACCAGACGCCGGGGCCGGGCGCCGGGGTGCCGTTGTGAGCCACCCCGTGACCGGACCGGGCGTCGAGGTCCCGCTGAGGGACATTCCGACCTGTTTCGAAGGGATCATCCCGTCCTCGATCTGCAGCGTAGGCCCGGACGGCATGCCCAACGTCACCTTCCTCTCGGTCGTGCATCTCGTCGATGACCGCCACGTGGCCCTATCCCGCCAGTTCTTCAAGAAGACCGACGAGAACACCGCCCGCAATCCCCTCGCCCAGGTCGGCATGGTCGAGCCGGCCACCGGGCGCCAGTTCTACCTCGACCTGCGCTACGACCACACCGAGACCTCCGGGCCGCTTTTCGAGCGCATGCGGACCCGCCTGGATGCCGTTGCGGCCTACGAGGGCATGACCAACGTCTTCCACCTGAAGGGTGTGGACGTGTGCGAGGTGCTGCATTGCGAGATGGCCCCGTGCGACTTCCCGGAGGGGGAGGCGCCGCGCGTGGTGGGCCTGGAGAAGGTCGAGGCCTTCTCCGCGAAGGTGGCGGCGGCCGAAGACCTGGACGAGTTGCTGCGCGTCGCCCTGGAGGGGTGCGAGGAGCTGCTGGGCTGCCGGCATGCCTTCGTCATGCTCGTCGACGAGACCGGCCAGCAACTCTACACAGTGGCAAGCACCGGCTACGCGTCGTCGGGCACCGGCTCGGAGGTGTGGGTCGGCGAAGGCCTCGTGGGGCTGGCGGCCGAGCGTCGCCAGTCCATCCGCGTCACGAACATGGCGCGCGACCTGATGTACGCGCACGCCGCCCGGGGCGCATCAGCCGAGGGGCGTGACGGCCCGGTGATCCCGCTGCCGGGCCTGCCCGCCGTCCAGAGCCAGCTGGTGATCCCGATGCTCGCGCATCGCAAGCTGGCGGGTGTGCTGGCGCTCCAGAGCGAGACGGCCGGCGCCTTCCAGGCGGCAGATGAGTGCCTCGCGAGCATCACGGCGAGCCAGGTCGCCATGGCGATGGCTTCGCTCGGCAGTCCCGAGCCGGTGGTCGCACCGGAGGCCGACAGCGAGGTGCATCCGGTGCAGGTCAAGTACTACGCCGACGACGAGAGCGTGTTCCTGGACAACGAGTACCTGATCCGCGGCATCGCCGGCGGTGTCCTCTGGCGGCTGCTGCGCAGCTATCAGGAGGAGCAGCGGGTCGAGTTCAGCAACCGCGAACTGCGGCTCGACTCGACGCTCGCGCTGCCCGACATCAAGGACAACCTGGAGGCGCGCCTGATCCTGCTGCGCAAGCGCCTCGAGGAGCGCTGCGACTACCTGCGTATCGAGAAGACGGCCCGCGGCCGCTTCCGCCTGGTCGTCACGCGGCCCCTCACCCTGGTCGCCGCCGACGGGGCCGCAGTCCTCTAGCCCGCCCTGGCCCCGTACTAGCGCATCTCGACCTGCTCGGCTGAGCCGGTCGCGAGGAGCGCGTCCACCTGCTCTTCCGTCAGGCCAGCTTCCGTCAGCACCTCGCGGGTGTGCTCGCCGGCGAAGGGCGCCGGGGCTAGGGCCCCGCTGGCGGCATCCGAGAAGAAGAGCGCCGAGTCGACGGCTCGGAAGCGGCCCTCCACCGGGTCTTCGACCTCGGCTACCATGCCGCGTTCCGCAAAGTACGGGTGGGCGGCCGCCTCGTGCATCGACATCATCACGCCGTAGGGCGCGCCCGTGCGCTCCATCGCCTCCGCGAGCGGGGCGGCATCGAGGGCCGCGGCCCACTCTCCCACGCGCTCGTTCGCGGCGGGTGGTGGGACCGGCATCGCCTCGCCCGGGTGGCCGAAGGCCCCGGCGATGCGGTCCCAGTTGTGCGGTCCACCGATGTTGATGGTCACGTAGTGGCCGTCGCGCGTCCCGTGGACCGGGTGACGGAATGGCTGCCAGGCCTCCGGCGCCGCTCCATTGAGGGCGGCGCCGGCGACCTCCGAGAGCATTTGCAGCTGGCAGTCCATCAGCGACGTGTCGACGTGCTGGCCACGCCCCGTGTGCTCGCGGTCGTAGAGCGCGGCGACGATCCCGGAGAATGCTGTCAGGCCGGTCATCAGGTCCGCCACGGTCACACCCGGCGCGAACGGCGCCTCGGTGCCGACCGCCTGTTGCTGCACCCAGAGCCAGCCCGCCTCGGCGTGTGCGGTCGCGCCGTACGCGCGTCGATGTGAGAACGTGCCGGCCTGCCCGAAGCCGCTGATCGAGCTGTAGACCAGCCGCGGGCTTCGTTCGGCGCACGCGTCGAAACCGAGGCCGAGCCCGGCCATCACGCCGGGTCGGAAGTTCTCCACCAGCACGTCCGCGCGCTCGATGAGCGCCCACGCGGCCTCGATGCCGGCTGCGCTCTTGAGGTCGAGCACGACCGAGCGCTTGCCGAGGTTGTTGGCGATGCTCCCGGCACTGCGAGCCGGCCCGCCGGCCGGTGGGCCGGGCGCGTCCACCTTCACCACGTCCGCACCCATGTCGGCGAGCATGCGCGTGCAGTACGGTCCGGCGACGACTCGCGTGAAGTCGACCACTCGGACGCCCTGGAGGATGCGGCGCTGTGACACGCGGGACTCCTTTCGGCGACGCCGTTCCCGATTTCGACGCTCGGCGCGACGCCGTGAATCCGCATGCTACTGAGTCGGAGGCACTCGGCGCGCGGTGCAATGTGTCGAGGGCAGGGGGAGATGTGTGCAGTCTGCTACCAGAGCCAGCCGAGCACCGAGTCGTCGTCCTCGTCCTCGCCCTGGAGCAGGCCACCGAGGATGCCCCCGAGGAGCCCCTCGTCCTCATCGTCTTCGGATCCGAGAAGCGGGTCGAGCAGCGGGTCGAGCGGGTCGGTCAGCGGATCGACCACCGGGTCCAGGTCATCGAGGAGCGGGTCGAGCAGAGGGTCGAGGGGTTCCGTCACGGGGTCCAGTGGGTCCGTGAGGTCATCGAGCAGCAAGTCGTCGTCGTCGGCCTCGGGCGGAGGGAGCGCGGTCGGCGCGAGTGTGGCCGTGGGTGCCGCCTGCTGGGCCGTAGAGGTGGCGGTGGCGGTTGGCGCACCCGGCGGCGCCTCGGATCCCTGGGGCGCTGTGGGCGCCTCGCGCGGCCGGGCAGCTGGTGCGACGCCGGCGTCGCCCGCGGCGGCTCGGTTGCCGAGGGCGCCACGGGCGGAAGTGGCGACGGGGCGACATCCGTCGCCCGGGAGGGTGGCACGGCACGCTCGCCGACAGGATCGAGGGCGGGGGCTACCACCGGAGCAATGGCCCCCGCGAGTCCGGCGTCGCCCGCGACCTGCTCGATGACCGCGGGGTTGAGTGGGGCGAAGCGGAGCGCCTGGGGTCGGCGCTGTAGTCGGCGACCAGGGCCGACGTAGCGTCGAGCGGCAGGGCCGCCGGCCCGGGAGCGCCAAGCGCGAGCGCCGCCGCCGCGAACGCGCTTCCGAAGCACGCGGCGACGGTCGCCGCTATCAGCATCCCCGCCTTCGCCACGCTAGCGAGCACCGGCGCCGTCCCCTCGGACCGCGAGCCCGTGCGGATGGTCGTGCGGCGTCCCGACGTCCGGCGGGGCGCTAGACTTGAGGTAGAGGCCGGCCTGGAGGGCGAAGCCCTGGAGGGCGGGGTCGTCGCCGTCGCTCCTCCCACCGGGTCGCCAGTCGCTCCATCGTGCTCACGACCTCGGCGTCCAGCCCGCCCGCCAGGCTCTCGCGGCGCAAGATCCGCAGCGCCTCGGCTGCCGTCATGCCCGCCTTGTACGGCCGGTCGGTCACGAGCGCGTCGTAGACGTCGGCCACCGCCGCAATCCGAGGAAAGGCGGTCAGTTCCTCGGCGGCCAAATGCAACGGATACCCCGTCCCGTCGAGCCGCTCGTGGTGGCCACCGACGATCGCGCGTACCTCGGGCGGCAGCTCGACAGTCGATAGGATGTCGAGGCCGATCCGCGGGTGCTCCTCGATGTGTGCGCGTTCCTCGGGTGACAGTGCGCCCGCCTTCAGCAACACCGAGTCGCGCACACCAATCTTGCCCACGTCGTGGAGGTAGCCCCCTACTTGCAGGTGCTGGAGCTGCGAATCCGAGAGGCCGAGCGCCCGGCCGATCTCCATCGAGAGGTGCCCCACGCGTAGCGAGTGGCCGCGCGTGTACGGGTCGCGGGCATCGATGGCGGAGACGAGCGCGCCGATAGTGCCCAGGTGCTGCCGCTGCACCCACGCGGTCATCGTGTCGAAGGTGTCCGCGAGCGCGCCGATCTCGTCGCGTCCGCTGACCCCGGAACGTGCCGTCAGGTCGCCCTCGGAGACCGCCCGCGCGGCCCGGGCCAGCCGTAGCAGCGGGGCGGTGAGCGCTCGCGACAGCAGCCACCCGGTGGCGAGGACGGCGAGGGTCGCGACGCTGAAGAGTATCCCCAGCTGCGAGCGCGTCAGGTTGTTCGCCGAGGTAATGAACGAGGTGGGCAACGCGACGCTGTAGGTCCCGACGGGCGTCTCTCGCAGCCTGAGCGGTGCGGACAGGAAGGCATACTCGCGTCCGAAGAGGTCGTCTTCGGCCAGGCTCCCCTCCGCCCCCGGCGGCGGTGGCGACGAGCCGGCAGCCCCGTCGAGCGCGAACGTCGAGGCGAGCAGCGAGCCGTTCGGTGCGAAGACGCTGATGTCCGCCAACGCCTCGGACTTCACGGCGGGCAGTAGCGACGCGAGCGGGGAGGCGACGACCACGGCGCCGACGATGTCGCCATCGAGCAGGACCGGCCCGGCGATCGCGAGCGTCGGGACCGTGCCATCAACGACGAGCGCCGCGAACTTGTCCGGGGCACCCTCCGGTTGGGGCGTGAGCGCCTGTTGGGCGAGGGGCCATGGGGCGCGTTCGACGGGCTCCGTGACGCTCTCGTAGCGAAGCCCATCGCCCGCTGCGCGGGCGGCCCGGTAGATGCGGTTGCCCTGCCGGTCGAGCACCTCGACGACAGGTGCCCCGGCGTTGACCGCCACCGGCAACACGAGCCGTTCGAGGCGCGTGGCATCGTGCTCTTCGATCGCCTCGGCCACGCCCTCCGTGAACGCGAGCGAGCGCAGCGTCGCCAGGTGCTCCTGCTCCCGGCGCACGACGGAGTCCGAGGTGACACGGGCGGCTTCGGCGAGCTGGTTGTGGAACCGCTCCTCCAGGGAGCCGCTGACGATGCCCGTGACGATCTACGTGCCCCCGGCTGCGACGGCCAGCGATAGCAGCGCGTAGGGCACGAGGATCTTCCAGCGGATGCGATCACGCGGAAGGGGGAGCGCGGATACTCCCAGGCGGAAGCGCGCGAGGACTACGTCCATTTGTTGTGACTATCGGCCTCTTTGGCGCCCGCCTCAGGGCCGGCCTCGGAGGCGTGCGACCCGGCGGCAGGCCGTACAGCGAACGGATCGCCGATACACTTCGGGGAAGTGAGCGACTGAGGGAGGACACCACCATGACGGGCAGCGGGATCCCGACGCGCACCCTGGGTCGGACCGGGCTGGAGGTGACCGTCCTGGGCTACGGGGCTATGTCGCTGGATTCGCGTTTCGGGCGCACCATCGAGCCGGCGCAGGCCAACGAGGTGCTGAACGCCGTCCTGGACGCCGGCATCAATTTCATCGACACCTCGCCCGACTACGGGCCGAGCGAGGAGATGATCGGGCAGTCCATCGCCAACCGCCGCGACGAGTACTTCCTGGCCACCAAGTGCGGCTGCCCCGTAGCCGTCGAGCAGGGCCACGTCTACACCCGCGAGAACATCGAGGCGGCCGTGGAGCAGAGCCTGCGGCGGATGCGCACGGACCACCTCGATCTGGTGCAGTTCCACGGCAGCCCATCCCGCGAGGCGCTGGAGGAGCATGACGCCATCGGCGCGCTGGTCGACCTCAAGCAGCAGGGCAAGGTGCGGTTTCTCGGTATGTCCGGCACGCTGCCGAATCTGGCCGACCACATCGGCATGGGCGTGTTCGACGAGTTCCAGATCCCGTACTCGGCCGTGCAGCGCGAGCACGAGGACCTGATCTCGGCCGCCGCGCGCGCCGGTGCGGGCACCGTGATCCGAGGCGGCGTCGCCCGCGGCGCACCGTCGCCCGAGAAGTACTGGGATGTCCGCCGGCTGCCCGAGGTGCCGCCCGAACGGCCCCGCGAGATCTGGGAGGGCGCTGACCTCGACGACCTCCTCGATGGCGCGAACCCGATGGAGTTCACGCTTCGCTTCACCCTCTCGCACCCCGACCTGCACACCACGATCGTGGGGACGG
This sequence comes from Dehalococcoidia bacterium, assembly GCA_009379925.1. Taxonomy (GTDB): domain Bacteria; phylum Chloroflexota; class Dehalococcoidia; order UBA2979; family UBA2979; genus WHSU01. The sequence goes on along the minus strand of WHSU01000005.1, from coordinate 91,001 downwards.
CCAGCACCGACCACCTGCGGGAGAACCTCGAGGCAGCGCGGAAGGGCCCGCTGCCGGACGACGTATACCAGGAGGCACGGCGGCGGCTGGAAGCGGCCGGCTCCGGGTAGAGCGGTCGCGACAACGGTTCGCCGATGGCCGCCGCGCCGGTAGCCCTAGACTCGCGCGTGGAGGTGCTTGATGACTGCGCGCGCGTTCGAGGTCCATGGCAAGCTCGAGGCGGAATACGCCGACGTGTACACGCCGGCGGCGCTCGCCGCCCTGGAGGCGCTGGCGCCGCTGGACGCCGACCGCGAGGCCGTCATGCGAGCGCGCATCGAGCGCCGGGCGCAGCGTGCGCGTGACGGGCAGCGCATCGCCTTCCTCGACGCCGACACGACCATCCCGCGCACCTCGGTCACTGTGCGCGACGCGCGGGCCGGGCGCTTCGAGGGCAGCGAGCTCCCGGAGGACCTGCGGCGGCAGTGGGTGCAGGGCACAGGCCCCGCGACACGGCCGGATGCGCCCATCGAGCGCAGCATCCGCAACGTCGCGTACGCGCTGCTCTCCGGCGCGGACGGCTGGATGTTCGACGGCGAGGACGCGCTCGGCCAGATCGGCACCATGTCCCTCGACAATCAGCGCAACCTCAAGCTCGCGTTCGACCGCGCCCCGGTCTTCATGCAGGCCGCCGAGCAGGTGGCGCGCGAGATGAACCAGTGGGCGGAGGGCTTCTTCGGCCGGCCCGTCATCGAGGACTGGCAGCAACAACTCGGCTTCACCACGCGCATCTTCCGGCCTCGAGGACTGCACCTGGCCGACCGCCACGTGCGACACGCCGACGGCCGTCCGTTCTCCGCCTCGATCGTCGATACGACGCTCTACATCGTTGGGAACTATGAACGGCTGAGGGCGGATGGCTCGTCGCTCGTGCTGTACCTCCCTAAGATCCAGACCGCCGAAGAGGCCGCCGTCTGGGACGGCATCCTCTCTGCGCTGGAAGCGCACCTCGGTCTCGAAGCCGGCTCGATCAAGGCGTACGTGCTGGTCGAGCAGTTGGAGGCGGCGTTTCAACTGATGGAGATCCGGGCCGCCCTCGGTCGGCACTTCGTCGGCTACAACACGGGTCGCTGGGACTACATCAACAGCGTCGCCGACGCGATGGCGTGGGACGCGGACTTCGTCAACCCGAACATCGACGTTATCACGATGACCTACGGTTACATGCGGGCCTACGAGGACCGCGTGCGGCGCGCCGTGAACACGCCCGACGCGCTGGGGCAATATGCGCTCTGGCAGGGCGGCATGGAGCCGAACATCCCCGTCGGCTCCGAGAGCGGCGTCGAGGCGGGCATGGCGCGGGCCGTCGCCGGCGCCGAGCGCGAGCAGCGCGAGGGCGCCAGCGGCAAGTGGGTCGCGCACTGGAAGATGGTGCACATCGTGCGCCCGGTGTGGGAGCGCGCCGGCGAGGACAACCAGCTCGGCCGCGAGTTCCCCGCGCTCACGTACACCGATGACGACGCCGGTGCGCTCATCGCCCTCGAGGACGCACCGCGCACCGTCCGAGGCGCGCGCGACCTCCTCAGCGTCGCGCTGCAATACGGGAACGCGTTCGGCCAGGGCTTGCAGGCGGCGGCGCTCAAGCCGGCGGACTTCTTCGGCGACGACGACGTGCTCTACCTGATGGAGGACATGGCGACCGGCGAGATCCGCGCCAGCATCCTCTGGGAGTGGCTGCACAAGCGCGCCCCGTTCACCGCGGACGACCCGGCGACCGGCACCGGCGCGGGCGACCCGCTCACCGAGGCGCTGTTCGAGCGTCTGCTGGACGAGGAGTACGAGAAGCTGCTCGGCGCCGACGACCGCGACGTGTTCGACTCCTCGAAGGCCACGACGCTCCCGATCGCGCGCGAAATCGTGCGCACGCTCGTGCTCGGGGACCGCAAGCTTCCCTGGTACATCGACCTGCTCAACATCAACCTCGGCACCCACGACCTCGCCGAGGCCCGGCGGCGCATCCGGCGCTTCGTGGAGGCGTTCGAGGCGGACGGGACACGGCTCATCGGGAGTGTAGACGCCTGACGGGAGCGCGAAGCCGGGGGCTGGCGACGCTTGCGGCCGAACGTCAGATGAACGCAAGGTCGGCAGTCCGTCCCAGCGCGGCGTGCTTGCTACGGTTCGCTGCGGGTGGGGTGAAGGGGCGGACCGCGCATGAGCCGTCTTGCGGGCGGCCACGGCCTTCGCGCCGTGGCGATCTGGGTGCTGCTCGGGCTCGCGCTGATCGCCGCCGGGGCATCGACGGTCGCCGCGCAGGCGACGGGCAGCCTGGCCGGCAACATCCCCGCCCACGGCGGCGTCGCACTGGTCACGTGGAGTGGCGGCCCGGTCGAGGGCGTGCCCGGCGCGGCCGCCGAGTCCGGCTGCACCGCCGTGTCGGCCTGGGTGACGACCGAGGGCGAACTGGTCGGCCATGTCTTCCGCGCGCCGTCGTTCGTGAATGCCCGCTTCGGATCCGTCACCGACGGTGGCAACCTCGCGGCTTCGACGCCGCTCGTGCTCGTCTGTGGCGCGGGCGTCGTCGCGCCGCCGCCCCCGTCTGACCCGGCGCTCCACGCGCCGAACCTGGCGGACTATCTGCCGTCCGGCGTGGCGGTCGGCGGCTACACCGCGGCGGTCCGTAGCCGCGACGCCGGACAGTATGACCTGGCCGCGGTGCAGTTCGGCCAGGTCGCCTCGGCCGGGGGTCCGCTGGCGCCGGTCGCCATGATGCGAGCCGCCCAGATGCTGCAAATCGCGGATCGCGACGGTGAGGCCGTCGACGCATTCGAACTTGCCCTCGGGATGGGCGGCCTGCCTCCACCGCTGGAGATGGTCGCCCGCCTGGACGCGGCGAACACCCTCTGGCGCCTCGACCGGGACGCCGAGGTGCTGGCGATGCTCGCGCGCGTCACCCTGGGGAACGGCGCCGCGGGCTCCCAGCTGGCGCAGGCCGGGTGGTTGCGCGCGCAAGCGAAGCGCGCCGCCGGCGACGCCGGCTGGACGGCCGACGCGCTCGCCGTCGTCGCCAACTACCCCGGCACGTCGTCGGGGCGGTCGGCGCTCAACGCCATCGAGGGCCGCGCGGCGGTGCCGCCACTCGACGCAGCCTACGTACGCTATCTCCACCACCAGGATGCCACTGCGCGCACCGCCTACCTGCAGGTGGCCACCACGGGCGCCCCCGGCGACGCCGCGGTCGCGTGGTTCTACGTCGGTGCGCTGGCGGAACGAGCCGGCGAGCGCGACGAGGCGATCGAGGCGTACCGGTCGTCCGTGCAGCTGGATGCCTCGAGCCGTGTCGCTGACGACGCCCACTGGTGGGCGGCGTACCTGCTGGCGCAGGCCGGGCGCGACGCCGAGGCGGTGGAGCACTGGTCCGCGCTCAGTGCGGGCTACCCCTCGTCCTCGTTCGCGGCCGATGCCGGCGTCCGGGCCGCATTGGCCCATGCGGAGTCCGGTGTGTTCGGGCCGGCCGAGAGCGTGCTGCGGACCATGCTCAACGGAAGCAGCGGGTCATCCGCCGCAAGAGCCGCGCGGTGGCTGCGCGTGCTCGAGCAGGAGGCGCCCGGCCCGGCGCAATACGACCCGCGCTCGGTCTACGCCATCCTCGATGCTGCAGGCGCCGCCTCCGAGGCGCCCTTGCCGCAGGCGGCCCTCGGCGAGTGGAGCGTCAACGCGGATACCGGCTGGGGTGAAGCGGCCGCGTGGATGCAGGCGCGATACGGCGCGCCCCCGGGCGGTGCGCTGCACGGCGCGGACACGGTCCGCCTGGCGTTGACGCTGGCCGAGGCGGGCGAGGGCGCCGTTGCCCGATCGGTGCTCTACGGGCACATCGAGACGCTGGCGGGACGCCCGTACGACCTGCTCGCGTTCTCCCGGCTGACCTCGGCCGCCGGCCTGCACGACGTTTCGATCAGCGCGGCCACCCGGCTGCTGGACGGTATCCCGTCGAGCGGCCGACTGCAGACGCCGCGGGCCATCGAGCGGCTCGCCTACCCGACGCCGTTCGCGCCGGAGATCCGTGCCGCGGCGCAGGCCGAAGGCATCCCGCCGCTGCTCCTGACGGCGCTCGTGCGTCGGGAGTCGCTCTTCAACCCTGATGCCGGCTCTTCGGCCGGCGCGCAGGGACTGGCGCAGGTCATCCCGTCGACCGGGCGCGCGATCGCCGAGTCCCTGGGCGTGCCGTGGGAGCCCGGCATGCTGTTCGACCCGGCCACGTCGGTGCGCTTCGGCGCGCACTATCTCTCGGCGCAACTCACGAGTTTCGAGGGGAACGTGTGGAACGCGCTGTCGGCCTACAACGGTGGCCCCGGCAACGCGTCGCGGTGGTCACGCAGCCAGCCGTTCCCCGGTGCTGACTGGTACATCGAGACCGTGGACTTCGAGGAGACGCGACGCTACCTGCGCGTGGTCATCGAGGACTACGCGTGGTACCGCTACCTCTACGCCGGTGCGCCGGCCCCCTCGATGCGCTGAGTCGCCTCCGGCTACCGTTCGTCGAGGAGCCTGCGCCGCAACCACCACGCGCCGGGCAGCGCGCCCGCGGCGACCAGGACCTTGACGACGTCGCCGATGAGGAACGGCTCGACGCCGCTGCTCCAGGTGCTCGACCAGCCGACGAACGACTGCAGGTGCGCGGCGCCCACGACGTAGATGACGACGTTTCCGAGGAGCATCGCCGCGACGGTCCTCGGGACATCGCGGTCCCACCCGCGCTCGGCAAGCCGGCCCACGACGAAGGCCGCCGGGACGAAGCCGAGCAAGTAGCCGCCCGTGGGCCCCGTGAAGTAGGCCCAGCCCGCGGCGCCGTTGGCGAACACTGGGAGCCCCGCGATCCCCTCGGCCAGATACACGGCCACGGCCGCCATGCCGAGCCGGCTGCCGAGCGCCGCGCCAACCAGCAGGACGCCGAGAGTCTGGCCGGTAAGCGGCACCGGGCCGACGGGCAGACCGATGCTGACCTGCGCCGACAGCGCGATGACCAGGCTGCCCGCGAGCATCGCGAGCAGCAGCCACCCGACCGACCGCGTGCTCGTCCCGATGGGGATGAGGGTACGCGCAGGCGCGGGCGCGATCAGGACACGGGCGAGAGTGCTCAAGATTGACCCTTCAATTGCAAGCGTAAAGCGCGTATCCCGCCTGTGTTGACGCTCAGCGCGTCAGGACGGGCGAGGACGCCGTTCACGGTCGAGACGATGGTCTGTGCGAAGCAACCGAACGATCAACTTGCAGCGCGGCCGCCGCAGCGGCGGCGGAGACGCCGTGGGCCTGACGACCTCCGAGGGCTACAACGGGCGGTCCGCCAGGCGTCCGCGCAGCGCCTCCAGCCAGGCATGGACCTCGTCGACATCGCGCAGGCGGTACTGCGCCAGCGTGGCGGAAGCATCACCGACGATGATGCCCGCGCCGCGACCGCGCAGCGCGCGAAACGCGTCCTCGTCGGTCTCGTCGTCGCCGAGGTAGACCGGGTACACCTCGTCGCCGCCCCAGCGCTCGACGAGCGCGAGCACGGCGCGGCCCTTGTCCCAGTCCAGCGCGGGCCGCAACTCGATGACCTTCTTGCCGCCGGTCACGCGCAGCCGGGGGAACCGCGCGGCGACCGTCTCCACTTGCTCGCACACCTCGTGCTCGCGCTCGGGCGCGACCTGACGGTAGTGCGTCGCGACCGCGAACCCCTTGCGCTCGATGAGGGTGCCCGGGATACCGGCCAGTTCGCGCTCGACGGCCGCGGCGGCGCGCTCCAGGTCGGCGCGGTATGCCGCTGCCCCCTCCATCACCTCCTCGTGGCCGTCGCGGTCCCGGAACTGGAACCCGTGGCTCCCGGCATAGGCGATACCGTCGATGGCCGCCATGCGGTGGAGGTCCTCGATGTCCCGCCCGCTCACCAGGGCGACCTGCGCTACGCCGGCGAGACGCTCGACGACCTGGCGCATGTTCGGGGAAAGCACCGCCAGGTCAGGCTGCGCGACGATCGGCGTCAGGGTCCCGTCGTAGTCGAGGAATACCGCGACACGCCGTCCGCGAGCACGCGACAGCATGGCCTCGAGGCCCTCGAATGCCGAGGTGACCGCAGCGGCACCCCCGGCTCGATCCTCCCCCCGTCGATCGGCCATGAGCCCGCCGTCCTGCGTTGGCGCCGCGCGGAACGGGCATCCGGCGGAGACCGGTGGCCCCGTGGGGCGACCTAGGACGCTGCCAGCTCCGCCAGCCGCGCCTCCACCTCCGCCTCGGTGCCCGCGTCCTCCAGTTCCTCGAACGCGTCTTCCATGGAAGAGCGTGACACCTCTTCCATGCCTCGCGCCATAGCCTCTTCCTGGCGGATGCGGTCCTCGAAGCGCGACAACTCGCTGGTCGGGTCCATGACGGAGATCTCGCGTACGGACTCCTGCACCTGTCGCTGTGCCTTCGCCATCTTGCTGCGGCTGATCAGCTCGTCCCGCTTTTGGACCAACTCGTCGTGGCGCGTGCGTAGCTTCGTCAGACCGTCTTTCAGCTTGTCCACCAGTTCGGTCTGACTGGCGATCTGGTCGCTGAAGGTCTTCGACTGCCCCTCGAAGCCGATCTGGCGACGGAGTGCGACTTTGGCCAGCTCATCGAAACGCGCCGCCTGATCGGCGTTGCCTTCGGTGCGCAGCGTCTGCGCTTTGCGGGCGGCCGCCTTCGCCTTGCCGCCCCATTCGGCGACTGCCTCCTGTGCCTCGCGCTGGTCGTCTTCCATGAGGCGCAGGTGGCCCACGGTCTGGGCGACGGCCTGTTCGGCCTCCCCGATGTTGTCGCGGAAGTCCCGCACCAGCTGGTCGAGCATCTTCTCGGGGTCCTCTGCGCCGTCGAGGAGCGAGTTGATGTTCGCCCGCGCGAGCTGGCCGATGCGACCGAGGATCGATGACTGTGCCATATCGTGTCCCTTCCCTAGCCGGCCTGTGAATGCGCGGACCGTGCGTCCAATCAACCGTCAAACAAGGCAAGCGCCATCGCTCACCACCCGCCACCACGGCTGCGGCCGCCGCCTCCTCCGCCTCCGCCGCCGAACCCACCACCGCGCGAGGACCCGCCGCCGAACCCTCCGAAGCCACCCCCGCGACCGCCGGAGAGGATGCTCCCGAGGATCGCCCCGGCGAGCATGCCGCCGCCGCCCCAGCCACCGCCGCCCGGTAGTGTCCCACCGCGCGTGACCACGCGGCCGCCCCCGTGGCGTTCGTCGTAAGCGCCGAACTCCTGGCGCGCCATCTCGTAGGCGTCGTCCGCCAGTTCGCCGGCGCGGGTCGCTGCGGCGAGCGCCTCCTGTGGCTGCTCCGTGGCCAGGTCACGCGCGCGGTCGAGTTCCCGCTCGGCGTCGGTGATCCGGGTGCGGGGCACGCGGCCGATGCCGTGGCGGCGGCTCTCCAGGAATGCCTCCGCGCGGTTCACCTGCGTCTCCGCGCTGCGGATCGCCAGGCGCACCGCGGTCTCCTCCCGATTCCGGCTCTCCGCGCCCTCGGTGGCGGCCGCGAGCAGCGCGTTGGCCGCGCTGTCCACCTGCTGGAGCTGCCGGTACTCCCGCACGAGGTCGTCCCCGGGCGGCGCGGCGCTCATCCGCGCATCGAGCTTGTCGAGGCGGGCGCGCAGGGCGGGGTCCGGGTGCTCCTCGAGCAGGGCGCGTGCCGCGGCGAGGTCGGAGGCCACGTCTGCCCGGAGCGGCTGGCCGTTGGTGCGCGCTTCATCGAGCACCACCGCCAGCTGATCGATGGCGCCCAGCAACTGGGCGGCCTGCGCCACGGTTTCCTGTGCGGTGCGGACGCTGAGGGCGGCTGCCGCACCGGCTTCCTGACCGAGCGCGGCGTGCCCGGCCTCGATGGCCTCGCGGGCGGCGGCCAGGCGTTTGCGCGCCTCCTCGATGTTGCCGGCGACCTCCTCGGCCGATGCAGGGGCCTCCGCCCGGACCTGCTCTAGTCGGTGTTCGGACTCCACGATGTGCGCTTCGGACGCCGCCAGGGCGCCGGGGAGCTGCTCCAGCAGCTCCGAGGCGTCCCGCTCCATGTTCCGAAGTGTCTGGAAGTGCTCGCGCTGCTCCGCCATCACACCCTGGGCGCTCTCGCATCGCTGGATGATCTCCCCCAGCATCTGGCGCTGTTCCGCCTCGGTCTCCGGGTCTGAGTCGTCCAGCTGCTGACGCAGGGCGAAGGCGTCGCGCAACGACGCGCGCGCTTCGTCGAGGGCCTTGCGGAAGGGTTCGACCTCGGCGGCGCCGAACTGCGCCTCGGCGAAGCCCAGTTCCTGGATGTTCTGCCGCACGGCCTCGTCGGTCTCCAGCAGCAGGTTGTTCGCCTCGCGTGCCAGGTCGTCCAGGTCGCGCTCGGGCTCTGCGGTCGCCTGCCCCGGCGGGCCGGTCCGCGGCTCCCCGGGTCGGCGCGACCGCCACCAGAGAAAGAGCGCCGCGCCGCCGGCCAGTAAGAGCAGGACCGCGACGAAGCCGCCGATGCCCCCGCCGCCACCATTGTCGGCGTCTTGAGTCTGAAGCGTCGCGCCCCGAGCGTCCCGCAATCCCTCGGCGGCCGCGACGAGCGCCTGGCCGTAGGCGCCGGCCGAGAGTTCTGGCTCGATACGGTCGGCCAGTAGCAGGTCCAACTCGTCGTCGCTGACCTCGTCCAGCAACGGCCCCACCCAGATGGCGTCGCGGCGGTCGGACATGGCGACCACGAGCAGCGCGTCGTTCCCGTCGAGGCCGTTCGCGTCCGCCACCTGCGCCACGAAGTCCGAGGCGGTGGTGTCGCCGGTCGACTCCACGAAGAGCGCGAAGAGCTGGACGCCGGCGTCCTGCTCGAGGTCCTCGAAGGCGGCCAGCGCGCGGTCACGTTGGTCACCGGACAGTGTGTCGGTCTGATCGACGATCCGCTCGTCAAGCGTCGGCAGGCCCTGCGCGGCCGCGAGGGCCGGGCCGAGCAGCAGCAAGCACAATGCCGCCACGATCGCGAACACGCCGCTCCGCGGCGACGGCCACCCGCGGGGCGTCCGAACGAGAGGAGAGAGCGAACGGCTCAATGACACGCCCAACCTGGCCAACGTGACGCGCCTCGGCATCTTCGAAGGAGGGCGGGTCGCGGTGTCCCCCGACGTGGTGGGCGCAGCCTAGGCCGCCAGGCGTGGCAAACGGGCTACGCCGGGCCTGCGGACGCTCGCATTGCCATCAACGATGCGCGAATGACCGAGGTTCGCGTGGCACGCCCCTCGGGGCGCACGGCCAGCCCTCCACATATCGGCGCATACGGGGCGGCGGCAGTCGGGAGCGGTTGCGGTCTCCCGGCTGCCGCCGGAGTGTGCGGGTCTGCCGATGCTGGTCTACACCGGGACGGGCTCCGAGTGGTCGCCGCGGAGGTCGTAGTCGCGGTGCCGTCGGCGCTTCAGTAGCCGGTGCTCAGCCAGCGCGAGGTCCGCGGGCGTGTCCACGTCCTGCCAGAACAGTCCCGTCACAGGCGCCGTGACGGCCGCGCGCTCCGACGCGAGGATCCGCACTGCCCCCGTGAGCGAGGCGTCACCCGACGCTTCGGCCCGCTCGAGGGCATCGAAGAGGCCTTCGCGGCACAGGAAGAGGCCGGTGTCGACGGCGTCGAAGACGGAAATCTCCTTGCCGATGCGGGTGATGGCCCGGCCACTGAGCCGCACCTTCGTCGCCTCCTCCAGGTCGGGAATGTCGGGCCAGTCGTGGTCCACGGCCAGCGACAGCTCCGCGCCGTCATCCATGGCGCTGAGCACATCGAGGATGGCGGGGTCGAAGAGGTGGTCCCCCATGGCAACGAAGAAGGGGCCGGAGACATAAGGCGCGGCAGCGAGCACGGAAGTGCCGTTGCCGAGTTCCCACCGCCGGTTCACGACAATCGTGACATCGAGACCATAGCGGGCCGCGAGGTCCCGCGCGGTCGAGGCGACCGCGTCGCCCTCGTAACCCACAACGAGCGTGAGACGGCTGACTCCGAAGCGGGTCATGGCGCGGAATGACCGCTCGATGAGCGTGCGGCCGAGCACGGGCGTGAGCGGCTTGGGTGGGGCGCCGAGCCCCTGGCGAATGCGCGTGCCGGCGCCGGCCGCCAGGATGACGGCCTGGTCCGGGATGGTCTCCGGCCGTACCTCGGGGAAGACTGGTGCGAACGATTCGGTGCGCGCGAAAGCGCGCGTCCGGTCATGCAGCTGCACGGTGCGACCTCCTGTCGTTGGCCAGCGCATAGCCGGGCTCCAGGCACGCGCGCGGGCGTGCCTGGTCGCATCAAGGTCCTGACGCGATATGACCCCATCTGGGGTTCGCCCCGCCTGACGCCGGGCGGCTTGGCCACGCCTACGAGGTGAGCTGACGGGCTCGGTCGGCAAGTGACCTACGCCGGTACACCGGCGATTCGCCCCTTCGACGCGTTAGCGCCGAGTCCCCCGACTCTCCGAAGATCGTCGTGGGCGGGTCCCCCGCTCCCGTCCGTTGGACGGGATTCGGCCCTCCTGTCTTAACAAGGAGTTAACCCGCGAGTCAACCAGCGGTGCTGCTCAGAATTGGGAGGGTGAGCAAGTCTGTGAGGCGGTCGATGACGAAATGTGGCTGCTGGTCGGCTCTGTCCGGTTCACGCTCTGACGCGTTGACTCCTCGCATCCAGACCGCCGAGAGTCCGGCTCGTCGTGCGCCGGCCACGTCCGCCTCCAGGCGGTCACGCACGTGGGCTGCTTCGGATGCGCGGACGCCGAGGCGGTCGAGCGCCTCCTGGAAGATCCGGGGGTGTGGTTTCCGGTATCCGACCTGGTCCGAACTGACCACCGTCTCGAAGAACCCACCGAGGCCGTAGTCGTCGAGTTCTGCGAGGAAGGGCGGCCCGCCGTGCCCGCGGTTCGTGATCACGCCGAGCCGGAAGCCGCGCTCGCACAACGCCTCGAGTGTGGCGACCGCGTCCGGAAGGACGACGCGACCGAGGAACCGGCCGCCCGCGTTCTGCGCGTCCCACAACCGTTCGACCTGCTCGGCGGTCAGGTCGAGGCCCGCCGTGCGTGCCGCCTCGGAGGCCAGCGAGGGGTAGTGCGGCCCGACTCCGCCGTCCGCGTCGGCCGCACGCTCGGCGGCGTCCCACCCCTCGCCCAGCCGTCGATGCAGGCCGCCGGCATCGATGCCCGACGCGAGGCCCCACTCGCCGAGGAGGCCCTGCACGCGGCGCGTGATCTCGCGGGCGACGTCCGCTGGCGGCGGTCGCCGGGGGAAGTGCCAGACCGTGTCGCCGAGGTCGAAGAAGACGGCTCGCACGGCTTGCGTTGGTCCGGGAGCAGGGGTGGTCACGCCATCTGCCGCCGTACGATCACTACACGGTAGAGGTAGTTGAGGTGGACCAGCACGGTCATCACGACGATCGCCCACACCAGCACCTCGACTCGCCACACGGCCAGGAACGAAGCCACCATCAGGTGGAACACGCGGACATCGCGGCCGCCGACGAGATACGCGAAGGCCGGCTCCAGTTGCCGCTTCGGGTAGTTCTCGTGCATCACCGACCGGTACTTCTCGGAGGCCGCCGCGAGCATGAACGACCCGCCGATGGCGAACGCGGCGAGCGGCCACGCGTACTCCTCCAGCGTGCCGGAGCGGGCGAGACCGATGGCGATGGCGATGAACGTGAGGTACTCGACGAAGCGGTCGGCGACCGTGTCCAGGAAGTCGCCGTACTGCGAACCGGTCCCGGTACGCCTCGAGATCTCGCCGTCGACGCCCGCGAACACCGAGGAGAACTGCACCAGCAGTCCGCCCAGCCACCACACACCAAGGGCGTATGCGACGCCACCGCCGAAGCCGATCGCGAGCGACATCAGCGTCGCGACGTTCGGTGTCGCGCCCGCCTTCGCCAGCCGCGCCGAGATCGGGTGGGAGATCCGCCGGTTCACCAGCAGCGAGATCGGCCCGTCGCTGGGCTTGGCCAGGGGGGTCCGCGTTTCGTGACTCATCGAGCCGTCCCCGGCGCCGCCCCGAGTGCGCCCAGCCCGGTGTGCTCCGGGTCTTCGCCATCCAGGTAGATGCGACACCACAGCTCGAGGTTGACCAGCATCCAGACGCGGTGCCCGAACTCGCCCCCGTTCTGGGCGCCGGCGTCCAACCAGCGCGCCACCGCGTCGACATCGAGGATGCCATGGCGCCGGGCAGCCTCCGAGAGCAGCAGCGAGCGCCCGAGCGCCATCAGCTGGCCTCGGAACGCCTGCTCCAGCGGCACCTTGAAGCCGACCTTCGACCTGCGGACCACATCGGGCGGCAGCTGGTCCTCGAACGCCCGACGCAGTACCCACTTCGTGATGTCGTCGCGCTCCCGGAACCGGTCCGAGTACGACAGCGACGCTCGTGCGAGGTGGAACGGCGAGCGCCAGCGGAGCTTGTAGCGCAGCGGCATCCCCATGGCGAACTCCACCAGCCGGTGGTCGACGAATGGCACCCGCGCCTCGACGGCCGTGGCCATCGTCATCGCGTCGACGCGGGCGAGCAGGTTGACCAGGTGGACCTTCTCCAGCACGTAGAGCACGCGGTCGTACGGCGCCCAGCCCTCCGTGGCATCGAAGTGACGGCGGACCTCGTCACGCCCGCCGGCCCCGGCAGCCGCTGCCGCCGCGGGGGTGAGCAGCGAGGCGATTTCGGCCGGGCGGAACCAGCCGTAGCCCGCCAGGAAGTGAGTGACCTGGTCTGGGTCGGAGACCGCCGCGCCGTACTTCTGCTCGATGCCCCCGCCGAGCAGGCCGAGGGCCGCCGGGGGCAGGCGGCCGAGGACGCGTCCCTTGCGCCAGTCGAAGGGCGTGCGCACGTAATCGCCGTAGCCCGCGAACAGCTCGTCCGCACCCTCGCCGGACAGCACGACCGTGAAGTCCTGCTTCAGCGCACGCGACATCTGGTACAGGGGCACCTCGTTCGGCACGCCCAGGGGCGCGTCGCGCTGGCGGATCAATGCCGGGAGCAGGTCGAAGTAGCCGGGGGCGTCCAGCCGCACCTCGTGGTGGTCGGTCGCGTAACGGTCCGCGACCAGGCGCGCGAAGGGGAACTCGTCCAGCCCCTCCTCGCCGAAGCCCACGCTGTACGTCTTCACCGGCGCCTGCGACTGCTGCGCCATGAGCGCGACGACGATGCTGGAGTCGAGCCCGCCCGAGAGGTATGCGCCGATGGGCACGTCCGACATCAGCCGTTTGCGCACCGCCTCGCCGAGCAGGCGGCGGGTCTCCTCGACGTAGTAGTCCTCGCCCAGGTCCCGCCCGTCGGGCGCGGGGATGTCCCAGTAGCGCCGGACGCGGACTTCGCCGTCCGCCGCGACGAGGTAGTGGCCGGGCTCCAGCGCGTGGATACCCTCGAACATCGTGCGCGGCGCGATCGCGTGCCGGTAAGCCAGGTACGAGGAGACGGCGGCCATGTCCGGGCGCGCCTCGACGAGGCCGCTGGCCAGGATCGCCTTCGGCTCGCTTCCGAAGAGCAGCCACGGCCCGCTGCGCGCCCAGTAAAGGGGCTTGATCCCCAGCCGGTCGCGCGCCAGCAGCAGACGCTGCCGCTCCGCGTCCCACGCCGCGAAGGCGAACATGCCGTCGAGATCCTCGAGCACCCGCTCCGGCGCCTCGGGGTGCGCCTCGACGAGGTGTGCGAGCACCTCGGAGTCCGAGTGCGAGCGGAAGCGGTGCCCGGCCTCCAGGAGTTGCTCACGGAGCGCCTCGTGGTTATAGATTTCGCCGTTGCAGATCAGCCAGACGTTGCCGGACTCGTCCGTCAGCGGCTGCCGTGCGGACGGCGAGAGGTCGATGATGGACAGCCGGCAGTGTCCGAAGCCGCACGCCCCACGCACCAGGCCGCCGCCGTCGTCCGGTCCTCGATGCTCCAGCGTCGCCGCCATGCGCGCGACGAGGGCGGCCGGGACCTCCCGACCGTCGAGCGCGACGATGCCTGCGATGCCACACATGAGGGACCTCCGAACAGGCCCCGAGTCTACCCGACATCCCGTAGCCGGCGGCGCTCCTCAGTCGAGCGCGGCGGGCCAGATGCCGTGCGTCGGCGCCCAACCGAGGTCCCGTCGGGCAGCGGCGCTGGAGCAGCGATACGAGGGCGGCTGTGAGCGCTCGGGGTCACGGGGCGGCGTCGGGAGCCCGAGTCGCGCCGCGAGTCCATCGAGGTACTCGCCGTTGCGGATCGGCTCGTCCGTGATGTTGTAGGTGGAGCCGGCAGGCGCGCGAGAGAGCGCATCCGCCGAGGCCTGGGTGATGTCCTCCACGTGGACCGGCGAGATCCAGTTGCTACCGTCGCCTGGTACCCGGAGTGTCCCCTCGCGCAGCAGTCGGAGCGTGTCGTCCTGGAAGGTGCCTGGACCGACGAACGCGCCACCGCGGAGGACCGTCCACGCCACGCGCGAGGGATCGAGAGCGTGCACCATCGCCTCCATCACCGCGACCGGATGCCCCATGGCGGCGCGCGCCTCGGACAGGTCGAACGGCGTGCTCTCGTCCAGCCAGCGGTCCCCGCCGTCCGGGTACGCCATGACGATGCTCTGCTGCAGGTAGCGCGGGACGCCCGCGTCGAGCACCGCGTCCAGCAGGCGGCGCGTGCCGTCGATGCGGAGCGCGGTGTTCGTGTTCGAACCGTCCGGGCCAGTGGCCCCCGGACGAAGGGCCGTCGCGAGATGGGCGGCCGCGTCGCATCCCTCTAGTGCCTCAGCCAGGCGTCCCGGCGCTGTCTTGAGCAGGTCACCCTCGATGACCTCGACGCCCGGCCCGGCGATCGGCGCCGCCCGCTCGGGCGAGCGGGCGAGGGCGACGACGGTGTCCCCGCGCGCGACGAGCCGCGGTAGCAGCGCCCGGCCGAAGACGCCCGTCGCGCCGGCCACGAACACCCGCACGGGAGCCTCCTTGCATACGCCGTGGGTCGATAGTAGCCCCGGCCTCCGATCGCTACACTCGCCGCGTGAGCGACACCCTCGCGGTCGATGTTGTGGCGAGTCGCGCGGAAGCCCTGCGCGCGTTGCACGCCGGGCCTCGCATGCTTGTCATGGCCAACGCCTGGGACGCCTCCAGCGCCCGGGTGTTCGAGGCGGCCGGCTTCGCGGCGGTGGCGACGACCAGCGGCGGCGTCGCGAGCGCGCTGGGGTACCAGGATCACGAGGGCGCACCCGTCGACGAGATGCTTGCGGCGGCCGCGCGGATCGTCCGCTCGGTCTCGGTGCCCGTGACCGTGGACTTCGAGGCGGGGTACCGGCTGGCGCCGGCGGAAATCGCGGAAAGGCTGATCGCCGTCGGGGCGGCCGGCCTGAACCTGGAGGACTCCGACCACCGCGGAGACGCGCCCATGGTGCCGGCCGAGTCACAGGCGGAGCGGCTGGCCGCCGTGAAGTCAGCCGCGCGGGCGTTGGGTGTCGACCTCGTCCTGAACGCACGCGTCGATGTCTTCATCCACCGCCTCGGCTCACCGGTGGAGCAACTGGCGGAGGGCGTGCGTCGGGCGCTGCTGTACCGCGAGGCGGGCGCGGACTGCATCTACCCCATCATCCTCAGTGACCCGGACATGCTGGCCAAACTGGTGGCCGCGGCTGGCGTGGTCAACGCGACCGTGCGTCGAGGTGGCCCGCTGTCCCTCGCCGCCGCGGCGTCCGCGGGGGTGCGTCGCGCTACCTACGCGACCAGCCTCTTCCGCGAGACGCTGACCATGCTCGAGGGCACCGCGAGCGAGATCCAGACGGAGATGTCCGACCTACCCTGACTCCAGAGCCGCCGGCTTGACCGTGGAGCGAGGGATGACGGACCGGCTGGGCGCTCTGCCGCAGCAGGCAGGAGGGACATCGCCATGGGCAAGCTCGATGGGAAGGTCGCGCTGGTCACCGGCGCGAGCCGCGGGATCGGCCAGGGGATCGCGGAGCTGTTCGCGCACGAGGGCGCACGGGTGGTCTGCGCCGCGCGCACGCTGCACGAGGGTGACCACCGGCTCCTGGAGGGCTCGCTGGACCGCACCGTCGGCCTCATTCGGGCCGCCGGCGGAGAGGCTGTCGCGGTCACGGCGAACGTGTCCGAACCGGCGGAGTGCGAGCGGCTGGTCGAAGAAGCGAAGTCAGCCTTCGGACCCGTCGACGTGCTCGTCAACAACGCCGCGCTGAACCTCTACCTCCCGATCGTCGAGTACCCGGTGAACCGCTGGATGCGAGCGTTCGCTGTGAACGTACACGGGCCGTTCATGCTCTCGCGGTTGGTGCTGCCCGACATGATCGAGAAGCGGAGCGGCGCCATCGTGAACATCTCCTCTGGGTCGGCCATCGGCCCGGGACGCGGCCCGTACCCCGGCGCCGCCGTGCGCGGTAACACGATGTACGGCGCGACGAAGGCGGCCCTCGAGCGGTTCACGCAGGGCCTAGCGCAGGAGGTGTACCAGGACGGGATCGCTGTGAGTTGCTACTCCCCCTCGACGGGCGTCGCGACTCCGGGCACCGTGTACTACGGACTGAGGAAGAGCCTGGACGACCCCAGCGGCGAGCCGGTCTCAATGATGGCCGACACGGCACTGCTGCTGGCGACGGAACCGCTGGACCGCGTGACGGGCCGGGTCACCTACAGCCAGGAGATCCTGAAGGAGTTCGGCTGGATCGAGGACGGCGAGGGCTTCGGCGTGACTGTCCTGGGCTCGGGGTTCTCCAGGATGTAGCGCGCTAGCCCCGAGGTGCATCCGCTACATCGATGCCCCTCGCGCGCTCCGCGACGCTGAAGCGCTCGATGTCATCGAGCGAAGGCAGGTGCCAGGCGACATCAGCGCGGAACGCGAGCAGTTCGGCGTCGCGCTGCTCGGGCGACCAGCGGAGTTCCGCGGCCATCAGACCGGCCACGCGCTCGTCGCAGCACAGCCCGCGACACGAGCCCCAGGCGATCCCGGTGCGCCGCATAAGCACGTCCGAGAGCGTGACCGCCAGCTCGCGCCGGACCGCGTGGGCCACCTCGCCCTCCACAGCGCCCGTGTGCTCGCAGACGACTCGATCGCCGCCCGTCAGCACCTCGGTGGCGGCCGGGCCGTACAGCGCGACGTGCATCCGCGTCCGGGGCGCCAGTGACGCGACATAGAGCGGCGCCGCTAGCCCCGGCACCGCCGGAGGGGCGGGGGCGCGGCCCTCGAACGCCGCATCGAGCAGTTCTTCCGCAATCGCGCGGTACGTCGTGAGCTTCCCGCCGACGGCGCTGTAGAGGCCCCGAGGCCCCCCGCGCCGCGAACCGTGGTCCACCAGCTCATGACGGCGTGTGATCGCCGCCTCCGGGCCGCCGCGCACTCGTTGCAGCGGTCGCAGTCCCGCGTAGGCGTACCGGACCTGCGACCGGTCCGGGTGGAGCCCCGGCAGCACCTCGGCTGCCTCCGACAGCAGGTACTCGATGTCGCCGGGGAGTGGGTGGACCGCGCCCGGGTCGCCCTCATAGCGGTCGTCCGTAGTGCCCACCAGCAACAGCTCGCCCTGCGGGACGGCGAAGAACACCCGGCCGTCGCTACGCGCGGTCGAGAACACGGCGTCCCGGGGCATGTCCGGGACGTCCAGGAGGATGTGCGTGCCGCGCGTCAGGCCGAGCAGAGGCGCGTCGCGCACGTCCTCGACGACTTCGTCGACCCACGGGCCGGCCGCGTTCAGCACGGTCGAGCACGGGACCTCCACCTCCCCGCCGGCGTGCTCGACGGCCACCCCCGCGACCGCGCCGCCCGAGGTGAGCAGGCCGGCCACGCGGGCGTGGTTCAGGACGAAGGCGCCGGCGTCGTGCGCCTCCAGGGCGAACTCCAGCGCGAGGCGCTCCGGGGCGAGCGCCCGCCCGTCGTAGAACGCGAACGCGCCCTGCTGCTGCGGCGTGAGCGCGGGGACCGCGTCGGCCGCGGCGCGCCTCGAGAGCCGCGCGTGGCGGGGCAGGCCGCCCCGGAACGCCAGCGCGTCGTAGGCGGCCAGCCCGATGCGCAGTTGCCACGCGGGACGGCGCGACCAGGGGACCAGCGGCAGGATGAAGCGCTGCGGCTGCACCAGGTACGGTCGTGTGCGGAGCAGCCGCGAGCGCTCCTGTAGCGACTCACGGACCAGCCGCACGTCCCCGTGTTCCAGGTACCGGAGGCCGCCGTGGACCAGCTTCGTCGAGCGCCAGGTCGTACCGAAGCCAAAGTCGTCCGCCTCGAAGAGCGCCACGCGCAGCCCGGCGCGGGCCGCCATCGAGGCGACGCCGCACCCGTTGATGCCGCCACCGACGATCACTAGGTCGAGCGGCCGCCCGCTCGATAATTCGGCCAGCGTCACGGCTCCGTCCACGGCACTCCTACCACCGCCAGGCTCGCGTGTACGCCGTCAGTGTCCCACGCGTTCCGATTGCTCGCGTGGGGAGAGCGCCGCCGCATCCTCGGCTGGCCCGCCGGGCGAGGGCCGCACCGGCCGTGGCAGCGTCACGACCACGACCGTGGCGACGGCAAGGGCGGCCATCGCAAAGATCCATGCGGGGACGAACGTACCGGTCGCGTCGCGCACCACGCCGGCGCCCGGCGCGGCGAGCGAACTGACGGAGATCCCCACCAGCATCGAGACGCCTCGGATCTGGCCGACGTGGAGGCCACCGAAGTAGTAGGGCCAGATCGCCTGCTGGCTGACGCTAAACGTCACGGCGCCGATGCCAAGAGGATCGTCGCAACGAACACATGCACCGGTGTGCTCACGAAGATCGTGACGAGGAATGTCGTGATCATCGTGGCCGTTGCGAAGGCTGAGATGTATCGCGGCTGGAAACGGTCGACGGCCCAGCCCACCGGCACGGTGATCGCCATACCGACCAGCGCCTCGGCCGAGAGCGCGAGGGCGACCACGCCCGCATCGATGCCCTGGTCGACGTAGAAGGGGATGCGGAACAGCCCGAGGGTGGCCACGGCCACCATGCGCAGGCCGTCTACGGCGGCCAGCCGGCGGAACGTCGGCGTCCGGATCGCCTCCGCGCGCGTCCATGAGTACTCGGCCGAGGCAACCGCCCGAGGGACACCCGCCCAGTCCATCACCGGCGCCGGCGCCGCGTCGCCGTCCGGCAGCAGGCCCATGTCCTCGGGCGCCCGCCGCACGATCAGCAGCGCGACGGCGCCGACCACCATCGCGCCCGTCGCCCCGAGGGCCATCCAGGCGGTGCGCCAGCCGTAGTCGTCGATCAAGAACTGCGTCAGCGGGGCGAACAGGAAGATGCCGATCGGTGTGCCGAGGAAGGCGACGGACATCGCGCGCCCGCGTTTCCTCACGAACCAGCGGGAGAGCGGGACGCTGTTGTAGAGGTTGCCGCCCGCGCCCTGCAGGCCGGTCAGACCGGCGATGCCGAAGAGCACGACGATCTGCCAGCCCTCCTGTACCTGCGACAGCCCGAGGAGCACCAGACCCATCACCGCGCCGGCGGTCACCATCGGGAGGCGGGCGCCGCGCGCGTCGATCAGGCGGCCGATGACCCAAGACGACGCGGCGAAGCTCAGCAGGCGCGCGGTCTGCGCCCAGCCGAACCAGGTCTGGCCGATGCCCAGTTCCTCGGTCATCGGCTTGATGAACTGGCCCGAGTTCACGCCACCCATGGCCGTGATCACGGCGCTCGAGCACATCAGGCCGGCCACGATCACCCAGCCGTAGAAGATGCGACGCTGTCCCAGTCTCACCGTGCGCGGGCCGGCCGTGGACTCAAGGCGCGCTCCCGCCGCCGCCGTCCTCGAGGTCCGTCGGGTCGCCGGGCGCCTTGCCGTTGCGCCGCACCCGACGCCTCGTCCAGTCCAGTGCCTGGCGGCTGCGCGCCGGCAGGCTCTCGGTGATCGTCGTGCGGCCCGGATCGAAGTGCCCAGCGACGGCCTGCGCGTAGGGTCGGGCGACGCGCGCTGCGTAGGCGCCGAAGCCCTCCTGGCGCATCGGCGACCAGTCCTCGCGGTATGGGACCACGAGGTGGGTGCGGCCCACGTTCCGCGCCGACGTCACGAAGGCGAGCCCCACCCCGCTGGAGACCTGGAGCAGCGACCGCCCCTCGGAGCGGGAGGCCCGTACAAGCCCTTCGAAGAGCCCCGCCAGGTCGGCGGGCGTCGGCAGCGAGGCCGCGTCCTGCCGCAACTCGGAGAGCGAGCGTTTCAGCTCGGACAGCTCGATCGGCGGCAGGTCGACCAGGCTCGCCGTCGTGCCCGCCGTCCCCTCCAGCGCCCCCACCAATTGGTCGACCGAGGTGAATCGGGCGCCCGGCCGGATCAGCCCGGCGGCGGCCAGTTCGTCCTCCAGCGTGCGCAGGTAGACCCGCGAGCCGTGCAGCACATCGGACGCCCCGGCCAGCAACCAGAGCGGCGAGAAGCCGAACGCCGCGATCGAACCGACTTCGACGACGTTGCCGGCGGCCTTTTTCACCGCCACTCGCCCGGCCGTCATCTCGGCGGCCTGTTCCGGGTCGGTGCTGGGCGGGACCGCGCCCACCAGTTCCACGGCGATGCGAAGCGCGTTCTTCGCCGTCACCTCGTACAGCTTGGAGCGCCGGACGAGCCGCGGCAGCAGGACCTGTGCCGCCTCGTGCGTAGCACCGCCGAGCCCGGCCGCCAGCGCACGCACGCTGCGTTCGGGCAGCGTCATGGCATAGCGCGCCCACCAGCGCCAGTCCCGCATCGCCACGGCATCTCCTCACCGCGCGTGCCCGCGCACGCAGGCGATTCTAGCGGCGAACGACCGTGTGTCATTGAGGTGAGGTGAGGAATGGTGGACGGGTCAGCCGGCGCTAGCGGCCCTGCGGCAAGCGCTGCTTGATGACCAGGTCCGCGATGAACGCTAGGATGACGGCCCCGACGAACGCCGGGATCAGCGCGATGTCCCCGATCTCGGGACGGAGGTCGCCGAGGACCATGCCACCAAGCCAGCTGCCGAGGAGTCCGGCGACGATCGCTCCTAACCAGCCGTAGGGCAGGTCGCCGGGCACGATGCGGTCGGCCAGCCACCCGACCAGGGCCGCCACGACCAGTGTCACCAGCAGACCGGCCAGACTGACAGTCAGCCAGATCCCGGCCACGATCAGCAACAGCACGACGATGGCGATGACTGCGAGGATGATGCCTCCTCGGACCGACCAGGGCGGCAGACTGCGTCCGGAAGCCGAGATGCGCACGCTAGCGCACTTGTCGTCGCATTCTCGCGTCGTGAAAGGGCCGAGGTTGTTGCAGTACCATCCCACTCGTTCTGATCGCCGCCCTCGGAGAGTCGGAGCGCCCATGGTCCATGAACCATCCGACAGGCTCCGCCGGCTCCCGTTTCCCTTCGACCGCGGCCGGTTCCCGCGGGAACTGGGCGCCGTCGTGCAACGCACCGTGCTGGAGGGAGACGAGCCCGCCCGCATCGTTGTCCATGACGCCGATGGCGACTGGGCGCTTGGCGACGGCGTACATGACCCGAACGAGCCGGGCGCCTGCCGCGTGACACACATCCGCCACGTCGTCGACGCCGACCCCACGCTCGACGACCTTGCATCGATGCCGCCCGGGCACGTGGCGGAACGCGACGGTCCGGGCAGCCCCTGGCTCATCGCCGAGCACCGCTACGAGGAGGCCGGCTGACCCCGGATTCGTGCTCTCGTCCTCCACAGGATGCGGGACGAGTGGATCACGCACGTCGGCAACGTCGACGGGTCGGAACTGATCGGGCGGCTGATTCTGGCCAGCCGGTACGCGCTTCACAGACACGACACGACGCGCCGAGGGCGAACACGCATGTGCTAGGCTCCGCTGTGCGGGGACCACTTGTGCGGGCACGTACTGGAGAGGCCCGGCTATGTACCCCGTCACGGAGTCCCGCTACTGGGCGCGGCGCATGAACCGTCGAGCCGCCCTGCGGTCCTCGGGAGTCGCCGCCACCGGACTCGCTGCCGCCGCCCTGATCGGCTGCGGTGGAGATGAGGACGAGCCGGGCACCGGCGGCGGGGGGAACGGAGGCGGCACGGCTGGCGCCGGCGGCGCCGCGTCCTCCCCGGACCAGGTGCGCATCGAACCGGGGCTCTATGGCCCCTCGATCGACGCGACGGCTGCCGAGGCCGACCCGCTGGCAAACGGGATCGCGGGCGGCGTGCTGCTCGGGGACTACCTGGACCCGCCCCAGATGGACCTGAACCAGGTGCTGTCCTGCACCGTGGTGCACCCTACGCAGTACTCGACCAACCGGCTGGTGCGCGCGAAGGCCGGGCCGCTGGCGGACCCCTCCGGTATTGAGTTGGAGGGTGACCTCGCTGAGTCGTGGGAGGCATCCGATGACGGCCTCACGTTCACCTTCAACCTGCACCAGGGCGTGAAGACACACAATATCGAGCCCACCAACGGCCGTGAGTACACGTCCGAGGACGTCCGGCTCTCGATAGAGCGCTATCAGGCCAGTGGGACGCAGGTGGACGTGTACAACGACGTCACATCCATCGAGACGCCGGACGACTACACCGTGGTCGTCAACATGGGTGCGCCACGCCCCGACTTCCCGCTGGACACCGGGTCGTGGTCGGCCATGTACGTGCGCGAACTGATCGAGAACGAACAGGAGCTACAGGATCGGCTGGTCGGCACCGGCCCGTTTATCCAGGAGGAGTGGACGCCAAAGGAGCGCTCGGTGTTCCGGCGCCACCCTGAGTACTTCAAGGCCGGTCTACCGTTCCTCGACGGCATCGAGGTCTACGTGCAGAGCGACGCCGCCGCGCAGCGCGCCGCGTTCCAGACCAACAACTTCTGGGACTGGGGCGCGCGTGACGACATCGACGCTAAGGACATGGCCAGCCAGGTGGACGACGTGGTGCTGACCAAGCAGCCACTGGCCAACATCCCCAACACGCGCGGCTGGTGGTTCCAGATGGAGAACCCGCTGTGGCAGGACGAGCGCGTCCGACGGGCGATCTCGCTGGCCTTTGACCGCGATGAGTTCGACGCGGCCTCTGGAGGCGACAACCTGAACCCGGACGGCGCGTTCTCGTTCATCTCGACGCCGCCGTGGCCCACGATCTTCGATTCGTACCCGACGGCCGCGGTGCAGGGTCCGTGGTATCAGTTCGACCCCGAGCAGGCATCGCAGCTCATGCAGGCGGCGGGGTACACGGCGGACAACCCACTGACCTTCGAAATCGTGGGTTTCTACCAGCGAGAGCCGATCCCGAACCTCGCGCTGCCACTGATCAACGAGGCGCTGCCCGAAGTGCGGGCGTCCTGGCGGGAGGTGGACAACCCCACCCACGCCACCCTGATGGCGGACCGTAACTTCGACGAGGCGCTGGGCTACCTGATCCCATCGTTCCTGTCCTTCGATATGTGCTGCTATCCGTGGTACCACTCGGACGGCGCGACGAACTACAACAACGTCAACGACGCTGAGATGGACAGCATGCTCGAGGCGCAGCGCGCGGAGTCGGACCTTGAGGCGCGTAAGGAGATCTGAGTCAGATCTGGGACCGCGTGCATGACCAGGTGTGGGAGATTGCGTACCCGGCCAACCATTCGCGCCAGGCGTGGCACAACTACGTGATCAACTACCGCCCTCACGCCTGGATCGGGGCGTACGGCTGCTACTCGAACTACCAGGCCGAGACCATGTGGCTCACCGAGGACGCGCCGATGCGTCGCTAGCCCGCGGCGCTACACCCGGGTCGCCGGCGCGGCTACCTCCTCGGTGAACTCGCCGTCCACGGCGCGGAGGGCGGCGTCATAGCGTTCGGCGCAGTTCGCGACCACGAGGGCGATGTCCTCCTTGAGCAGGTAGCCCTCCTCGACGAGGTGCTCGGCGGCCTCGCGCACCCGGTCGAGGTACGCGTCGCGCGAGGCATAGCGCTCCTCGAGCGATGGTCGAGGGTCGCCGGTGGCTTCGCGGTCGGCACGGGTACGGGCGAAGAAGCGCGTGAAGCCCTGCATCGCCATCTGCTGCTCCGGCGCGCCGGTGTCCGGGTGGCGTAGGTTCCAGCCGGCGTGCGTCGCGACGGGCACGGCGATGTCCGGTAGCGGGATGCCGGCGATCTCATTGCCGTCGCCGTCCACGGCCGCGACCAGGCACGGGTACTCGCGGCCCTCGACGGCGGGGTACCGTCCGATGCCCTTCGTCGCATCCGGGCCGAGGTCGACCTCGCGAAGGACCCACAGGCGGTCGCGGTCCGGCGTGACGACGCTCGGGAGCGCATCGAAGGCGTCGAGCACGCGCTCGCGAGGCGCGGCGGTGCCGTCCGCGAGCGTAGCGTGGCGGCTCGGCGGCGGCTCGACGCCCTCGCCGGCCCAGCGGTCGAGGTTGACCAACGCCGCCCGCAGCAACGGCGCGTAGTCCACGACGTTGAAGCCGAAGCGCCCGCTGGCGCCCTCGGCGGCCGCCAGGCGCGACTGCGGCAGCGAGCCCGGCCCGTGCTGCGTCCCGGCGAAGTGGTAGATGCGCACGTCGGGGGGCGCGGCGACATCCCGCATGTCGGCGGCGTCGAGGTGTCCCAGCGCGCCGTCGCCCCGCCAGTACTCGGCGGAGGTGTTCGTGTAGACCACCTTCGGCGCGCCACCGGCCGCGCGCTGCCGGTCGAGCAGCCCCTCCCGCTTGCCGGTGAACGGGTCCGGTGTGGGCGCGTCCGTGAACGGGGCCAGGTGGCCGAAGCCGGGTACGGACTGCGCCGAGGGCTGCGCGAAGCGGTGGTTGAACTCACCACGCCGGCCGCCGGCCACGTGCGGCAGGATGCCGTCGAACACCTGCCGCCCGTCCTCGGCGACGTTCAACCCCAGGTGCAGGAAGTGGCGCAACATGCGGCCCGTCTGCGATACGCCGAAGGCATACGACCGGTCGAAGCCGGCGGGGCTCGGATTCCCCTCGGACGGCTCGCGGAGGAAGGCCGCGATGTCACGCAGCGCGAGCAGCCCGGCGCCCACCAAGCGCGCGCCCACCGCCGTGTAGGTGACGTAGTAGATGCGGCCCGGGTCGAACCCGCCTGCGAGGTACACGTGCTCGCGGCTCGCCTCGATGCCTCGCTCCGTCTCCTGCGCAAACTGCCATTGCTCGCGCGAGATCTCGGTGTCGGGCCCGTCCTCCCAGTCCCGCACCACGAGCCGCGCGTCCGGGTCATCGAGGTCCGCGACCGGATACGGCTGGTGCTGGCGGTTGGCGAGCAGGAACGTTGAGCGGCGCTCGTTTGGCCGCAACTCGACCACCGCCTGGCCGCGTACCGGCTGCCCATCGACCTGCACCTCGGGAGCTTCGAGCGCCATCAGCGTGTCGCTGCGGTAGACGTCCCACTGCCAGCCGATGGAACAGACCGAAAAGCCGTGGTGGAAGAGGAAGCCGTCGCCGGGGTGGGCGCGCAGCCCCGCGTCCGCCGAGGCGCGGTTGAACAGCTGGTAGACCCGCCGCCGGCCACGGTTCGGCAACTCCACTAGCAGCCGGCGCGGGCCGTCGTCGCGCTGGCGCAGCACCAGCGAGATGTCCGCCGTAAAGCGCACCAGGCCCTGCGCATCGCGCGGCGCGAGGTCGAGGTCGACGATGGCGCGGTTCGCCTCGTGCCCTGGGTCGACCGCGAAGTGGGCCAGACCCTCGATGTGCTCGTACGCGCCGTGCTCGCCGAACTCGCGCCCGTCCGCGTACGGCTCGCGCCGAGAGACCTCGATGCCTACGACTGCCATGACGACCTCCTTCGGCCCGCCCTCAGGGGTGGCGAGGCCGGAGGAGATGGTACGCCCGACTGGCCCCGCCACGAGCTGCGCGGCAGTGGTCAGGCCCACGGCGTAGCTGTTGGACGGAGGGGGCATCAGCACGCGCAGTACGTCGTCTTCGGCGAACGGCTTGCCCAGGTAGTCACGGGCGCCCAGCTTGAGCGCGGCCAGATGCGCGCGGCCGTCCGCGGTCATGACGATGAGCGGGACATCAATGCGGCGCCGGGTGAGCTCGGCCGCGAGTGTCCAGCCGTCCATGTTGGGCATCCGCATGTCCAGGAAGATGAGTTCGGGCGGCTCCTGGGTGATGAGCGCCAGCGCCTCGATGCCGTCCGCGGCTTCGCGAACGTGGTAGCCGGCATCGGTCAGGGTGGAGCAGACCAGGCGGCGGATCGCCACGTCGTCATCCACGACCAGGACATAGGGCGATGGCAACTGGAACCCCTTGAACGCGCGGGGTCATACTCGCCCACATTCTCGACCGCACCCTACATCCGGACAGGGGCGCACATCGAGGCTGCACCATCAGCACGGTCAGGATGGCGCGGGCTCGGCGACCGCGGCGCCGCGCTCGGTAGCCCCCTGGTCGAGCCGGAACGGCGGGTAGACATCGGTCATCAGACCGGCATACGCGAGCACGCGGTACCCCCAGCGGTTGATGCCCATCAGCAGCGCATGCACACCGCTCGGGTAGCGTGCGCGGAACAGAAGCACCACACCCGCGATCAGCACGAGGAGAAAGACCAGCCCACCTCCGCCCAGGAGGAACCCGCCGCTGCCGCGGTCGCCGTCGTCCGCGAACTGCCACGTGGGGCCAGACGTGAGCACGGCCAGGATGAGGTAGTGCGGGATGGCGAGCAGCCACCATTTCACCAGTACCAGCCAGCGCGAGAGTCTCTCGGGGTAGGCGACATCGAGCGTTGCCGGGTAGTCGGGCGCGGCGCCGAGGGTGAACGGCGGGTAGCGGTCCGTGCCGATCGCGCTCGTCGCGTAGTACGTCACACGCCATGTCCAGCGCATGACGCCAAGGTTGAATTCGAAGATGCCGCGGGGATACCGGGTGGTGAACAGGATCGCGACGCCCGCCACGAAGGTGAGCAGGACGAAGGCGATCCACAGGAACAACAGCAGGATGAAATGCGGGATCGCCAACAGCCACTTCACCAGCCACAGCCAGCGGCTCAACGGCTCATCCAGACGCCCCTCCAGCACGACCGGCTGGGCGGTCCCGCCATCGAGGCCCGCGCCCGCGGCGAACGCCGGCTCGGGCTCGCCGGCGGCCCGTTCGCGTTGCGGCTCGAACCCCAGCGCGCCGATGAGGATGAGCGCCGTGCCGATCAGCAGGGCGACGAGGCCGGCGCCGAGCAGGCCGCCGATCGCGACCGGGAACAAGTCCGAGCGGCCGCCCGCCTCCACCTCCGCCTGCACGCCGCCTGAGCCGTCCGTGTTCATCAGGACGACCACCCAGCGGCCGGACTCGGCCTTCCAGTCCATGGTCTGAGTGCCTGCCCCGCTCGTCTGGGCGACCCAGAACGTCTGGTCGCCCGGTGGCGCGGGCGTCTGCTCGCCCGGCGAGCGGCGGTACTCGACCTCGAACGGGTCGAAGCCGAGGTCCGTGATCTGGTCGCGTGCGACACCCTGGAGGTACGCCTCGACGTCCGCCTCCGGCCCGATGCCGGCGAAGACCTCGCCGCCCGTCCCCTCGACTCGCAGGCGCACGTCGCCCAGACGATCGCGCACCCAGCCCGGAGTGTCCGGCTCCATCAACAGGTCGATGCCGTCCGAGGTGATCGCCTGCGCGTCCGTCTCGAACCGCTCCGCCGGCGCCGTGAAGTAGCCGTCGTCGTCGCGCTGCGTCCCGTACGCCCAGCCGAGGACGAGGCCACCGATGATCAGCGGCACCGCGACGAGCGCGAACAGGCTCCCGAGGACGATGAGGACGATCTTGAGCGGACGCATGCGCACCCCCTGTCGCGGAGCATCGACGAGTCTCGGCTCGCGGGGGCACCTCAATCAGTGTGTCACGACGGCGCGAGTCACCGTCGACAGCCCAGGGGCCGAGCGGAACGCGAGCCTGCGGATGCCCTCCGATTGCGGCGGCGTCCCTCGATTGGAGCCAGAGGCGTATCATCGGTGTCATAGCGGCAGGCGGCCGGCGCCGTCCGCCAGAGGGACTCAAGGCGCCACTCGGGCGCTCCTCGCGCCTCGAAGTCAGCCGTCCGCCGCGGAAGGACGGCCCCGATGGCCCGATACCTGGTTGTGGCCCACCAGACGGCGACCAGCCCCCTGCTGCTCGAACGCTGCAGGGAGATCGCCCGGGGCGATCCGGCCGCGGCGTTCACCATCCTCGTGCCGGCAACGCACGTCTCCCATGCGCTCGTCTGTGACGAGGCGGAGACCGAGGCTACCGCGCGGCGCCGGGCGGGCGAAGCGGCGGCGAGCTTCCGCGCGGCGGGCCTCCGCCTTCGCGATGCCGTGACGGGTGTCGACTCCCCGGTGCGCGCGGTCGCGGACGAACTGCGGCTCCACCCGGACGCCCACGACGCGGTGGTGCTCTCCACGCTGGGGCCGCGCACCTCGCGCTGGTTGCGGCTGGATGTCCCGCGCCAGGTCGCGCAGCAGTCGGCGCTTCCCGTCCTTCACGTGTTCGAGGGCGGTGACGACACCTGGGCGGCGACCGGGGATGCCCGCCGCGCCATCGCCAGCCCGCCTCCGCCCGAGCCAACGCCCCCACCACCCGCCGAGGTGCCACGGATGCTCGCGTGGGTCAGCCACGTGCCCATCGTGGCCCTGCTGCTGGTGCACGCGGGGGTGATGGTGGCACTCGCGCTCACGATCGACCGTGGCTTCTTCGGTGTGGAGGTGCTGGTGCTCGCGTTCCTGGGGCTCACGTGGCTGGCGGTGCCGTTCATGGAAGGCCGGCGGCTGCTCCGATAGGACGCGTCTCGCCGCCGGCGCGAGGCGGGCACCGCCGGCGAGTCCGGATACACGAAGCGGCCTCTCATCGAGGCCGCTTCGCCATTGCACTGCCGCCGCCGGCTGCTAGCGGACGACCACCAGGACGGTGCCCGCCGGGATTTGCCCGCCGGGGTAGAGCGTCAGGAACGAGGCGTTCACGAACGCCGGGGCGCCCGGCACGTAGCCCACGAACTCCCCCTCTGCCGTCACCCAGTACGCCGTCGCCTTCGGCAGCTGGCCGACGGAGCCGCCGCCCCAAGTCGCGAGGCTCGCGCCGGTCGCCGCGGGCTCCGGTGTCAGCGTCCCGGGGGTCGTCGCTCCCACCGTGTAGGTGAGCCGGACGGTCACCTGATCTCGGTCCGTCTCATCGTCGACGGGCCACCACCCGATCACCTCGTCGACGGTGTAGGTGCCCGGCTCGAGCGCCAGCGGCCCCACCTCCGGGTAGATGACCACGGGGTACTCGTGCGTCTCTCCCGGCTCGAGTTCGATGAGGAGGAGGTCGTCCTGGCAGGCCTGCACGAGTTCAGCCGCCTGGGCGTCCCATTGCGCCCCGCAGCCGCGCCCCGCGGTCACGAGGTCGCCGGCTCCGCCCGCACCATGTATGTGGTGTACGAACCGCGCGTCCTCCAGCATGACGGTCTCTGTGCCGTTCCAGGTCACGACGACGCCGTGAGCCGGCCGCCCGTTCGCATCCGAGGTCATCGTGGTCGCCTCAACCGTGAACGGCGCGCCGTCCCCCATGACTGCGGCGTGCACTGCGATGTCGAGGTCGGCAGCGGCGCCCTCCGTGACTTCGTAGGTCAGGCGGATCGTGAACTCATCGGGGTCCTGCTCGGCGCCCTGCCGCCACCATTGCACCGCCTGCTCCAGCACATAGGTGCCCGGCTCCAGCGCCAGCGGCCCCACCTCCGGGTACACACGCACGGGGTACTCGTGCGCCTCACCCGGCCCCACCTCGATGAGTTGCAGGTCGAGCGTGCAGAAGTGCAGCACCTCGTCCTGTTCGTCGTTCCACTCCGCACCGCACCCGCGTCCGGAGGTCACGAGGTCGCCATCACCCGCCTCGGCGGACACGTGGTGTGTGAACCGTGTGTCATCCAGCATCGCGGGCTGGCTGTCATTCCAGGTGACGACGACGCCGTGTGACCACAGCCCGTCCGCATCGCGCACGGGTGTGGTCGCCTCCACCGACATCGGCGCCCCGGCCTCGATGACCTCCGCCTCCACGGCGATGTCGAGGCTGGGGGATGCTTGCGCCGCGACCGGTAGCGCCCGGATGGCGGGCAACATGGCGACGAACGCCGCGAGGACGAGCAGGGGACGTACGAGGTTGAGAGAGCGCATGCGCATGGGCGACACCTTCCACGCGGGGTTCCGGGAGACGGTACTTCTTGCCTGACGTCTCCGCGGCGCTCCCGGTTCCCGCGCCGGAGCGAGCCACGAGGCGCCGTTGCATCGAAACGCGGAGCCCGAGGTGGGTCGAACGCCTTGCATGCGGCTTCGGTTCTTGGGGCGGGCGGCTCACAACGGGGGCGTAGGTCGCCTCCGGCGCGCGAGGGCCCGCGCAGGATCAGATGCGGTAGTCCGGGGTGCCCTGGGCGGCGCCGCCGACCGGGTCGAGCGCGGCCGTGTCCGTCGGAATGCGGCGCGCGCCTCGACGGCGGGGGGTGAGCAGGTAGTGGGCGGCGCGGTCCAGCACGAAGCCGAGCGCGCCGATCACTACGATGGCAGCCACGAGGTCGGAATAGGCGAACCGGTCGCGTGAGTCGAGGATGAAGTAGCCGAGGCCGGAGTCGACGCCGAGCATCTCGGCCGGCACGAGGATGATCCACGCGGTGGTCAGCGCCAGGCGCAGGCCGGTCAGCACATCGGCGCGGATGCCGGGCCAGACGATGGTCCGCAGCAACTCGAGGCGGGTTGCGCGCAGACTACGGCCCAGCATGAGCCACTGCTGGTCGAGCGCGGCGACCCCGGCGGCGGTGCTGAGGGCGATCGGCCAGACGGCGCCGATCGCGATGAGGAAGTAGACCGGCTGGTCGCCGACGCCGAACCAGATGATGGCGAGCGGCGTCCACGACAGCGGAGACACCATGCGCACGAAGCTTGCCACCGGGCTCACCGCGCGCGCGAACGTCTGGATCCCCCCAAGCGCGAGGCCGAACGGGATGCCGATGGCCGCGGCGATCACGAGCCCGACGAGGATCCGTTTGAGGCTCGACACGATGTGCCGGTTCAACGTGCCGTCCGCCAGCAGGTCGGACAGCGCGCGGGCGCCCTTGTCGGGCGCGAACGCCGCCAGGAAGCTGCCCGGTTCGACGAAGAACTCGATCCACGCCCACCAGGCCGCCAGCAGCACCGCGACGCCCGCCGCCGGGTAGGCGACAGCCGCCACGATCCCCAGCAGGCGCTCGCGTCCCGCGCCCTGTGCCTGCGTCACGTTTGCCGCGTTCGTCACACCGCAATCCGCTCTTCCCGCGTCAGTGACGCGTCGATGTCGAACGCTTCAGCGCCGCCAGCCGCCTCGATGGCCGCCCGCGCGAAGCTGTCGTCCACGAGCAACTGGTGCGCCTCCGCCGGGTCAAGGTCCCGCAGGAAGGCGTTGTCGCCCTCGACGACCGTCTCCTTCAGTTGCCGGACCAGCTCTTCCGTGTACGACTCGTACGGGAAGGGCTGGAAGTCGATGCGATCGGTCTGCCAGTCCTCGTGCTCGATGGCGCCGATGGGCACGTACTCCGCGTGGTCGTAATGGGAGAGCGCCCGTTCGATGACAGGGAGGGGCTGCGGCAGGTAGTTCTCGCCGTCGCCCGAGAGGAGGCGTGCGGCCTCAGCGCGGTTGGACCGCGCGTAGACCTGGGCACGGGCCAGGCTGGAGATCACCGCCTGCGCCCACTTCGGCCGGTCGCGCACGTCGTCCTCGTGCATCACGGCCACGCAGCAGGCGTGCTCGAACCACACGTCCGGGATGAACCGCAGGATCTTGCCGACGTCGTTCACCTCGGCGACCGCGTTGAAGGGGTCCGCCACGATGTAGCCCGCGATCGAGCCGTTCGCCAGCGCCGGCGGCATGTCCGGCGGCGCCATCACCACCAGCTTCACCTCACCGTTGGCCTTCGAGGGGTCGCCGGTGGTCACCGTCAGCCCCGCGTCGCGCATCAGCATCTGCAACACGACGTTGTGAATCGAGTACCAGAACGGGATGCCGACGGTCGTCCCGGCCAGGTCTGTCATCGAGTTCACGCCGTGCGCGACGGTGAGGGCCGAGCCGCCGGTGTGGTTCCACGCGACGAGCTTGAGCGGGAAGCCCTGGCCGAAGCGGAGCCAGATCGCCATCGGCATCAACAGGTGCACGACATCCACCTGGCGCGCCTGGAACGCCTCCGCGACCTGCGACCAGCCGCGGAAGAGTGTGGGGTCAGGGGCCTCGAGGCCC
Organism: Dehalococcoidia bacterium; assembly: GCA_009379925.1. Taxonomy (GTDB): domain Bacteria; phylum Chloroflexota; class Dehalococcoidia; order UBA2979; family UBA2979; genus WHSU01. Next base: position 58,974 of record WHSU01000005.1, on the reverse strand, counting down.
GCCTCCTGGTAGTAGCCCAGGCCGTGCGCCAGGATCAGCGGCGTCGCGTCCGTGATCGGCAGGTAGCCGACGCGCAGGTCGGTCTTCTCGAGGCCCTCGCCCGCCGTCCAGCCCGCGCCGGCGGTCCCCGCCGGCGTTGCGCCGCCACCGTCGCCCTCGTCGTCGCCACAGCCGATGAGCGCCCCGCCCGTCAGTCCGGCGAGCCCGAGTCCGGCGCCCCGCAGGAACGTCCGCCGGTCGAGTCCCGCCCGTGTCAAGGCGGTCCCGGGCGTCCATAGCGGCTGAGTCATCGATGCGACCTCCAGGTCGGCGCGGTTGGCTGCGCGTCTGCGTCAGCCACGATCAGAGAGTGGATGAGGCGACTTCATTAAGGGCGCCCGCGCTGCGGCCGGAGGGCTTCGCCACGGCGCCGCTGGCGACCTCGGCGTAGGCCCGGAGCACCTCGTCGCGCAGTTGGAGTTGTCGCCCGCGCTCGCCGGTCGGGAGCGTCCAGGTGCGGCTGATGCGGCCGGGCGACTGCGACATGAGGGCCACGCGGTCCCCGAGCAGCAATGCCTCCTGGACGTCATGCGTCACCATGACGACCGTCAGGCCCAGGCTCTGCTGGATGCCCAGCAGCCACTGCTGGAGCGTCTTGCGCGTCAGCGGGTCCAGCGCCCCGAACGGCTCGTCGAGCAGGATCACGCGCGGCCTCGTGACCACCGTGCGGGCAAGCGAGACCCGTTGCGCCTGTCCGCCGGACAGCTCGTCCGGGTAGGCGCCCGCGAGGTCACCGAGGCCGAACTCGGCCATCGTCTCCTCGATGAGTCCGGCTTCCTGGGCGCCCCGGTTCGCGCGGTAACGCAGGCCCAGCGCCACGTTGTCGCGCACGTTGAGCCAGGGGAGGAGCAGAGGCTGCTGGAACACGATACCCACGTCACGGCCGTGCTTGCCCGGCGCCACCTCCACCTCGCCCGCGTCCAGGTCATCCAGGCCGGCGATCACACGCAGCAGCGTGCTCTTGCCGCATCCGCTGGGCCCCAGGAGCACGAAGATCTCGCGGTCCTCGACCGTCAGGTCCAGGTCCTCGAAGACCGTGAACTGTCGCCCGCGGGGGCCGAACCGGCGGGTGCCGCCGGTTACGCGGAGCGGGTAAGCAGCCATTGCAGCTGTACCTCCGTGGGGGCCTGCACCGGCAGGAACGCCGCCTCGCGTAGCCGCCGTGCTGTCCCGCTGTGCAGCATGTAACCCCGGCCGCCCGCCAGCTTCGCCTCCAGGGCTACGGACTCGACGGCCAGGCGACCGAAGTCGAGGCGCAGCTGAAGCAGCGAGCGGTGCTCGGTCTCGGTCCGGTCCGGCTGCGTCGCGAGGGAGCGCAGCGTGCCCTCGGCGGCGTCGAAGCGCCGTCGAAGGTCGTCGTACGCCGGCGCCAGCACCGCGCGCGGTCCCTCGAGCTGGCCGACCTCGCTGAGCGAACGGGCGGCGAGCCCCCAGCAGAAGCTGCTCTGCAGGAGGAGGAACGTGGCGAGGGTGCGCTGGATGAACGGCTCGAAGTCCCACGTCAGGATGGCCTCGTCGCCGATCACGGCGTCGGCGAAGACGGGCGACGTGCTGCTGGTGGCCTGCAGCGCGAGCAACTCCGGGTACGACGGCAACTGGAGGCCCGGCGTCGCCTCCGTGTAGGCGAAGACGACGCGGTCGCTTGGGTCGTCCTCGTTGGCCGCCGCCGCGACCGAGAGGAACGGCGGCGCAAGGTTCGAGGCCCAGGCGATGCGGCCGTTCACGACGATCCCGCCCTCGCAGCGGCGGAACGTCAGCGTGAGGGGAGTGCCCGCCAGGAAGTTCGCCGTCGCCGCCGCCATCGAGGTAGACCCGAGCCGCTCCCCCGTCCGCAGCGGGGCCACGTAGGCCTCGCGCGCCGGGCAGCCCTCGTCAGACTGCTGCACGTACTCGATCGCCATGCGATGGCACCAGAGCGAGAACGCCTGGCTCATGTCGTCGAATGCGACCGTGGCCACGATCTCGCACATTCGCTCGAAGTCTTCGGGCGAGTCCCTGCCGTAGACCCCGAGGTCCGTGGCTCCGAACCCTGCGAGGTGCTCGATGCCCTCGCGGAGCGTCGTGCGACACGCATCCACGTCCGCGGCACGGGGGCCGCAGTAGTCGCGCAGGGCCTCGTACAGGCGGTCGTCGCCGAGCAGCGTCGCGGTCGCGGGGGAGGACATGGCCTACTCGCCCAGGCGGTTCAGGCGGTCGACCGGGGTGCTCACCGCCTCGCGGGCGCGCAGCACGGCGTCCTCATCCGGGGCGTCGTAGAAGCAGAGGCACTTCATCATGTCCTCACGGACGTAGGTCCGCAGGAACGTGGTCTCCGGGACGTTCGCGTAGAGGTGAGCCTTGGAGCGCTTGGTCGTCAGATACTGCTCCATGGTCGTCCCCTCGGGGATGTCCCATTCGACCAGGAACTGCGCGCCGGCCTTCTTTTGCTTCAGGTCCTCCAGCTCGGCGCCCACCAGGCGTACCGGAGCGACCTCGTTGAAGTCGATACTGGCCTGCCGAAAGAAGGCGTCCACGACCTCCGCGCTGCGGTGCTCGACGATGGCGTAGACGACGCCCTGCGCCTTGCTCACCTGGATCTCGATGAGCTCACCGTTCGACTGCATGGCGGCGTCGGCGAGGCGTTCGAAGAGCCCGTCCGCGCTTTCCGAGCTGTTGTCTGGAAGCGGCACTTCCAGCAGAAACAGCGACATCACACCCCCTTGGAGCCAGCCCGCCGAGGGCCAATTCACAATTGTTGACGAAGTCACTCAAGTAAATCAGCGAGGTTGTGCGGGTGCAACATAAGCGTATCCCCACTTAGCGAGATTCACCCAGATTTGGCGAGGTCTGTCATGCTGGTCGCGTTCCGACTGGTGGTGGGGTATTCCAGATTCGACTCCATAAGCGCGCCTGACCACTATTGGGTGCGGGAGGACGGGCCACGTGGCTGAACTGAAACGGCGAAGGCTGGGGCGCACTGGACTGATGGTGACCGAGTTGGGCCTCGGCGCCATGGACACGCCCCAATCACCCGAGGGCAAGGCGACCCTGAACGCGGCGCTCGACCGCGGCGTCGACTTCGTCGACACCGCGCGCGAGTACGAGGGCAGCGAGTTCCTCATCGGACAGGTGGTCCGAGCCCGCGAGGAGGCGTCGTTTCACATCGCCTCGAAGACCTTCAGCCACACACTCGACGGTTCCCAGCGTGACATCGATCGCTCCGTCAGCTTCCTCGGAGTCGAACGCATCTCGCTGTACCAGCTGCACGACATCTCCACGGACGCCGCTTGGGGCGAGGTCATGGGGGACGACGGCGCCCTGGAGGGCCTGCAGGTCGCACAGTACCGCGGCCTGATCGGCCATATCGGCGTGTCGTCGCACAACCTGGAGGTCGCCGAGCGGGCGATCGACAGCGGCGCGTTCGACACGGTCATGCTCGAGTACTCGGCGTTCTACACGGAGTCCGCGCCGCTCATCGAACGCGCGGCCGAGCGAGACATCGGCGTCATCATCATGCGCCCCCTTGGCGGCTCCGGTCGTACGAGCGTCATGCGCGGACGCCTGGACGAGGGCTACGACGGGCCGCTCACGCCCGCGAACCTGCTGCGCTACGTGCTTTCGAACCCGGCCGTCTCCGTCGCGATCCCGGGCGCTCGTTACCCGTCGCGCATCGAGCAGAACGTCGCGATCGCGACCACGTACAGCCCGATGGACGACGCCGAGCGCCGGGAGATCGAGACGGAGGCGGCACGGCTGTACTAGTGGTCCGTTCGTTGCAGGCGGAGTTCCGAATGCATCGGCAGACATGTTGACAATCACCAACTCCGTTGTGCATTGTCAACATGCCGCCGCGCCATCCGAGGCAGGAGATTGAAGAGGCCCTGGTGGCTGCCCATGCCGCGGGCTGGAGCGTCGAGCGGACCGTGTCAGGACACCGATGGGGTGTAATGCGTTGCGCGGAGCACTCGCGAGACATCTGTCAGGTATCGATCTGGTCGACGCCGAGGAGCGCCGGGAACCACGCGAAGCAACTGCGCCGCGCGCTCGAACGATGCCCGCACACCCAAGAGGAGAGACGGTGACAGGTCATCAGTTCACACTGATCGTCGAAGGAGTCGACCTCCAGGATGGGGCGGCCCTTGACGCGCTGTTCGAAGCAGGATGCGACGACGCGCTAGTCGGACGAGTCGGGACGACTCAGTACCTCGACTTTGATCGGGAAGCCGAGACGCTGGCCGATGCGGTCATCGAAGCCACCGAAGCGATCGAATCTGCGATTCCCGGGGCTCGAGTAGTCCACCTTGAGCCAGATGAGCTTGTCTCGATGACCGAGATCGCTGAACGCATCGACCGAACTCGGGAAAGTGTCCGGCTGCTGATCAAGGGGGAGCGGGGGCCGGGAGGGTTCCCGCCGCCGGCGACTCACTTCAGGAGCCGGAACCCGCTATGGGCATGGACCGATGTCGCGACCTGGTTGACGACGACTGCCCACCTGGCTCCGAGCCAGCAGGGCGTTGCTCAGGATGCCGAGCACGCCCCGTTCGTTGCCGCGTTCAATGCGACGCTCAGGTGGCGCGCAGCGAACAAGCGACTCTCCGCAAGGGAACGTAAGCGGCTCCAGAAGCTCGTTTCGTAGCGCGCTTCACGGCGAGCGCCGGGAGATCGAGGCGGAGGCGCGGCTGTACTAGGAGCGATCTCTCGCCAGGTGCGAGGTTGTGCCTCCGTGCTCTAGGCTGCGCCGGTTCGCGCAAGCGCAGACAGGAGCACGGCCATGCCTGACCACCTCGACGCCGCCGGTGACCCGCAGAAGCCCGAGGGCATCCACCCGCTGGGCCAGCCGGACGCCCGCTTTCCGGTCTTTTACGAGCAGTCGGTCCCCAATGGCCTACGTGTCATGTCCGAGTTCTTCATCGCCCTCGCTCGGCGCGACCTCGAGGAGATCGCGGACCTCATGCACTATCCGCTCGCCAGCTACGAGGGCACCGAGCCCGAGGTCATCGAGAGCCGCGAGCAGCTCCTCGCGTCGCCGCCGAAGTCCCTGAACGTCACCAGCCAGGGCAAGAGCCACATCCAGCCCGGCGCCTACGACCTGCTGGACGGGATCAAGATCCACGTCTACAACCCGGTCGGCGCCGGGTTGTCCCTGACCTACAGCCGCTTTGGAGAAGGCGGCCACAAAGTCCTGCAATGCGACGGCATCTACGCCGTCACCAACAACGACGGCAAATGGGGCATCCAGATGATGTCCACCATCGTCACGCCTCGCGAGATGCTCCACGTGACGTACCCGGACGCCGAGCAGGCAGCGATGCGTCGAGGTCACGACTGGATGCTGGGCTACACGCTGCGAGACCAGAGCGTGCTGAACAGCACGCGGCTGCCGGGCCGCTCGGCCAGCGCGGGCCTCGGAAACCCGCGCCTCAACGCCGGTTCCGCGCGCGGCGGTGACCCAATGGCCGGCTACCGCATCGCCGGCGTGAAGAGCCGTCTTGCGGTCAACGAGCAGACGCAGGCGGACATCGATGCGGCGGACGCGAACTTCCCGCAGTTCGCGGAGTGGCCGGCGGTGGCGTCGGGCAGTGGGATTACACCCTCAACCTCCCGCAGGCCGAGGTGCTGCACGCCACGGTGGACAAGGTGCACGTGTTGAGCGGCTACGTCCGCTTCACCACGGACGGCCAGATGACCTCGGAGACGCACAGCCTGGGGATCACGGCCTACCGAGACCAGCAGTGGGGCTCGGCCGGTGGTTTCGGCGTGATGATGTACCACGATTTCACCAACGACCTGCCGGTTGAGTGACGAGGAGGGACCGATGCCCGAATTGACCTGGCGCGACGAGGGGACCACCGACGACGGTATCTGCGAGCGTGGCTTCACCGTGCACGGGGAGCGCGATGTCATCACGGGCCTCATGTGGTCACCGCCGGAGATGGCCCCGGGCTCGCCGCTGGTGTTGATCGGGCACGGTGGCGGTGCGAACAAGCGCGCGCCCTCCGTGCTGCCGACGGCGCAGGGCTTCGTCCGCGAGCACGGTCTGACCGCGGTGTGCATCGACGCGCCCGGGCACGGGGAGCGAGGCGGCGTCCAGAGTCGCACGCCCGAGTACTACGCGCTGTGGGCGGATGCCGAGCAGATGACGGCCAACGCGACCGCCGACTGGCGGTGCACCCTCGACGCGCTGCTCGCGAGCGGACTGTTCGACGCGGAGCGGGTCGGGTGGTCAGGCATGTCCATGGGCTCGCTCATCGGCGTGCCCTACGTGGCGACGGAGCCGCGCATCAAAGCGGCGGCGCTCGGCCTCTGCGGCACGAACGGCGAGACGCCCGGCCGCAGCAACATCGCGGAGGTCTTCGCGCGTCTGGCGCCTCAGATCACCGTGCCGCTGATCTTCATGATGCAATGGTCCGACGAGCGATTCACTCGTGAGGGTTCACTGGAGCTGTTCGACCTGCTGGGTTCTGAGGACAAGCGGCTGGTCGCCCACCTCGGTGCACACGCCGAGATGCCGGAGGAAGGGCGCCAGCAAGCGCGCGCCTTTGTCGGCGAGCGGCTGAAGGCATAGCCCAACAGCAGCGTCGAGGGCGGACGGGTGGCTCGCGGCCTACGCGAGCCGTTCCCACTCGGCCCTCGTGATCGCGTACTCGAGGTCGTCGCCGTCCCACGGCTCCTCGAAGGTGGCGACGTAGGTGCCGGAGGACGCCAGCGCCGCGGGCTCGGGGCGGAAGCGCCGCACCAGGGTCATGCCCACCTTCTCCATGACCCGCCGTGAACCGAAGTTCTCCTCGTAGGTCGTGCCGAAGACACGCGCGACCTCGGGCTGCTCGAAGCCCTTCCGCAGCAGCGCCCGGGCGCCTTCCGTCGCCAGGCCGCGGCCCCAGGCGGCCCGTCGCATCCGATAGCCGATCTCCACCTCTCGCGATGGCCGGCCATCCGAGGGGTGCAACGCGAACCACCCGAGGAAGTCGCCAGCCGCCCTGTCCTCGGCGGCCCAGTAGCCGAAGTCGCCCGGGCGCTCGTAGTGGCGGAGCCAGGCAGGCAGGATCTCGTGGCGCATCACGTCCGCTGGCGTGGGGAGGCCGCCGTTGAGGTACCGCATGACCTCCGGGTCGCTATCGAGGTCGCACAGAAGGTCCGCGTCGGCCTCGGTGAGGCGGCGCAGGATGAGCCGCTCGGTCTGCAGGAACATATGCATGGCCGATCCCGGGATCCGTGTCTGGGTGGGCGCGGGGAACAACGGAAGCGTACGCAACGGTTGCACTGTCCGACAAATCCGGACACATCTGGGGCACGCAGTCCGACGGTCGCCTACAGCGTGACCTCGTGTACGTCGTCCGCGATCACGAGCCGCGCACCGGTGATGCCCTGGATGCGCTCGGGGTCCCAGCCGGGGGCAGTCTCCTTGAGCACGACCGCGCCCCCCTCGATGTCCATCACGCCGACGTCTGTCACGATGCGGCTCACGCATCGGGGGGCGGTGAGGGGCAGCGTGCAGCGCTCGACGACCTTGAACTGGCCGTCGTTCGTCGTGTGGTGCATCAGCACGATGGTGCGTTTGGCGCCGTAGGCCAGGTCCGGCGCCCCGCCGAGGTTGCCGGCCGGCTTCCCCTCGAACTGGGTGTTCGCGAGGTTGCACTCCTGGTCTACCTGCAACCCGCCGAGCACCGTGACGTCCAGGTGGCCGCCGCGGATCAGCGCGAACGACTCGTCGTGGCTGGTGAAGACCATGCCGGGATTCGCGGTGACCGGCAGGTTTCCGACCATCATCACGTACGGGTCGGCCTGCGTGTGGTCGGTGATGACGGGCCCGAAACCGAGGATCCCCAGCTCCGAGTGCAACAGGATTTCCCGGTCCGGAGGGAGCACGTTCGCACACTCGAGGGGCAACCCGACGCCGAGGTTCACGACGTCGCCGTCGCGGAAGTCGCGCGTGACGATCATCGCCATGACCGTGGGGTGCAGTCGCTCCGGCTCGCTCACAGCGCAGTCCCCCATGAGGTCACGGGCTGGCTCGGGCGGACCACGACGCGCTGCACGTACACGCCGGGCGTGTGGATCTGTTCCGGACGCAGCTCGCCGAGGTCCACCACCTCGTCCACCTCGGCGATCGTCACTGCGGCTGCGCCGGCCATCGTCTCGTTGAAGGTGCGTGCGCCGCGAAAGATCAGGTTGCCGTAGCGGTCGGCCTTGTAGGCCCGGACCAGTGCGAAGTCCGCCTTGAGCGCGGTCTCCAGGACGTGCGGGACGCCATCGAAGTCGCGCACCTCCTTGCCCCTTGCCACATCGGTGCCCGGGCCGACCGGCGTATAGAACGCCGCGATGCCTGCCCGCGCCGCGCGGATACGCTCCGCGAGGGAGCCCTGCCCGAGGACCTCGACCTCCGCTTCTCCGGCCGCCAGGCGCTCCTCGAAGGGGTACACCCAGTCGTGGCGCGCGCCCACCGCGAAGGAGGTGATGCCCTTCCGGATGCGCCCCAGTTCCGCCAGCAGGCCGATGTCGAAGAAGTCCCGAGGCCGCAGCTCGGGCGGCAGCCAGCGCGACTGCTGGTCGGCCGAGGCGAGCCCGCGCCCCATGGAGGTAGAGATCGCCGTGAGGTCGGTCGCGCCCTGCCGGGCGACGGCCGCCACCAGGTAGGAGGGGCTGTTGAAGGGCGAGGCGAAGCCGCCGAAGTGTACGGTTGCGCCGTCCGCGATGTCCGCCACTGCGTCGTCGAAGGTCGCGACGATCTTGTTGATCAGGGGACCGCTCCGCCCTCGTTGAGGCCGCACCACGGCAGCCGCCCGGACAGTCCCGCACATTAGCGGCCATGGGCGCAGGTGCAAAGACAGTTCTGATATGGGTCAGCGGTAGGCGGCCGCTTGGATGCCGTAGAGGTCCGCGTACTGGCCGCGCCGCGCGATCAACTCCTGGTGGCTGCCCACCTCGACCACGCGTGCGCCATCGAGGACCACGATCAGGTCCGCCATGCGCACGGTGCTGAAGCGGTGCGAGACGAGCACCGTAATCCGCCCGTCCTCCGCCGCATGGTCGGCGCCGCCCGCGTCGACGGCCGCGCCGCGCGAGACGGCGGCGAAGCGCTCGAACAGCGCGTGTTCGGTCTCGGCATCGAGGGCGGCCGTCGGCTCGTCCAGGATGAGGAGTAGGGGCCGGTCCCGCATGAAGCCGCGCGCCAGTGCCAGCTTCTGCCACTGCCCGAAGCTGACGTCGACGCCCTGGGGCCACGAGGGTCCGAGTTGCGTCTCCAGCCCCGACACCAGGTGGTCGACTACGTCGTCCGCCCCGGCCCTCGTCACGGCGGTCGTCACGGCGGGTGCGTCATCCAGGCGCGGCACATCGCCCACGCCCACGGTGCGGCGGGCGGCGAACTCGAAGCGGAAGAAGTCCTGGAACGCGCCGGCGAGGCGTGTGCGCCACCCTTCGGCGGGTATCCTCGCGAGGTCCATGCCGTCGACCAGGATGCGGCCCCTGGTCGGCAGGTAGAGCCTGGCGAGCAGCTTCACCAGCGTGCTCTTCCCGGCGCCGTTCTCGCCGACGATCGCGACGACCGCGCCCGCGGGCAGATCGAGGTCCACGTCCTCCAGCACCAGGCGCTCGGTGCCCGGGTAGGCGAACGAGACGTGTTCCAGGCGGATGCCCTCGGTGAGCCGGTCAGGCACGGGCGCGTCCTCTTCCGCCTGCATCGCGGCGGCGTAGTCCTCGAGCCAGGCGAGGCGCCGCGAGCCGTCCAGCCACACGCTGCGCAGGAAGCCGACCTCGCCCACCGTCGCACCGATGTACATCGATAGCCGGGAGCCCGCGGCGAGCACCAGCAGCACGTCGCCCGGCGTCGCATCGAGGCCTCTGGCGACGAAGATGATCATGCCGACGTACCCGGCGCCGAAGATCGCCCATGCGAGGGCGTGCCAGGCCGCGCTCACGGAGCGCGTGGCGGCGACCGGACCGTACCAGCGCTCCCAGGCTGCCCGCCGCCCCGCGACCAGCCGGTCGCCGATGCCCGCGAGGCGCACCTCTTTGCCCGGCGGCGCGGTCGTCGCCGTCTGGAAGAGGTGCCGCGCGAGCCGCCTGGCCGACGCGCCACGCTCCTCGGCGGCCCGCTCGGCCCCCGGGCGCCACGCTGCAGTCAGGACCGTCGGCAGCGCGAAGACGGGCAGCAGGGCGAGCACCGGGTGGATCGACACCAGCAACACGACGGTGACCGCGAGGCGCAGAACCCACCCCGCCGTACTGAAGAGGGACATGTACATGTGGTCCAGCACGAACACCTGGTCGCGCAGCACCGCGAGCCGGTCCAGGTAGTCCGGGCGTTCGTGGTGGGCGATCGTCGAGACTGACGCCTGTAGCTCCGCGACGTGGGACTCGAGCGCGATCGTCAGGCGGTCGCGGAAGCGGCGCTGGGTGCGGTCGCTCATCACCACCAGGAACCACGTGCCGGTGGCGGATGCGCCGAGGCCCAGCGCGGCGACCACCATCAGCGTGCGGTCGCCCTCGAGCGCGCCGTCCGCCAGGAACTTCAGCCAGAGCGCCATCAGCGCGTCCGGCAGGGCCGCAAGCAGTGCGAGCCCGAAGGCCACGACGAGCAGCGCTGGCTCCGCCTGGTACCCGCGCTTTAGCGCTCGCCACATGGAGGAGATGGAGCCGGGGAGGTCGTCCGGCGACCAGTCGCGCGGCTGGTCATGCGAGAGCATCGAGACTCTCACCTTCCTCGGCGCCGCCGTCCGCGCCGAAGCGCGACGCCTGCAACTCGAACGTCGTGCGATAGCGGCCGCCCGCGGCCATGAGTTCTTCGTGGCTCCCAAGTTCGACCACGCGCCCGTGCTCGATGACGCAGATGCGGTCGGCGTGGCGCACGGTGGAGAAGCGGTGCGAGATGAGAATGGTGGTGGTGTGCCGCGTGGAGGCCAGGATGCGGTTGAAGATCTCCGCCTCGCCTCGGACGTCCAGTTGCGCCGTGGGCTCGTCCAGCAGCACGACGCCGGCACCGAGGTGCACCGAGGCGAGCGCCCGCGCGAGCGCGACCCGTTGCCACTGCCCGCCGGAGAGGTCGGTGCCGCCCGCGTAGCCCTTCGCCAGGATCGTGTGGAGGTCCGCGAGGTTAGCCGCGCCGGCCTCCTCCAGGGCGGCGCGCACCACCTCGTCCGGCGCGCCGGCCGGCGCGACATTGTCGCGCAGGGGCAACTCGTAGCGGATGAAGTCCTGGAACACGGCGGTCACGCGCTCGCGCCACGCGTCGAGGTCGAAGTCGCGCACGTCGATGCCGTCGACTTCGATCACGCCACCCTGCGGGTCGTAGAGGCGGCAGAGCAGCTTGGCGAGTGTGGTCTTCCCGGCGCCGTTCTGTCCCACGATCGCCATCGAGGAGCCCGCAGGGATCGTGAGGTCCAGGCCCTCCAGCACCAGCTCGCCGGTAGCGGGGTAGGCGAACGAGACATCGCGGAACCGGATCTCCCGCGCCGGGCGACCTTCGGGTGAAACGCTCCCGCTGGGCAGGTGCCCGGCGGGCGCCATGGCCGCGCGCAGCCGCAGGACGGCGGCGGTCGGCGCCGCCGCGCCATCCAGCGCCCACGACAGGCCACCGAAGGCGATGGAGCTGGTGCCGATGGCGGCCATGGCGAAGGTGACCAGGCGGTCGAGGTTCAGCGTCCCGTCGGCTGCCGCGTTCGCCATCGACCAGAACACCAGGGCGTTGGCGGTGAGGACGATGAGCAAGCTCCACAGCACCGGACGCTCACGCAGGCGCGTGGCCTCCCAGCGGAGGTCGAACAGCCGGCGCCGGCGCTCCCGGAAGCGGTCGATCGTCCAACTGCTCAGCCCGAACAGCCGCAGCTCCTTCGCCGCGGGAGGGTCCACGGCCAGACGGTACGTGTAGTCTGCGTGGCGCTGCGCCTCGCGCACCTCCTCGTTCTCGCGGTCGCGCCAGACGGCGCTCTCGCGGAGCAGCCAGTGGGTGCTGAGCCACGCACCCGCGAGCACGATGGGCGCCCACCACGCGTACTGCGTGAGGATCACCGCGGACGCGAGCCCCGCGACCATGGCGACCATCTGGCCGGCCATGAAGTCCATCGAGAGCGAGAGCGGTGGCCCGCTGATCCCCAGGTCGAAGTCGCGCGCCATCGTGAGGTCGTTCGTCAGTTCGGGATTCTCGAGGTGGCCCATACCCGGCGGGCGCACGGTCGCCGTCGTCAGTTCGTCGTAGAGCCAGGCGGCCGTGCGGTCGCCCAGGTTCGCGCCGAGCGCCTGGTGGACCGGCGCGAGTACCTGCATCAGCACGAAGACGACGCCTACGAGGGCCAGCGGGCGGCCGAGGTCCTCGCCGCGCTCGACCGCGCCGACGAGGACGCCCATCGCGATCGCGAAGAGCGCCGGCAGCAGCCCGCGTAGCACCAGGATGCCCCACCACACCCAGGCGAGCACGCGGTCAGCCCGAGGCAGGACCGAGAAGAACTGCCATTCCTGCCGCGCCGTCAATCGAGCGATCATCGCACACCTCGACACCGACAGGTCGCCGGTTCGGCGGCCCCGACGCATGTTCCTCCAGCATCACAAACGAAGAGTCTAGCGGCCACGGGACCCGTTGCCTTGGACAAAATGGGCAGCGATGACGGTGTAGCGGCGCTCTCGGTCTCTCACCACGACGAGAGCAAGAGGACCGTCCCAATGCCGGCGGCCGCCGTCCGCAGCATCCCGCCGGTCCACCAGGCAACGGCGCCGGCGACGATCGCCGCGGCCAGTTGCGGCGAGGGCGTGACCAGCCCGCCCACGCCGTGCCCTCCCGCAACCGCCGCGGTGATAAGCGCGGCCAGCACCGCGTGCCTCGCGTAGCCGAGCGCGCGCGTCGTGGGCTCGGGGAGCACGCGGCCCCCCGCCGGGACGATGGCCGAGGCACGAAGCGCCCACAGGCCCGCCCCGGCTGCCGCGAATACCAGCAGGTCACTCACGATGTCCGCCGTTCGCAGAGGACCCCCGCGGCCGTCCCGGCGATGGCGCCGAGCGCCAGTCCCAGGCCGTTCGGCAGTCCGCCTCCGGCCGCGCCGGTCAGGCCGCCGACCACCACGGCAGCGAGCGCGGGCCGCGAGCGGATGCCGGGCACGAGGAAGGCGATCAGCAGCGCCGGGAGGGCGAAGTTGGCGCCCTCGTTGCCTGGCAGGACGGGGCCGACGACCGTCCCGAGCCCGAGAGCGGGCATCCACGTCACCCAGATCGCCAGCCCGGCGCCCAGGTAGTACCACCGCACCCATCGCGGCGAGTCCCGCTCGGTCGTACGTGAAGTGACGAGCGCGAACAGCGGGTCGACGAGCAGATACGGGGCCGTCCACCGGAACCATGCCGGCTGGCCGCTCATCCGGGAGACCAGCCCGACGCTGTAGATCACGCTGCGGGCGCCGAGCACGAGTACCGCGACGACGACGGCGGCTGCCGCCGCGCCGTTGCTGAGCATCGCGACCGCTGTGGCGTGGGGCGATGCCCCGTAGACCAGAGCGGCCCCCGTCCAGCCGATGCGGGGATCGAGCCCCGACGCGGCGACCGAGGCGCCCAGTGTGACCGCGATGGGGATGAGCGCCACAAGCACCGGGACCATGTCGCGCGCGCCGGCGAGCAGCGGGTCGAGTATGAGGTGCCCGTGGGCCGGAGGTGTGTCTACTGGTGACAGCGCCGTTGTCATATCGTGCTCCCTGTCCACCTCGACGGCGGTGTGCACCACGCTAGGGCGGGCTGTGGCGCACGCCTTGAGGGGTGTGTGGGGAAGGGTTGGAGGACGGCTGCAGACGGAGGCGCCGTGCCTGCGTTCCCGCGGGACCACACAGGTCGCGATTGCGTACCCTTCGCCAGAGGTGAGGCGACGTGATCTATCGCTTCGAGGACTTCGTGCTGGACACCGACCGCCACGAACTCCGCCGGGCGGGTTCGCTCGTGGGGGTGGAGCCACAGGTCTTCAGCGTCCTGCAGTACCTGCTCGAGCATCCGGACCGTGTGGCGCGCAAGGAAGACCTCCTCGCGGCGGTCTGGGGGACCACGTTCATCTCGGACGCCGCCCTCGCGACTCGGATCAAGGAGGCGCGCCGTGCGCTGGCGGACGACGGCCGGGCGCAGCGCCTGATCCGCACCGTCCACCGAGTTGGCTATCGCTTTGTCGGCACACTGCGGACGGACAGGGGCGTCGAGACCGAGGCGCCAACGCCCTCGCGCTCGGGACAGGTGCGATTCTGTCGCTCGGCCGACGGCGTCAGCATCGCGATGGCCACGACGGGCGACGGTCCGCCCTTCGTCAAGGCCGCCAATTGGCTGACGCACCTGGAGTACGACGAGCAGAGCCCGGTCTGGCGGCACCTGATCCGCGAGCTATCCCGCGACCACACGCTCGTGCGCTACGACGAGCGCGGCTGCGGCCTCTCTGACCGTGAGCTGGACGACGAGTCGTTCGGCCTCGAGGCGTGGGTACGCGACCTGGAGACCGTGGTGGACGGACTCAACCTCGAGCGCTTCCCGCTGCTGGGCATCTCGCAGGGCGGCGCCGTGGCGGTCGCCTACGCGGTCGCGCACCCCGAGCGCGTCAGTCACCTGGTGCTGCACGGCGCCTATGCCCGTGGCCGCATTTACCGAGGCGCCGGCCAGGAGGAGCTGAATCAGGCACTGGTCGCGCTCACCTCGCACGGCTGGGGGGAGGCGGATAGCGCGCATGCGCAGGTGTTTGCCGCGAGGCTGATTCCGCGCGGCACACCGGAGCAGGTGCGCTGGCTCGTGGACCTCCAGCGGATCTCCGCGTCACGTCAGAACGCCGTGCTCTTTCGCCGTGCCTTCGGGCAGCTCAACGTGGAAGCGCTCCTTCCGCGGGTCGTGACGCCCACGCTCGTCCTGCACAGCCGGCGCGACCAGGCGCCGCCGTTCGAGGAGGGGCGGCGCCTGGCGGCCGGCATCCCAGGGGCGCGACTGGTGCCGCTCGACACGGACAACCACCTGGTGCTCGAGGACGAGCCGGCCTGGCCGCACATGCTGGCGGAGATCCGCGAGTTCGTCGGCCTCGAGGCCGGCGCCCTCGCGACTCGCTAACGTCGCGCAGCCCTCCCACGCCGCTCACCGCACCGAGGCCGACGTGGCCGAAGGCGAACGCGGGTTCGCCCGGTCAGCCCCTGCGTGCGGTCGCCCCGACCCCAGCGCGGATGTCATAGGCCGTACTCGCCGCCGAGTTAGGCATGGCGCCGTCCTCACTTGGGCACCGATCGCCGACGTGACCCACCTCCGCCGTCCGTAACGTTCCCTTCGGTCGCAACACCCAGGTGGAGTGATGGAGGAGCGGGTCGCGAAGGCAGCAGTGCGGATCCTCCACGGATTCCTCGCCGCTCCCGCAACCGGCCCTCAAGTTCCTCAAATCCCGCGTCAGTAGCTTGTCGGCCAGGAGACCGGACATCGAAGGGAGGACAGCTGCGACAACCCAAGCGAGATCAGCGCCATCAAGGACCACGACATCAGTCAGCACGATCGAAGGACGTATTCAATGACCCAGGCCACCGAGCAAGCGCACGTCGTCCGTAACGGTGTGGACGTGACCGCCCTCTTCGAGACGATCAACGTCGTCAAGGAGGACCGTGGGCTGGCGCAGTTCCAGTTCCGCGCAACCAACCGCTGGGTGAGCGGCACCCACAGCCAGAGTCGCATCTACGGCTTCTCGGGCGCCGGCCAGGAGCTGGCCCACAAGGAGGAGGTCGTGCTGGACGGCGACCACCCCGAGGCGCTCGTCGGCCAGGACGAAGGCCCGACGCCGGTCGAGTTCGTACTGCACGCGCTCGCCTCGTGCCTCACCGCCGGCATCGGCAACATCGCCTCCGCGCGGGGCGTGGCTCTCGACTTCGTCGAGTCGACCGTCGAGGGCGACCTGGACATGCAGGGACTGCTGGGCCTCTCGGATGAGGTTCGCAACGGCTACGAGCAGATCCGCATCAGCTTCCGCATCGCCGGCGATGCGCCCTCGGAGAAGCTGCGCGAGATCGTCCTGCAGTCGCAGCGACGCTCCGCGGTGTTCGACATCCTCACGAACCAGGTCCCGGTTCACATCGACATCGCGACGGCGTAAGCGCCTCTCGATGTCGCCACGCAGGCCGCCGGTGGACCTCGGCAGGGGGCCACCGGCGACCGAGTTGTCCGAGTTGGGAAGAGACGAGCATGGACCGCGAGCACGACGTCGTCATCATCGGTGGTGGGATCGCCGGCTCGGCACTCGCCGCAGCGCTAGCCGGCGTCGGCGCCAGCGTGGCCGTCGTGGAACGGTCCTCGGCGTTCAAGGACCGCGTGCGCGGCGAATGGCTCGCCCCGTGGGGTGTCGCCGAGGCGGACCGGCTCGGCCTGCTGCCGACGTTTCGTGCCGCCGGAGCGCACGATGTCCCCTGGAACATGAGCCGCTCCGGCAAGCCTCGGCTCGTCTCGACGCCACAGGGCGACGTGCCCCTGACCTTCTACCACCCCACCCTGCAGGAGGCCCTGCTCACCGCGGCGGCCGAGCGCGGTGCGGAGGTGATCCGCCCGGCACACGTCGAGGCCGCACGCGGTGGGGCGTCGCCGGAGGTGACGCTTCGCGGCGCCGGGCCGGACGTTCGCCTGCGCGCGCGGCTGGTGGTCGGGGCGGACGGCCGGTCCTCGTCCGTCCGGCAGGCGCTCGGGCGGCCTGAGTCCGAGCATCGCTCGGAGCGGCTGCTCGCGGGCACACGGGTTGCCGGCCTGGGCGGCGCCGACGATACGAGCCACTTCCGCATTCGCGATGACGCTCGAGGCCTGGCCACCGTGTACCCGCAGGGCGGAGGCTACGGGCGGGTCTACGCCTTCGTGACCGGCATGACGGCCGCCGACTTCCAGGGGACGGGCGGCTTCCGTCGCTTCGTGGAAATGACGGTGGAGAGCGGACTCCCGCCGGAGGTGATCGAGACCGCGGAGCAGGCAGGCCCGCTGGCCGCGTTCGTCGCCAGCGACTCCTGGATCGAGACGCCGTACGCCAACGGCCTGGCTCTGGTCGGCGATGCGGCGGGCATCAGCGACCCGACCTGGGGCATGGGTATCGCACTGGCGATGCGCGACGCCCGCTCCCTCTCGGACGCCGTCCGCGAGCTGGGCGACCCTCGGGCGGGGGCGGCGGCCTACGCGCGTGAGCGCGACCGGTACTACCGGACGGTGCGCACGCTGGAGAACTGGCAGTCGGATCTGCTGCTCACTCCGGGCGAGGCGGCCCTCGAGCGGCGGCGGCTCGCCGCCCGCGGCTGGTCCGCGGACCCCTCGCGCTTCCCGGACCTCAATGGTCTGGGACCAGACGTCGAGACCACCGAGGAGGCGCGCCTGCGTCTGTTCGGTGAGGATCTGGAGCCGGCGGACCGCGAGTTGCGCAGCGTGGGCGCGGTGCTCGCGAGGGCGTGACGGGCGGCGCCCCCTCGGTTGCCGCCGCGCCGCGTGTGGATCTAGGGTTCTCCCGGTCACGGGGGTGCCGCATGCCGTCTTCCTATGCCGCGATGCTGATGCAGCACCATGCCTGGGCGGTCGAGCGCCTGCTCGAAACGGCGGCGTTGCTGCCACCCGCCCAGCTAGAGACCAACGTGCTCAGCCACGGCGGGCTGCTGTCGACGCTCCGTCACGTGGCGGACGTGGACCAGTCCTGGGGCCGGGCGCTCCTGGCCGGACTCGGCCACGACGTGGAGCCCGTGGCCGCGGAGGTGATGGACGAGCAGCTGGCAGAACTCGCGTCGTTGCGCGCGTTCTGGCTTCCGGAAGTGGCCCGGTTGGTCGACGTGGCCGGCGCGCTCTCGCCCGCCGACCTGGACCGCGACGTCCAGCCCTCATGGAAGCGGCAGCCGTACAAGGCGTGGCAGGTGCTCACCCACATCAGCAACCACCGCGCGGAGCACGGGAACCAGCTCGGCTGGCAATTGACGGCTCTGGGGCACTCGCCAGGCGAACTGGGGTTCATGGGCTTCGTCGACCTCGTGCGTCGAGGCGAGGTGTAGCCGACGCTCAGGTGGGCCCCGGCACCAGGAGCTGGCCTGTACGATGAACCTCGGACTGGTCCATGGGTGCTCGAAGCAGCCGGCGATGGGGAACATCGCGCTTTCGCTTGCGCCGGGCGAGGCTACTGTTGTGTCGTGGTGACGGAGGGTCCCGATATGGCCTTTGAGCTGCTCTCCGACGACGAGACAGCCGAGCTCGAGCAGGAAGCTCGGCGCGTCATCGAGCAGCACGCATCCGCTGCGACCTCGCCCGAGGCCTGCGAGGAGTTGGCGCGCTGTCTCGCCTCGGACGGCGAGGAAGCGTACGTGTCCGCGCGCGTCGCCGGGCTTTGCCGCGAGGGAGCGTTGGAGTTGTTCACCGACGCCGTGCGTGCGGCGCTCGAGAGGGGCGCTACGCCCGACCGGGCGGCCTGACCCCACGCCACCTCCGCCCTCATCGATCTGCCATTCACCCTGGTCAACATACGCCCGCCGAGCCGCTCGAGGCTCGGCGGGCGTATGTTCGGTCATCGCCGGTGCGGGCCGCAGCCGTAGCCGTCGTCCATCCGAGCGGCGGCGCAGGATCGTCAGCGCGGATGGGGCTCACGCCGCACCGTTCGACTGATGGCGTGCGCATCGCGGGAGATGCGCTCGTTGTACAACCTCGAGCCGCCACCTGGGCGGATAGCAGGTCGCGTTGCACAATGTGAAATCGTCTGGCCATTGTTGCAACGGCGCGATAAGTGGCGTAATACTGCGCACGTCATGGTCGAGGACTCCCGCCCACTGGCGATCGGACGCGGACACCACGCCGCCGGCATTCAGGCGCTGGACCGCGGGCTCGCTGTCCTCGACGTGATCGCCGAAGCGGACCGCGCGCTCACCGTCGGCGAGATCGCGGAGCGCCTGGGCCTGACCACGCCGACCGTGAGCCGCCTGGCCGCGACGCTGCGCAACCGCGGGCTGCTGGCGCAGGAGGGACGCAGCGGCCCGTATGCGCTGGGCCTGGAACTCGCTCGCTTCGCCCACCGCGCGCTGAGCGCGCACCCCCTCGAAGTCGCCGCCGCACCGGTCATGGAGCGCCTGGTGCGGGAACTGGGCGAGACGGTGTCGCTGGCGGTGCCCACGGACCATGGCGTGCTGTACGTGCGCAGCCAGGGCCCGGACGACCGTGTCCTGCACGTCTCCATCCCCGTCGGCAAGGTGCTGCCCTACTCCGCGACCGCCACGGGCAAGGTGCTGCTGGCGTATGGCGACCCGATGCGCGTCGAACGCGTCGTGGAGGCCGGGCTCGTGGCGCGCACCCCTCGGACAATCACCGACCCGGACCGGTTCCGCGAAGCGATCGCGCACGTGGCGCGCGAGGGCTTCGCGGTCGATCGCGGTGAGAGCGACGCGAACGTCGGCTGTGTGGCCGTGCCGGTGTTCCGGGACGGCTCGCTGGCGACCGCTGCGCTGAGCTGCAGCGCAGTGCTCCCCGTGATCACGGATACCCGCGCGCAAGAGATGCGCACATCCCTGGCCGCCGCCGCCGAGCAGATCTCGGAGGCGTACGGCTGGGGTCAGCCGGTGCGGAGGCGAATGCCCCGCACTTGATCGCTCCCGGAGGGAGCAGGCACTGGAGGGACGACCATGACCAACCCAGACGACCGCTATTGGCGCCGGCTCGACCGGCACCGCCTCTCGAGACGAGGGCTGTTGCGCGCGGCCGGGGTCACTGGCGTCGGCCTTGGGGCCGCGGCCCTGATCGGATGTGGCTCGGACGACGACGGCGATGACGGCGACTCGGGCACCCCCGGGGGCGGCGGCGGCACCGCCACGCAGTCCCCATCATCCCCGGACGCCTCGGGGGCGGTGCAAGGCGGCGTCCTGCGGATGTACGGCCAGGACCCGATCGGCTTCGACCCGCACGCCAACTTCTCTTACCGCACGCACCAGAACCAGTCTTTCTTCCAGGAAGGCCTGCTGGAGGTGCCCATCGGCCCGGACGCCCAGCCGACCGACTTCACGGCCGTGCCGAATGTAGGCGAACAGTGGGAACAGGTGGACGAGGTCACCTTCACCGTACCCATTCAGCCGGGTGTCAAGTTCCACAACAAGCCGCCGGTGAACGGCCGCGAACTCGTAGCGGAAGATGTCCGCTACTCCTACGAGCGCATGGTGGAGCGGCTCTTCACCTACCGCGACCTGGTCGAGGGCGTGATTGAGTCCATGGACGTGGTGGACGATCACACGATCACGTTCCATCTGACGGCGCCGTACGCGGACTTCACCGGCAACCTGGCCAACCACTACAACTGGATCGTGGCCCACGAGATCGACGACACCTTCGGCGACGCCGCGTCGCCCGAGGCGGCGGTCGGCCTGGGCCCATTCATGCTCGAGTCCTACGAGCCCAACGTGAAGACGAGCTACGTAGCGAACCCGGACTACTTCCGGGGCCGCCCGAACATCGACACGGTCGAGTTCCTGGTGCTACCGGACGCCGCCACCCGCGAGTCGATGATGCGCTCGGGCGACCTGGACACCACGTCCATCGCCACGCTGACGCGCGCCAGCATCGAGGGCACGAACCCGGACCTGCAGTGGGCGGAGTACTACTCCAACGGCGGCGACATTTTCTACTGGAACTCCGGGCCGGGCGACTTCGCCGAGGATGTCCGCGTCCGGCAGGCGTTCGCGCTGGCGGTCGACCGCCAGGCCTGGCTGGACTCCTTCTACCTGGGCGCCGGGACGATCCACAACGGGCCGCCGGTGCTGGCGGCCTACGGCGACTGGCAGGTGCCCCTGGAAGACCTGGGAGAGGGCGCCCGCTTCTGGGAGTACGACCCCGACGAGTCTCGCAAGCTGCTGACGGCCGCGGGTTTCGACTTCGAGCGCACGTACAAGATGGACGGCACCGCCGCCTACGGCGCCGCGACAGTGGACCGCATGCAACTCGCCATCGACATGCTCGGCGAGGTCGGCGTGAAACTGGAGACGAATCTGAAGGAGTACGGCGACTGGCTGGCCACCGGTCACGCCGGCATCTACGAGGACTTCGCCTTCGGGCCGATGACCCCCCAGCTGTCGATCGACGCGTGGGTGTGGGGTCTCTTCCACTCCAGCTCCGGCGTCAACAAGTCGCACCTCGTCGACCCTCGGATCGACGAGCTGGTGGACGCGACGCGGACCCTCTACGACGTCGAAGAGCGCAAGGCGGCGGTGGCCGAGGCGAGCAAGTACATCGCGGAAGTCGTGCCGTACGTCTACCCGCCGGCGGGCATCGGCAACTACGCGGCCCAGCCGTGGTTGAAGAACTACGGCGCGAAGGCCGGGTACTACCCGGGCAAGACGGTCCGCGAGGCGTGGGTCGAGCGGGACGCATAGCCGGCCGGCCGGGAGGCGCCGCCCGGTAGCGCCTCCCGGTCCGTCTACACGTGGACCTCCCGCGCGACGCGGGACCGAACGATCCCGTGCCGAAAGGCAGAGTCGATGACCGAGTACGTCGTCCGACGGCTGCTGGCGATGATCCCCACGTTCTTCATCGTCAGCGTCATTGTGTTCTCCATGGTCCGCCTGATCCCCGGCGACGTCGTCGACATCATGGTGGAGAACTACCAGTACGCCGACGATAAGGAGCAACTACGCGAGCAACTGGGACTGAACGAATCGGTGCCCGTGCAGTACCTGACCTGGGTCAGCGGGATCGTGCGTGGCGACTTCGGTGAGTCACTCTGGACCGGCCGCACGATCATGGACGAGCTGCGATACCGGCTCCCGCTGACGCTCCAACTCGGTGTCGTCTCGCTGGCCCTGACGGTGCTGATCGGCATTCCGATCGGCATCCTGTCCGCCGTCAAACAGGACACGGCGGCGGACTATACCGCGCGTAGCTTCTCGATCCTGAACCTGGCGATCCCCGACTTCTGGTTCGCGACCATGGTGATCGTGCTACCGGCCCTGTGGTGGCAGGTGAACGTCAGCCAGGGCTGGGTGCCGTTTTTCGAGAACCCCTTCCAGAGCATGGGGGCCATCCTGCTGCCGGCGATCATCCTCGGGCTGTCGCGGTCGGCGTCGGTCACCCGCATGACGCGGGCGATGATGCTGGAGGTGCTGCGGCAGGACTACATCCGCACGGCGCAGTCGAAGGGCCTGGGAGCGTTCCAGGTGGTCTCGCGGCACGCGGTGCGCAACGCGTTGATCCCCGTGGTCACGGTGCTGGGCCTGCAGGTGCCGGCCGTGCTGGGCGGCTCGATCATCATGGAGTCCATCTTCAATCTGCCCGGCACCGGGCGGTTCATGCTCGACTCCATCCAGCAGCGCGACTACCCGTTGCTCCAGGCTACCACCATGGTCTTCACCGTCTTCGTGATGTTCACCAACCTCATGGTGGACATCGCCTACGGCTTCCTGGACCCGCGGATCCGGTACGCATAGCAGGGGGAGAGCGCCATGGCGATCACCGCACGCCCCGCCCCGGGCGAGCCCGTCATTCACCTCCACGGCCGGCAACTGCCGTGGCTACTCGAGGTCCACCGCAGCATGTTCAGGACGAAGCCGCTGGGCGCGTTCGGCGCCGCGCTGGTCCTGCTCCTCGTCTTCGCCGCCGTCTTCGCCGATTTAATCGCGGGAGACCCGACCGACACGAATCTTCGCTCCATCCTGCAGTCCCCGAGCACCGAGCACTGGTTCGGCACCGACATGATCGGCCGCGACATCTTTGACCGCGTGGTGCATGGCGCGCGCGTTTCGATCACGGTCGGTGTCGGCGCCGTTGGCCTCGGCACGATGGTCGCGATCGTCATGGGCACCCTGGGGGCGATGCGAGGTGGCGTGCTGGACATCGTGATCCAGCGCTTCGTGGATGCCTGGATCGCCATCCCGTGGCTAGTCTTCCTGCTGGCGGCGATGACGATCCTCCAGCCCGGTGTGGGCTCGATCATCCTGGTGCTGGCCCTGGGCATCTCCTTCAACAACTCGCGCGTGGTGCGCGGCGCCGTCCTGAGCGTCATGGCGCAGCCCTACCTCGAGGCCGCCCGCAGCCTGGGCGCCACGGACGGACGCCTGATCGTCAAGCACATCGTGCCCAACATCATGGCGCCGGTGATCGTGGTTGCGACGCTCGGCCTCGGAAACGTGATCCTGGCAGAGGCCGCACTGTCGTTCCTGGGGTTCGGGATCCCGCCTCCCACGCCGGCCTGGGGCGGCATGCTGTCCGGGACGGCCCGCGACTACATGTACATCGCGCCGTGGATGATGATCTTCCCAGGCATCGCCATCACGCTGACCGTCTTCGGTTTCAACATGTACGGGGATGCGCTGCGCGACCTCCTCGACCCGCGGTTGCGCGGCTCCCGCTGAGCTCCCAGCCGCACCAGGGCGGCGCGCGGACGCCACATCGAGCGACTCCGATGGGCGCCGCGCGCCCCGCGCATGCCAACGCAAGCAGTCCGCAGGACCAGAGACGCATCTGAAGGGTGAGACCGATGACAGAGATGACCGGCGGCCAGGCACTCGTGCAGTCACTGAAGCTGGAGGGCATCGAGACGATCTTCGCGCTGCCGGGCATCCAGCTCGACTTCGCCTTCGACGCCTTCTACGAAGAGCAAGAGCACTTCGACATTGTGCACACGCGGCACGAGCAGGCCACGGCGTACATGGCGGATGGCTTCGCCCGAACCACCGGTGACATCGGGACATGCTTCATGGTGCCGGGTCCGGGGCTGCTGAACGCCTCGGCGGGCCTGGCCACAGCCTATGCCTGTTCGTCGCCCGTCCTATGCATCTCCGGGCAGATCCAGTCCGACCTGATCGGCCTCGGCCGCGGGGTGCTGCACGAGATCAACAACCAGATGGAGACCATCGCCGCGGTCTGCAAGCACGTCGAGCGCGCCATGACGCCGCAGGAGATCCCCGGCATGGTGCACCGCGCCATGCGTGAGCTGCGCACCGGGCGGCCGCGCCCCGTGGAGATCGAGGTGCCGCCGGATATCCTGGAACGCGTGGCGGACATCACGCTGCTGGAGCCGGAGCCCTTCGAGCGCGCGTGCGCCGACGAGGACCTGCTGGAACAGGCCGCGCAGCTCCTCGGCGGCGCGCGGCGCCCCCTCATCGCCAGCGGCGGCGGCGTGCTCTCCGCCGGCGCATGGGAGGAGCTGCGGGCGCTGTCCGAGATGCTGGAGGCGCCCGTGTGGATGTCCAGCAACGGCCGTGGCGCGGTCTCGGACCGCGACTACCGCGCCCAGACCGGCCAGTTCAGTGGCCGCGAGCTGTTCAAGGACGCGGATGTGGTGCTGGCCATCGGCACGCGCTTCGTGCAGCCGGCGACGCTGCCATGGGGCATGCAGGACGGCCAGACCCTGATCCACATCGACATCGACCCGGAGGAGGTTGGCCGCAACCGCAAGCCCGACCTGGGCATCGCCGGTGACGCGAAGCACGCGCTCGCCGAACTCGGGCGCCGGGTGCCGCGACACAACCGCTCGCGCGACTCTCGTGAGGCGGAGTTGACCGCCCTCAAGTCGGGCATCGAGGAGCAGATGGCGAAGCTCACGATGCAGGCCGAGCACGCGGGCGCCATCCGCGACGTGCTGCCGGACGACGGCATCGTCGTGTCGGAGAGCACGCAGGTGGGCTACTGGGCGACCTCGGGCCTGCCTGTGTACGAGCCGCGGACCTTCCTGACATCCGGCTACCAGGGGACGCTGGGGTACGGCTTCGCGACCGCCCTGGGCGCGCAGGTGGGCAACCCGGACAGGAAGGTGGTCTCGATCAACGGCGACGGCGGCTTCATGTACAACGTGCAGGAGCTGTCGACGATGGCGAAGTTCGACATCCCGCTGGTCGCCGTCGTCTTCAACGACAACGCCTACGGCAACGTCCGGCGGATCCAGAACGTCCGCTTCAACGGCCACATGATCGCCTCGGACCTGCTCAACCCGGACCTCGCGAAGCTCGCCGAACTGTTCGGCGTGCAGGGCATCCGCGCCGAGGGGCCGAAGGCGCTGCGGAAGGCGCTCGACGAGGCGCTCGCCAGCGGCAAGCCGACGCTGATCGACGTACCGGTCCCGGCGACCACCGAGATCGATTCGGTCTTCCCGATGGAGCCACTGCCACCGCGGCCGAAGCTACCCGTCTAGGGGCCGGTCCGCGTCCGTGGGTGCCCAGGCGGGCGTCTGCGACGGCGGTGGGAGCACCAGCCTCTGGTAGGGGCGCAAGGCCTTGCGCCCCTACGGGGATCGTGCCGGCACCGACGGTCGTGACCTCGCCCCGTCGGGTCACGCGCGCAGCGGCACGTCCGCGATTACGCCGAGGGCCTCGAGAGCGTCTACCTGCGCTGCGGTGTACCCGGCTTCCGTCAGCACCGCGCGGTTGTGCTCGCCGAAGCAGGGCGCCGGACGGATCGGGGCGAGCGGCCGGTCGAGGAAGCGCCACACCGGCCGGCTCGTGCGGTGTTCGCCCGCCTCGGGATGGGTCACGGTCGGGAAGTAGCCCCGCGCCTCGAGGTGTGCGTCGCGCACGAGCATCAGCGGCGACATGACCGGGTGGGCGCTGACGCCGGCGGCCTGGAGCACCTCGGCCACTTCGAGCGGAGTGCGAGTGGCGGCCCACTCGCCGAGCACGGCGTCGATGTCCTCCTCCGCTGCCCGCCGCCCGGCCAGCGTGGCGTATTCGGGACGGTCGAGGCGGGAGTCCCCGACGACCGAGACGAGCGCACGCCAGGCGGCGTCGGAGTCGCAGTCGATGACGACCCAGGTCTGATGGAACTCGCCGATCACGTTGCCCAGGATGTCCGCCTGCTGGCGTCCGTCGTCATCGCAGGTCCGGTAGACGCCGTGCGGCACGCTGTCTGGGCTGCGGCTGCCCTGCCGCACCGGGTACGGGATGCCGGCCGACTCCGCGACCATGAACTCGCCCGCCAGCGAGATGATGTTGTCCCGCTGTGCGACCACCACGCGCGACCCCTCGCCGGTCTCTTCGCGGCGCAGCAGCGTCAGGGCGGTCGCGCCGGCCGCGGTGATACCGGCGGTCGGGTCGCCGTAGGAGATGCCGCTCTTGTGCGGCCCCTCCCCCTCGTAGCCCTGCAGGTGGACGAGGCCGCCCATCTGCTCGATGGTCGGCCCGAAGCCGATGCGCTCCGACTCCGGGGCGTCCTGAGCGAAGCCCGGCATCTGCACGAACACGACGCGCGGGTTGAGGGCCCGCAGGTCGTCGAAGCCGATGCCCAGCCGCTCCGCGACACCCACACTCCAATTCTCGATGACCACGTCGGCCGTCTTCACCAGCTCGCGGAACGCCGCGATGCCCTCGGGGCGGCGGAGGTCGAGCGCCATCCCGCGCTTGTTGCGGTTGTACTCATTGAAGTACGGGGCCTTGTTGAACGAACGTGGGTCTGGCCCGCGCCCGATGCCCCGCACCGCGTCCGGAAACCCGGGACCCTCGATGTGGATGACGTCGGCGCCCATGTCCGCCAGGAAGCGGGTCGCGTACGGGCCCGCCCACACCTGCGTCAGGTCGAGCACGCGGATCCCGTCGAGCGGCGCGCGGACGGCCCCTCGGTGCGTGTCCGGTCTGGGCTCTGCTGCTGCGTCGAGTTCGCGCCACACCTCGGCGGTGTGTTCGCCCAGGAGCGGTGCGCGCTCGACCGAGCCACGGTCACCGTCGATGGTGAACGGCAGCGAGGGCAGCGTGTGCCCCCCGAGCGAGGGGTGCTCGACCTCCCGCCAGAAGCCGCGCTTGCGCAAGGGCTCCCAGTCCAGCAGTTCGCGCGGGGAGGGGATCAGCGAGAATGGCGCGCGCTGCCCCTGTGACTCCTCGAAGATCTCTTGCGCGGTGCGCTCCATCGTCCATTCGGTGATCAGGGCGGCGGCCGCCTCGTTGCCGGCGGGGTTGCCGATCAGGTCGGTGAACAGCGGCGACTCCGCCAGCTCGGGGTGTCCGATGCAGCGGTAGACCGACCCCGTCTGACGCGCCATCGCTGCGACACCGACAAAGCCGTCCGCGCAGGGGTAGATGCCCCACACGGCGCGGTTCTGGTTGCCCGTGCGCTCCGAGTCGAAACCGCGCACCATCGCTATCGGCCCACCGGCCTCCAGGCTCGCCGCCTGTGCCTCCTGGACCGAGATGTCGAGGTGGTCACCGTGGCCATCGCGTCCCGCCGCGAACAGCGCCGTGAGGCTGGCGGAGAAGGCGTGCAGGCCCGCCTGGTAGTGAGCCTGCCGCCCGGCGGTGAGCAACGGTGGCTTGTCCGGGTCGCCGCACATCATCATCTGGCCACCGGAGGCGAACGCCGCCAGGGGCGTGGCCCTCCACGCCGCCCTGGGGCCGTCCTGCCCGAACGGGGTGACCGAGCAGATGACCAGCGCGGGGTGCTCGCGCCGCAGGGTCTCCAGGTCCACGCCGCGCGCGGCCCATGCCCCCGGGGTGGAGGTCTCTACGACGAGGTCGGCGCCGCCAATCAGCCGCACGAGGCGCGTCGCGTCAGCCTCGTCGCCCGGGTCGACGACGACCGAGCGCTTCCCGGCGTTGAGGTACGCGAAGAGCGCGCTCCCCTCGATGTCGCCGGGGAGGCGTGGCCCGGCGTAGCGCGCGGGGTCGCCCTCAGGCGGTTCGACCTTCACCACGTCGGCGCCGAGCATCGCCAGCCATCGCGTCGCGAAGGCGCCCGAGACCTCGTCGCTCAGGTCCACTACGCGCCGGCCGGTCAGGATGCCGTCTATCACGGGAGGCATCATAGAGGGCCGGCCCGCCGCGTGGATCACACGGGAGATGCGGCTCGTGGAGCCTCAGACGGACGAGGGGTACGGTGGATCTCCCCTTCCGGCAGACAGGATCGTCCCGAGCATGTGGAACCGCGCGTTCGTCGTCCTCTTCATCGCGATGTTCGTCGCGATGATCGGCCTCGGCATGGTCTCGCCATTGCTCCCGATCTATGTGCGCGACGACCTCGGCGGCCCGGCCGTCGGCGTGGCACTGTCGTTCTCCGGGCTCTCGATCGCGCAGATCATCAGCGCGCCGTTCGTCGGTTCGATGGGCGACCGGTACGGGCTAAAGCCGTTCATCGTCGGCGGGTTTGCCATCTACGGCCTGGGCGCGTTCGGCTATCTGATCGCCGACCGCTGGGAGCTGGTGGTCTTCTTCCGCATCCTCTCCGGCTTCGGCGCGGCCGGCGTCTTCCCGATGACCCTGGCGTACGTCGGTCGCCTCGCGCCGCCGGGCGCCGAGGGGCGCTACATGGGCGTCTTCTCGGTGGCGCAGGTGACCGGCTTCGGCGTGGGACCGCTGCTGGGCGGTGGCGTGCGGGACGCGTTCAGTTCGGAGGCCGCGTTCCTGGTGATGGCGCTGATGCTGTCGGGGACCGCGTTGCTCACCCTGTTGATGCTGCCGGCCAACGCGCGCTTCGCGGGCGAAGCCGAGGACGACGAGGACGCCCCGCCATCCCTCCCCTGGTCACAGATGGTGCGGCGACGGGCCGTGCAGGGGGCCGTGCTGTTCATGGTGCTGATGGCGCTCGGTTGGGGCGCCGCATTCTCGTTCCTCGCGATTTTTGTGGTGAGCGAGGACGGGCTGGGCCTCGACAGCGCGCTGTTCGTCGGCATTCTGCTGTCCAGCCGGCAATTCATGAACGCGCTGCTGCAGCCGCTCATGGGTGGCCTGGCCGACCGGGTCGACCGCATCCGGCTGATCGCCGCCGGACTCACGCTCATGGGCGTGAGCCAGCTGCTGCTGCCGCTGGTGCCCGGCTCGTTCGTCGACGTGGGGCCGGTCACCCTCGCGCCGTGGGTGCTGGGCGCGATCCTGATCGCCGGCGTCGGCGAATCGATGGCGATGCCGGCGCAGCAGGCGATCTTCGTGACGCTGGGCCGGGTGGTCGGCATGGGCTCGCTGATGGGGCTCAACAACATGGGGATGTCCAGCGGCTTCCTCGCGGGCTCGCTCGTCGGCGCGGCCGTCGTCGGCACGTTCGGCATCGAGTCCGTCTTCGTCTTCGCTGCCGCCCTGATGTTCATCGGCATGGTGTCCTACGTCGCCGTCATGGGCGGCGCCCGTGGCGAACTCGCGGAAGCCGAGGCGTACGCGAAGCGCCTGGAGCGCCGAGAGGCCGAGGCCCGCGCGCGCAACCGCGAGCGCGCCGCCGCCCAGGCGGCCGGCGGCTAGCATCGGCCGCACGCGCCTCCTCCTGAGCGGCTAGAATCGCGCCGCACGAGAGGACGACCAATGCGACTCGGCATTCGCGCGGGCATGGGCGACGACTGGCGGCAGAACCTGGAGAAGGTCCGCATCGCGGAGGACCTAGGCTACGAGATCGTGATGGGCGGCGAGGCGTGGGGCCCGTCCACGCTCCCCTGGTTCACGCTGCTGGCGGAGCACACCTCGAAGATCCAGATCGGCTCGAGCATCCTCAATGTCTTCTCGCGCACCCCGGCGGCGCTCGCGCAGGAGTTCGCGGTGCTCGACCGGCTGTCCGAGGGGCGGATGGTGCTGGGGCTCGGCTCCTCCGGCGAGTTCGTGATCGAGCACTTCCACGGCGTGCCGTTCCGGAAGCCGCTGCGGCGGCTGCGCGAGTACGTGGAGATCTTCAACATGCTGATCGCGCGAGAGCCGCTGGAGTACGAGGGCGAGATCTTCTCCCTGCATCGCGGCTTCCAGATGCAGTACGAGCCGCTGAGACCGAAGATCCCCGTCTGGATCGCCGGAATCACCCCGAAGTCGATCCGTCAGACCGGTGAAGTCGCGGACGGCATCCTCCCGATCCACTGGCCGAAATCGGCGTTCGGCACGCTGCGCGACGAACTCGGCGAGGGGGCACAGGCGGCCGGCCGCGACGCCTCGGATGTCACCATCGCCGTGCAGACGCAGTCCTATGTGCTGACCGGCGACAACGACGAGGAGATGTGGCAGGCCGCGCGCCAGCCGTTGTTCCACTACATCAACCGCATGGGCGTCTTCTACTGGCAGATGCTCGCCCGCAACGGCTTCGAGGCGGAGGTGCGCGCGTCGCAGGCCGCCTGGGCGGACCGCGACCGCGAGGGCGCCATCGCCGCGATCTCGGACGAGATGGTCCGCGAAATCCAGGTGATCGGCCCCATCGAGTCGGTGCGCGAGCAGTTGCAGGAGCGCGCGGCCCTCGGCGCTGACGTGCAGACCCTGGCCATGCCGGACGGCGACGCGAAGGAGGCAGGCCAGCGGCTGGAGGCGTACCTCCGCTAGCCGCTTGCGCGCGGTGCCACAGCCACCGGCGGTACGTGGCCCATGACAAGCGCATTGACGCGGGCTTACGCTGCCGACGAGTCGAGGAGGCGCGTCATGGTGGAGCAGCAGGCAACCGCGGTCACGAGTCCCTCTGAGGACGGCGCGGCCTGGGACCCATCCGCGGCGTTCGAGCCCCTGAGCCCGCTGACCTTCCTTGAACGCACCGCGCGCGTGTATCCGACGCGTGAGGCGGTGATCTACGGTGAGACCCGTCTCAACTGGACCGAGTTTGCTTCGCTCGTCGGGCGCTTTGCGGCCGCCCTCCAGCGCGACGGCATCGAGCGGGGCGACCGCGTGGCGGTGCTGCTGCCGAACGTCCCGGTACACCTCGCAGCGACGTTCGCGGTGCCGTTGGCAGGCGCCGTGCTCGTGGCGGTGAACACGCGGCTCGCGGCCGGTGAGGTGGCATACATCCTGGAGCACAGCGGCGCGCGGCTGCTCCTCGTCGACCCCGAACTGGCCGCCAACCTCGACCTGTCGCGCTGCCCGCCCGGGTTGCGTCTCGTCAGCGTCCCGGACGCCGTGGCGGGAGTGACCGACCGCGTAGCGGACGCGCCGACGTTCGAGGAATGGCTAGGGGACATCGAGCCGCTGTCCGTGTCGAACACCGTGGCCGACGAGCACCAACTGCTGTCGATCAATTACACCTCGGGCACCACGGGGCGGGCGAAGGGCGTGATGTACACGCATCGGGGCGCGTACCTCAACGCGCTCGGGCAGTCCATGGCGCTCTCGCTCAACCGGGACAGCGTCTTCCTCTGGACGCTGCCGATGTTCCACTGCAACGGCTGGTGCTTCCCCTGGGCCGTGACCGCCGCGGCCGGCAAGCACGTCTGCCTGAGGGCGGTACGTCCGCCCGAGGTGATCCGGCTGGTGCAGGAGGAGCACGTCACCAACTTCAATGGCGCTCCTACGGTCCTCCGCCTGATCGCCGGCGACCCCTCGGCCGAGGGTGTGCGATTCGAGATGCCCGTGCGCGTCAGCACCGGCGGCGCGCCCCCGTCGCCCGCGGACATCCGTTCCATGGAGCGCATGGGCATCCAGGTGACGCACCTCTATGGCCTGACGGAGACGTACGGCCCGCACACCCTCTGCGAGGTGCAGGACGGCTGGGCCGCGCTACCCCTCGAGGCGCGCGCGGAACTGGGCGCGCGGCAGGGCGTACCGTACGTCCACGCCGCCTACGTGCGCGTGGCGGACCCGGAGACGCTCGAGGACGTCCCGGCGGATGGCCGCACCATGGGCGAGGTCATGATGCGTGGCAACAACGTCATGGCCGGCTACTTCAACGACCCGGAGGCCACGGCCGTTGCGTTGCGTGGTGGCTGGTTCCATTCGGGTGACCTCGGCGTGATGCACCCGGACGGCTACATCGAGCTGCGCGACCGCTCGAAGGACGTGATCATCAGCGGCGGCGAGAACATCTCCAGCATCGAGGTGGGAAACGCCATTTACGAGCATCCCTCGGTGCATGAGGTCGCCGTGATCGGCGTGCCGGACGAGCGCTGGGGCGAGGTGCCGAAGGCGTTCATCACGCTCAAGCCGGGCGCCAGCGCTACCGCCGAGGACATCGTGGAGTTCACCCGCTCGCGGCTCTCGCACTTCAAGTGCCCGAAGCACGTGGAGTTCACGGAGCTGCCGAAGACGAGCACCGGCAAGGTGCAGAAGTACGTGCTCCGCGACCGCGAGTGGGCGGGCGCGGAGAAGCGCGTGCACTAGCCGCCACACGCTCGTCCGAGGCGCCCCGAGCACCCTCCCCCTCCGTCCTTCCCTCCGGTCGCCCTGCGCTGATCAGGGTTTCGCCTATCCACCCGCATCCCCTTGCGCTGCTTCGCTGTGAGTGAACGCCGCGACTGAGGCTCGCTCCCGGCGCGGCCGACGGGGGGACGCTGGATGAAGACGGGTCGGTGGCTGCCGGTCGGCGTGGCGGCGGCGTTCGTGTTCGCCTCGCTGTTCGTGCTCGCCTCGGGCGCCGCCGCGGCGGCGCCGCCCGCGACGCCACCGCCATCGAGCACGCCCAAGGCCGCCCAGGCCGCGCCCACGAACAGCCCGGCAGCGACGGCGGCCTCTGCCGCGAACACCATCATCGGCGAGTCCGTGCGAGGCCTCCCGCTGGAGGTTGGCTGCATAGGCACGGGCGAGCGCATGATCCTGCTCGTCGGCGGCATGCACACCGGGTCCGAGATCGTGTCGACCGAACTGGCGCTGGCCGTCGCGGAGCTGATCTGGACCGGCGACCTCGTCATCCCCGCGGACCTGCGGGTCTGCCTCCTGCCCGCCGTCAACCCGGACGGCGTCGCCTCGGGAGGGCACCGGAACGCGAACGACGTCGACCTGAACCGCAACTGGCCCGCCGCCCCTGACTGGCGTCCGCTGGCCTACCACCCGGACGGCGGCCTGGTGAGCGGCGGCGCCGCGCGGCTCTCCGAGCCCGAGACGCGGGCGCTCTACGACTACGTGAGCGAGACGCGCCCCTCCGTGGTCATCGTCTGGCACTGCTGCGCGCCGGTCGTCGAGGCCAGCGAGAGTCCGCGCGCTGTGATGCTGGCGCACCGGTACGCCTCGGCAGCCGGCCTTGAGTACATCGACCAATGGAGCGCCTACGCCATCACCGGCGAGTTCATCGATGCGATGGACCGCATCGGCATCCCCGCGATCGATGTCGAGATCGAGCGGCCGGACGATATCGCCCTGACGCAACACCGGGCCGGACTGCTCGCGGTGTTCGACGGCCTGGCTCAGTCCTCGACCGTGACGAAGGTGGTCCCGCCCCGGCTCCCGGACGCGGTTTCGACGGCCACGCGGGCCGTCAGCGATACGGCCGCGCCATCGAGGACGGTGTACCGCATTCAGGCCGGCGACACGCTGGCGAACATCGCCGCCCGCTTCGGCACGACGGCCTGGGTGCTCGCCCGCGAGAACGGCATCTCCAACGTGAACCTGATCGAGGTCGGCCACGCGCTGACGGTCCCCGTCCGCTGACCTCCCGCGCTCGCCGCCTCCGCGGTGCTACAGTGCGCCCGGCGCCCGCCTCGGGCGGTCGAATGGGAGCGGAGGCGCACATGCCGGGGCTGCGAGACCAATACGCCATCGTCGGGATCGGGGCGACCGAGTTCTCTCGGGACTCCGGGCGCACGACGCGCGCACTGGGCGTCGAGGCAGTGCGCGCCGCGATGCTCGACGCCGGCCTCGGCGCCGGGGACGTGGACGGGATGCTCTCCTACCACGGCAACGACTCGACTTCGTCGCCGACGATCGCGGGCGACCTGGGCATCCGGCTCAACTTCTACATGGACTGCTCCGGAGGCGGCTCCAGCACGGAGGCCCTGATCGGCCTCGCCATGGGCGCCATCGAGGTCGGCATGTGCCAGACCGTCGTGATCTTCCGCGCGATGAACGGCTACACCGAGGCGCGCATCGGTGGGACGGGCCGCCAGGCGCCGGTGTTCCGAGGTGGCTCCCTCGACGCCGCCATCCACGGCATGCACTCTGCGGGGCAGTCCTTCGCGCCGTCGTTCATGCGGCACATGTACGAGTACGGCACCACCAGCGAACAGGTCGCGCACGTCAAGGTGGCGCACAGCAAACACGCCTCGAACAACCCTCGGGCGTTCTACCCGCAGCGCGTGACCGTCGAGGACGTGGTGAACTCGCGCTGGATCACGAAGCCGCTCCACCTGCTGGACTGCTGCGTGGAGACGGACAACGGGGTCGCGATCATCGTGACGAGCGCCGACCGAGCGCGGGACCTGCGCCACAAGCCGGCCTACATCATGGGCGTGGCCGGCCGGGTCAACAAAGAGCAGCCGGGCGGCTACCACTGGACGCGCGGTCCGATCTCGAGGGTCGCCGGCCACTACGCCGCGCCCATCGTCTTCGGGCAGGCGGGCGTCGGTCCCGAGGACATCGAGGTCACGGGCTCGTACGACGCCTTCACCTTCACGACGATGCTGCAACTGGAGGCCTACGGCTTCTGCAAGGAAGGCGAGGGCGGCGACTACGTATCGAGCGGGATCATCGAGCTGGGTGGCGCGCGCCCGAACAACACCCACGGCGGCCACCTGTGCGAAGGCTACACGCACGGCATCGGTCACGTCGTGGAGAGCGTGCGCCAGCTCCGAGGGCAGGCGGACGACTACTGCCCGAACTGGGAGCAGGGCGAACACACCTACGACTACTCGGAGCACGGCTGCCGGCAGGTGCGCGACGTGGAGATCACGATGAACCTCGGTTGGGCGAGCCCGCCGACGGGTTCTGCGCTGATCATGCACAACTAGCGGCTGCGGCAAGGGAGCGAGCACGATGGCCGAATACCTGGGCGTCCGCGTCGAAGTCGCATCGAACGATCCGGAGCACCGCGAGTTCCTGGAGGCGGCGGGACGCGGCCAGTTCGTCGTCCAGCGCTGCCCCGAATGCCAGAAGCTGCGCTACCCCATCGGCAGCGCGTGTCCGTTCTGCCAGTCCCTCGGCTACGAGTGGGCGGAGGTCTCCGGCCGCGGCACGATCTACTCGTACGAGGTCGTGCACCACGGCATTCACCCCTCGTTCCGGCCGATCACGCCGTACCCGGTGGTGCTCGTCGAGCTGGACGAGCAACGAGGTGTCCCCGGCCCCGCCGACGGGCTGCGCGTCCTCGGCCTGCTCGTGGACGCCGAGGGCCGCCCGGAGGACGAGGAGCGCACGGGCATCGGCGCGCGTGTGCAGGTTGAGTTCGCGGACCTCGGTGACGGCCTCGGCCTGCCGCGCTTTCGCCTCGCGGACGAGCCACCCGAGGGCGAGGTCTGGCGCTACCCCGACTGAGCCCGTGCGGTGCTCGGACTACCGGAACGCCGGCATGACCTCCTCGGCGAAGAGGCGCATCGAGCGCTGGGCCGCCTCGTGCGGCATCTCGCCGCCGTGGAAGACGCAGCTGAGCATGGTCATGCCTGAGACGTCGGCATAGGCCTGGAGCTTGCGCCGCACCGCCTCAGGTGAACCGGCGAGCGTGCGCGCCTCGAACATCTCGTCGATGCTCGGCTCGCCCTCGAACGGCAGGGGCTCCGAGACACCGGAGACGACGTGTTCGCGGCCGTGGCGGAGGTTCGTGGCCTGTCGCAGTTGGTAGAGGAAGTGCGGGACCTGCTCGCGCGCCTCCGCGTCTGTCGGCGCCACGCAGACCTGCGCCTGCACGCCGAAGTCCGGCGGTGCGAGGGGATGCCGGGCGCGCGCGGCGAGGTGGTTCGACCACCCCTCCTCGAGCACGGATACCGGACGCCCGGAGTTCGTCGTCAGCGCTCGCAGCCCGAAGCGGGCGCCAATCTCGAAGGACTCCGGTGTGTGGGCCGCCAGCCAGAGGGGTGGAGTCGGCGTTTGGAGCGGCCTGGGGAAGACGGTCGTCTCCGGGATCTGGTAGAACCGGCCATCGAAGGTGAACGAGTCCTCCGTGAGGGCCTTCAGCAGCACGGCCAGCGTTTCGTCCGTGCGTTCCCGCGCCTCCTCCTGATCGAGGCCGAAGCGGCGGAACTCGAACGGCTGGTAGCCGCGCGCCACTCCCACCTCAAGGCGCCCGCCGGTCAGGTGGTCGGTCAGCGCGATGTCCTCGGCGACGCGTAGCGGGTTCCAGAAGGGCAGGACGAGCACCGCGGTGCCCACGCGCACCCTCGAGGTCTCGGCCGCCACCCGTGTCGCCATCAGCAGCGGGTTGGGGATGTAGCCGTAGTTCGAGAAGTGGTGCTCGGCGAACCACACCGAGTCATAGCCCAGCTCCTCGGCGTCCTGGGCGTACTGGACCACGCGCCGGAAGACCGTCTCGGGCGCCTCGCGCGTAGGAGACCCGCCGAGGTAGAACGCCGAGAAGTGCATGTCGCTGCCCCTTGCCGTCGATACACGGTTACTCGTGCTCGATGTCCGCCAGCACGCGCGCCGTGCGCTCCTCGATGCGCGACCGCATGTCCGCGCCGGTATACAGGTACGCGCGGTCCTCGAGGATGGCACGCACGACCAGCGGCCCGATCTGCTCAGGCTCCAGCGCCGCGCTGATGCGCTCCGGCACCGGCACCGGCCGCCCTTCGCCGAACTCGGTCGGGCGGTTGCGCGAGGCCGACCAGATGCGCGTGTTGACCGTGGAGGGGCACAGCGTCGTGACGCCGATGCCGGACGGCGCCAGCTCGGCGCGCAGCATCTCCGAGTAGGCGACCGCCGCCGCTTTCGAGGCGCTGTAGATCCCGAGGCCGCCCGCCAACCTCGGCGCCAGGCCGGCCATCGAGCAGGTGTTCACGATGTGCGCGGGCTCGCCGCGTTCGCGCATGCGCGGGACGAAGGCGCTGACGCCATGCACGATGCCCATCAGGTTCACGGAGAGCACCCACTGCCAGTCCTCGGGCGTCGACTCCACCAGCGTGCCGTCCAGCATCACGCCGGCGTTGTTGCAGAGGACCGAGACCGGTCCGAGGTCGCGTTCCACCCGCTCCGCGAACGCCCGCATGGCCGCCGGGTCCGAGACGTCGACGCGCACCGCGAGCGCCTCGACGCCCGCGTCGCGCAGCTCGCCTACGGCCAGCTCCGCCGTCCGGAGGTCGATGTCGGCGATGGCTACGCGTACGCCCTCGGCGGCCAGCGTCAGCGCGATTCCGCGACCGATGCCCTCGGCACCGCCCGTCACCACCGCCACGCGCCCCGCCAGTCCGTCCACCACCGCTCCCCCGTCTGCGCCGCTCGCGCTGCGCGGTCGTGCCGCGCGGACAAGGTAGCATCACGAGCGATCGCGGCGGCTCGCGGAGTGGTGTCGCAAGGCTGAGGGAGGTGCGCAACGACACGGGCCGCACGCTCGGCGGCCGGTCAGTCCTCGGTGTTGGCGTCACCGACCTCCCAGGGCAGCCAGTCGCCGCCGAGGAGTTCGGTGATCGCCAGGTTGTCTGTGGTCACTGCGTGTACGCCCAGTTCGACGAGTTCGTTGAGGCGGTCGAGGTCGTTGACGGTCCATGCCGCGATCAGCAGCCCGGCGTCGTGGAGTGCGTCCATCCGCTGGGCGTCGAGCAGGCTGTGGTGGATGGTGACGCCGTGCACCGTCCGGAGTTCGTCCGGCGAGGTGAGCAGCTGGTCCAGCCGCGGCTGAGTCCGGATGCTGAGCATGCGAATGGTCTGCGGACGCTCGTGCTGGAACGCCTCCAGCACCGCGATGTACGGCGAAGACACGGCAACGGTGCGCTGTGGATGCGCATCGAGGAAGTCGAGCACGCGCCGGACGAAGAGCGGCGACGACTCCTTCAGGTCGAGCTTTACGAGGCTCGCGCCGGAGGCTTCCTCCCACACGTCCTCCAGCGTGGGGCTGCGCAGCAGGAATCGGCCGATGTAGCGGACCGGTGGGCGGTGGGCAGCGCGCAGCACGCCCTGGTCGGACACGACATCGATCTCGATCGCGCCATCCTGGTGGTCGAGCGCGCGCTTCAGGGCGACCATGCTGTTGCCGGAGTTGTGCGCCACGCCGAGCACCGAGGAGTAGTCGCCGAGGAGGCCTGCCGGTTCCAGGTCCTGGTAGAAGAGCAGCGGCAACTGGCGCATCTGGTATGCGCGCGCGGCTCGGTCGGCGAACCGCGGCACCACGATGAGGGCGAGCGTCACCAGCGATAGCAACGCCACCAGCACGAAGGGCATCCGCGCGCGGATCGACGCTCTCACAACACAAGGATACATAAGTACGGCAGGCGACGGCCGATCCCGGCCGGACGCTTCGCGAGGCGCAGGCGCCGAGCCGCCGCTACCTCGGCGTCGCCTGCGCGGCAATCATCGAGGCGTAGACCGATGCTCCCTCTGGACGGAGATGGATGCCATCCGTCCAGAAGTAATCGCCCTGCTCCGCTGCGGTGCCGTGCCAGTCGATGAGCACCGCGTTGGGGTAGTCTGCCACCGATCCCGCGAGCATGCGGTTGTTCGGATCTTCCCACGGGCGAGGCACCTTCACGTTGACCACCACGA
This sequence comes from Dehalococcoidia bacterium, assembly GCA_009379925.1. GTDB lineage: Bacteria > Chloroflexota > Dehalococcoidia > UBA2979 > UBA2979 > WHSU01. The sequence goes on along the minus strand of WHSU01000005.1, from coordinate 20,812 downwards.
CGCGAGGCACGTCGGTGAGCAGGTCCATCATCGCCTCGAACTCCGAGTCGCGGATGATGCCGTTGGTCCCGATGTGGATCACCACCACGTCGCCCAGTTGTCCGTTGGTGCGGAGCGCCTGCAGCCGTGTCACCACGGCGGCTGCCTGGAGGCCCACCTCACCCTCGATGTAGATGCCGGGCATGGCCTGTTCGAGGGCGGCCACGGCGCCCAGCATCACGGAGTCGCCCAGGGCAGTCACCGACACCGAGGGCGGCGGGTCCGCGGGGGCCGTTGGGGACGGGCTCGCGGTTGCGTCCGGGCCCTCGGAGCCGGCTGGTGTCGGCGAGGGCTCCGTCGAAGGGGCGGTCCCGGAGGGAGCGGCCGGTCCGCTTTCGCCGTCGTGATCACCCGCGCTCCCCTCACTCCCGTCGCTCACCTGCGACGAGGCGGAGGCTGTCGACGCTGGGAAGGGCGACGTGGACCCGCCGTCGGTCCACACGGGACGCCAGACCGAGGCGGGGGCACTCTGGTCATCCGGCGCCGCGGTCTGGAGCACCTCGGGGATCGTGACCTCCGGCGCACTACTCCCACCGGCGCCTGCCGGCGCCTCGGTGGCCGTCGCGGCCGGTGATGCGGGCGCGTGCTCGCCGTTCACCGACGAGACGACGGGGGCGCTCGATAGCGGGGTGTGCAGGGCGTCCGCGGCCGCGAGCTGACCAGCCGCGCCGATGCCCGGCGCGCTCATCGAGACGATCCCCATCGCGACCACGGTCGCCGTACCCAGCGCGCCGGCCGCGATCCAGCCCGGGCGCCGGCGATCGAGGCCGCCCGCGCCGTCGTCGCGGCGCCGGCGCAGATGCGCCCACGCTGCGCCCAGGCTGCCGTGCCGGACGGGCGTCTCCACCAGCCGGTAGGACAGCTCGGCCAGCGTGAATGTGATTGCCAGGCGCACGGCGAAGAGCGGCAGCCCGTCCATCGGGACATCGAGGTGGGGGCGGGTGAGCAGGAAGACGGGCCAGTGCCATAGGTAGACCGCGTAAGAGCGAGTGCCGAGCCAGCGCAGCGGTGGCGCACCGAGCACCGCGGGGAGCACACGCGCGCGGGGACTGGCAACGGCCGCGATGGCGGTCGCGGATGCAACGGCAACCAGCAGGAAGCCGCCTCGATAGAGCAGCGGGTGGAACTCGTCGAGCCGCCAGACCAGGACACCGAGCAACGCCAGCGCGACGGCCCCCATGCCCTCGACCGCGACGCGGGAGCGTCGGGAGCCCTCGGCCTGTGGTGCGGAGGCATCGCCGGGGTGCCAGGCGCTGGCGAGCGCGGCGCCGAGCAGCAGCCCGGCGGCGCGCGTGTCGGTGCCGTAGTACACGCGCGACTCGCCGGCGCCCGAGTCGTAGAGCACCGCCATCAGCGCGGCAGACGCGACGCTTGCGGCGACGAGCACGAACGGGAGACCCCGGCCGAACAGCCGCATGAGCAGCACGAAGATCAGCGGCCAGAGCAGGTAGAACTGTCCCTCCACGGCCAGCGACCAGAGGTGCTGCAACAGTGGGGGGCGGGACATCGATTCGAAGTACGACTGCTCGTGGAAGACCAGCCACCAGTTCGTCATGTAGCCGACGGCGGCCACCGTGTCGCCTCGGAGCGGCGCCAGTTCGCCGGGCGCCGCCAGTACCGCGTAGCCGAGGAGCCCGCCGAGCAGCAACATGAGCGCCGGTAGCAGGCGGCGCGCGCGGCGCAGCCAGAACGCGCCCAGGGCGATGCGGCCGCTGCCGCGCCATTCGGCGATCAGCAGTGCGGTGATGAGGTAGCCACTGAGGACGAAGAAGACATCGACGCCCAGGAAGCCGCCGGGCAGCCAGGCGTAGTCGCCGTGGTAGACGAGCACCGCCAGCACGGCGAGCGCTCGCAAGCCATCGAGGCCTGACAGGTAGCGAAGGCGATCGGGGAGGACCTGCAAGGCGCGGCCCTGGTGCGCCGGAGCGGACACGGGGGCACGGTCTCGACGCCGGCGGGCGCGCCGGCGCGCGGGTTGGCGTCCGGTGGAGATGGCGAACTCCGGTCCAACCCCGCCCGGGTCGAACACGCACCGTGCTACACGGTACAACATCCTGGCGTCTGGTCACCCCTTGCGGGCGGCTTTTCGCTCCTGAGAGGGAGGAGGAGCCGCCTGGAGGTCCCTGTACGCCAGACGCTCGAGGGCACTCGCGGGTTCCCGGCTGGCCTGGGGCGCCGCCGCCTACACGCCGCCCGAGGTCGAGGTCCACGCGATTCGCCCGTCGGGAAGCCAGCCAAGGACCCGCCCGACGCCCGGTAGCACCAGCCGGTACGCGCCGCTGCCGTCCACCGGCGCCACGAAGATACCGAGGGGCGTGTCGTGCGGCGCCTCGATGGCGGAATAGGCCACCGCCGAGGAGTCGGGTGACCATGCGAGCGAACCGCTGGCCACGGGCGCGCCGCCGCGCGCGATCATGCGCCACGCGCCGTCCTCGTCGAGGGCGAAGGCGCCGAAGCGTGTCGCGGCGACCAGCACCTCGCCGTCCGGTGAGCGCTCGAGGATCGTGCCCTGCGTGAAGCCGCCTGGACGCGGGGCGTCTGCCACCCGCCTCGCGTCGCCCGTCGCCGGGTCCAGACGCCAGAGGGCGCTCGCCGTTGCGAACTCGATGGCGGCGCCGTCCGCCGTCCATTCCAGCGCCCACAGCCGTTCGAGGCCCTCCACCTCGATGCCCATGTCCTCGAGCGTGAACGTCGATGCCGCCCCTGTCTGGAGGTCGACGACGCCGACCTCGGACTCCGCGCCGAACGCCACACGGGTCTCGTCGGGCGACCATGCCGGGAGCCCGGCTGTCGAGGTGGGGTAGGCGCGGTGCGCGTGGACGGGGGCCGCCTCGGGCGCGTCGACATCGAGCACGGCGAACCCGGCGGGGTCGAGGTCGAGCGCGAGGCGCTTCAAGGGCGACAGGACGAAGGCCGTCTTCTCCGGCGCGTCACTCGACGCCGTGTACGCTTCCGATGCGCGGGAGGCGAGTTCGCGACGCACCCACTCGCCGTCGCCGCGCGTGATGACCGTGTCCGCGTCCACCATCGCGGTGACGCCCTGGTCGAGGCCGAAGCGCGCCAGCGTCGCCATCTCACTGCCGTCTGGCCGCGCCGCCATCACCCGATGCCCGCTGGCCGAGCCCTCGAGGAGCGCGTAGCGGCCGCTGACAGGTGACACGGGCGCCGGGGCGAACAGCGCGAAGGCGCCGGGCGCAACGAGCGTTCCAGGATCGCGGCCACCGGTCACGACGATGCCCGCCGGCGTCGAGAGCAGGTGTGCGCGGCCATCGAGGGTCGCGCGCAAGTACCCGGAATCCTCGAAGGACGCGATCACGCCCCCGGTGGCGATGTCGACCGCGTCGACCGAGGCGGTGCCCGGCTCGCACGCGGTGCAGGGGAAGCGCACGGCCAACAACGGCCCGCCGCCCTCGGTCCACGCGAGGGGACGATACGTCGAGTAGAAGTCAGCGGCGGTCGCAACGGTCCGGGCAACACCGGAGGCGGGATCGAGGATACGCACTGTTGAGCGCGCCTCCCCGCCACTGCCCACCGGGAAGTGGGTCGTTGTAAGAGCGACCGACCTGCCGTCGGGGCTCCACGTCAGTCCCGCGCTCCACAGATCGGTCTCATCGAACGACTGGACGACGCCAGCGCGCACGGCAGGCTCGCCTACGCCGTCGAGTGCAGCCACCGAGACGGTCAGCGTGTCATCCTCGCGCCACGCGACCGCGAGTTGGCTCACGTCGGGTGAGATCGCCACGTCGTTGAGTCCCTGGATCGCGAACTCGCCCACGAGGTCCACCGTGGCGGTCTCAGGGTCCAGCCGTTCGAGTCGCGCACTGCGCTGCGTGAACGAGGTCAGCAGCGCGAAAGACGAGTCGGGCGCCCACGTCACGATCGGTGCGCCGGGGCCGGTGATTGGGAGTTCACCGCGTACCGCCCCGTTGGGCTCGAGTACCCACAGGCTCTCCCCGCTGGCGAGGAGAGTCCCCGAGTCCGGCGACCAGGTTAGCGCGATGTGACTGAGCGAGGAGTCGTCGACCTGTGTCACGTCGCCTGTCGCGGTCACGACACGCAGCTCTCGCTCGCCGTTCGGCGTGCCCCATCCCACCGCGACCGCGCGGCCGTCCGGGGCCGGCGCGATGATTGCGAACGGGCCGACCTCGAACAGCGGCTCCACCTCGTCAGTGGCCACGTCGCCGGTCACCAGCCACCGCCCGCCCTCGCGAGCCTGCACGAAGACGACGCGTTCCGGCCGCGCCAACCACCCGATGCCGCCCTGCTCCGCGGCCCACCGCATCTCCGAGGACGCGGCATCCGCGTCGAGGAGCACCACCCGCTGCGGTGTGGCCGGCAGCGGCAGCCCGTCGGTCGGCGGTGCGAGCGCATAGTCGGCCCACCCCACATCGATGAAGCGGCCGATGCCGAGCGCCTCCGGGGCGCGCCACGTGCCCGGTGCGGGGAACGTGACCTCCGCGACCCACTCGCCGCTGCCCGAGCGGTCGAACGCTCCCTGCGCCGCCGCTACCCCTTCGACGCCGACGACCTCCCACTCCACGAGCAGCCGCCCGCCGACCGCTTCGATGTCGGCCAGCGCGTCCGCGCCGCAGGCCGACGGCCGTAGCCGGACACTCACGGGCGCCCCGGCGCTTGCGGGCAGGATGTGCCCCTCGTCGAACAAGTGGCACCCCTCGCGCAGGTCGAGTGACTCGATGCCGGGCGGCGCGAAGGTCGTCGCCGTCGGCGTGGCGGTCGCGAGCGAGGTGGGACCGGCGGTCGGCGTCGATGTCTCGCCGGAGTCGCAGGCGGCCAGGAGGGCGAGGAAGGTGATGGCTGCGGCTGGCAGCCAGGAGGATGGGAGGCGCGGGCGCATCAGCGGTCAGACCTCTCACGCGCGCCCGCACCCCATGCGAGGCCCGCTTCTCCCCTTAGTACGCCTCAAGGGCGCGGGAGGTTCCCTCGCGGGCGCCTCGGACGCGGGGCGGCCGGCAGCGGGCCGTTGCCATTTGCGGGGGCTACCTGCTTCACTACCAATGCAATTTCGAGATTCACCGAGGGAGAGCGACATGAGCGCAGCGTCAATGCCCACTCAGCAGGTGCTTGCCACCTATCGAGAGGACTTGGCGCGCTGTGCGGACGCTGAACCTGGGAATCCTGGCACACGTAGATGCCGGTAAGACGAGCCTGACCGAACGGCTGCTGTACGCGGCCGGTGTCATCGACGAGGTAGGTAGCGTTGATGACGGAAGCACCCGGACCGACACCTTGGAGCTGGAACGACAGCGCGGCATCACGATCAGGTCCGCCGTCGTCTCCTTTGCTATTGATGACGTCACCGTCAACCTGATCGACACGCCCGGTCACCCTGACTTCATTGCGGAGGTGGAGCGGGTGCTGAGCGTGCTGGACGGGGCGGTGCTCGTCGTCTCCGCCGTCGAGGGCGTGCAGTCGCAGACCCGCGTCTTGATGCGGACGTTGCAGCGGCTGGGTATTCCCACCCTGATCTTCGTCAACAAGCTCGACCGCGCCGGCGCGCAGTACGAGCGAACGCTAGACGGAATTGCCGAGAAGCTGACCCCGGCAGCCGTCTCGATGGGGGCGGTGCGCGACCCCGGTACGCGCGGCGCCGGCTTCGTGCCGTACCACGGCGGCGACGCGGGGTTCCTCGACCGGCTGCTCGATGTGCTGGCCGACAGCGACGAGTCGCTGCTCGCCGCGTACGTCCGCGACGAGACGGCGGTGTCGTACCGCCGGCTCCGTCGCGCGCTGGTAACGAAGGCCGGCCAGGCGTTGGCGCATCCTGTGTACTTCGGGTCCGCGATCACCGGCGCCGGCGTGGACTCGTTGACCGCCGGCATCAGGGAGTTCTTGCCCGCGGCCCAGGGTGATGGAGACGCTCCGGTGTCGGGCACCGTGTTCAAGGTCGAACGCGGCCCGGCCGGCGAGAAGGTCGCCTATGTCCGGATGTTCGCGGGGACTCTCCGGACACGCGACCGACTGCAGTTCGGGCGAGGTGTCGAGGGGAGGGTGACGGCGATCCGCGTGTTCGACCGCGGTACGGCGGTCCCACGCGCATCGGTGGTCGCTGGAGAGATCGGGATGCTCTCCGGCCTGGGCGACGTGCAGATCGGGGACGCCATCGGCGTAGCGCGCACGACGGAAGGCCACCACTTCGCGCCCCCGACGCTGGAAACGGTCGTCGCGCCTCGCGACCCGGCGGACAAGGGGGCGCTGCACGTGGCGCTGACCCAGCTCGCCGAGCAGGACCCGCTGATCAACCTGCGGCAGGATGATTCCCGCCAGGAGGTATACGTCTCCCTCTACGGCGAGGTGCAGAAGGAGGTCATCCAGGCGACGCTGGCGAGCGACTTCGGCCTCGACGTGGAGTTCCGGGAGACGACGACGATCCATGTCGAGCGGCCGGCGGGCACGGGCGAAGCGGGAGAGGTCCTCCGCGCGAAGACCCACACGAACGTGACCGGAGCCAGCTCGCCGACCAGCACGAACCCGTTTCCGGCCACCCTCGGGCTCCGCATCGAGCCGGCCGCGCCCGGTTGGGGCACCACGGTCCGTCTGGACGTCGCCGTCCGCCTCGTGCCGGTTTACATCTACAAGACCGTCGACGCGTTCGTGGAGCAGATGACCGAGTACGTCCGCGAGACGCTACGAGAGGGACTCTTCAGCTGGCAGGTCACCGACTACACGGTCACGGTGACGGATTGTGGCTACCGCGCGCCGGGTACCACGGCGGCGGACTTTCGCAAGCTCACGCCGCTGGTCCTGATGGCGGCGCTGCAGCAGGCGGGCACCGTCGTTTGCCGGCCGATCCACCGCTTCCGGCTGGAGGCGCCCGCCGAGACGCTCGGCGCGCTGCTTCCGGTGCTGGCGCGCGTGGAGGCGATCCCGCGTACCCCGGAACTGCGCGGCGTCTCCTGCGTGCTGGAGGGGGACATCCCGGCTGCGCGTGTGCACGAGTTGCAGCAGCAAGTGCCCGCGGCGACCCGCGGCGAGGGCGTACTGGAGGTCGAATTCGACCGCTACGAACCGGCCGGCGGCGCGACCCCATCGCGCCCTCGCACTGACTACAACCCCCTGGACCGGAAGGAGTACCTGCTGCACGTCATGCGTCGGGTGTAGCCCGAGTCGTGACGGCCGCGGCTACCGATCCGCGATGGCGTACGGAAGCACGTCGTACCGACCGTCCGTGACGATGACCGCCACGCGGTCGGCGTCGGCGGTCGCCACCTGCGCGCGCAGCGCATCGAGTTCCTCGGCGCGGAGCGCGGGGGGCGGCGTGCCGGTCGGGGCATCGAGGCGGCGCCAGAGTCGCACGCGCACCCCTTCGACGCGCTCTAGCTCGCGGGCGAGGTCCTCGAGGCCGCCCGAGGCGATCAGCACCACCTCGCGGCGTCGGGCGGCGGGGGTGGCGGCCGCCTCGGGAGCCGCGGCCTGGTCTTCGCGCAGGACGAGCCAGTAGTAGACGGTGACAGCGCCGGCGGTCAGCACCATCGCGAGGCTCCAGCGCGTGTCCTCGATGACCGCGGAAGACAGCGTGCTGTCGAGCACGGCCTCGAAGACCTGGTAGAGCACGATGGTGAGGTTCACCAGCAGGACGAGCACGGCCACGCCGAAGATGCCGAAGAGGAAGACCCGGCGGGACAGCGACTCGCGTTCCTCGGCGCCACCGCTCTCGGTGGCCCGCTGCGCCCCGACCCAGTACCTCGCCCACAGGGGGCCGCCCACGATGAGCAGCGTCAGGCCGAGGGCAAGCGGGCTGCGCCACCAGTCCACCTGCCGGAAGAGGCCATCCTCGTCTCGCACCAGCGCCTCGAGCACCAGCGCGAAGAGCGTAGTGAGTCCGGCCGCGAGCGCCACCAGGCCCGCCGCGGCGAGCACGTAGCGATAGACGCGCTGGGGCTCACTGCCGGCCTGCCCCGCCTGCCCCTCGATGAGTACGACGCGGTGATACGCCCAGGTGGCGAGGCCGGCCACCAGGAGGGCGGTCGCGTCCGGTACGGAGGCGAAGTGGGCGGCTTCGTCGGACGTGCCCGACGCTCGGAGCGCCCACTCCAGGACGTCGTACAGGATCGTCGTGGCGGGTCCGAGGACGAGCGCGACGCCCGTCAGCACGCCGAACAGGTAGACGTACACCCGCCAGAGCGTGGTGATGGCGTCGCGTCTGACCAGGCGGCCGAGCCAGTGCCAGCCCCACACGGCGCCACCCACGGCGGCGACGACGGCTGATGTCCGCACGTCCTCGGTCCACGAGCCGTCGATGATGCTGTCGCGGAAGGCGTTGTCGTATGCCGTGGACAGCGGCGCCTCCAGTACCCCGACCATTCCGCCGAGCAGCGTCCAGAGACCCGCGACGGAGGCGAAGTACAGGTAGAGGCGGTCGATCAGCCGCGTCGCTGCGCTCGGCGCCGGCTCGGCGGCGACCAGGCGGTGGTGCACCACCCATATGCCCGCCCACACCAGCAGCCAGCCCCAGTTGCCACCCTCGAACTCGCCGACGCCGGTCAGGAAGCGCCCCGCCTGCACCGCGTTCACCATCACGATGACCAGCGCGATCCCGCGCGCGAGCGCCAGGCAGAGGCGGCGCGCCTGCGCCCGCTGCTCGCCGGCGTGCGCCTCGACCGTGCGCTGCGCGAGGAACGCCATCACCAGCCACGCCGTGACACCGACGAGGGTGAACGAGAGCCCGATGGCGAGGCCGGTGTCGCTCTCCCCGATCACGGTGTCGCCGCCGACGGCATCGAGCGCGCCGCCGATCAGCAGCGACAGGCCGACGCCGGCGAAGATCAGCGCGACGAGCGCGATGCCGTACAGGAAGACGCGCCGCACGGTCCCGATACCGGGTTCGTCCACCTCGTCCGGGCCGTCATCCCGACGGGCCGCGGCGATGGCGGCGATGATGCCGCCGATCACCACCAGCGGGAACAGCAGCCCGACGAGGCCAAAGGCGATGTCGCCGAACACGCGCGCGCCTCTAGCCGGCCGCGGCCGGGGTACGCGGCAGGTCCTGGGGCCGGCACCAGAGCGGCCACGGCAGCTCGACGAAGCGCCACTCGCCGTCCTGCTGCTCCAGCTCGAAGATGTAGTCCCAGGTGGACTCGCCACCGTCGAAGGGCGGGTCGCCGTACGTCTCCGTGATGCGGATGCGCACCTCGGTCACGCGGTCGCGCTCGAGAATCTCGTCCAGCGATGCTCGGAAGTCGTTGTCGCGGCGCTGACCCAGCGCGTCGCGGTGCTGGTCGTCGCAGCGCTCATCGGTCAGGTCGGCGGAGAGGAAGGAGACGGCGGTCGAGGTGTCGCGGTCGGCGACGGCGCGCAGGTAATGCTGCACGGCCTCCTCGGGGCTGCCGGCGGGGAACTCCTGCTCGCCGCTGGCGAGGATGGCCACAGCCACGCTTGCCACGACCGCCAGCAGCGTCATGCCGCCGATGGCGACCAGCCAGCGTCCTGACGCGGTCATGCTCGCCCTTTCGCGCGGTCGGGCCCCGCCCCAGCATCATAGCCCGCCCTCCGTCGAGGTGCGCGCGTACAGCCCTGGCCCGACCGCATCACGCACCAGGTATGGCGGCCACCTCGTACACTCGGGCGCGCATCGGCCGGTGGGGCCGGGGAGAGGGGGCGCCATGCGTCGCATCAGTGAGCGCATCCACGCAGAGATCTACTTCTGGGGCTGCAACCCGGGGTTCTTCGTGACGGACGACGGTTTGCTGATGGTCGATACGCCGCAGCAGCCCATCGACGCCGTGCGCTGGCGGGAGCGGCTGCTGGAGCACGGCCCCATCCGCCACATCGTGAACACCGAGCCCCACGCCGACCACATCCTCGGGAATTCCTACTTCCCGGGCGTGGAGGTGATCGGGCAGCGCGGCATGGAGGCGCGCTACCTCGAGACCATCCCGCGCATGCAGGGCGTCGAGCGGGTCGAGACGATGAAGGAGACGGATCCGGACAGCGTGTGGCTCCTCAACCACCCCGAGTACCCGCCGAACCCGCCCACGCGACTGTTCGACGACGAACTGACGCTCGAGCTGGGCGGACAGACAGTGCGATGCCTGCACGTCCCCGGTCACACCGCGCCGCAGACGGCGGTCTTCTTCCCCGGCGAGGGCGTGGTCTTCACCGGCGACAACGTCTTCCATCGAGTGAAGACGTTCATCCAGGAGGCCGACCCCTGGCAATGGCTGGAAGCGCTACAGCGCATCGCCGCCCTCGATGCCGCCGTGATCGTGCCCGGCCACGGCGAGCCCTGCGACAATGGCTACCTGAAGGAGCAGGCGGCGGTCCTCGAGGGTTGGATCGCGGCGGTGGAGGAGTTCGTGCGTCGTGGCCTGACCGAGGAGGAGGCGCTGCGGGAGCCCGCGCCCGACGTCGACCCGTACCCCATCGGCCAGCGACTCTTCCCCTCGGTGGACCGGGTCAACGGTCTGAACGTGAGCAACATCTACCGGCGCCTCATCGCCCGGCAGGAAGCCTGAGCGCACGGAGCACCCGAGCTGCGCTGCGCCCGACGCTACGCGAGCCGGTCCTGCCGGAAGACCGCGCCCCCGTATCCGAGGGCCATCGAGAGCCGGGAGGCGTGCGCGTGCAGGGTCGTCGTGGCGCGAGCCACCACCTCCTCGCGCCATCGTTCGCGTGGGATCGACACGGCGAAGCCGGCGACCGGCTGGCCGTCTGCGCCCAGGACCGGTACGCCCACGCCGAAGCGCTCGGCCTGGATCTCCCCGCGGTTGAGGGCCACGGCAGCGGTCCGCGCTGCCGCCAGCTCTCCGCGCAGCATCGACGGGCGCGTGATCGTGCTCTCCGTGAATGCCCCCAGTCCGTGTTCACACACGGCTTCGAATGCCGCTTCTCCCTGGAAGGCGAGCATCGCCTTCCCCGCCGCGGCGCAGTAGGCGGGGCGGCATTCGGCGGTCGGTGAGTACAGAGGGACCGGGCGCGGGACCGTGGTGCGCCCGATAAACAACGTCTCCACGCCCAGGGGCACGGACAGGGTGGCGGCTTCACCGACCTCCGCAGCGATCATCTGGGTAGCGTGGCTCGCCAGCTCCAGCAGGTTCGGATGCACGTGCCCGAGCGCCTGGACGCCGATTTCCCACATCGAGACTGAGAGCGCATAGCGGCGGTCCGGCAATTGCCGCACGTTCCGCTGCTTGAGCAGCCCGCCGAGTAGCCGGTGCGTACTGGACGTGGACAGTGACAGGGCACGGGCGATCTGGGACAGGCTCGCCGGGCCCGCGTTGCCCAGGTAGCACGAGATCGCGTCCGCCTTCGCCAGCGTCGACACGCGCTCGATGCCGGCGTCCCGCTGCGTCGTCATCGATGTCCCCCTACCCCAGCCTCGACGGTCGTGCATCTTGACGCGCTCATTACAACACGAATAGAGTGCCGGAAACCGTGAATCACTTCCCGTATATCGGGAAACGAGACGCGGTTCCAGCGGGCGATTCCCGGCCCCCGGGAAGGATGGTCAAAGCAGGTCCAAGAAACGGAGAGTGTGCCTCCCATGCGAGACCCTGGAGGGAATTCCAGCGGCGACAACTACTGGACGCGGTCGTCGTTCAGCCGGCGGTCGGCGCTCCGGTACGCGGGCATCGGCATCGGAGGGCTGGCCGGCGCCGCGCTCGTCGGCTGCGGTGGTGATGACGACGACGGCTCGTCCGGAGGCGCGGACGGCAGCGGATCCCCCGGCGCCGGCGGCGGTGGGAACGTCCCGGCCGGTGAGGTACGCATCCCGGCCGGCCTCTACGAGGGCAGCATCGAACCGACGGGGGCGGAGGCCGACCCTCTGGCGAACGGGCGGTACGGCGGCACCCTGAAGGCGCTCTACCTCGACCCGCCCCACATGGACTTCAACCGCGTCCTGTCGTGCACCATCAACACCACGCACGATTACACCAAGAACAAGCTGACCCGCGCCGTCCTGGGCGCACGCGCCAACATCCTGACCGTCGACATCGAGCCGGACCTGGCCGAATCATGGCAGGTCAACGACGACGCCACCGAGTTCGTATTCACGCTGCGCCAGGGCGTGAAGTTCCACAACATAGACCCGGTCAACGGTCGCGAGTTCACCTCCGATGACGTGCGCGCCAGCATCGAGCGGTACCAGGCCGGAGGCGTCCAGAAGGACGTGTTCGCGGAGGTGACGGGGCTGGAGACGCCGGACGACTACACCGTGGTCGTCAGGCTTGGTCAGCCCCTGTCTGACTTCCCGCGCAACATCGCGGCGTGGTCCCACATGGACGCGCGAGAGCTGGCGGACAACGACGACCTGATGGCGGAGAAGGCCATCGGCACCGGGCCGTTCATCCAGGAGGAATGGACGCCGAAGGAACGGTCGGTCTTCGCCAGGCACGCGGAGTATTTCGAAGAGGGCCTGCCGTTCCTTGACCGCATCGAGACGTACGTCCGGAGTGACGCCGCCGCGTTGCGCGCCGGCTTCCAGACCGACAACTGGTACTACTGGCGCGCCCGCGATGATGCGGAAGTCGAGGCGATGTCCGGATCCGTCGAGGAGACGGGCGTGATGCTCCGTTACCCATGGATTCAGGGTGTCAACACCAGCGGTATGCACTTCCAGATGTCCAACCCGAAGTGGCAGGACGAGCGTGTCCGGCGCGCCTTCTCGTTGGGCATCGATCGCGTCGACTGGGATCTGGCCAACCTAACGGAGGGTGGTGGCTACTCGAAGTCGCCGATCGCGTGGTCGTTCCTCTACGACGAGGTGCCGACGATGGAGTCACAGGGCGAGTGGTACCAGTACGACATCCAGAAGGCGCGTCAGCTGCTGCAGGCGGCCGGGTACTCGGAGGACAGCCCGATTGAGGCGGATGCTCCCGTCTGGTACTTCCGCAACGAGTACCAGGAGATCCTGTCCCCGATGTACCAGGAAATCCCGGAGCTGCGGTTCAACATCCGGGTCGTGGACAACCCCACAGCCGTGCAGATGCTGAACGACCGAAACTACGAGGACACCATGAACGTCACGTGGGGCCCGCCCGCCTACTCGGTCGACCAGATGGTGTACCCCTGGTACCTCTCGACCGGCGGCTTGAACCACAACAACGTGAACAGCCCGGAGATGGACTCGCTCCTGCACGCGCAGCGAGCGGAACAGGACCCCGAGGCCCAGCGGGAGATATTCCTGCAGATCGAGCAGATGATCTTCGACCAGGTGTGGGACGTCTTCTTCCCCGCCCAGATGTACGTGCGGGAGTTCTGGCACAACTACGTCATGAACTATCGGCCGCACGGGATCAGCCGCAGCGGTCTCACGTGCTACCTGAGCGGACAGGCCCGCGCCATGTGGCTGGACGAGGGCGCCCCGAACACCGCCTGGTTCGACGCGGGCCCGCTCGAGGTGAATGCCTAGCGCCGGCATTCGCGGCGGCATCCACGGCGGGACTCCGGCGCCTCGTTGCCCTCCCCTCGGGGGAGTGCGACGGGCGCCCGCCGGTTCAGCGCCCTGCTATAACCTCATGGGGGCGAGGACGGGGAAGGGTCGTGTTCGGTGGCCGCACCGCTCGAGGGGCTGACGGTCCTGGACCTGTCGACCGGGGTCGCCGGACCGTACGCCACCAAGCTGCTGGCCGACTGCGGCGCCGACGTCATCAAGGTCGAGCCGCCCGGCGGCGACCCGGCTCGATGTGACGGCCCGTTTCCCGGCGGCACGCCGGACATCGAGGCGTCCGGCCGCTTCCTCTTCCTGAACACCAACAAGCGCGGCATCGTGCTTGACCTGTCGCGGCCCGGTGACCGCTCTGCATTCGAGGGGCTGGTGCCCCATTGCGACGCGGTGATCGAGGACTTCGCGCCCGGCCACCTCGACGCGCTGGGGCTGGGCTACGGGCGGCTGCAGGCGCTCCGGCCGGGCATCGTCCTCGCCTCGATCACGCCGTGGGGCCAGACCGGCCCATACCGCGATGCCGGGTATGCGCTGACCGACATCGTTGCGCAGGGCATGGGCGGCCCGATGCTGTGGACGGGCCGCGCTGAACGGGAGCCGCTGCGCCTGGGTGGTGGGGGCGCGCTCGCGCTGCACCAGGCGGGCGCGGTCGCTGCGCTCGCGGTCACCATGGCGCTCCTCCGGCAGGAGGCCGGCGACGGAGGCGACCACATCGACCTGTCGGTGTACGAGACCCAGATCGGGTCGCGCGACCGCTCGGCGCCGTATCTCGCCAACCATATCTACAACGGGACCGAGCCTCAGCGACGCGCGAGCGGCGGCATGGTCGCCCTCGGCATGCGGCCCTGCCTCGACGGCTACACCAACATCGCCGCGACGGGAGCGCGTCTCCCCGGCTTCCTGCGCATGATCGGCATGGACGAACTGGCCGCCGACCCTGACGCCGTTGTGCGCGCACGCGACCCCGAGGTGGCGGGCGTCATCGAGGCCGTCTACATGGCTTGGCTGAGCGAGCGCGGCAAGCGCGAGGCCGCCGAGGCGGCGCAGCACCACCACCTGCTCGCCGCGCCCGTCAACGGGATCGCCGACCTTCCGGCCGACCCGCACTTCCGGGACCGTGGGGCATGGGAGACGATCGACCACCCTCGCACCGGCCCGCTGGAGTACCCGGCGCGGCCCTTCCGCATGAACAGCTCCACGCCCCCGCCCGCGACCCGCGCTCCGCTGCTCGACGAGCATCGAGGCGAGGTGCTTGCCCTCGGCGGCCACCAACCGCTGGCACGGCCACCGCTGCCGGCATCGAGTCACGCCCGCCGGCTGCCGCTGGAGGGCGTGCGCGTCGCGGACATCACCGTCGTCTGGGCCGGCCCGTACGCCACGCAGCTCCTCGCGGATTGGGGCGCCGAGGTCATCCGCATCGAGCCGATCAACCGCATCCAGCCGACCACGCGGCAGGCGGAGCGGCGGACGGACCGCGAGCAGGAAGCCGTGCGTGGCGCCCTCGGGATCGCGACCGGCGGCTCGTTCCCGGACTACGACCCCGGTCCCGACCCGTGGAACCGCAACTCCGGCTTCAACAGCCACGCCCGCAACAAGCTCTCGGTGTCCTGCGATATCACCAGCGACGAGGGCCACACGCACCTCCTCCGCCTCATTGAGCAGTGCGACGTGGTCGTCGAGAACAACGTGCCGGAGACGATCGACCGCGCGGGCGCCGGCTACGAGGTGCTGCGCGCGGCGCGGCCCGACCTGATCATGCTGCGGATGCCGGCCTACGGACTCAGCGGCCCCTACTCCGGCTGGCGCGCGCTCGGCACGCACATCGAGGGTCTGGTGGGCCACCATCAGGTGCGCGCCTACCCCGGCGGCAGCCCGGACGAGGGCGGCGATGTCTTCACCGCGGACTCCGCCGCCGGCGTGCAGGCGGCCCTGGCGGTCGTCATGGCGCTGCGCCATCGGGCACGCACCGGCGAAGGCCAGCTGATCGAGCTGTCGCAGGCCGAGAACTTCCTGCCGATGCTCGGCGAGCTGCTGCTCGACTGGAACATGAACGGGAACGACCCCGGCTCGTGGGGCAACCGCCACCGCAGCCACGCGCCGCACCAGGCCTATCCGGCGCTCGGCGAGGACGCGTGGATCGCCATCGACGTCGCGACCGACGAGCAGTTCGTCGCGCTGTGCCGGATCCTCGGCTGCCCCGAGCTCGCCGCGGACCCACGCTTCGCGCAGGCAGCGGGGCGCAAGCGCCACGAGGCGGTGCTGGACGAGCTTGTGGGCGGGCAGACGAGGCGCTTCAAGAAGTTCGACCTATTCCGACGGCTCCAGGCCGTGGGCATCGCCGCCGGCCCGTTACAGACCGCCGCGGAGCGGCTGCACTGCCCGCAGCTCGCGGCCCGCGGCTTCTTCGAGGAGCTCGATCACGCCTCGGTCGGCCGGTTCCCCTATCCCGGCCTGATCTGGCGGATGGCGGATACGCCGAACCACCTCCGCCGCGGTCCGGTCACCCTCGGACAGGACAACGAGTACGTGTACCGCGAGCTGATTGGTGTGTCGGAAGCGGAGTTCGGCGACCTCGTGCGCCGGGGCGTAGCCGGGACCACCTACCATCCGGGCGTCGTACCGAAGTAGCAGCGCGCTTGGTCCGGGCGGGATACGATAACGCGAGTGGCTGTCTTCGAAACCCTCGACCTCACCAAGCGCTATCCGGCCGTCAATGCGCTGGACGAGCTGACGATCTCGGTCGAACCGGGCGTCGTCGGGCTCGTCGGAGCGAATGGCGCCGGCAAGAGCACGCTGATCAAACTGCTGCTCGGGCTGATCGAGCCCAGCGCAGGTAGCGCCTCCGTGCTGGGCTACGACGTGCGCACACAGGGCCGCGAGCTGCGGCAGTTCGTCGGCTACATGCCGGAGCACGACTGCCTCCCGTTGGACATGAACGCCACCGAGTTCGTCGCGCACATGGCGCAGATCAGCGGGTTGCCTCGGAGCGCCGCGCGCGAGCGGACCGCCGAGATCTTGCGCCACGCCGGACTCTTCGAGGAGCGCTACCGCGCGATGTCCGGCTACTCCACGGGCATGCGCCAGCGCGCCAAGCTCGCACAGGCCCTGGTGCACGACCCGAGCATCGTCTTCCTGGACGAGCCGACGAACGGCCTGGACCCGGCGGGCCGCGACGAGATGCTCGACCTGATCGAGCGCACCGGCCGGGGCATGGGCATCAGCATCCTCATGGCGACGCACCTGCTGGGCGAAATCGAGCGCGTGTGCGACCACCTGATCGTGATCGACGCCGGCCAGTTGCGGCACCACGGCCCGCTGGGTGGCTTCACGGGCGCGACGCAGACGCTCGACGTGGAGGTGACAGGGGACGCTGAGGCGCTGGCGGTGCACCTCGAACGTCGCGGTGTCGCCTCGGTGGTGGACGGGCACCATGTCCTCGTGAGCATCGAATCGGAGCCGCCATTCGACCTGATCCGGGACACCGTGGCCGAGCTGGGTGTGGGGCTGGTGCGACTGGAACAGCGCCGCCACACGCTGGAGGACCTGTTCCGCGTGCAGGGCGTGCCGCAGGAAGTGGCCGAGGGGGCGCCGGAACGCGAGGGAGCCCCCGCCAATGTCTAGCGGGCCGCCGGATGCGCGGGTAGCCTCGCCCGCCAGTTCGCAGGGCACGCGGACGGACGGATCGGCCGGCGGCGGGAGCATCTACGACCTCGGGTACCGGCACTACGAGGGCGTCCGCCTGGGGCGGCGCCACGCCATCCTTGCGTTGTACGTCGAGAGCCTGCGAGGTGCGTTTGGGCTCGGGCGCGGCGCCGCGGCGAAGATCGCGCCGTTCGTGCTGATCTTCATAGCGCTGGTGCCGGCGGTGATCCAGCTGGCCATCGCCGCGCTGATTCCGGCGGAGTTCGAGTTCGTCTCCGGCGACGATTACTACAGCGGTGTGAAGTACATCCTCGCGCTGTACGCCGCGGCGGTCGCCCCGGATATCGTGGGCCGCGACCAGCGCAACCGCTCGCTCACCCTCTACTTCTCGCGCGCCATCGGCCGGACCGACTACGCCCTCGGGAAGCTCGCGGCGATGACCACGGCCATGCTCATCATCACGCTGGTGCCACAGCTCATCCTGTTCGCGGGGAACGCACTCTCCACGCAGGACTTCGGCGCCTATCTCGCGGAGGAGTGGGACCAGGTGCTGCCCATCCTGGGGAGCGCGCTCGGGGGCTCGTTGCTGATCGCGTCGATCGGCACGGCGATCGGGGCGCAGACGCCGCAGCGCGCGTTCGCCACGGTCGGCATCGTCGTCGCCTTCCTGCTGCCCCTGGTGGTCGCCGGGGTCATGGTGGAGATCGGGACGGATGCGACCGTGTACGCCGCCTTCCTGAGCCCCCTCGACCTGGTCGATGGCTTCACCTGGTGGATCTTCCGGTCGACGCCGGACGAGTTCAGCACGGTCGCGCTCGCCGGCTTCGACCTCTGGGCCTACACGCTCGCGGCCGTGGTCGCGACGGTCCTGGCGTCCGGGCTCCTCGTGCGGCGCTACCAGCGGGTGCAGGCGTGACGGCGGCCATCGAGCTGACGGACGTCTCGCACTGGTACGGCAACGTCGTTGCCGTGAACGACGTGACCTTCGCGATCGAGCCCGGCATTACAGGCCTGCTGGGGCCCAACGGCGCCGGGAAGTCCACCCTGCTGCACATGATGGGGGGCTTCCTGCGCCCATCCGCCGGTGAGGTGCGCATCCTGGGCGAATCGTCCTGGCGGAACGCCGGCATGTACCGCCACGTCGGCATCGTGCAGGAGCGCGAGGCGGTGTACAGCAGCCTCACCGGCTACGAATTCGTGCGCCTGAGCGCCCGCCTCCACGGCCTCTCCGACCCTCGAGCGGCGGCGCTGCGCGCGATCGACCTCGTCGAGCTGGGCGACGCGAAGGACCGACGCACCGGCGGCTACTCGAAGGGGATGAAGCAGCGCATCAAGATCGCCGCCGCGATCGTGCACGCGCCGCAGGTGCTGCTGCTGGACGAGCCATTCAACGGCGCGGACCCCCGCCAGCGGCTGCAGATGATGGACATGCTCCGCGCCATGGCCGCCGAGGGCCGCACGGTGCTCTTCTCCTCGCACATCCTGGAGGAGATGGAGCGCCTCGGTGACCGCGTGCTGGTGTTCGTCGCCGGCCGCCTGGCCGCCTCGGGCGACTTCCGCGCGATCCGCCGGTTGATGACCGACCGGCCGCACTCGTTCGCCATCGCCTCCACGGACAATCGAGGTCTGGCGCGTGCCCTGATCGGTGACGAGGGCGTGACCGGCGTGCAGGTGGACGGCGAACGGATCACGGTGCGGACGGCGGACTTCCAACGCTTCGCAATGCAGGTCCCCCGCCTCGCCCGGGACGCGGGCATCACCATCACCTTGCTGGCTCCCATGGACGAGTCGCTCGAGAGTGTCTTCGACTATCTGGTGTCTCGATGATCGGCGTGATCCTGGCGCTGACGCTGAACCAACTGGTGCGGCAGCGCCGCACGCTGCTGCTCTTGCTGCTCGCGGCTATCCCGGTGCTCGTGTCGCTGCTGTTTCGGTTCACCGCCGAGAATGCCGACGCGGAGAGCTTCACCGGCGGCATGATGAGCAACTTCATCGCCAACCTGGTGCTGCCGCTCACCGCCCTGGTCGTGGGGACCGCCGCGCTGGGGCAGGAGATCGAGGACGGGACGACGATCTACCTGCTGGCCAAGCCGCTGGCGCGCTGGAAGGTGGTCGTCGCGAAGATCGGCGCCGCGTGGATCGTCACGGCGAGCCTCGTGGTGCTCGCCGTCCTGGGCAGCGGCTTCGCCGCGCTGTCCGGGGACGATGACCGGCAGATCGTCTTCGCCTTCGCGGTGGCGGTCGTGTTCGGGTCGCTCGCCTACGCGGCGCTCTTCGTGAGTCTGAGCATCCGCTTCGGCCGGGCGCTCATCATCGGGCTGGCGTACGTCTTCATCTGGGAGGCGGTCGTCTCCCAGTTCATCTCCGGCGTCCGGTTCCTCAGCATCCGCGCCTACACCATCGGCATCGCCGACACGATGACCGAGGCGTCGGGGGCCATCGACGCCACCGGCCTCGGTCCCACGGCCTCCGTCGTGCTGCTGGCCGTCGTCGTCGTGGCAGCTTTCGTGTACGCCGTCCGCCGCCTCCAGACGTTCGAACTCGGCGACCGCGCCTGAGTCGCGGCCGGTGGCAGCGGCCCGGCCCCGACCGCACGGTCGAGGCCGGGCGCTCGCCCATGCCCGGCGCCCCTGGCTAGGTGTCCAGCCAGAGGTACGGGTACACCTCCGATGGCGAGCCGTAGCCACGCGTCCGCCGGATGCCTCGGGCGGCCGGGTGGTAGGCGACATAACTCGTGCCACCGCCGAGCGGCGTCGGCAGATAGTACATCTGCGTCGCGTTGATCCGCTGGATCTCGTGGATCAACTCGCGGCGCGCCTCCACGTCGAACTCCAGCGCCTGGCGCGCGCGCAGGTCGTTGATCTCCGGGTCATCGATCATGCTGGCATTCGAGTCGCTGCTGCTGAAGTAGCGGTCCACGAAGCCGGAGACTTCCGGGTAGGCGGGTGTGATCCCCAGGGCCGCGCCATGAAAATTGCCGGCCCGCGTCTGCGGGAAGTACACCGAGGCGTAGTCCTGCACCTCGACCTCGACTGCGAGGCCCAGCTCGACCAGCCAGTTGCCCAGCGCCTCCGCGTAGCGGTCGAAGGTCGGGCCGTAGCGCGTGCCGGCGTACTGCCACTTGATCGGTGCACCCGCGCCGCCGGCCGCCTCCAGGAGTTTCGTCGCCTCGGCGACGTCGTACTGGAAGTAGCGCGCGCTCTCGCCGGCCTCGGGCGACTCCGGGTCGAGCCACCACAGCCCGAGGGATACCGAAACCGAGTTGTTCCACTTCTCGGAGGGGGCGAGGCCGGCCTCCTTCAGTGCCTCGGTGTTGTAGCTGAGGTCCATCGACTCGGCGCGGTTGATCCCCATGGACACAGCCTGCCGGAAGCGCTCGTCGCGCCACGGCGCGTCCGGGTCCATCGCCGCGGACGAGAAGTACATATAGCCCACGCCCCCGGTGACCTCGCCGAGCCACTGCCAGTCGCCGTGCGCGCCCTGTAGCGCGATGACATCGTCGGCCTGGATGCTCTGCGAGTGGAGGTTGCCAGCCTCCATCTGCGCCTTGGAGTTGGCGTACTCCGGGATGATGGCCTGCTCCACGCCGTCGACGAGCGGGATCCCCTCCACGAAGTAGTCCGGATTGGCGAGAAAGTTGAAGCGCGACGACGCCTGGTAGTCCTCCATGACCCAGGGGCCGCTTCCGATCGGGGTCACCGTCGCCTCAAACCCGCCGTCCGACTCGCT
>WHSU01000013.1 GCA_009379925.1 Dehalococcoidia bacterium | reverse complement strand
CCTGCGACCCGGCGACGTCTTCTTCACGATTGGCGCGGGGGACGTCACCGAGCTCGGGCCGCTGCTGCGCGCGCGCCTGGGAGAGCGCCGATGAGCGCCCATCCCACCGGCCAGCAGAGCGCACGGCGGCGGCTGGCCGTGATCTTCGGCGGCCGCTCCACCGAGCACGAGGTGTCGGTGACTTCGGCTCGCGGCGTGATGCGCGAAGCTGACCGCGAGCGCTTCGAGGTCGTGCCCTTCGGCATCACGCGGCGAGGCGCCTGGCTCACCCCGACGGAGACGGCCCGGCGACTCGAGCGCATCGAGGCGGGCGAGACGCGCTCGCTCGGCGACGACGAGGGCGAAGGCGTGTTCGCCTACCCGGACGTATTCGAGGAGCTGCGGCGGGTGGACGTGGTCTTCCCGATCGTCCACGGCACCTTCGGCGAGGACGGCACGATGCAGGGCATGCTCGAGCTTGCCGAACTCCCGTACGTCGGGTCCGGCGTGGCGGCCAGTGGCGTCGGCATGGACAAGGAGCTGATGCGCGCGGTCTTCGCCGCCGCCGGTATCCCCCAGACCGCGTACCTGGTGCTGCGTGACCGCGAGCTGGACCCGCTTTCGGAGGAGAACGTGGGCGCCATCGGCGCGCTCGGCTACCCGTGCTTCGTGAAGCCCTGCAACGGCGGTTCCTCCGTCGGGATCAGCAAGGCGCGCTCCCGCGAGGACCTCGGCGTCGCGCTCGCCGAGGCGGCTCGCCACGACCGCAAGGTGATCGTGGAGCGCGCGCTCGCCGGCCAGGAGGTGGAGTGCGCGGTCCTCGGCAACGACGAACCGCAGCCGTCGCCCCTGGGCGAGATCCGCCCGACCACGGAGTTCTACGACTACCACGCGAAGTACCTGGATGACTCCGCCGAGTTGATCGTGCCCGCCCGCATCGACGACGCCACCGCGCGCCGCGTGCAGGACCTCGCCGTGCGCGCCTTCGTCGCACTCGACTGCGCCGGGCTCTCCCGCGTCGACTTCTTCGTCCAACCGGACGGCGACGTCCGCTGCATCGAGGTGAACACACTGCCCGGCTTCACCCCGATCTCCATGTACCCGCGGCTCTGGCAGGAGGCCGGTCTTTCCTATAGCGCGCTCATCTCGCGCCTCGTGGACCTCGCGCACGAGCGGTTCCGGGAGGTGCGCAGCCGTGCTTAGGTCGCTGTTGCCGTTCCGCCGGCGCAGGCCGCTGCGCCCCGCGCCCCGCGCCTCCTCGCGCGTCGGCCCCAAGAACTTCGCGCTGCGCGCCGCCGAACGCCCCCGGCCACAAACGCCGTTCCCGTGGCGGCGCCTCATGCTCACCGCGCTCTCGCTTGCGATGTTCGGCGGGCTCGCCTACGCCGCCGCGTGGCTCTACATGGGCGACTCCCTCCGCGTGCAGCAGGTCAACGTCCTCGGCGCCCAGGTCACCGACCCGCAGCTCGTGGCCGGCGCCGCCGATGTCGCCGGCGACTCGCTGCTCCACCTCGACACGAAGGCGATCGAGCAGCGCATCCGCACGGTGCCCGGAGTGAAGTCGGGAGCCGTCACGCGCGATTGGCCGCAGGGCCTCACCGTCGACATCGTCGAGCACCAGGGATGGGGCTACTGGCAGATTGGCGCGCGCCGCCTCGTGATCGACGAGGCGGGCAACGTCCTGGACCGCGCCCGTCCGCCCGCGGCCAACGCCCCCACGATCATCGAGGTCGCCGCCGGCGGCGAACTGCCGCAGGACGTCGTCTCCGACACGGACACGGTCCGCCTGGTGGCGCGGCTGCTGCACGAGGGCGCCTTCAAGCGGCTGGACGTGCAGCCGGTCTCCTTCGTCTTCCGCCACGACCGCGGCCTGGTCGTCGTGGTCGAAGAGGGACCGAACGTCATCTTCGGCGACACGAACGACTTCGAGTTCAAGGTGGCGACCTGGGACGAGCTCCTCGACGAGTTGGAGCAGTCCGAGCTGGTCGTCGCCGAGATCGACCTGCGCTTCGGGCGAAACGTGGTGCTGCGATGAGCCGCATCCGATGCGCCCTCGGCTGCTCTAGCCACATCAACCACATCAGCGCTGGACGGACGGCGGGCTCCCCAGCCCCCGCGGTACGGAAGGACGCGTGATGGCTAATCCCACCATCGCCGCCATTGACGTCGGGTCGACGAAGGTCTGCACCATCGTCGCGGAGGTGACCTCGCACCAGGAACTGCGGATTCTCGGCGTCGGCGTCGGGCCCTCCGCGGGGCTAACCCGGGGCATGGTCGACAACATCCACGCCGCCATCGAGGCGATCGCGTCATCGGTGGAGCGCGCCGAGCGCGCCTCCGGCACGCGCATCCTCTCCGCGCACGTCGGCATCGCCGGCCCCCATGTCTCATCGATGAACTCGCGCGGCATCGTCGCGATTGCGGACCCGCGGCACCCGATCACGGAGCAGGACGTGCAGCGGGCGCTGGAGAGCGCGCGCATCGTCAACGTGCCCAACAACCGCGAGGTGATCCACGTGGTCCCGCGTTTCTACGTGGTGGACGGCCAGGACCACGTGGTCGACCCCAGCGGCATGTTCGGCTCCCGCCTCGATGTCGAGACGCACGTGGTCACCAGCTCCGCTGCCGCCATGCACAACCTCGTGCAGTGCGTCGAAGGGGCCGGCGTACGCGTGGAGTCGATGGTGCTCGAGCCGCTGGCCTCCGCGGAGGCCGTGGTGGACGACGAGGAGTTGCACCAGGGCGTCGTGCTCATCGACATCGGCGGGGGCACCACGGACATCGGCATCTACGTGAACGGCGCGGTGGTGCACACCGCCGTGCTCCCCATCGGTGGTCTGCACATGACGCGCGACCTGGTGGTCGCGCTGCGCGTGCCGCAGCCTTCCGCCGAGTACGCCAAGCGCGAGCACGGCCACGCGATCCCCTCGATGGTCGAGGAGGACGACGAGCTGGAGCTGGACGCCTTCGGCAGCGACGGCAAGAAGGCCGTCTCCCGCCGCCTGATGGCAGAGGTGCTCCAGGCGCGCAGCGAGGAACTGCTGGAGATGGCGCTCGCCGAGGTTCGCCGAGGCGCGGAACCCGAAATGCTGTCGGCCGGCGTGGTCATCACCGGCGGCGCCGCCGCGCTGCCGGGCATCGACTACCTCGCCGAGGAGGTGCTGGGCCTGCCGGCACGCATCGGGCGCCCGCGTCACCTCGCGGGCCTCTCGGACATCCTCAACGACCCGGCGTACGCGACCTCCGTGGGTCTGCTGCGCTGGTCGCTCAAGGAACAGGCGATCATGTTCCGTTCGACACCGGGCCCCGCGGCCCCGTTGGGCGGACTGTTCAAGAAAGTGGCGCATCTGATGCGCGTGGTCCTGCCGCAGTAGACCGGCACGGGAGCCGGAGGCGGAGCGCATCCGATGTGCTCCGGCGGCGGAACGGGGGAGATCATGGCCAGCACGAACCGACGCCAGGGCAGCGGGCCGGCGGCCGAGGCGGGAGCGGACAGCCGGGACGCCATGGGCCCGGGCACGCTCTTCGACTACCTGCAGGCGGCGCGCCTTGCCGCGCGCAAGGACGCCGTCGACGAGGAGGAGCGCGGCCAACGTGAAGCCGTCGCGGCCGCCCGCCGGCTGGCCGACGTTGCCACCCGGCAGGTGGAGGCCGCCCGGCTGCAGGACGGCCGGTTACGCCCGGCAGCCACGACGGAGCCAGAGGCGCGAGAGGCGCCACCGGCGCCGCTAGACCTGTCCGCCGAGGAGCCGGCGCGGTACATTCCCTCGGAGTACGACCTCCCCACGACCGCACGGCCGGCGCCCCGCGCCCCGGCCCGCGTCGAGCGTCGCGAACCGGTGGCGGCCACCGCGCCCGCCGCGTCCGTCCGGACGCGCGAGGCCAGGCACGCGCCGGTGCCGGTCGCGGCAGGCCCGCGGGCCGGCCGTGACGACGATCAGGAGGCCCCGCCCCCAGCCCGCTCGCACTCCCCGCGGGCGTCACATGCCGGGGCCGTCGCAGTAGAGGCAGGGCAGGCAGCACCGACAGGACGGACCGAGCGGCCACCCCGCGCGGACGCACCAAGCATGAGCAGGCCCACCTCGGACGCCGGTCACCCCACCCGGCCGCCCGCGGAGCCTCCGCAGCGGACCTCCGGCCGCCGGCCGGACGCCCGGAAAGGCAACGAGATGTTCGAAGACCTCGACACCCTGCCGCCGATCAAGGTCGTGGGGGTGGGCGGTGGCGGCTCGAACGCCGTCAACCGCATGATCACGGCGCGCCTGCCTGGCGTGCAGTACGTGGCGGTGAACACGGACCTGCAGGCGCTGGAGCACTGCACTGCCGAGTTGAAGGTGCGCATCGGCGACCGCCTCACGCGCGGCCTGGGCGCCGGGTCGGACCCGCTGCGCGGCCAGCGAGCCGCCGAGGAGTCCCGGGAGGCCCTGGGCGAGGCGCTGGCCGGCGCGGAGATGGTGTTCGTCACCGCCTGCATGGGCGGCGGCACCGGCACCGGCGCGGCGCCGATCGTCGCGGAGGTCGCCCGCGAACTCGGCGCGCTCACCATCGGCGTCGTCACCAAGCCGTTCACCTTCGAGGGCGCAAGGCGCCGCCAGCAGGCCGAGGAGGGCGTGCGCGACCTCCAGGGCAAGGTGGACACGCTCATCGTCATCCCTAACGACAAGCTCCTCCAGCTGCACGAGGAGGACATCACCATCGAGGAGGGCTTCAAGACGGCGGACGACGTCCTCCGGCAGGGCATCCAGGGCATCAGCGAGTTGATCACCGTGCCCGGCATGGTGAACCTGGACTTCGCGGACGTGCGCAAGATCATGACGGACGCCGGCCCCGCCCTCATGGCCATCGGCACCGGCAAGGGCGAGCACCGAGCGCTGGAGGCGGCCCGGCAGGCGATCGCCAGCCCCCTGTTGGAGGTGGACATCACCGGCGCGACCGGCGTCCTCTTCAACGTGGCCGGCCCGAAGAACCTCGGGCTCCGCGAGCTGGACCAGGCGGCCCGCGTCATCGCCGAGGTCGTCGACCCGGAGGCCGAGATCATCTTCGGCACGAGCCTGGACGACTCGATGATGGACGAGGTCCGCATCACGGTGATCGCCACCGGGTTCAGCGGCACCCGCAAAATGAACATCAGGCAGGTGCTGGAAGAGCAGGACGACCCGCAGCCCATCAAGCTCGGCGAGATCCGGCCCGACCCCACCTCGGAGACCCTCTCCGAGTCGGACCTGCCGACGTTCCTGCGCCGGAGCTTCCCCTCGCGCTAGTACCGCACGAGGGCTGTCGCACACAGCGGGGCGGCCGGAAGGCCGCCCCGCTGCACGTCCGTCGGGAGCCGCCGTGCTATCGAGGCGTCACGACCGCCTCTACCTGCGCCAGGTGGACCGCGTCGTGGCCCGGCCCGCCTCGCAGCAGCATGTCGGAGACGCTCAACTCGCCGGGCGGGCGCGGGATCGTGATCACCTGAGCTAGCGTGTCGTCATCGAGGCCCGCCACGGCCTCGGCAGCCGCGGCGTGGCCTGCCCGGATCTCCTCCAGCAGCTCTTCCACGCTTTGGTTGCGGCGCTCCTCCACCTGGCCGGCGTTGATCTCATCGATGCTGCCCGGCGGCCGCACGGCCCCGGAACCGGTGCGCGCCGCCTCGGCCATCCCGAGCACCCGCTGGACCCCGTTCGACCGCGCCGCCAGGTGCGAGAGCGCGTCGCGGACGCGCCACGTCCCCTCGTCCAGCGGCTGCTCGCCGTTCGCCAGGATCGCCTCGCGAATCGCCTCCAGCCGCCCGTCGATGCCTCGAATCGCCTCGATCACCTCTTCGCGAGTCGCCATCCCCCACCCCCCTTTGTCTTCCGTGCCGCGCATGATAGCGGCTGTGCCCGGACATCGAGGTGTGCGGGCATGGATGGCGCTCGGGTGCTCGTCAGCGCGGCGCCGGCCAGTCGTCGCTGTCGAGGTGTCCCGCCGGAGAACGGAGGCCGGCTACCGGTCGGTGAAGATCGCCGTCAGGATCGTGATGCCGTTGGCGTCCACGCGCTCGCCCACGCCGACGAATCGATAGTCGCCGCGCAGGATGTTCTCTCGATGCGTCGGGCTCGCCATCAGGGCATCGATGGCGAGCTGGACCGCCGTCGAGCTGTCGCCCGGCACCTTCGCCAGGTTCTCGCCGGCGGCGCCGTAGCCCACGCCCGCCGAGGTCAGCATTGAGTAGGCGGAGGTCCCGCCCTCGTGGAAGTGTCCGAAGTAGTCATTCGCCACCATGTCAGCCGAGCGCCCGCGTGCGACCGTCGTCAGGTCCTGCCGCGCGACCAGGGGCTCGAGGCCCGCCGCCGCCCGTTGCTGGTTCATCGCCTCCAGGAGCCCCGCCTCCTTCGCGGACAGCGAGACCGAGGGCGCTGGGGGCGGTGGCGCCGTCACCGACTCGACCGGTGGGGCGGTGGCGACCGCAGTGTCCACGGCCGGGGCCGCGGCAGGGGCCGCGGATGCCGGAACGGCCTGCGGTGTCGTTGGCGTCGCGGCCGGTGCGGCGGCTTGCTCGACGGCCGCCGGCGCGGGTGGCGCCTCGGCGGGCGGTGCGGCCGGTGCCGTCACCTCGACGCTCGTGTCGGCCGGGCGGCTCGTAAGTGCGAAGTCCCGGTCGAGGGCGTCCCACCGCGCGAGCGCTTCGGCCAGGCCGGGCCGCAGGGGTGACGGCTCCTGCCTCACCAGCACACGAGGCGCGGCGATGGCATCGAGGTCGGGGTGGGCGGCCCGCGGCCTCAGCAGGCCGTAGGCCGGGAGGTCAGGCGGGGGCTGGCTTCCCGTGGGGGCCGGGAGCAGCCCCGCGGCGAGGGCGGTGACGCCCATGAGGGCTACGGCAACCCATCGACGCGACCACTGGCCATCGTCGTCCGTCCGGTAGTGTGCCGCTGCGATCTGCATACCTGATCGTCGGCGGGCGGCGTGAGGCGCTCACGCGCGCGACGTAGGGGTTCCCCGCGATCGCCCGCGGGAAACGCCCCGAAGCCGCAGCCTTCGGGACGCGTCAGGCGGCGAGCTGGCGGCGCTGTACTGACGTGCCCGCCAGGCGCGGGGCCCGCAGCATGCGCGCGGCGCGCGCGGCGACCAGTTCGGCCAGGGCCGGCCAGTGGAGGACCACGTCGAAGCCGTCGTCCACCAGCGCCATCGTCTCCGAGATCGACTGCGGTACCGCGACGGCCAGCAACTTCGGACCCTCGAACTGCCGCAGCTGCGGGTGCGTGGCCGACTCGGTGGTCAACGACGTGTCGATGATCACGACGGCGTCGGCGCACGCCAGCGTCGCCGGGTCCTCAACAAGCCGCGACACCTCGTCGGACCACGCCTGCACGGCGTAGCCCTTGAGCGCGCGGAGTACCGCGAGGGTGTCGGACGGGGGGCCAAGGACAAGGACGGTCGGTTCAACCATGACGGCAACCTCCGGGGGCCAGGGGCGGCTGCTCCGCCCGCTATGTCCTGATCATCGGCGGCCCCGGCCACTTCCCCATCAATTCCGACAATTCGGCAGAGTTTGGCCCCACCCCTTCAGATTCGGGACGCGTCGACCGATGAACAAGATGAAGACTTTGTATGAAAGCGGCGGGATCATTCATATGAACGCGGATGCAGTGCGTGAGCCCAGGGCAGGCGACGACCCTCGCCGGCTGCGTCTCGCCGTGATCTCGGATATCGCGGCGCCGTTGCCGGCGCTCGATGCCGTCGACGTGCGGGTGGTTGAACCGGCGGACGTGCTCGACGATACGGTCAGCCCCGCCGCGGACATCGTGGTGCTGGACACGCGCGGGCACGACAGGCTGTCGATGGCCGTCCAGGTCGCGCGCGGTGGCACGCCCGTGGTGGTGCTGGGCGACGCCCGCGACGCGGACGAGCAGCTGCGCTACCTGGACGCCGGGGCCGACGAGTACATCTGCTACGCCGGGCCGGCCGAGCTGGCCGCGCGCCTGCGCTCGCTGCTACGGCGGCATCCCGTCACGCCGGAGGCGGCAGAGGGCGCGGAGCCCGACTGCCAGGGCGCGGGCGTCACGATCTCGCTCGAACGCCACGAGGTGCGCCGCGAGGGCCGGCTGGTCCACCTCACGCCGGCGGAGTTCCGCCTGCTCGCCGTCCTCGCCCGCTACGCCGGGCAGGTGGTCCCCTACTACCGGCTGGTGGGCGAGGTCTGGGGCGGCGACCACGCCGAGTCGCGCGCACATCTGCGCGTCCACATCCGCCACTTGCGACAGAAGCTCGAGCGCGACCCGGACGATCCGGGCCTGATCCTCACCGAGCGGGGCCGGGGCTAACGCCTCCAGGCCTCGCGCGTGCCGCGGCTGCGGTGGGCCAGTTGAGGGGGCGTCGCGTGCGCCGGGATGACGGGAGATCATGATGACCACGGTCCTGCTGGTTGAAGCCGAGCGCCGCACGCGGCTGCCCGAATCGCCGGCCGTCACGGCAGGCCCCTACCAGGTGGTCCACGCCGCCGGCGCTTTCGATGGCCTCCGCAAGGTCTACGAGCATCGCCCGGACGCCGTCGTGGTCAGCCTGGAACTCGAGGAGATGGCGGGCGATGAGTTCACCCGCATCATCCGTGCCCTGACGGACATCCCGATCGTCGTCGTGGGCCCCGGCGGCGACGCCAAGAGCATCGTGCGCGTCCTGGACGCTGGCGCCGACGACTACATCGAGCAGCCTGTGACCGAGATGGAGCTGGCCGGCCGGCTGCGCGCCGCCCTCCGTCGCGTCGCTCGGCAGCGCCAGGCACAGGGCGCGAGCACCCTGATCCGCACCGGCGAGCTGGAGGTCGAGCTGGACGAGCAGATGGTGCGCAAGGGCGGCGAGGTCGTACAGCTCACCCCCACCGAGTACCGCCTGCTCGCGGCGCTCGCCTCACGCATCGGGAAGGTGGCGCCGCACCGTTTCCTGCTGAGCACCGTCTGGGGCGACGAGTACATGGACGACACCCACTACCTGCGGATCTACATCGGCTACCTGCGCAAGAAGATCGAGGCGGACCCGGCCGACCCCCAGTACCTGCTCTCCCAGTGGGGCACGGGCTACCGCCTGGCCAACCTACCGGTGCCCGCCGCGGCCTTTTCCGCCTGATCGGCGGGAGCCGCACCGATGGCGCGTGGACGCGTCGAGCGGGCTACCCTGCGTCCACCATCACCGCGCGCACCACGAAGCGCTCGTCGTACTCACGGCGCGACTGGTCGAACGTGCCACCACAGGTGAAGAGCGTCAGCGTCTCGCGCCCGCTCCGCACCCCTAGCAACTCCGCGAACGTCGAGTCGTACGCGATGTAATGCGTGCGCTCGACCTCGTAGGTGACGCGCCCGTCCACCGTATCCACGTAGATCAGGTCGCCCGCGCTCAGTTCGCTCAAGCGGTCGAAGACGCCCAGCTCACCAGCCCAGTTCAGGTGCCCCCCCATCAACGCGTTCCCCGCGCTTCCCGGGCGGGCCGACACCGAGTACCAACCCACGTCGTAGGAGGTCCACGGCACCTCCAGTTGCCCCTGCGGGTTGAAGCCCATCGTGAGTACCGGGGCGTCCACGCCCAGCGCCGGGATCCGGAGCCGCGCCTCGCCCAGCGTCGCCGGGGGTTCGTCCACGGGGTCCCCACCTGGCGTGTCCCGCACTTCCGAGAGCACCCGGGGAATCAGCGCCTCCGTCTCGAGCACCGGCGTCGATGCCGGTGTCGCCTCGGGCGACGCGTTCGGCGTAGGGCTCGGCGTAGGGCTCGGGGGCGCCTCGGCAACCGCGGTCGTCGTCGGCGAGGCCGCCACTGGCGCCGGCACCCGCCCTTCGCCCGCGACCGAGACCACGAAGGCGAGGCCACACGTCGCGAGGATAGCGAGTGCGACGAGGATGCCCGCCGGTCGTACCTCCACCGATGTCCCTCTCCAGCGCCTAGCGCGTCACCTGGCGCGGGCGGGCGCGGCGCGAGTGCCGCGGCAGCCGTCGAAGACGCACAAACCGGGCGGCGGTCGAGAGCCCCAGCGCCCCCACGACTGCTCCGCCCAGCGCGCCGATGAACCACAGCTCGGCGTTGCGCCCCGTCCCACTGCCGTCACCGAGCGCGGGGATCTGCAACCCCTCGACGTCTACGATGGCAACGCCGGCAACGGCCGGGCCGGCGGTGACCTCTTCTAGCACCCCAGCCGGCTCGTGCATCAACACCAGTGTCGCCAGCACCTCGGCTCTAGCCGTCACCTGCAGCGCCTCGAACCGCACGTCGAAGGACAGGTTGTCGGTCGCCGTACCGAAGTGGCAGCGCACCAGGCCGGTCACCACCATAATGCCGGGGGGCATCGCTACCGGAGTAGCCGAGCGCCGCCGAGTCGAACTGCACCCAGACGGTGGCCAGGCCACCGTCCACCGGCCCGCTCACCGTGGCATCGATGCCGAACACCACCTCCTCGCCCGCCCGCGCGGGGGAAGGCGACAGCAGCTCGTTTTTGATCCCGACAGCGACACCTGCCACTTCGGGTGCCGGCGGCGTCGAGGTGGCGACGGGCGTCGGGCTAGGCGTCGGCTGCGGGTCATCGCCGCCCTGCTGGGCGTTGTTCCCCTGGGCCGGCGGCGGGTTCCCCTGGGTGGCTCGGTCGTCGACCGCGTCGCAGGCATCCCCGAGCCCGTCGCCATCGAGGTCGGACTGGCCGGCATTCGCCTCGGCGGGGCAGTTGTCGTCCGCATCCGGGATGTCGTCTCCGTCGGTGTCGGGCTCAGGGCAGACACCGTCCTCGTCGATCACGCCATCGAGGTCGTTGTCGACACCGTCGCAGACTTCCGGAATCGAATGTGGGTGGTTCGGGTTAGACCCCGCCGCATCCTCCTCGAGGTTCGGGACACCGTCACCGTCGCGGTCGTCGTCGACGCAGTCCGCTTCCCCGTCGGCATCGAGGTCACCGAAGCCCTCGTCGGTCACGCCATCCGCGTCATTGTCGATGCCGTCGCAGACCTCGGGCGTAGGCATGGAGGCGGCGTCGTCCGGGTCCGAGCCGGCCGTGTCTTCCTCGAGGTTCGGGACACCGTCACCGTCGCGGTCGTCGTCGACGCAGTCCGCTTTCCCGTCGGCATCGAGGTCACCGAAGCCCTCGTCGATTCCCTCGTTTGCGTCGTTGTCTATGCCGTCGCAGGTCTCCGGCGTGGAGGTGGCGTCGTCGGGGTCGGAGCCGGCCGCGTCCTCCTGGGCGTTCGGGACACCGTCACCGTCGCGGTCGTCGTCGATGCAGTCGGCTTTCCCGTCGGCATCGAGGTCACCGAAGCCCTCGTCGACATCCCCATGCGCGTCGTTGTCGAGCCCGTCACACATCTCCGGCGTGGAGGCGGCGTCGTCAGGGTTCGAGCCGGCCGCGTCCTCCTCGGCGTTCGGGACACCGTCATCGTCGCGGTCGTCGTCGCAGAGGTCGCCGAGCCCGTCCTCATCGAGGTCGGCCTGGTCCGCGTTCGCTGCTGCCGGGCAGTTGTCGTCGGCGTCCGCAACGCCATCTTCGTCGCCGTCCACCACGACCGCGATCGGCTCGCCCGTGAGCGACACGTCGTCGACGCGCATCTCCTCCTGAATCCGGTTGCCGGACGCAACGAAACGGAACGAGATGCTGGCGTTGTCATCGACAGCCGAGTCGAGCGAGGAGAGCGCCACGAGGTGCGGGGCGGCCGACCAGCCGTTGTCAGGACAGTCGGCCGTTGGGCTGTCGAGCGAGTAGGTCATCGGTTGCTCGAACGTCCCGTCGCCATCGAGGTCGAGTTCCAGCGTTAGAGCGTCCGCGGCGTCCGCGTCCAGGTCCCCTCGGCAGTAGAAGCTGAGCTCGATGTCCTCGTAGCCGACGGTGCTGACCGTCCGCGTCGCGGACTGGAACTGCCGCAGGTAGAGGTGCGACGGCGTCAGGCTTCCCGGTCGCGCTTTGGCGTCGTCCAGCTTCGCGTTGCTCCCGTTGCCGTCTCCGTCGTCCCAGCCGTCAACGCCATCGAAGTTGACGGGAGTGGTCGTGCCAAACGAACTAGTGAACAGCACGGCCCGCGCCGCTTCCACCTGACCGGCGCCGCCGCCGGCGAGCGCCAGCAACGCTACGAGCGAGAGCAGCGCCAGCCGCCGCGCGAAGGTCGAGGGGAGAAGAGAGAGCATGTACCGCTGCCTGCCCGCGCGTCCTGCGTCTGTCGCCCGCGCAGTCCTCGCGCGGCACGGCCTCGCGCAGGGCACGAGGCGATCGAGTGGATGCAGCAAGTGTCAGTACGGACGAGTTAAAGAGGCGTAGGACGGCTATAAGAAGTCCTGAAGCACGCCCCGTCAGCCCTCGGCGCGTGCGGCCGGCTCAGAGCGGACGCGCGCCTGGTGCTCCCGATCCGCCCGCTTGCCTTCGTACACGCTCATGTCGATGGCGCGCCACACTTCCGGTTCGATACGGAAGAGCATCCGAGGCTCCGTCTGCATGTTCGTGAAGAAGCGCTCGACCTGCTCAGCCCGCGAGGGGTCGCCCCGCCCCACGTACTTCTCTGCCAGCAGGCGGCTCACCGACCAGATGTCGAAGTCGGGTGATCGAAGCGCGGTGGCCGTGCCGTCCACACCCACGTGACCGGGCTGCGGCGCGCCCGCCTCGATGCACAGCGAGATGCGCGGGTCATGCTCGAGTTGCCGGCACCAGATGCGGCCTGTCGTGCCCGTGAGCCAGATGCTCTGTTCGTGCCAGAGCCACCACACCGGCACCGTGTATGGCCGCCCGTCCCGGCGCAGCGTGGCGATCACGCCGATGTGTGGTTGCTGGAGAAACTGCTCGCGTAGCTCCTCGGACATGCGGGGCACAGCGACCTCCTGTGGCAGGTGGCAGAGGATACCGCCAGCCTAGCAGGCGTCGGCGACCGCCGTGCGGAGGCGGCCGTGGCGCGGCTCGGCGGCTAGGCGACCGAGCGCAATGTGCCGCTGGTCGTCACCCGCTCGACCTGCGCGGGGTCGGGCCGCTGGCCAGTACCGAGCAACGCCCGGATGTGCTCCAGCCGGCGCGCCGAAATCGCCAGCTCGCGCTCGATCTCCGCGCTGCGCGCAACCAACCGCGTCTCTTCGCGCCGCAGCATCATCGTCAGGGCGCCGTCCTCTGTCATCGCCTTCGCCATCGCCATCTCCAGCCTGGACCTTCGCCGTCCGCTATCCCTCGTGGGCAAAGCTAAACCGCTTCGTTTGCGCGCCGTCGCTCACCTTGACCGTGAATGACGTGCCAACCGGGGCACGCGTGAAGCGGACCTTTACTTTCCAAGGCCCCTCGTCCTCCGCCACCGCGCCACCGTCGTACGCCGACGACACCGTCACGGTGTCTCCCGGGGTAGCCGAGCCGTAGAGACCTCGTACGCGATGCCGTCGTTGCGTCGAGTGCTGCGATGGTCGGCAGCTCCTCCGGGGATCTTGAGGGGCCGGCGCCACCGCCCGGCGGGTGAGCGCAGGTGGGCGGACAGAGGAGGAGAGGGGCGAGGAAAGGGCGCGGGGCCGGTCAGGCCGTCAGGCCGGACTGCTCGTACATCGCGCGGGCAGTCTCCACGACATTCGGCTGAGTGATGAAAAGGTACTGGGCGCGGCGCCCGTGTTCCACGTGCCAGTGGGTCAGCCGCGCCCGGCAGGACGCGCAGGTGCGACCCTCCACGGGGCATTCGGGGCGGCCGTACACGAAGCGCCAGGCCTTCGAGCGCCCGTCCTGCGTCGCGATCACGTTGTCCTCGTGGTGTCCCCCGGCGTCCCCGATCGCCCGCGGCGGGCGGGCATCGTTGACCGGCGCGCAGATTGCACGTCGCGTAACTGCATCATCGGCAGCCTGCCGCGACGCCTGAACTCCCTACGGCTCGCGATTTCACGCCCACCCGCCTCGTGGCAGTCACCTGCACCACCACAGGCCCGAGGGCGCGTCATAGGGGCATTCCGGATGCGTACAGACGTGCCGATGATCAGGATATGACATCACGCCAACCTCCACCGGAGGACGGCGGCCCTATGGAGGAGATCCCCCATGATCACTGGACGGGTGCTGAACGAAGTACTGGAACAGCGTCGAGAAATCGTCGACTCGGTGGCCGCGCGCGCGGACAACGAACTCTCCCTCGCGGAGTGGCAGGCCCTTCTGAGCAGCTACCACTCCCGCCTGCAGCTGATGGCAGCGACGCACGATGTCGAGGGCTCCCGCCAGGTCCTGGTGGACCTGGCCGCCGTCGCCATGGCCGCCGTCGAAAGCATGGACCGCGCGCGGACCGGCCGGCGAATGCGCGCCGTAGCCTAGCGCGCAGCGACGGCATCGCGCGTCACGCCCATCGGCCTAGCCGGTGACCTGCCCGTTCGCCTCCTGCAGACGCTCCTGGAACTGCGCGAAGTCGCCCCCGCCGCAGTACATGAACCGCCCGCCCTGGCTGCCCGTCACCCGGTACGTGTTGTGGTCGAAGCGGTTGTTCCAGGTCCCATCGCAAGCGTTGCCACCGTCGTCGTCCACCACTCCCGAGGCGCCGGCGCTCCCCAGGTAGGTGATCTGGTTGTGATGCACCCACGCGTTCCGTGACACCCACGGGCCCTGGATCCCGGTCCCCCTGGACTGGTTGATCACCGCGATCCCGTTGCCGCTGCTCGGATCGACGGTCACCTCGTTGCCGGTGACTTCGACGTCGACGCTGTTCTGGACGGTGATCTGCGCCCCCCACAGCCACACGTCGTACTCCAGGCCGTTGTGCGCGACGACGTTGTCGCGGATCACGGCCGCGTAGCTGATCTCGTGCACGATGCCCTTGCCGGCGTTGTACTCCACGCGGTTGCCCTCATACAGGGTGTCCACGTTGTCGATGTCGGTCCACAGCCCGGGGCCCTCGTTGTGATGTACGTGGTTGTCGCGCACCACGAGGCCAGTGGTCTTAACCCACTTGCTCCCGCCGCCCTCCCATCGAGGAGCGAACCCCGAGATGTTGTTGTAGGCGATCTCATTGCCCTCGATGAGCACGTCCGCGCCCGCGCCGCCGACGCCCAGCTGGCCGTTGTGGTGGATGTGGTTGCCGAGCGCCCGCATCCGGTGACCGGTGCGCAGGCCGTAGCCGTGATTGAACCGCAGCTCATTGTCCTCCACGAGCCAGTCCGTGCCCGTGCGCCCCTCCACCGCCGCCCTCTGTGCCGGCGCCGCGTACTTCTCGATCACCAGGCCGCGGATCGTGACGTCGTCCGCGTCCCCCTGGAACGCGTGTGCCGTAACGCTGGTCTCCACGGTCCGCCCGGATGGGTCATCCGCGAAGTAGATCCGGTTGGCGCCGTAGTCGAAGTACCACGAGCCTGAGGTCACCTGGTTCTTGTTCGCGACCTGCCACAAGATCTCGCCGTCGATGAAGAGCTGCTCCGGGTACTTGCACGCGCCGTAGCGGATCCCGTTGTCGCGCACCACGCACGCGCCACCCTGCTTGCCCTGCTGTGTCTGCCCTGTGGCGACCCAAAGGTTGCCTTCGCGCTCGAACGAGGTGAGCAGGCGCGCGCCGTTGAGGATCGCCCCGGGCGCCCCGATGAAGGAGTTCCCGTCCTTCGGACGGATGCTCTGCTGCCGGTACACCCCGGCCGCGAGGTGGAACGTGGTGCCCGAGGGGTTGCGGTCCACCAGCGCCTGGATGTCGTCGCCGGGCGCCACCGAGACGTCGCCTGGAGGGCCGGCGAGCGGCTGTGGCGCCACGAGTGTGCTGTCCCGGATCGTCAGGATCAGCGGCTGACCCGCGGGTACCGCGCCTCCCTGGAACCGCGCGAGGAACCGGCTGTTCACGAAGGACGGCGCGCCGATCACGTAGCTGAGGTACGCGCCGCCCTCGGTGACCGTCAGCGTCGTGGCGTCGTCAGCCGCCGAGGCGAGCACGTCGATGGTCGTCTGGTTCGCCACGACCAGGTGGGAGCCCGGCACAGAGGGGACCACACCCTGCAAGGGCGCACCCTGCGCGCCGGCCATCTGCACAAGTGACACGGAAATGAGAAGGACGGCGACCACGCCGGCCCCCTTGAGCAGTCGAGTCGGCGGCATGAATGTTCCTCGTCACGAGCCTCAAGGGAGCGACATAACGTGTGGTGGCGCTTTCGTGAGACATCGTGAAGCAGCGCCCGCGAAGGGCCCCAACGGCGGTCTCTGCCGGTGAGAGGCCCTTCCGTGGTCACCGGTGGGAACGGTGACAACCGCTCAGCAGCGTAGCATTCCCATTCCAAATTCCATACTGACGCAGTGCTGATGCCTTCGCGGCGAGGCGCGCGGTGGCCAGAAGTCAGCGGGC
This sequence comes from Dehalococcoidia bacterium, assembly GCA_009379925.1. Taxonomy (GTDB): domain Bacteria; phylum Chloroflexota; class Dehalococcoidia; order UBA2979; family UBA2979; genus WHSU01. The sequence goes on along the minus strand of WHSU01000013.1, from coordinate 76,014 downwards.
GGCCCTTGTGTGCCACTCGTTCCAGCCGACTATTCAGATAAGAGCCGCATCCGTGGAACGGCCTGTCTGTGGAAAGTGACCGCAACGCATCTCATTCGCTCAGCGAGCGACTGCTCCGGCGGCCACCCTTGCCGCGCCGGGGCTGGCCGCGCGGCGGGCTGAAGCGGCTACCCCTGGGTGCCTTTGTCGCCAGCGTGGTCCTCGCCGGCCTCTTCCTGACCACCGCCACCACCACAGGCCCCTACGCGGGCGACGGCGTCGAGGTCAGTTGGCCGCTCCTGGCCGGACTGACGGCCGCCGCGATCGCGCTCGAACGCACCCGGACCGAGCTGTTCGGCGTCTCCCGTGTCTCGCTCAGCTTCGTGCCCCTGTTCGCCACCGGCATCCTCTTCGGCCCGGGCGCCGCCGGTGCCACCAGCTTCGTGGCGATCCTCGCCGCACAGGTCATCGACCGGCCGGTCTGGTACCGGCTGCTCTTCAACGCCGCCGTGGTGAGCGTCTCCGGCGTGCTGGCGGCGGTGTTCTTCTACCTCTGGGTCGACGTCCCGACCGCCGAGGACATCGTGCCGCAGCTCGCGGCCGCACTGGGGGCGGCGCTGGTTGCCTTCTGGGTGAACAGCCTGCTGGTCTCCATCGTCGTCGCGGTCAGCAGCGGCCAGGGGGTTGTCGGCGTCTGGAGCGAGAAGTTCAGCTGGCTCCTGCCCCACTACGTCGCCCTCGGACTCTGCGCCTACGCGATGGCCATGGCGTACCTCGCCGTCGGGGGCGTCGGCGCCGTGATCTTCGCCGTCCCGGTACTGGCCCTCTGGTACGCCGTCCGCCAGTACACGACGCGCACGCGCGCCGACGTGCGCCGGCTGCAGGCTGCCAACCAGGCGCTCTCCAACAGCGAGGAGCGCTTCCGCTCGCTCGTACAGCACGCCCCCGGCCTCGTCGCCGTGATCAACGACGACAACACGCTCCAGTACATCAGCCCCGACTCGCGGCGCAGCACCGCCCGGCCCGGCGCCCGCCTGGCGACCCTGGTCCACCCGGAAGACCTGGGCCGCGCCGAGGCGGTCCTCAACCAGTCGCGAGCCAACGTCGGGATGGACTTCAACATCGAGGTCCGCCTGAGGCACCCGGACGGCGGTTGGCGCGACTACTCCGCGACGATCACCAACCTGCTATCCACGCGCTCCGTGGGCGGCATCGTCGTCAACGCGCGCGACATCACCGAGCGCAAGGCGCTCGAAGATCAGCTGCGCCACCAGGCGTTCCACGACCCTCTGACCATGCTCCCGAACCGGGCGCTGTTCATGGACCGCCTTGAGCACGCGCTCGAGAGCACGGTGCGGCGTCAGGCCAATGTCGCCGTCATGTTCCTGGACCTGGACCGCTTCAAGTTCCTCAACGACAGCCTCGGCCATCACGTGGGCGACGAATTGCTGGTCGCCGTGGCCGAGCGCATGGCCCGCGCCATGCGCCCGGGCGACACCGTCGCGCGCTGGGGCGGCGACGAGTTCACGATCCTCTGCGAGGACATCGAGACTGCCGAGGAGGCGATGGAGCTGGCCGAACGCCTCTGCGACTTGCTGCGCGAGCCCGTGCAACTGGCCGGCCACAACGCCATCGTCACCGCCAGCGTCGGCGTGGCGCTCAGCGGGCCCGACACCGTCCAGCCCCGTGAACTGATCCGGTCGTCCGACATCGCGCTCTTCCACGCGAAGGAGGAGGGTCGCAGCCGCTGTGTCCTCTTCGACAAGACCCTCGACTCCTATTCCGTGGAACGTCTGCAGTTGGAGACCGACCTCCGTCAGGCTGTGGTGCGTGACGAGTTGCGCCTCCACTTCATGCCCGAGGTCGACATGCGCGACGGCTCCGTCGCGGGCTTCGAGGCGCTGGTGCGCTGGGAGCACCCCATCCGCGGCCTCATTCCCCCCGCCGACTTCATCGGCATGGCGGAAGAGACAGGCGAGATCCTGCCCATTGGACAGTGGGTGCTCACGCAGGCCTGTCTCCAGGCGCAGGAGTGGCGCGAGGGCCTGCTGGCCGGCATCCCCTTCACCATGAGCGTCAACCTCTCCGTCCGCGAACTGGTGGAGCCGGACGTCGTCTGGCGCGTCGCCAGCACGCTCCGCGAGACGCGGCTCGACCCCTCCGTGCTGCGCATCGAGATCACCGAGAGCGTCCTGATCGGCGACGAACCGGTCGCCGAGCGCGTCCTGGCCGACCTCAAGCGCCTGGGCGTCCAACTGGCCATCGATGACTTCGGCACCGGCTACTCGTCCCTCAACTACCTCCGGCGCCTGCCCGTGGACGTGCTCAAGATCGACCGCTCCTTCGTCGCGGAGGTGGACCAGGACGCCCGCGAGGCCGCCGTGGTCCGCGCCGTCGTGAACCTCGCCGAGGTGCTCGGCCTCGAGGTGACCGTGGAGGGCATCGAGCGCGAAGAGCAGCGGGAAGTGCTCCTGGGCATGGGCTGCCACATGGCGCAGGGCTACTACTTCTCGCCGCCGCGGAGCGCGGAGGTCATCGAGCAGTACGTCCAGCAGGCGCCTCCGCGCCTCTCCCGCGCCTCGTAGGGACCGCCGGCTCGCCCCATCCGCCTGGCAGATCCACAGCTTTCACCACGCCCATCGTCAGGCCCCACGGGCAGTGATGACGCCTCGACTCTTGGGTCTGGAGGCGCTGAGGTGTCATAACGTGAGATGCGCTTGCCCAGATTTCGCGTCTCCACGTCAACACTCCCGAGTGCTCTCAAATTGACATGGAAATGCTAAGACTCTAATGCCGTTGACATGGCATCATGGTTGTGGATTACTTACGACGCGCGCCAAGGAAGGCGTGCAACTGCGCAGCGAAGGGAGTCGCTCAGATGCGCAAGAAGCTGTGGCTCGTTGTGAGCCTCGCAGCCGCGGCCTCGGCCCTGGTGCCCGGTATTGCTTCCGCAGGAAGCATCACCTGGTAGGCTTTAGCCGAGCCAAACCGAAGAGCCCCGGTCATCGACCGGGGCTCTTCACTTTTCAGGATCGGCCAGGCTCTGTACGGGCGTAGGGCCTTGCGCCCCTCGGTGGGCGGAGACATCGAGGGCAGCCGTTTGACCGGTCCGCCTACGCCGCGATGTACGCCGCCAGCGCCTCGTGGGCGCGTCCGTTCTCGAAGCGGTCGCCGAAGCCCGCCACCTTCACCCGCTGGATGTACTCCTTGACCTGCCGCTGGCGCACCGCCAGCAACAGTTGCTGCCCCTCGTGCAGCGATGTCTCGTGGGAGCCGCCGCCCAGCAAGATCGCCAGCGCGACGTTCGAGGCGGTGCCGCGCGCGGCCGGATTCTGCCCGTCCTGCGCCGCCACCAGCCCCAGTTCGATCTCATCGAGGTAAGTGTGGATCTCGTCGCGCCGCTCCGGGTCCGTCTGCGACAGATACTGGAGATGCATGACGCCGAAGGCCACGTGCCGTGACTCGTCGGATGCGGCCAGCCGGTAGATGGACTTCTCCGCGTCGTTGTAGGACATGCGCTCGCCCATCCGGAAGATGGAGAGCACGGAGCCCTCTCCGGAGATGTGCAGGCGGGCAGACATCTCCGTGAAGTCGCGCGCCGAGTCGATGCGCGCTCCACCGGCCGCTGCGTTGTTCACCTGCATCATCAGTCCGCCGCCGTTGGCGAAGGCCCGCTTGCGGAACACGTCCAGGTGCCGCGCCTCATCCATGATCTGGGAGATCAGGAACATCCGAGGCTCGTAGTAGTCCGGCGTCGTCTGGGAGATCCACTTGCCGGGCACGTCCCCGGCCACGAACTCCACCTCCGTCAGGAAGGTCGCCAGCTGGCACTCGGCGCGCTCGATGTCGTCCGGCAGCTCCTCCAGTGCCTCCCACGGCACATCGGTGGCAGACGACCACTGGCGCTGCACAGCCTCTTCGTAGAGCTGACCGGCGTTCTTGAGCCAGATGTCCGACTTCGTGCGGACCGAGTAGTTGCCCACCTTTGGCGCCGTTGGGCGGCTCAGCGAGCCCCGAGGGCGCCCCGTCAGGTTGTCGGACCACTCCGGGACCTGGCTAAACGGCCCGTGGTCTACGTCCTGCAGTAGCAGGCCGCCGCCGCTCGCGTCGCTGTCCAGCTCCGTGCCCCACGTCTCCCGGGGCGCCAGCCAGTCGAGCTTGTAGCCCCGCTCGCGGCCGTAGTCCAGGAGTTGTTGGTAGGCGTTCTTCGGCTCTGCCTGGCTCGCCTCGGGCCGTGCCTCCGTCGCCATTCGTGAGGTCCTTCCTACCGCTGACACATGTCAGACGTCTGATCCGTGCCTTACGTTATAGCGCATGAAGGGTAGGGCGCACAGCCCGTCCAGAGTCCCTGAAAGACCACCATGACCCTCGAGCCACCGATCCGAGACTTCATCACCGCGCAACGCGTCGCGCGGCTCGCCACCCTCGATGTCGCCGGCGGCCCGCACCTGGTCCCCGTCTGCTTCGCCGAGGTGGATGGCCGCCTCTACTCGATCGTCGACGAAAAGCCCAAGCGCACCACCCGGCTCCGCCGCCTGGACAACATCCAGGCCGACGCGCGCGTGACGCTCCTGTTCGACCGCTACGACGAGGACTGGACCCGCCTCGCCTGGGTCATGGTGCGTGGTCGCGCCCGCGTCATCGATGCGGAGGCCACCGCCGAGTACCGCACCGCCCTCGACGCCCTGCGGGCGCGCTACGAGCAGTACCGCTCGATGTCGCTCGCGGGACGCCCCGTCGTCGTCGTGGAGCCGGAGCGCGTCACCAGCTGGGGCCTGCCCACATCGTGAAGCCCTCCGCCAGAGAGGAGGCGGCCAACGAAGAGGCCGCCCGAAGGCGGCCTCCCGCGCCTCACCGGCCCTGCGAGGCGTTACGCGGCCAGGTACTGCGCCAGGGCGTGGTTCGCGCGGCCATTCTCGAATCGGTCGCCAAGCCCGGCGACCCGCACGCGCTGCGTGTACTCCTTCACCTGCCGCTGCCGCACCGCCAGCGCGATGCTGTACCCCTCCTCCATCGAGGATGGGTCGGAGCCGCCGCCCAGCAGGATCGCGAGCGCGTCGCTCGCCGAGAAGCCGCGCGCCGCCGGGTTCTGCACGCCGATCCCGGCCGCCAGCCCGATCTCGATCTCGTCCAGGTAGGAGTGGATCTCCTCCTTGCGCTCCGGGTCCGTCTGCGACAGGTACTGGAGGTGCATCACGCCGAACGCCACGTGGCGTGACTCGTCCGAAGCCGCCAGGCGGTAGATCGCCTTCTCCGCGTCGTTGTAGGACATGCGCTCGCCCATCCGGAACACGGAGAGCACCAGGCCCTCGCCGGAGATGTGCAGCCGCGCGCTCATCTCCGTGAAATCGCGCGCCGAGTCGATGGTGCCGCCGGCCGCGACGCCCGGCGTCTGGTACATCAGACCGCCGCCGTTCGCCAGCGTGCGCTTGCGGAAGACATCCATGTGCCGCGCCTCGTCCATGATCTGCGAGATCAGGAACATCCGAGGCTCGTAGTAGTCAGGGGTCGTCTGCGAGATCCACTTGCCGGGCACGTCGCCCGCCACGAACTCGACCTCCGTCAGGAACGTGGCCAGCTGGCACTCCGCCCGCTCGATGTCGTCCGGCAACTCCTCCAGGGTGTGCCACGGGATGTCGACGGCGGAAGACCACTGGCGCTGCACCGCCTCTTCGTAGAGCTGTGCGGCGTTGCGCAGCCAGATGTCCGCCTTCGTGCGCACCGAGTAGTTGCCCACCTTCGGCGCGTTCGCGCGCGTCAGGGACCCTCGCGGGTGCCCCGTCAGGTTGTCGCTGTGCTCCGGGGTGTACCCGAAGGGGCCCTGGTCCACGTCCTGCAGCAGCAGCCCGCCCTGCTCCCGCGACCCTTCGAGGGACATGCCAAAGGTCTCGCGCGCATGCAACCAGTCCAGCTTGTAGCCCCGGTCCCGGCCGTACTCCAGCAACTGCTCGTACACGTTCTTCGGCTGCTGGTCCTGGCCGGTCTGACTTGTCTGGCTGTCGGTGGTCACGAGTCCACCCCTCTGGCTGCATTGCGACACGTGCAGGCTGATCGTTCGCATGATAGGTCATATGTGATTGCCTTGCGCAAGTACCGGACGTGCGTTCGACGGCTACTGCGCGGCGAGGTCCCCGCTCCCGCCTACTCCGCGTCCAGAGCCTCGATGGCCGCCACCACCCGTCCCTCCACGCGTTCGACCTCGTCCGCCTCTTCCAGGCGGCGGCCATTCGCGCGGCGCACGTAGAACGCATCCACCACCTCCGGCCCGATCGTGTCGACCTTCGCCAGGTGGATGTCGATGTCCATCTCGTGGAGCGTGTGCGTGATCGCGTAGAGGAGCCCCAGGCGGTCCGCCGTGGTGACCTCCAGCACCGAGTAGCGGTCCGACGCCCCGTTCTCCACGTGTACCACCGTCGGCAGCTCCGCACGCGCCTGCGCCCCGTACGTGCGGCGCACCTCGGCCAGCCGCTCGGCCGTCGGGTACTCGCCCGCGAGGGCCTGCGGCACCGCGCCCAGGATGCGCGACCAGCGTCGCTCGTCGATCCCGACGCCCAGCCCGTCCTCCACATGCCACACCTGGATCGCGACCCCGTCCGCCCGTGTATGGGCGACGCCGCTCAACACACTGGCGTTGTGGCCCACCAGCACGCCCGCCACCGCCTGCAGCAGTCCCGGCCGGTCCGGTGTCGCGACGGTGAGCCGGTCTAGCCGCCCCGTGCGCCCTCGATGCACCGCCGTCCGGCCCGCCGTCTGCTCCGCCTGCGCGACCAGCGCGATGTGGTCGCCGATGGCGTCAGGCGGCGTGCTCAGCAGATAGCCGGGGTCCATCTGCCGTACGTGTGCCTCCACCGTCTCGGCCGGGAAGCGCGCCCGAAGCGCGTCCACCACTCGAGGCAGGCGCGCCTCGGGCGCCGTCACGGCGTCTGGGGACTCGGCGGAGAGCACGTCCAGCACCCGCGTGTACAGCGAGCGCATCAGTTGCGCCTTCCACTCGTTCCAGACGTCGGGACCGGTCGCGCGCGCATCCGCGACCGAGAGCACGTACAGCAGGTGCAGCGTGTGCGCGTCCCCCACCCGCTCCGCGGTCTCGCGGATCACCCGCTCGTCGGCGATGTCGCGACGCGTCGCCACCGTGGGCAGCAGCAGGTGCAGCGCCACCGCACTCACGAGGCGCCTCGATGCCTCCGCCGAGAGCCCCGCGCGCGCCGCGAACCGCTCCGCGATCACCGCGCCGGCCTCCACGTGCTCGGCCTCGTGCCCCTTGCCGATGTCATGCAGGAGCGCCGCCAGCAGGACCTCGGATGCGTCCGGCAGCGCCGCCGCCGCCCGAGGCGTCCCCGAGCTGTCCTCGTCTACCCGCGTCGCGCGCGCCGCCTCCGCGACCGTGCGCATGACGTGGACGTCGACCGGGTGTACGTGGAAGGGGGCGATGTGCCGTCGGCCGCGCAGCACCTCCCACTCCGGGAGCAGGCGCTCTAGCCAGTCCTCGCGCGGGAGCGGCTCCAGCGGCACCGCCTCGCCTTCGAGCCCGTCGACGCTGCGCAGCGCGCCGAAGAGCCGGTCCACGTCGCGCCGCTCCTCGGTCGACGCCGTGGCCGCCTCTGCGTGCGGGTCGCTCCCCCGGAGCCACGTCAGCCACCGCCGCCGAGGCGTCCGCCGGTCCGGCGCCAGCCGCGCCGAGGCCGCTGCGTCGACCTCGCGCATCGACAGGTACAGCTCGCGGCTCCATTCGAAGGTGTCCACCTCGAGCCAGCCGGCGACGCGCGGCGCCAGGTCGGCACGGAAGACATCGTCCGGGCGTTCGGAGAGTGCGTGCAGCGCGTTGCGCGTGGCCAGCAGCCGCTCACGCGCCTCGACCAGCGGGGTATCGAGGTCGGGCGCGGGCAGCCCCTGAGCGATGGCGGCGGCGGTCTCGAGCCAGTGCACCAGGTGGACGTCGCGCAACGCGCCGCGGCCATCCTTCAGGTGCGGCGCCTGGAGCTGCCACGGCTCCTTCGCGACCACGGCGTCGCGGCGCTCCGCCAGTCCCCGCGCCAGGGCGCTCGCCTGGCCTCGTATCGCTCGCTGGCGGGCGGCGACGAACCCCTCGAACAGCGCGCTGTCCCCGGCCACCAGGCGGGCGTCCAGGAGCGCGGTCAGCGTCTCCAGGTTCCGATTCGCGGACTCCACCGCCTGCTCGACCGTGCGGATCGAGTGGCCCACCTTCAGCCCGGTGTCCCACAGCGGGTACAGCAGCCGCTTCGCCGTCTCCTCGGCGCCGCGTGCCACCAGCATCATCACGTCGATGTCCGAGTGCCGGCACTGCTCGCGCCGCCCGCTGCCGCCCACGGCCACGACCGCGATCCCGGCGGGCTGTGACTCCTCGAAGATCGCGCGCAGCCCGCCGTCCAGGGCATCGGTCAGTGCGTGGCAGGCCGCCAGGCCGGCACGCGAGGCGGCGCGGCCCGCCACATCGTCCGCCCCAGCCGGCGGGGACACGTCGGAGCGCGCCGCGATGAACGGTGCGAGGGCGGGATGCGTCGTGGCCATCGCCGGACGCCCGCGGCGCGCCTACAGCGCGTCGCGTCCCCGCTCGCCGGTGCGGATGCGCACCACCTCTTCCACCGGGACGACGGCGATCTTGCCGTCGCCAATGGAACCGGTGCGCGCCGTCTCCTCGATGGTTGAGATCACGGCCGGCGCCAGCGAGTCGTCCACCAGCACCTCCACGCGCACCTTCGGGACGAAGGTGACCTCGTACTCCGCGCCTCGATAGGTCTCCGTGTGCCCGGCCTGACGGCCGAAGCCCTGGATGTTGCCGGCGGAGAGTCCAGTCACGCCCGCCTCACTCAGGGCGTCCCGGATCTCGTCCAGCTTGAACGGGTTGATGTAGGCGATGATCAGCTTCATCTGTCGGTCCCGGTCTCTTCCTCGCGCGTGGCGCGCACAGTCACGTCAGGCTATTCCACGAAGGCGTAGGACTGCTCGTCGTGCAGCGCCAGGTCCAGCCCCCCGCGCTCCTCCGCCTCCGATACCCGCAGGCCGATGGTCGTCTTCAGGACCATCGCCAGCGCGTACGAGACGACGAACGAGTAGCCGATGGCGATCCCGATGGAAGCCGCCTGCCTCGCCAGCTGCGCCGGCTCGCCATACAGCAGCCCGTCCACGCCATTGATCGACGCGTCGGCGAACACGCCCACCAGCAGAGCGCCAATGATGCCGCCCACCAGGTGTACCGCGACCACATCCAGCGAGTCGTCAAAGTTCAGCGCGAACTTCACCTGCAGCGCCAGGTAGCACACCACACCGGCCGCGATGCCGATGACGATCGCGCCGATCGGCCCGACAAAGCCGGCCGCCGGCGTGATCGCCACCAGCCCGGCCACCGCGCCCGAGGCGAACCCCAGCGTCGTCGGCTTGCCGTGCCGCACGGCCTCCATGATCGCCCACGTCGCGGCCGCGACGCCCGCCGCGATCTGCGTCGTCACGAAGGCGTTGGCCGCCAGCCCGTTCGCCGCCAGCGCGGAGCCGGCGTTGAAACCGAACCAACCGAACCACAGAATGCCCGCACCCAGCACCGTCAGCGGGAGCGCGTGCGGGCGGATCGCCTCGCGGCGCCACCCGAGCCGCGGCCCGAGCGCCAGCACCAGCGCCAGCGCCGCCACCCCGGCGTTGATGTGCACCACCAGGCCACCCGCGAAGTCGACCGCACCCAGGTCGCCGCCCACGAACCCGCCGGCCCAGACCCAGTGCGCCATTGGTGCGTAGCAGACGATGGACCAGACCGCGATGAAGATCACCCACGCGGAGAACTTCATCCGCTCCGCCACCGCCCCCGCGATCAGCGCCGGCGTGATGATGGCGAACATCATCTGGAAGACCATGACCAGGAGGTCCGGCACCGTCCCGCCGTGGATCTCGGTGCTGTCGCTCGACACCCCGTCCAGCCCGAAGTAGGACAGGTCACCCAGGATGCCGGCGTCCCCGATCGAGGGCCCGAAGGCGAGCGAGTAGCCCACCATCACCCACGTCACCGTGACGATCCCCATCGCCACGAAATTCTTCATCAGCATCGCCAGGACGTTCTTGCCCCGCACCATGCCGCCGTAGAACAGCGCAAGTCCCGGCGTCATCAGGAGCACTAGCGCCGAACTCGTCAGCACCCATGCGGTATCGCCCGTGTCCATCCTGTCCCCTCCCAGAGGTGCCCGCAGAGGCCGTCTTCGGCGCGCCGCTGGTGTGCGACACGCGTGGCCCCGCTCGGACAGCAGGATGTCGCGCCGGCGTTTCGCGCCCGTTGCTCGCCGGTTACGCGGAAGTTGCTTCTATGTTTCGTGCTGATTTCGAGCCTGTGCGTGATCATGCTCGGCACTGGTGCCGTACCATGCTCCTCCCCAGGGCCGCGCGGACCGGCCTCCGGAATAGCCGCCATGCCGGAAGTACTCGTCGATGGCCTGCGAGTCGCCTTCGCCGAGGCGGGCGCCGGCCCGCCGCTCGTGTTGCTGCACGGCGGCATGGGCGACAGCCGGTCCTGGCGCCCGCAGCTCGAGGGGCTCGCCGGCGACTTCCGAGTCCTCGCGTGGGACAACCCCGGCTGCGGGCGCTCCTCGGAGCCCCCCGAGGACTGGCGCATCGACGACTACGCGGACTGCGCCGCCTGCTGGCTGGAGGCGATCGGCGTCGACCGGCCGCACGTCCTCGGGCTCTCCTGGGGCAGCGCCGTGGCCCTCGCCCTCTACGACCGCCACCCGGAGGTCCCCGCGTCGCTCATCCTCGCGTCCGCCTACGCCGGCTGGGCTGGCTCCCTGCCCCCCGAGGAGGTTGAGGCCCGCCTCCTGGGCACGCTTGCCGCGGCAGACCTGCGCCGAGAAGAACTCCTGGCGGCCTGGCCGGGCGTGCTGAGCGACACCGCCGCGCCCGAGGTAGTCGAGGAGTACACGGCGATCTCGCTGTCCAACGCGGGCACGCTGCACCCCGCCGGGTACCGGGCGATGGTGCATTCCATGGCCGAGGCCGACCTGCGCGAGGTGCTCCCCCGCATCGATGTCCCCACGTTGCTGCTCTACGGCGAACTCGACGAGCGGTCCCCGCTTCACGTCGCCCGGGATCTGGAAGCCCGCATCCCGAACGCAACGCTCACCGTCATTCCAGGCGTCGGACACCTCATCAGCGCCGAGGCGCCCGACGCCTTCAACGACAGCGTCCGGCAATTCCTGCGGGCGCGAAGATGAGACGGGCCCCGGGGAATCTCTCGGTGCTCGGCCGACGCGTCGTGCGGTGACGCCCGCTGCTCGATGCCACCGGGCCCACCCGCTACAATCCGCCTCGTCACCAACCCGCCGCCGGCTCCCCAACCCGTCGGAAGAGCGACCGTCATCGTCCGAAAGCAGCCGCTCGAGGCGTCCGCCGAGCCGGTCCCCCCGCGCCCCTTCTTGAAGTGGGCCGGCGGCAAGGGCCAGCTCCTCGGCGCCCTGCTCGAGCACGTCCCGGAGCGCATCGACACCTACTACGAGCCGTTCATCGGCGGCGGTGCGCTCTTCTTCGCCCTGGCCGCCGACCCCGCCCGCACCCCGCGCCGCGCCGTCCTCAACGACGCCAACCACGAGCTGGTCACCGCCTACGAGGTCGTCCGCGACCACGTGCAGGCGCTGGTCGATCGCCTGGGTGACCTCGAGGCCCGCTACCTCGCCGGAGACGACGAGGTGCGCGCGGCGCTCTACTACGCCATGCGCGACGAAGCGCCGTCCGAACCGCTGGAGGTCGCGGCGCGCCTGATCTTCCTCAACAAGACCTGCTACAACGGCCTCTACCGCGTGAACCGCCACGGCCGCTTCAACGTCCCGCACGGCCGCTACGCGCGCCCGCGTATCCTCGACTGCCCCGCGCTCCTCGCCGCCTCCCGCGCGCTCCAGACTACCGACGTGCGCGACGGGGACTTCGAGGCGGCGTGCGCGGACGCCGGTCCTCGGGATTTCGTCTACCTCGACCCGCCGTTCCACCCGCTGAGCAAGACCGCCAGCTTCACCAGCTATACCAAGGGCGACTTTGGCGAGGCCGACCAGCTCCGCCTCAAGTGGTGCATCGACGACCTCACCGCGCGGGGCGTCCCCGTCATGCTCAGCAACTCACCCCACGACTGGGTCGTCGGTGCCTACCAGGCCTCCCACTATGAAGTCCACCGCACCCCCGCCCGCCGCGCGATCAACTCCCGCGCGGACCGCCGCGGCGCCATCGACGAGCTGATCGTGACGAACGAGGCGACACGCAAGCGTTCCGCGTAAGGGCGCAAGGCCTTGCGCCCCAAGACCGACCTCGCGAAGGGCATCGCACCTCTACCCGGAGGGCGTAGCCCCGGAACGGGCGCCATCAGTCGATCGCACCATGCTCGCGTAGGACGGTGAGGATCTGCGGCGCCGTATCCCCGGTGTGATCGATCAACTCGGCGGTCCACCCGAACAGCCGAGCAGCATCGACATTCTCCGTCCGGTCGTCGAGGAACAGGATCTCGCGCCCGGGATGCCCGGTCGCTCGCTCAACTTCATCGAATGCCTGCGCCTCGGGCTTCCGAACTCCCATGATGTGGCTGGCGAAGCGGTACCGCGCACGTAGGAGCGTGGGGAACTCAGCCCTAGCACCGTGTTCTGGGAACAGGCGGCCCCATTCGGCGTCGTTGACGTTCGACAGCACGGCCGTTTTGATGGCGGCGGCGTCCAGCGCATCGAAGACCCGACCGATCCCCGGATACTCCGCAACGAGCGAGGCATCGCTGATGCGACGGGCGTCGTCGGCCGTCAGCACTCCTTCTGACTCTTCGGCCAAGAGAACGAAGTAGCGGTCGCTATCGATGGCTCCGACGTTTCGATTGGGCAGAGCCCGCGCTCTGGCTTGAAACTGCTCAAGCCAGGACGGTGTGAAGGTGAAGCCCGCCCGCTCGGCGTCTTCGACCCAGGTCCGTCCTGCCTGGACGAGGACCCCGCCAATGTCGAAGACCACGAGGCTAAAACGCTGCTTCACGCGCGCGATTCTACCGGGAACGCCCCGCAACACGCTCGCCTCCGCTCTCCGTGTGATGTGGAGAAGAGCCGGGGCCGAGGCCAGCCCTACAACACGAAGTACAGCCGCAACCACACCTCGAGGTCCGGTAGCTCTACGGCCTTCCCGCTCGCCACCAGGAACGAGCGCATGTTCGGGCTGAACCCCGGGCCGTGGAAGCACACGAGGCCCGGGATCGGCCACGCCCGGATGTCCTCGATGGTCGCCGGGATCTTCTCTTCCGCCGACCCCACGCTCGTCTGGTGCTTGCACTCGATGCCCAGCGAGCGGCGGGTGCCGCGGTCCGTCAGGATGATGTCGATCCGCCGCTCCGCGCCCCAGAGGCGGCGGCCCACCGTCACCTGCGTCTGCACCTCGAGGCCGAGCGACTGCCCGATCTCGACGACCGCGCGCTCCAGGTCGCGCCCGCTGCGTGGGTCGAGCAGCGAGGGCTGGTGTCCGATCGTCATGGCGTCACGCCGTCGCGGCCTCGAGGGCCGGCGGCTCCACCCCCACCGAGCGCGCGCACTCGCCGAGCTGCCGCCACGTCTCCGCGTCGAGTTCGATACCGCTCGCGAGCCGCTCCGCCCGACGCCGCCGCTCCGGGTCACCGGGGATCAGCACCTCCTCCACGCCCTCTCGGAAAGGCGGCGTCTTCACGAAGTCCACGACCTCCGAGAACTGCCCGATGAACGCGTCGCGCTCCTGGAAGCGCTCGTAGTCGATCGCCATCATGAACACGCCGTTGCTCCCGCGCTGCCCCTCGACGCACGTCCCCGCGCCGGACAGCGCGCCCGTCAGCGCCTCGATGGCGAGCGATAGCCCGAAGCCCTTGTATCCGGCGGTGCCGCCGAGGGGCAGCAGCGCGCCCTGGTGCTGGCCGGCGGCATCTCCGTAGAAGTCGGCCGGGTTGTTCGACGCCGCGCCCTGTTCGTCCAGGATCCAGTCCGGCGGCAGCGTCGCGCCCTTGTTCAGCGCGACCTTCAACTTCCCCTCCGCCACCACCGAGGTCGCCATGTCCAGCACGAACGGCGCCTCCGGGTCGCGCGTGGGGATCCCGATGGCGATCGGGTTCGTCGGCAGGCGGCGTTGCGCCCCGCCGAACGCCGCCACCAGGCGCGCCCCCGGCGAGTTCACACTCCCGATGCCCAGCAGGCCCGCCTCGATGGCCTGTTCGCAGTACGCGCCCACCCGCCCGATGTGGCCCGCGCAGTGCGCGGTCGCGATGCCTACGCCGTAGCGCTTCGCCTTCTCGATGGCCACGTCCATGGTGAAGCGCGCCACGACCTGGCCGTAGTTCCAGTGGCCGTCCACCACCGCCGTCGTCTCGCTCTCGCGCTCCACCTCGGCGGCCGCGCCGGGCACGAGCCGGCCGTCCGCGACCGCTGCCACGTAGCCCGACGTGCGGATCACCCCGTGCGAGTCGTGTCCGCGTAGGTTCGCGCCCACCAAGTGCTCCGCGACATAGCGCGCCTCCTCCGCGGGCGCACCGGTCCCACCGAAGATCGAGGTGACAAAGTCGGTCAGCAGCTCGGCCTGGAGCACCGGCATCGGGCTACGCCTCCACGGGCGCCGGCGCGACGTTCGCCGAGCCTCGCGCAGCCGCCAGGTCGCTGTTCACCTGCCGGCGCATAAACCCGACATCGGCGCTCAGGGTCACCATCTGGAAGCCCTGCTTGAGGTAGCGCGAGGTGTACTCCACGCTCCCGGTGTGGATGCCCGGCGCTACGCCGTGCCGCTTGCACGCCTCGAAGATGCGGTCCACCGTCTCCACGTGCTTTGGTTCGTTGTTGTCGCCGGTCGGCGGCAGCCCGATCGCGTAGGCGAGGTCGGACGGTCCGATGTACGCGGCATCCACCCCGGGCACCGCGAGGATCTCATCGAGCTTCTCGATCGCCTCGGCGGTCTCGATCATGACGATGCACGCCATCTCGTCGTTCGCGTGCGTCTGGTAGTCCGAGCCACCGTACATCGCGGCGCGTGCCGGCCCCGATGAGCGGCCACCGGCCGGTGGATAGCGCACGGCCCACACCGCGCGCTCGGCCTCCTCGCGGTTGTTCACCAGCGGGACGACGACGCCGTACGCCCCCGCATCGAGGACGCGCATGATGATCGCCGGGTCGTTCCACGGCACCCGCACGAACGGCACTGTATCCGTCGTCGAGATCGCCTGCAGCATCGGCATCGCGTCCGAGTAGTCGATCACGCCGTGCTGCATGTCGATGCACAGCCAGTCGAAACCGGAATGCGCCATCGCCTCCGCCGTGAAGCTGGAATTGATCGAGAGCCAGGCGCCGACGGTCTGACCGCCGTTCCGCCAGTTCCGCAGCACATGATTCGGTCGCATCGAGGTCCCTTCCCCCTGGGGGTCACATTCGTCCTGGAGCCTGAATCGCTACGAGAGCGCCACCCGAGGCCGCACCGTCGCCCGGTTCGGCACGAACTCCGGCCACCGGCCGTTCACCAGCACATCGACGACGGTCTCCCCGACCCGGCGCTTCATCGTGTCGAACGCGCGGTCGGAGTAGCTCGCCGAGTGTGGCATGAGCACCACGTTCTCCATCTCGGCGAGCGGCGAGGAGCCGGGTAGCGGCTCCTGCTCGAACACATCGAGGCCCGTACCGGCGATCTCGCCCGCCCGCAGCGCATCCACCAGCGCCGCTTCGTCCACCACCGGTCCGCGCGACGTGTTGATGAGATAGGCCGTCGGCTTCATCGCGCGGAACTGCGCCGCGCCCATCAGGTGGTGCGTTTCCGGCGTCAGGGGCGTATGTACCGAGACATAATCGCTTCGCTCGAGCAGTGCATCGAGGCTCGACGCGCGCTCAACGCCGTCGGCGGCGAACACCTCGTCCGGCACGTACGGGTCGTACGCCAGGATCTCGAGGTCGAGCGATCGAGCGCGCTTCGCGAAGAAGCGCGCGATGTTGCCGTAGGCGACGAGCCCCAACGTCTGTCCGGTGATGTGCTGCATTGGCCCCAGTGGCCCGGGCCGCCACTGTCCGGAACGGACTGCGCGGTCCAGGGGCACGAGCTTCTTGGCGCTCGCCAGGAGCAACATCAGGGCGTGGTTCGCCACCTCGGGCTGGCAGAAGTCCGGGAAGTGCGCGATCACGATGCCGCAATCGGTCGCCGCCGGGATGTCCAGCGAGTCCAGCCCCACCCCGTACCGCACGATCAGCTTGCAGCGGTCCAGGCCCTGGCAGACGCGTGGCGTCATCTGCGCCGCGCTCACCAGCACCGCGTCCGCCTCGCGCAGCGCCGTGATGCGCTCGTCCTCGGTCGCCGAGCGCGACAGCCGGAGCACGCCGCCGGCAGCCTCGATGATCTGGCGCTCGATCATGAACGCCGCCTCGTCGACGGCGTCCGCGTGGACGACCAGGAACCCCTCGTCCGCCATGGGCGGCAGCATCCGCCGCTCCCACGACCCTGTCAAACGGCCGCACCGAGCAAGACGAAGCGCGGTACCATCGATGTGTCGCGACGCCGCGAGGGCGTTCCGTGGGCGTCTCCCCGATGCTCGCTCCCCGACACCGGAGTGACGATGGCCCACTACGACGTCCTGCGAACGCCCATTGGCGACCTCTTCGTCGGCGGGTCCGCCGAAGGCATCCACCGCATCGACTTCCTCGACGACGGGCGCGGCCTCGACTGGTGCATCGCTCGCCTCGAACGTGAGGCCGGCGACCCGGCCGTCCACGACCCGGAGCCCGCTTCCGAGGCGACGCGCCAGCTCCGCGAGTACTTCGCCGGTGCCCGAGACCGTTTCGACCTCCCGCTCGCCCCGCGCGGCAGCGAGTTCCAGCTGCGCGTCTGGCTTGCCCTCCGCGAGATCCCGCCGGGTGCTACCACCTCGTACGGCGCCATCGCCAGGGCGGTCGGGCGCCCCTCGGCGTCGCGTGCGGTGGGCGCCGCCAACGGTCAGAACCCGATCTCCATCGTTGTCCCATGCCACCGCGTGATCGGCGCCAGTGGCGCCCTCACCGGCTACGGCGGCGGCCTGGACCGCAAGCGCTGGCTGCTCAACCACGAGACATCGAGCGCGTCGCTACTCTCCGGCGCCGCCCGCTGAGGCTCGACTTCCCTCTTCCTTCCTCCTGCTCCCCTCCCCCGGGAATCGGGGGAGGGGCCGGGGGAGAGGGCTCCCGGGAGTCGCGAGGGCCGCGGGAGAGCGTCACGCGAATCGGGGGAAATGCGCGGCACGCGTTGCTGCCAGGATCGACCACCCGCCCTACACTGCGCCCATGGCTACCCTCGCCCGGCCGCGCACCCTTGCCCGCCCCGTTCAGATCGCCGACCGCTGGTTCCGCGCCTGCGGACTGGCCGCCGTCGCGGCGCTCGGCGCGACGGCCGGCATGCTCGCCGGCGGCGCCGAGGCGTGGCGCGTCCCCTTCGTGCTCGCACACCTCGCAGCGCTGCTGGCGCTGGTCCCGCTCGGGTTCGCACTCGTGGCCCGCGCCTTCATCGAGGCGCGCGCGGAGCGAGGATCCGCCTGGGGCGCGATCTCCGGCGTCATCGAGCGCTACCCGCTGGTCACCACGCTCGTCGCCGCCACGTTCGTGACCGCAGCGGTCTCGCTGTCCCAATTCGAGGGCGTGCGGTGGCTGCGCTCCGCGGCCAACCTCGCCACCGTCGCGCTCGTCGTGACGCTGGTTGTGCGCTACCTGCGCTCCACGCGCACCTGATCCCAGCGCCGGTGAGGCCAGACGGACGCTGCGGAACACGTGCGTTACGATGCCTCGACAGACCGGCACATGACGGGCGCGTGACGGGGGCGTAGGCGTGGCAGTCGAGGCGGCCGTGACGGGACCTGTCGCGGGCATGGAGCGGCGGGTCATCGTCTCCGCGTCGCTCGCCCACGCGATGACCCACACCCTCGAGTTGACGTTCGCCGCGCTGCTCATCCGCATCGGATTCGAGTTCGGCGTCCGCGAGGCGGCCCTGGGCGCTGTCGCCACCGCCGGCACGCTCACATTCGGTGTCTTCGCGCTGCCCTCCGGCTGGCTCGTCGACCGCTGGGGACCGCGCGCGGTCATGGTCACCGCGATGTGGTCCGCGGCCGTCTTCGCACTGTTCGTCGCCGTCTCGCCCAACCTCCTTCTGCTCTCAGTCGCGCTCGCGCTGCTCGGCTGTGGCATTGGCCTCTACCACCCCGCCGGCACGGCGATGGTCGCCACCGTGGCGGAGCGTCGAGGCGTGGCGCTGGCCGCGCACGGCATCGCGGGCAACGCCGGCGTCTCGATCGCCCCGGCGGCCGCGACCGTGATCGCCTTCGCCTTCGACTGGCGCATCGCCTACGTCGTGTTCGCCATCGCCGCGGCGGCCACCGGCGTGCTGATCATGCGCATCGCCCCCAGCCGCTCCGAGGCCGCGGAGGCGGTGGCCGCCCGCGCCCGCGCATTCAAGGCCACCACGCGCAAGGCGCCACGCACCGCGCCTCCTGCGGAACGTCGCTGGATGATGTGGCCGCTCGTGCTGATCTTCGTCGCCGCCATCGGCCAGGGATTCATCTACCGAGGCTCGCTCACGTTCCTCACGCTCCACCTCGAGGAGCACCTCGGCCTGTCGCTCTTCGGGTGGGACGCCGAGGCGGTCGCGGGCGGCGCTGCGGCCGTCGTGCTGCTGGCGGCCGTGTTCGGTCAGAGCGCCGGAGGGACGCTGTCCGACCGCATTCCGGTGGAATGGGCGCCCCTCCCGTTCCTCGTCGTCGCCGCGCCCTTCCTAGTGTTGATGGGCGCAACGACGGGCGTCCTGCTGCTGCTGGCGAGCGCGGTCTTCGTGATGTCGAACTGGGCGCAGCAGCCGATCTTCAACGGTCTGATCACGGACTACTCACCCGCGAATGCCGTCGGCCGCGCCTTCGGCATCAACTTCTTCCTCACGTTCGGCCTCGGCTCGTTCGCGGCCGGCTTCGCCGGCGCGATTGCGGAGGCGTGGGGCACGCCGGCCGTCTTCTACGCGCTGGCGGGCGTCGCCCTGGCCGAACTGGTCGCCATGAGCATCGTCGCTCGCGGCGCCAACCGCCGCCGTCGCGCCATGAGCGCCGCCGTCGAAGCATCGATGGTCGCGGGCGGAGGGTAGGCGGCGGGGCGCGGGCTGTGAGGCGAGGGCGATGCCCTCCAGCACGTCTGGCGTGGCCGCCTGCCGGGCGAGCGGTGGGTACGGGTACAACTCGTTCACGCGCATCCGCCGCCCGATGTTCACCAGGTCCGCCCCCAGCGCCATCGCGTAAGCCGCCTCAGCGCCGGGGATCGCCCGTCCCGCTGCGATCACCGTCAGGTCCTCGCGCACGCCGTGCCTGCGGTACGCGTCGTCCACCGCCACCACCGCGTCGTGCAGCGGCACGCCCATGTGGTCGGTCAGCGACAGCGGAGCGGCGCCCGTCCCACCCTCCGCACCGTCCACGGAGACATAGTCTGGCCCGCGTCCCGTGGCTGCCCGCTCGCGGGCGAGTTCGTCGAGGAAGCGCGGGTCGCCCACCACCACCTTCACGCCCACCGGGATCGGTACGGCGTCCTTCACCCGCTCGATGAAGTCGATCAGCTCCGGCATGGTCCGGAACTCGCTCCAGCGGTTCGGTGAGTGCGAGGGCTCCCCGGCCTCGATCCCGCGGATCGCCGCGATCTCGGGCGTCACCTTCACTCCGGGCAGGATCCCACCCTTGCCGGGCTTCGCCCCCTGGCCCAGTTTGATCTCGATGGCGCGCACCTGGGGTGCAGAGGCGAGCACGCGCAGCCGCCCCCAGTCCGTCGCACCGAGGGGCGTCCGCACACCGTACTTGGCCGGTCCGACCTGAAAGATCACGTCGCCTCCGCCCGACAGGTGGTGTGGCGACAGCCCGCCCTCGCCGCTGTTGATGGCGCATCCCGCGTCCGCCGCGCCGCCCGAGAGCGCCCGCACGGCGTTCCCTGACAGCGCCCCGAACGACATCGGTGCGATGTTGATGCGCGACCGTATCTCGAAGGGCGGGGCCGGCGCCGGCCCATCACGTGGGCGTCGCCCGGCGTCGGCGCCTCCTCCGTGAGCGTGGGGAAGGCCGAGGGGAGGAGGTGGAACGACCCCGGCCGCCCCACGTCGTGCTGCGTACCGAAGCCTACGGCGCTGTTGACACCTTTGGCCGTCTGGTAGACCGACGATCGCTGGGCCCGATTGAACGGACGCTCTTCCAGGTCGTTGGTCACGATGTACTGGCGAAGCTCAGGCCCGATTTTCTCGACGAGATAGCGCAGCCGCCCCACCAGCGGGTAGACCCGTCGGATCGAGTGGCGTGTCTGCACGAGGTCCCACGTACCCAGCCCGACGAGCAGGGTCGCGGCCCCGATTACGATGGCTGGCCATGGCGGCACTGGCGCACCTCCCTGTGCACCGCGCGCTCGAAGGTGAGCGCTACCGCTACCATCGTCAGATTTTCGACAGGCTAGAGGGGTCTCCCCGGCGATCAGACCTCGGCCGGCGCCAGCGGGGTGTCCTCGCGGTTCGCCCACTCCGCCATCGAGCCGTCGTAGACACGCGCCGAGTCGTTGCCCAGGAGCGCGAGCACGAACGCTGCGAAGGCCGCGCGGATGCCGCCCTGGCAGTACGTCACCGTCTGCGCCGCCGGGTCGATCCCTCGCGCCTCCAGCATCGAGCGGACCTCCTCCAGCGGGCGGAAGCGGCGTGCGGGCGGGCCCTGCATCAACTCGCGCCACTCCAGGTGCTGAGCGCCCGGCACGTGCCCGGCGCGCTTGTTCCGGCGCGAACTCGTCCGCTCCGTCCACTCCTCGGGTGAGCGCGTGTCCCAGATCGCTCCGGCCGAGCCCGACTCCACCTCGCGCTTCAGGTCGTCGGCCAGCACCACGCACGAGGCCGCGTCGCGCGCCGCAAACGAGCCGGGCGCCGGCCGCGGCGCCTGCGAGGTGAGCGCGCGGCCTTCGTCCAGCCACGCGTTGAAGCCCCCGTCCACCACGCGCACGTTGCGGTGGCCGTAGCGCCGGAACACCCACCACACGCGCGCGGCGTGGAGCGACGCGTTGTCGTCGCAGATCACCACCGGCGTGTCGTCCGACACGCCCCAGGACCGCGCCAGCGCCTCGAACTCCTCGGCCGGCATCACCAGCGGGCTCCCGGCGGCCTTGAGGTACGGGTGAGGCACCCCCACGGCGCCTGGGATGTGTGCACGCCGGTAGGCCACGGCCTCGCCCGCGTCGACTAGCACCATCTCCCCGGCCTCGATGCGGCCCAGCTGGGACGCCAGCCACTCCGTGCTCACCAGCAGGTCGGTGCCCGTGGGCGCGTCGGTCATCGTCATCGTTCGGTCCCTCCGCGCGCTCGCGGCGCTCAGCCCCGGCGCTCCCAGTGCTCCACGAGGGCGAGCAACTCCGGCAGCCGCTCGATCTCCGCGTCCGGCTGGACATCGTAGGCGGGCACGTCACCGTTCGGGCGCAGCACCGCGCGCATCCCGGCCGCCTTCGCGCCATGGATGTCGTCGAACGGCCGGTCCCCGACGAACACCGCCCGCGAGGCATCACCGACGCCCATCGCTTCGAGGGCCGCCCGGAACGCCTCCGGATGCGGCTTCATGTGGGTCATCTCGCTCGTGTACAGCCGCTGGTCGATCAGCGATGCGAGCCCGTCGCGCTCCAGGAATCGCTCGTGGAACGTGCGCGGCCAGTGGGTGTTCGACAGCAACCCGATGCGCAGCCCCCGTTCGCGCAGCGCGATGATCGTCTCCACGGCCTCAGGGTCGTGCGTGATGTGCGGCGTCCACCCATCGAGGTACTGCGTCGCCGCCTCCTCGATGACCGCGCTCGTCACGTCGCAGCCCAGCACGTCGGTCGCCTCGGTCAGCAGGTCGCCCAGGGAACCCGAGATGGCGTCGGCGGCGGTGCGGTCCCAGAACGCGCGCTCCACATCCATCAACTGCCGCGTCAGCTGCTCCTCGTCGCCGCCCTCGTGGCGCTCCGCCAGGTGGCGCGCCGCCAGCCGCCACATGTCCTCCAGGTCGATGTTGGCGAAAGGCGTGAGTGTCCCGCCCCAGTCAAAGATCACGGCGTCGATCGTCATTCCGCCCCCCCATGGCGCGTCGCGGCGGGCATCGGACTCAGCGCGTGTCCGCGCGCATTCCGTCGTGGCCCAGCCGCTCGACAGCGACCCGTCGCACGCGGCGCTCGTCTGCCTCCAGCACCGTGAAGCGGCACCCCTTGTGGTCCACCGACTCGCCCGGCTCTGGAAACCGCCTCGTGTAGTAGAGCACGAGCCCGGCCACAGTGTTCGCGTCCACCTGTGTGACATCCACGTCCAGCTCGAGGGAGAGGTCCACCAGCAGCCGGCTCCCCTCCACCTCCAGCCGTCGGCCGTCACGCGCGGCCCGCTTCCCGCTGACCGCCTCCGCGCCGCCCTCCATGCTCTCGCTCCGCAGCGTGCCCACTACCTCTTCCATGATGTCTTCCAGCGTGACGAGCCCGGAGGTCGTCCCGAACTCGTCCACCAGCAGCACGAGGTAGGACGCCCGCTCCTGCATCACCGCCAGCACACGCGCGATCGGCGAGTGCTCCGACTCGAACACTGCTGGCCGCATGATGTCGCGCACCGACCGCTGCTCGATGCCGCCGAGGTGCGAGACGTTCACGTCGCCGACGTGTACGTACCCGACGATCTCGTCAGGCGAGCCCTCGTACACCGGCATCCGCTGGAATCCGTATTGCGCCAGGCGCGCGGCTACGTCGCGCAGCGGCTCCCCGACACCCGCCAGCACCATCTCCGTGCGCGGCGTCATGATCTCCTGTACCTGGCGCTGCTGGAGAGTGATCGCGCCGATCAGCCGGTTCGAGGCGTTCACCTCGATCGCCCCGCTCTCCACGCCCAGGCGGATCGCCGTCCGCAACTCCGCGACATCCAGCGTGACCGGTGAGATCGCCTCCGGATTGCCGAAGACCCGCAGCAGCAGTCGCGTCAGACCGTCCAGCGCGAAGGTCACCGGCCAGGTGATCCGCGTCCACACCGCCATCGGGATCGCCCACAGCCGCCCGATGGCGAACGAGTGGCCGAGCGCGATCGCCTTCGGTACGACCTCGCCGAACAGCACGAGCAACATGGTCACGACCACGGTCGCACCCAGGGCGCCCCAGCCCCGCGGCAGCAGCGCCAGCGCGATCACGGCGCCGGTCACCGCTACTCCCGCGTTCGTCAGCTGTCTCCCCAACCGGACCGCCGAGAGCAGCCGATGTGGCCGGTCCAGCAGCCGCACGATGGCCGCCGCCCCGGGCACGCCTGCGCGTACGCGGTGCTCCAACTGGATCCGCTGCATCGACAGGAACGCGGTTTCGGCGCTGGAGAAGAAGGCGGAGAGCAGCAGCAGGGCGAGCAGGACCAACGCGTACACGAGCACGGCATCCCCCGAGGCGCGAGGGGTAGCGTACTCGCAGTCACACCACGCCGCACGGGAGTGCGGGCAGTGCGGCCGGCCCTAGTGCGCGGTGTCGCCTGCCTCGGCCCGCGCCAGGATGGAGCGCTCGATCATCGACTCGGTCTCCGCGCGCTCCTTCCACCCGAAGGTCTCGACGGGTTTGCCCTCGAGTTCCTTGTAGATACGGAAGAAGTGCTCCACCTCTCGCAGGAAATGCGGCGCGATGTGTTCCAGCTCGCACACCTGCGTGAAGCGCGGGTCCGCCGTGGCGACGGACAGCACCTTCTCGTCCTCACCTGCCTCGTCGCGCATGCGCAGCATCCCCACCGGGCGCGCCTCAATCAGCGCGCCGGTGAACGTCGGGCCAGTGGTCAGCACGAAAATGTCCACGGCGTCGCCGTCATCGGCCAGCGTGCCGGGGACGAAACCGTACGCTGCGGGGTAGTGCACGGCCGAGTAGAGCACCCGGTCGAGCCGGAACAGCCCGATCTCGGGGTCGTACTCGTACTTGTTGGACTCGCCACGAGGGATCTCGACGATCGCGTTCACGACCTTCGGCGCCTGTGGCCCCGGAGGCAGATGGTAGAGGTTCAAGCTTGGATTCCTTCGAAGTAGCGGGGACCGCTCCGACCTTACCCCCGCCTCGGGGAAGGCGACAGAGGCGCCACCTGCCATTCATTCTGTATGGTCTCGCGATGCGTCTCGAATACAGCCGCCATGCGCGAGGCCGCCTGCGGGAGCGCGACTTCACGGAGCAGGATGTGATCTACTGCATCGAGTAGCACCACAGCCAGTGCACCGACGGTCGGGGGAATCGACGCTATGTGGCCAGGTTGGACGACGGGCGGTTGATTCAAGTAGTCGTCGACGAGAGGCGGGATCCGTGGGTGGTCGTCACGGTGATCGACTGATGGAACTCACTCACGACGTTGCGGTAGACGCGGTGTACGTCCGCCTCTCCGCGAAGCCCCGCGCCGGTGCTTGCGAGTTGGACGAGCGGCGCATCCTGGACGTTGCTGATGACGGATCCGTGACGGGCGTGGAGTTGCTCTACGTCAGTAACGGAGTCGACGTCACCGGCTTGCCCCGGGCCGACGAGATCGCCTCCCTCCTTGAGGAACACGCGATCCCCGCGATCCATCCTTCACGACCGTAGGACGCGCTACCCCTCCTTCACCGCCCGTAGCGAGTACATCAGCGGCAGTCGCTCGTCGCCCTCGGGCAGCCGGTACCGCCCCGGGTCCGCCCGCACCATCCACGGCAGCGCCTGCCAGTCCACGAACCGGTGCTCGTGCAGGAACTCGAGGCGTAACCCGGCATCGATCAGCGCCGTCACGATCTCGCCCAGGCCGTGGTTCCACTCGTATGTCGTGGGATGCTCCAACTCCGGCCCGTCCGTGTAGGTATTGGGCGTCACCCACCGCTGCGGTTCCGGCGTTTCGAAGTACGGGTAGCGGGTAACCAGCAGCCGGTCGTCGCGCTCGTCGTCCAGCGCCCACAGACCTGGGTGTCCCTCCCGGAGGTAGAGGCGCCCGCCCGGCTCGAGGAACCGCGCCACCACCTCCGCCCAGCCGCGGATGTCCGGCAGCCAGCACAGCGCCCCGATGCCCGTGTAAACGATGTCGAACCGCTCATCGAGGATGTTTGGGGAGTCGTAGAGTTCCGCCTCGACGAACCGCCCGGGCACCCCGCTCTCCGCGCTGAGCCGTCGCGCCGCCTCGATCGCCGCGGGCGAGAAGTCGATGCCGGTGACCGTGGCGCCGAGGCGCGCCCAGGAGAGCGTGTCGCGCCCGAAATGACACTGCAGGTGGAGCAGCCGCTTCCCGCTGACGTCGCCCAGCTCCTCGACCTCCACCGGGTCCAGCGAGGAGCCGCCGGCGACGAAGCCCTCCCAGTCGTACGCACGCGAGGCGACGTGGACCGGGACCCGGCTGTCCCAGTTCAGGCGGTTTGTCTCACGGTACTCGTCCAGCGTCATCGGCCGCCCCTCAGCCGGCGAGGATGGCGCGCGCGGTGACCGCCGTCGCCGCGGCACGACCTACCCCATGTCCACCGGGTAGCCGGACGCCGGTAGCGTGGGACGCGTGGCGTCAGTTGTCGGAGGCAAAGCCGCGCTCCCCGGCCCGGATCGCCACGGCCAGGCGGTTCTCCGGCGGCGGGATCGGGCAGGAGAACGCCTCGTTGTAGGCACAGAACGGGTTGTAGGCGTAGTTGAAGTCCAGCAACAGCCGGCCGTCGCCCAGGTCCTCCACCTCCAGGTAGCGGCCGGCGCCGTACGTCTCCTCGCCCGATGTCGCGTCGCGGAACGGCAAGAACAGGTCGCCGTCGGGCGCGCGGTATACGGTCAGGGCCGCCTGCGCACCGCCCACCTCGAACGTCAGTCGGGCCCAGCGTTCGTAGCTCGCGGTCTCCCCGGTGCTGGTCACCATTTCCACCCGGTCCGGATCGTCGTACTCGTTGGGTGTCACCGCGAACGCGAGGGCTGGCGCCTCCTCGTAGTACGTGAGCCCCGTGAAGCCGCGCTGCTGCGCGGCGGTCAGAGGCGAGTCGACGTCGTGCGCGAAGTAGTGGTCCTTCGCCTCTCGAAACTCCGTCAGTTCCGGCATCGCCTCATCCTTCCCTCCCTCCATCGTACCCGTCCCGGCGACGCGCCTTCGGTGCAAGACCTATCATCGAGGGGTGGGGAGGCGACAGCGCATGACGCCACCAGCCGCCATCTCGGCGATCGTGTTGGCCGGCGGCCGCTCCTCGCGCATGGGGCAGGACAAGGCGTCCCTGGTGTTCGACGGCCAGTCGTTGCTCCAGCGCACTGTGGACATCGTCGCCACCGTGGCCGGCGAGGTCGTCGTTGTGATCGCCCCCGGCCGGCCGGCGCCCGAGGTGCGCGCTGGCGTCCCGCTTCGCTACGCCACCGACCCCGTCGAGGGCGAGGGTCCCCTGGCAGGCATCGCCACCGGCCTCGAGGTGACCGCCGCGCCGGTCGCTCTTGTCGTAGGCGTGGACATGCCCTTTCTGGAGCCCGCGCTGCTCCGCTACCTCGCCTCGCGCGTCTCCGCCGAGCATCGATGGGTGCTGCCCGTCGCCGGTGGCCGTAGCCAGACGCTGTGCTCTGCCTTCGCCCGCGACGCTTTGCCGGTGGTCCGCGCGCACCTCCAGGCCGGCGACCGCGCCGTCATGACCGTAGCCGACGACCTCGGCTGCCTGCGCGTGCCGGCCGAGGAGTGGGGCGCCTTCGACCCCAACGGCCGCTCGTTCCTCAACATCAACACGCCGCGGGACTGGCGGCGGCGCTCGCCACCCTCGACCAGTCCGCCGCGGAGGGCCGCGCGAGGTGACCCTCCCGGCGATCCAGTTCGAAGGGCTGGTGAAGGACTACGGCTCGGTCCTCGCCCTGAAGGGCATCGACCTGGAGGTGCACGCCGGCGAGGTGTTCGGCTTTCTCGGGCCAAACGGGGCCGGCAAGACAACCGCCATCCGCATCCTGCTGGACCTCATCCGCCCCACGGCCGGGCGAGCGCTGGTCCACGGGCTCGACGCGCAACGCCAGCCCGTCGAGGCCCGCGCGTCCATGGGCTACCTGCCGGGCGACCCCCAGTTCTACGGCCGCATGACGGCGCTCGACTACTTCCAGTTCACCGAGCAGGTTCGCGGCCGCGTCGACCGCGCCTACCGCGACGCGCTCATCGAGCGGTTCCAGCTGAGCGCGGAGCGCCCGGTGCGGGAGCTGTCACGAGGCAACCGCCAGAAGGTCGGCCTGGTCCAGGCGCTCATGGCCCGCCCGGATGTCGTCGTCCTCGACGAGCCGACCACCGCCCTCGACCCGCTGATGCAGGAGGAGGTCGAGCACATTGTGGGTGAGGTCGCCGCCGAGGGACGGACGGTGTTCTTCTCGTCGCACCTGCTCTCGGAAGTCGAGCAGATCTGCGACCGCGTGGCCATCCTGCGCGCGGGCGAGATCGTGGACGTACTCGACCTCGCCGAGCAGCGGCGTCTGGCCCCTCGGCTGCTCGAGGTGACCTTCGCGGCGCCGCCGCCCGCCGGCGCCTTCGCCGGCCTCGACGGCGTCCGCGTCCTCTCCGCGGACGGCGCGACGCTGACCTTCGAGGCGCGCGACGGCGTCGACCCGTTGGTGAAGCGGCTGGCGCAGTACACCGTGAGCCAACTGGAGGCGCCGGAACCGACGCTGGAGGACCTCTTCATGCGGTACTACAAGCGGGCGCCGAAGGAGCCGGTGTGATGGGGGCGCTGATCCGTCACACGCTGCTCGACCTGCGCTGGCAGGTGTTCTGGTACGGGGTCGGGCTCGGGGCCTACGCCGCGGCCATCGTGTTCGTGTACCCGCAGTTCTCGGAGACGCTGGACGCGGCCAACTACCCGGATGAGTTCCTCCAGTTCTTCGGCTCGGAGGGCGACCTCTCTACCCCGGCGAACTTTCTGGGCGTGGAGTACTTCTCCTGGGCGCCGCTTGTGTTCCTGGTCTTCGCCGTCTTCGCCTCCACCGGCGTGCTGGCCGGCGAGGAGGGCCGCGGCACGCTGGAGACTCTGCTCGCGCAGCCGGTCTCGCGCGGGCGGCTCTTCCTGTCGAAGGCCACGGCCGTGGCGCTCGCGGCGCTCGCCATCACCGCGATCGTCTCCCTGGGATGGGCCGTGAGCGTGCCCCTGGTGGACCTGCGAGGCGAGGTCGGGGTCCTCGATGCGGTGCGTGCGCAGTTCCTTACCTTGCCGTTGGTGCTCTTCTTCTGCGCATGGGGGCTCTTCCTCGCGGCGATCGCCCCCGCCCGAGGGCAGGCCGCGGCCTTGCTCGGTGTCGTCGTGATCGTCTCCTACCTGGTCAGTTCCCTGGCCGGCGTGATCGAGCCGATCGAGTGGATGAAGTACCTGAGCCCCT
Organism: Dehalococcoidia bacterium; assembly: GCA_009379925.1. Taxonomy (GTDB): domain Bacteria; phylum Chloroflexota; class Dehalococcoidia; order UBA2979; family UBA2979; genus WHSU01. The sequence continues at coordinate 47,752 of WHSU01000013.1, read as the reverse complement.
ACTACTACGCGGGCACGTCGACCCTGCTGACGACCGGGCCGGTGTGGTGGCACCAGGCCCTGCTGCTCGGCGCTGCCGTGATCGGCGGAGGCCTCGCGCTGCGTGCGTTCCAGGGCCGGGAGATCGGCGCCGGGCGCTGGCAGTTCCGCGCGCTCATCGCCGGCGGGGGCGTCCGAGGTACGGCGACGCCTCGACGCCCCGCGCGTGCGGAAGGCTAGCGAGCGGTGGGAGCCGGCCCGGGTGCTAGAGCGCGCGGTACGCGCTGGAGAGCGTCTCGCGGTCGAAGCCCTGCGGCCGCTCGCCCAGCGAGAACTCGTACAGGGCCGCCTTGAAGATGCCCTCCAGCGCCTGGACGGTGCCGATGGCGAGCGCGAACAGGACAGTGCCCGCCAGCAGACCGGCCACCGGCGAGATGGTGAACAGTGCGGCCGCCGGCAGGAACGCGATCAGCAACGCCACGATGTACACCAGCCCGAACCCGAACGACGCCGTGAACTGACGCCCCCAGGTCTCTCGGAAGAGCCCGCCCGAGCGCTTGATCGCGCCGATCGGTCCGATGCCCTCGGCGACCAGCACAGGGATCACGAAGAACGTGGCGTAGGTCCACGCCGCGCCCAGGAAGCCAATCACCATGCGGCCCAGGAAGTTGTCCATGCGGTCGCGGATCGCCTGCAAGATCAGCCCCACCGTCGCCGCGATGATCGCCCAGCCGAGGATCTGTGGCAGGTGCGACGACGCGGCGCGCAGCCCCGAGCCCACTGTCGGGTTGCCGCCGCGCAGCCGCTCGAGCGCCGCCGAGACCAGCGCCGCGTTGAAGAAGATCACGATGAAGTAGGCCACCACGTACAGGCTGGCGCCCAGCACGTAGTCAACCGGACGCGCCTCCTCGGTGGCCGCACCCGTGCTGCCGCTGCTCGACATCGCGTCCAACCGCTCGAGGGAACCAGTGGCGGCCCCGATGCCGGCGAACGCGGCGATCGCCGCGATCAGCACGATCCCCGACATGATCGGGAACAGGATCAACTCGCGGTCCTTCATCAGGACTCGCCAGCTCATCTTCATGAGTTCGAAGGTGTGGCCAATCGTTGCGAACATGACAGAAGGATAACGCGATCTCACGCGCTTGTGGGAGCGATCGGACCGCGGCCTCGAGCGCCCGAGGGCTAGGGCGTCCCGTCGGTCGTCGGCGTGGGCGTGGGCGTCGCGGTAGCCGTCGGGGTGGTCGTGCCGGTCGGGGTCGGCGTGGCCGTGGGCGTCGCTGTGGGAGGTGGCCCCGCCAGTCCATCGATGCCCAGCGCCTGCAACAGGCTCGCCCGTTCGGCAGGCGCGGCCTGAGTCTCGATCGCCGCCGCCACCCGGCGGCCCAGGCTCCCGCCCGCCGCACTGTCCATGCCAATGGCGCTGCGCAGCATCACCATCCCCGCCGACCCCTCCAGCGTTTCCAACACCACCGAGAACCGCGTGGGGCTCATCAGCGCCTCTTCGAGCAGTAGCCGGTACGCCGACGGGTCGGCTGCGTCGATCGCGGTCAGCAGCTGCTCCCGATAGCGCGCCACGGCGTCCGGCGTCGGCTGCGGCGTCGGGGTGGCCACCGGCGTAGTCGGCGTAGTCGGGATGGTCGCGGTAGCCGTGACCGGCGGGACCTCGATGGCGGGAGCCGTCGCCGTCGGGGGCGCGGTCCCAGTCGGCGTGCCGGCGGCACCCGTAGGCAGGCCCGCGGTACCCGTAGGCAGGCCCGCCTCCAGCTCTTCCGGCGTCGGCGGCCCTCCGCCCGCCGTGCCCGAAGGGACGCCCGTCCCGCTCAGCGTCCCCGCCGGCGTACCTGCGTCCTGTTCAGCGCGCCGCTCCCGCGGAGAGACCGCCGCCCGCGTACGCGGGCTCTGCACGATGCGCTCGGGGGTGGCCGGCTCATCACGGACCACGCGCACCAGGTCCAGGCGGGCGCTCGTGCCGGCGCCCTCGACGAGGAACTGCACCACGAGCCCCTCCTCGCTGCCCAGCGACAGGGTCTCGTCGGCGCCACCGGAGGCGATCGCCAGCGTCCCCCCGCCCTCGCCAAAGCGACGCAGCAGCAGCGAGTAAGCGCCCGGCGGCAGCTCATGCACGTCCAGCCGCTGAGGGCCGTCCCCGGGGTCGGAGGTCGTCACCCCCGGCAACTGGTGGAACAGCACCCCGTCCAGCCGCGCACCCGTCGCCGCTCCGTCCGGCCCGAGAAGCGACGCCACGAACGGGCCGTTGACCAGCAGTTCCGCCAGCGGCCGGCGGGCCGCCGGGTGCTCGACCAGCCGCTGGTCGGTCACCAGCACCGACTCGCCCGGCGCGACCATCGCGCGCGCCTCGCCGGCGCGCACCTCGACGTGACCGGCGGCCGTGCGCACCTCGGTCTCGCCTTCCTGCACGCGCGTCTCGAAAATCCCGCGCGCCGTCACGGATGCGTCCGGCGTCTGCACCGTGTAGGCGACGCCACCGTCGGCATCGTCCGTGCCGGCCACGTCGACCCACAGGTCGCCGCGCAGCTGTTCGATGGCCACGCGGCGCTCACCGTCGACACGCAGGACCCTCAGCGTCAGTTCGGTCTGCGCCCCCAGCGCCGCCGTGGAGCCGTCCGCGAAGGTCATCAGCGCACGCCCCGTATCGGAGGTGCGCAGCACGTCCCCTTCGCGGACCACCTGGCCGTCCGAGACCGTTTCCCATTGCCCGTTGTCCGTCGCGCGCTGGACCGACCCATCGAAGATCGTGACCGTGGCCGCGTGCGCCGTGGAGCCCCCGCTGCTCACCAGCAGCACGAAGGCGAGCACCACCACCGCCGCGGCGGGCGCGGCCATGGCGGCCAGGCGCGGCAGCCCGCCACCGAGGCGGAACGAGCGGACGAAGGCGGGTACGTGGAGCCCTCGTGGCTGCTCCTGCGGCGTGCGCGCCAGCTCGGCCATGAACGCCGCGCGGCGCCCGGGGTCCGGCGCGCGCTCGGGCATGCGGGGGAGCGCGCCCACGGCCGACGCGGCACTCAACAGTGGCGCCAGCTCCTCGCGGCGCTCCGGGTACGTCTCCAAGCACTGCTCGACGCTCCGGCGTCCCGCCGCCAGGTCATCGATGCAGCGGTCGACGATCTCCTCCAGGCGCGGGCGGCTCACGGCAGCCCCCCCATCAGCTCGATCTCACGCCGCAACGCCTGCAGGGCGCGCATCTGGAGGCCACGCACCGTGACCTCCTTGCGGCCCATGATCTCGCCGATCTCCCGGGCAGACTTCTCCATCAGGAAGCGCAGCACGAGTACCCGCCGGTGGTCCTCGGAGAGATGCAACAAGGCCTGTTCCAGGCGCTCGTGGACCTCGCGGATCAGCACGCGCTCCTCCGCCTCGCCGTCCTCAGGCACGTCGACGCCGTCGAGGCCCGTCGTGGGCCGCCGGCTGCGGAAGTAGTCGACCATCTGGTTGTGCGCCATGCGATAAAGCCACGCCCGGAAGGGGACCCCACGGTGCTCGTAGCGCGGGATGGCCTGCCAGGCCTTCAAGAACACCTGTTGAGCCAGGTCCTCCGCCGCGTGCACATCGCCCACGCGATGTGCCAGGTAGCGGACGATTTCCGGCTGGAAGCGGTCATAGAGCGCTCCGAAGGCGTCGGCATCACCGGCCTTCGAGCGGTCGACGAGCGCGACAACCATCGCCTGCTCGTCCGCCAGCGCCTCTGCGGGTCTCGAATTGAGGCCCGCGTCGCGCCGTGCGCCTACCTGCGCCTCCACACGTTTCAACGATCCGGCCCCCGGTCCGTTCGCCGCGTCACCGGCGCCCCTGGACAGGAGGCGCGGACGGGTGGGCGCCCCCGGGAGGGCGCCCACCGCCATGGTGACAGGGGGACTAGCGGTCCCCGCGGCTAACATGGTCGCTGTCTCGGGCCAGATCGTCCACGACGTCCGGGAGGATCCTGTCGCGCCGCTGACTACGGAGGTCGTCCCGCATACGGTCGTCTTGCGCGCTCGGGCGGACGTCAGCCGCCCACGCGCGGCATCGTTCGAGGTTTCTGTCGGTTGCTGCGATGCGATCACAGGCCATCGGAACCCGTGGCGACTCGCTGTTTACCGTCGATGCTCGACAGCGCTCGAGCAGGTCCGGGTACACCTCTGCGCTCTCCGAGGCGAGCAGCCGGCGGCACACCGCCCAGGCCATAGCGCCGTCGTGCTCCGCCAGGTACTCGCGGCAGCGCTCCGCCACCTCGGCGTAGGCCGCCGGGTCAATTGTCAGGTACCGGCACGCCAGCCCGGGGTGCTCGCCGGCCAGGTCCGCGAGCGCCGCGCGGCACCGCTGGACGATCTCGCTCGGGACCGCCGCCGGGTCCTGGGCCACGCGCCGGCAGACGCGCCATGGGTTCGCGTCGTCGCCAAAGTGCTCGCGACAGCGTTGGACCAGCGATTGGTCCACTGTCTCGCCCGCGGCCGCGATGCGCCGGCAGGCCCAGCCCGGCGCCGCCCGCTGCTCGCCCTCCGCCACCACCCGTTCGAGCACCCGACGCGCCGGCGCCGGCAGGCTGTCGTCCGCCAGGATCTCCTGCAACCGGACGTACGCGGGGTGCGTCACCGGCAGGGCGGGACCCTCGATACCGATGGCTTCCGCGGCGGGTTTCGCCGTCGTGTCAGCTGCCGAGGCCGGGGCGACCGTGGTCACCGTGGCCACGGCTAACGCAGCCAGCCATGCCGCCGGCAGTACACCTAAGTGCTTCATACTCGCTCTCACTCACCCCAGGGTCTGCCTTCGGGTCGCAACCGATCTAACGGGGCCACATCGGTTGCGTTCGCAGCGCGTCCATCCGCCGGCACGGCCGGGGGTCGGATACGATGCTCCGCATGGCGCTGCCTCCTCAATTCGACGAGCCGGCGGGACACGGCCTGCGGAGGCTCGACCGCGTCATCGATCGAGGCCAGCACCACATCTTTCGCATCCTCTGGTTCCGCCTCCCGCCGGGCTCCGTGGCCTGGAACGTCAACTTCCAGGCCTTGCTCGCCTCGCGCTTCCTGAGCGACATCGCGATCCAGCTCCTCCTCTATGGCGCCCTGATCGCCAGCGCCCGCGGTGGCGGGAGCGCCTTCGATGCCGCCCTGATCGGGACGGCCTCGCTGCTGCCGGGCGTGCTGTTGGGCCTGTTCGGAGGCTCGGTCGCGGACGCTCTGCCGAAGCGGGTGGCGCTCTTCGGCGCCTACCTCGCCATGGGGGTGCTGTGCTTCCTGATCCCCGGCGCGCTGGGCACGGACCTCCGCGCGTTGCTGGTGATCCTGTTCCTGGTGCGCGCCCTGCACCAGGTGTCCCAACCCTCCGAGGCCTCCACGGTCCCGCTCGTGGCCAGCCATGCCGAACTGGCCTCCGCGAACTCATTCCTCTCGCTCGCTTCGAGCGTCGGCGAGGTCGTGGGCAAGGCCCTGCTGGCGCCGTTCATCGTGCGCGCGTTCGGCGTGAACCCCGTCACCATCCTCGCCGGGCTGCTCTTCCTCCTCTCCGCCACGCGCGTCCTCAACCTGGCCGGCGTCGACGGCCCCAGGCGTCCGCGCGGCGCCGTGCGTCCGCGCACCTCGGCCCGCGAGGCCTTCGAGTGGCTGCTCGACGAGCCGGCTGCGTTCTGGATGCTGATGCTCGCGGCGATGGCCGCCACCGTGAACGTAGTGCTGGGGATGCTGGCGCCCCAGTACGTCCGAGAGGTGCTGGGTGTCGACCCGGCAAACGCCCTCTACGTCTTCGCCCCCGCCTCCGTCGGCCTCGCGGTCGCGCTGGCGCTCGCCCCCTGGGGGATCGCCGCGTTCGGCGAGCGCACGGTGGCCACGGTGGGCTTCGGCCTGGTGGCCGCCTCGATGGCGATGCTCGGCCTCGTCGACCCGATCACCGAGCGCTTCGGCTGGCTGTTGCTCGTCGACATCCCCGGCATCGACGAACACGTGGAGATGGCCGGACTGCTCTCGCTGCCCCTGGGTATGGGGGTGACACTGGCCTCGGCCGCCACCATGACCTACATCGGCCGCTACGTCCCCAACGCCATCCACGGCCGAGTCTTCGCGCTGCTGGGCGTCATGAAGGACGGGATGGCGATCCCCCCGCTACTGCTGCTCGGCAGCGTCGCCGACATTGTCGGTGTGCGCGCCGTCGTCACCCTCGCCCCCGTCGTGCTCCTGCTGCTCGCCTACGGCATCGTCGCCTACGCCGCCCGCTGGCGCTCACCAAAGGTCGAGATGCTGGGCGAGGAGGTCTGAGCCGAGAAAGCCCCGCCCCAGTTCTTTAAAGAGGCGCGAGCGGCGCGCGCTCCGTTCATCCTGAGCTAGTCGAAGGACGCGCGCCGCGGCTCTGACCGGACACGTGGTGCTCACTCCCAACGCCCGCACCCGTCGCCCTGCGGGCGACCCTTCGACATGCTCAGGGCGAGCGGGTGCTCCGGCCCGAGCATGAGTCCCGGCGCGGCGGCCGCCCCGCCTATGGGTACAGCGGCCCGCGCTCCAGCCCCGCCGCGGCGTCCAGGCCGAACATCAGGTTCATGTTCTGCATCGCGGAGCCACTCTGGCCCTTCATCAGATTGTCGATCGACGACATCACCACCACCCGCTTGCCGTCCTGGCTCACGGTGAGCGAGATGTCGCAGTAGTTCGAACCCAGCGTGCCCTTCAGCGTCGGCGGCACATCGAGGACGCGCACGAACGGCTGGCCGCGGAAGAAGTTCCGGTAGCGGTCCACCAGCGCCTCGCGCGACACGGACCGCGAGAGGGTCGCGTGCATCGTGCTCAGGATGCCCCGCGTGGTGCCGAGGAGGTGCGGCACGAAGTCGATCGTCGCGCCGGACGCCATCCCCAGGCGGCCCAGCGTCTGTTCCGCCTCCACCACGTGCTGATGCGATAACACGCGATACGGGACCACGTTGTCGTTGAGGTGGGAGAAGTGCTGGAGCGGCGCCGGCTTCTTCCCGGCGCCGGAGGAGCCCGTCAGGCCGTCCACGGCGACCGTGCCGTCCGCCACCAGCCCGTCCGCGAACAGCGGCGCGAGCCCCAGGATGATCCCCACCGCGAAGCAGCCGGGGTTCCCCACGATGGGCGCGCTCGCGATGCGCTCGTGGTTCAACTCGGACACCCCGTAGACCGCGCGCCCGAGCAGGCCCTCGGCCGCGTGCGCCGCGTCACCGATCGAGGGGTGACGCTCGGCATAGCGCGCGTAGTCGTCGGCGCTCGCGAAGCGGAAGTCGCCCGAGTAGTCGATGAACCGCACGCCGGCATCCGCCAGCCCGCTCGCGTAGCCCTGCGACACCCGGTCCGGCGTCGCGAACACGACGATGTCGCAGTCGGCCCCCACCTGCGAGTCGTCCGGAGCCTGCACCACCAGGTCGCAGCGGTCGGTGAGGTGCGGGTACACGTCGGAGATGCGCTTGCCGGCGTCGTCACGCGCCACGATCGAACGCACCTCGAAGTCCGGGTGCCCGAGCAACAGCTCGAGGATCCCGAGTCCGCCGTACCCCGTCGCGCCGATGATCTGTGCCCGGTGCATGCCGCATCTCCCTCGGAATCATGAGCCGCCAGCGTACGTCGGGCCGGCTACGCGTGAAAGACCGCTCGGCTCGCCACTGGGCCGCACGGCGGTAGACTGCGGCACATGCGAAGCACCGAGGCGCCGTCGTCGCTCAACCTCGCCCGGGCGTGCATCGAGCGCTGGGCGGTCGACCCCGCCACGGCCGCGCGCCCCGCCTTCACCTTCGTCGAGCCGGGCGTCGAGGACCGCGCGTGGACCTACGGCGAGCTGTGGGCGCGCGTCGAGCGCATCGGGCGCGGCCTGCTCGCCCGCGGCCTGGAGCCGGGCGACCGCGTCCTCGTGCGCCTGCCGCACTCGCCGGAGTACGCCTTCGCCTTCTTCGGCGCCACGCTCGCCGGCCTCGTCCCCATCCCGGCCTCCACCGCCCTCACCGAGGAGGAGGCGCGCTTTCTCGTCGAGGACTCGGAGGCCGCAGCGGTCGTCACCACGCCAGACCAGCGCCTCCCCGGCTACGCCGGCATCGAGGTGTTCGCGGAGGACCTCGACGCGCTGGACGGCCCCGGCCCGCTGCCCGAGACGCATCCCGAGGACCCCGCGTTCCTCATCTACACGTCCGGCACCACCTCGAAGCCGAAGGGCGTGCTGCACGCGCACCGCGCGCTGCTCGGCCGCACCCCGGTGCGCGAGGGCTGGCACGACATCGGCCACGACGACGTGACGCTGCACGCCGGCGCCCTCAACTGGTCGTACACGCTCGTCGTCGGCCTGCTCGACCCCTGGAACGCCGGCGCACACGCCGTGCTGGCCGGCGGCGCGGGCGACCCCGCACGCTGGCCCCCGCTCATCGAGCGGCTGCGCACGACGGTGTTCATCGCCGTACCCACCGTGTACCGCCAGATGCTGAAGTACGGCGAACCCGAGGCGCGTGACCTCTCCTCGCTGCGTCACGTCCTCTGTGCCGGCGAGCCCCTCTCCCCCGCACTGCTCGAGGAGTGGCGCGAGCGTACCGGCACGGAGATGTACGAGTGCCTCGGTATGACCGAGGTGAGCACCTACATCTCGTCCGGCCCCGCCACGCCCGTGCGTCCCGGCTCGCCCGGCCGCCCGCAGCCGGGGCGTCGCGTCGCCATCCTGCCGGTCGAGGGCGGCTCCACCGACCCGCTCCCGCCGGGCGAGACTGGGCTGCTCGCCGTGCACCGCAGCGACCCCGGACTGATGCTCGGCTACTGGCGTCGCCCGGACGAGGAGTCCGAGGTCTACCGCGGCGACTGGTTCATCGGCGGTGACCTCGCCTCGATGGATGTCGACGGGTACGTCTGGTTCCAGGGCCGCGCCGACGACGTCATCAAGTCCTTCGGCTACCGTCTCTCACCCCTGGAGATCGAGGCGGCACTCGAATCCCACCCCGCCGTCGCTGAAGCCGCGGTGGTGGGCTTCGAACTGGAGGCGCAGAAGACGCTCGTCACGGCCTGCGTCGTCCCCCACGACGGCGCCGAGGTCGATGCGGCCGCCCTCGAGGCCCACGCCGCGGCCCATCTCGCCGAGTACAAGCGCCCGCACCAGTACCGCTTCGTAGACGCGTTGCCACGCACCCGCAACGGCAAACTCCAGCGCCGCGCCATCCTCGATGGCGTGCGCGCGGAGCGCCTTGACGGGTAGTCGCCGGCTAACTTAAGCGATCGCCGAGCCACTACCGACGGCATCCCGCCGTCCCCGTACCCGGTCAGTTGGGGTTGGGGCTCCGCCTAACGCCCCATAAACTGAGGCGGGCGCTTTTCCAGGAAGACCGCGCGCCCCTCCTTCACGTCCTCGGAATGCCGCAACTGCGACTGGCCCATCCACTCGAACTCGATCTGGCGTTGCAGGTCGCTGGTGTACGAGTGGTGTACCTCGCGCTTGCTCCAGAGGTAAGACAGCGGCGGCCCCTCCACCAGTGTCCGCGCCAGGTCGAAGGCCGCCGCGTCCGGGTCGTCCACGAGCGCATTCCCGAGGCCGATCCGGGACGCCTCCTCCGCTTCGACCTCGCGGCTCGTGTAGAGCAGCTCCAGCGCCTTCGCCGGCCCCACCAGCCGAGGCAGCCAGTACGTCAGCCCGCAGTCCGGCCCCAGCGCACGACGCGCGAACACGGTGACGAAGCGCGCGGACGGCCCCAGGAAGCGGATGTCGAACGACGTGGCGAACGCGAACCCGGCCCCCGCGCACACCCCGTTGATCGAGGCGATCGTTGGCTTGTCGATGCCTGGCATGGCCATCCCGATGGTGGCGACGCCCATCGAGTCGGTCGGCGTGGCCTCCGGCGCGCGGTCCGGGTCGGCCGGGTTGCGCGCCGACAGGTCGGCGCCCGAGCTGAACCCTCGCCCCTCGTGCGTACACACCACCACGCGCACGTCGTCATCCAGCTGCAACCGTCGGCCCAGTTCCACCACCTCCCAGAACGTGCTGGTGCGGAGCGCGTTCAGCCGCTCGGCCCGGTTGATGCGGAAATGCCCGATGCCCTCGCGCACTTCGACCACCAGGTCCTCGAAGTCGCCGTACTCCACAGTCCCCCCTCGTCCGTTTCGCCCGTCCTCGTTTCGCGATGCCCTACTACAGACGCCATCGCGCCCGCCGACGATTTCAGTAGGCGTCGGGGCATACCAGGGTCGCCCCGGCGCCTCCTCCACCCGAGGCTACGGCCGGCGCCACGCGCGGGCACCGTCCCCGGCGCGCGCATCATACGGGCCTGCCCCAACGCGACGTGCTCATCACGCCACAACGAGTAGACTGCACGCCGCACCACATTGGCTGCGCCGCGTTTCCACCCCCAGGGCCTCGCGCGCACTCTCGAGGGGACGCGCATGTCCAGGATGCGGGCGGCGGTGACCGGCCTCGTCGGCGGCTTCGCCTCGGGCCTCACCGGGATCGGCGGGGGCACCGTCATGGTGCCGCTGCTCACGGGCCTGATGCGCATGCCGCAGCATCGAGCGCACGCCACCTCGCTCGTCATCGTGATCTTCGCTGCCCTCTCCGCCGTCTCCCAGTACATCCTCCGCGACGAGGTGGACTGGGCCCTCGCCGCCGCGCTCACCTTCGGAGGGGTCGTCGGCGCGCAGATCGGCGCCCATGCCATGCGAGCGCTGCCCGAACTGCAGCTGCGCCTCGCCTTCGCGGTCTTCCTCGTGGTCGTCGGGCTCCGCCTGCTGGTGTTTGGGTAGGGCGCCTTGGGCGAAGTGGTCGCGGCGCTCCTCATCGGCCTCGCGGGCGGCTCGTTCGCCGGGCTACTCGGCGTGGGCGGAGGCACCCTCTATGTGCCCGCGATGGTGCTCCTGCTCGGCACGGACCAGCACGTCGCGCAGGGCGTATCGCTCGTGGTCATCATCCCCACGGCCATCTCCGCCACCCAGCGCAACCTGAAGGGCGGCTACGTCGACCGCGACGCCGCGCTCTGGGTCACGCCGTTCGCCGTGCTCGCCGCCCTCGGAGGCGCCTTCCTCGCCGGATTCATCCCCGGCGAGCAACTCAGCCGCATCTTCGGCGTCATGGTGCTCTACGTCGGGGCGCGAACGCTCATCACCACGTGGCGCCGTATGCGTCGGGACGCGGCCGCCGCGCGAGCCGAGGTGTCCGGGTAGCACCCTGCGGCCCCCGCCCCCCACGACCAGCACTGCAGCCCTCGGCGGCCCGCGACCACCGCCGCGGCACTATCATGCCCTCGACACGTCCCGGGAGGACCGATGACCAACGCCCGAGCCCGCATTCAGTTGACCGAGGCGGAGCAGCGCGAACTCTTCGCGCAGTCGCGCATCCTCCAGGTCGCGTCCATCAACCCGGACGGCACCCCGCACCTGGTGCCCATGTGGTTCGAGGTCGACGACGAAGGCGTCCTCGCCTTCACCACCTATGGCACCTCCCAGAAGGTCCGGAACCTCGAGCGCGACCCGCGCCTCACCGTGCTGCTCGAAACGGGCGACGCCTACAACGAACTGCGCGGCGCCTCCATCGATGCGGAGGCGGAGGTCGTCCGCGACCCGCAGCGCACCGCCCGCGTGCTCGCGCTCGTCGGTGCGAAGTACGCCGGCCGGCCCAGACCAGAGGCCGCCGCGATCCCCGAGCCGCCACCAGCCGCCTACAAACGCGTCACCATCCGCGTCCACCCTCGCCGCGTGCGCACCTGGGACCACCGGAAACTGGGATGACGCGCGCGGTCACCGGTCCCGGCGTCGAGGCCCAGCAGCGGACCCGTCCGCTGCACGAGACGCTACCGCCCTACGTCCTGGTGCTCCATAACGACGACCACAACTCGATGGACCACGTGGTACAAGCGCTGCTGGCCAGCGTGCCGGAACTCGAGGTGGAGCGTGCGGCCGAGATCATGCTCGCCGCGCACAATCACGGACAGGCCGACGTGATCACGTGCCCCCTCGAACGCGCCGAGCTGTACCGGGGCCGCCTGGAGTCGCACGGACTCACGGCCACGATCCGGAGCGCATAGCGCGCTTCGCCCTCAAGAGGGGGACGCCGCGAGCCGACGATCCAGCTATGGAACTGGAACTCCCGCCGCTCACCGATGTGCTCGGCCGCCTGCCGTGGTACCGCGACCTCTCCGCCAACCACCGCGGCGAGATGCTCACGGAGATCCGCGGTCGCTTGGTCACGCGCACCAGCCGCGACGAGTTCGCGCACCTACTCGAGCGCTGGTCCAGCGTCGCCCACAGCGACGCGAAGTGGGCGCGCTTACGCCTCCTCCACGAGAGCGGCATGCTCTCGCCCGGCGAGTTCCTCACTTAGCGCCGGCCCGCTCGTCGTCGTGAGCCCGTCGAAGGACGCGCGGGCGCCGGTGGCCTAGCGCTCCCGCCCGTCCTCGGCGTCCCGCTCGGCCTCGCCCCGCTCCCCCTCGGGTGTCGCACCGTTGGGCTCCGGCGTGGCGCCGTTCGGCTCGGGCGGTGCTCCAGGGCCGGTGACGGAGGGCCACGTGGCGCCGGGGTGCTCCTGGGGCGCTTGAGGTGATGGCGCCAGCACCGGCGCCGGGGCGCGTTTGATCGGCCGCTTCACCAGCAGCACCAGCAGCGAGGCGATGGCCCAGCACGCGCCCACGATGAAGAACGCGCCGTCATAGTTGCCGACACGGTCGAAGTAGAAGGCCACTGCCAGCGGCCCCCCGGCCCCCAGGATCAGCGAGAACGGCAACGCCGCGCTACGCACCGCGCCCAGGTAGCGCCGCCCGAAGTACGTCGCCCAGATCGTCTCCTGCAATGGGATCTGCCCGCCGAAGCCCCAGCCCAGCAACAGGAACCCGGCCGTGAGCGTCGGCAGCGAGTTCGCCTTCGCCGAGAGCACGATGATCACCATGGCCGCCGCCGACAGCGCGAACCCCACCGAGGCGAGTCTCTTCGCCTCGTACCGGTCCATCATGAAGCCCCAGATCGGCTTCGAGACGAACGCCGGGATCGACATCGTCGTCGACATCAGCGCGGCCGTCCCTGCACTGAAGCCCTCGTCCTGCACGAAGGGGATCGTGTGCAGCAGCATCGTCCCGATGCCCACGCCGCCGAAGCCGAACGCCAGGATGATCAGGTACATCGAGCGCGTGCGTAGCGCTTCCGCCCGCGTGAACGAGTTGTCGAAGTCGCGCTGGGCCGCCGCGCCGGCCCCACGACTCATCTCCTCGTCGCTGCGGCCGTCCGGGTGCAGCCCGTAGTCCTCGGGCGACCGTCGCATCAGCGTCGAGGCGGGGTACAGCAGCAGCACCGCCAGTACCGCCAGCGCCTTCCACGCCGCCCGCCAGCCCCACTCCTCGATGTACCAGGTGGCCAGCAGCGGCATCACCGCGCCCGCCAGCGACACGCCCATGGAGGACACGCCGATCACCCGGCCGCGCTTTTCCACGAACCACTTCGAGATTGTGACGTTGACGACCAGGTTTCCGACGAGCGCCGCACCGAGGACCAGCACCACGCCTCGCAGCGCGATCCACTGCCAGAGTTCCGTGACATAGCTCGTCGTGAAGATCGCGGCCGCCAGGATCGTGGCCCCGACCACCATCAACGGCCGCCCGCCGTAGCGGTCCACATAGACGCCCACGAAGAAGCCCGCGAACGCCATGACGAAGCGCCCGATGCTCTGCGAGTACGCGAAGTCGGCGCGCGTCCACCCCAGGTCCTCTGTCATCGGGACCAGGAACGCCCCCGCCACCGAGGTCTGGGCACCCACCGCGACAAACTGCGCCGTCAGCGACGCCGCGACGATGTAGTACCCCCAGTAGACCTTCCGGCGTGGCGCCCTCGGCACTCCGGGCAGCCGGCTGGGGGTGGCGGTCGGCGTGGCCATCAGGGCGCTCCGCTGGGCAGTGGGGCTGGATGCGCGCCACTATACGCCAACCCTAACGCACACGTAATAGTCGTTCTGATGCGTGCGTGGGCGCCCCTCCACGGAGTCTCCAGCTACGTACCGTTACGACCGAATGGGTCATGACGAGAGTTAGTAGACACTTTCGTAAGCATGTGCTTATCATTGCGGCATGGAAGCAGCGTTGAAGGCGATCGCGGTGCCGCGAAGGAGGCGCATCCTTACGTTGGTCCGGGACGGCGAACTCTCGGCCGGCGAGATCGCCGCACATTTCGACGTGACGCGGCCGGCGATCTCGCAGCACCTCGGTGTTCTGAAGGAGGCGGGTCTGGTCAGCGAGCGCCGCGAGGGGACGCGGCGTCTCTACCGAGCGCGGCCGGAGGGGCTCGTCGAGTTGAGGTCGTTTCTCGAGGGATTCTGGGACGAGCGGCTCGATGCGCTGCGGCGTGCGGCCGAGCGAAAGGAGCGCCAGGACCGTGGACGCACCGGCTGACCGCGTCGCCGTCGAGCGGGAGATCGAGATCGCCGCAAGCCCGGAGACGGTGTGGGAACTCCTCACCGTCCCGGGTGAGGCGACGCGCTGGATGGGCGAGGCGGCCACGTTCGACCTACGTCCCGGAGGCGCCTATCGGGTCGCCGTGTTGCCGGGGAGCATCGCACGCGGCGAGTTCGTCGAGATCGATCCTCCTCGACGTCTCGTCTACACGTGGGGCTGGGAGGACGACGGGAACCCGGTGCCGCCTGGTTCCAGCACCGTCGAGTTCGAGCTCATCCCCCACGGCGCCGGCACCCTGCTCCGCCTGCGACACCATGACCTCCCAGGCGATGGGGCCGCATCCCACAGCCGGGGCTGGGATCACTACCTGCCGCGCCTGGCCGCCGTTGCCGATGGACGGGATCCAGGGCCCGACCCGTGGGTGACGAACCCGATCGAAAGAGCAAAGGAGCTGCCATGACAGAGAAGCAAGGCACGGCGTTGCAGGTCGCGCTCGCCTACCACGAGGCGTGGACCAGCAAGGACCTCGAGCGAGCGATGACCTATGTCGCCGACGACATCGTCTGTGACGCGCCGGCGGGACGAATCGAAGGCGCGCAGGCGTATCGCGAGTTCATGGGGCCATTCGTACAGATGCTCCAACGCGCGGAGCTGATCGCCGCGTTCGGCGACGAAGAGATGGCGCTGATCATGTACGACACCGAGACCGCCCCGGTGCCGAGCGCCCCCGGCGCCGAGTGCGTGACCGTCGAGGGCGGGAAGATCACACGGAGCCGCTTCCTGTTCGATCGGGCGCCGTTCCAGGAAGCTCGCGCGGCAGCGGACCGGTAGCCCGATGAGCTACGACGAGCAGCTTGCGGCTCGCGTGCGCGAGCTCGTCTCCGGCGAACCCGACCTGAGCGAGCAGCGGATGTTCGGCGGGCTCGCGTTCCTCGTCGCCGGAAACATGGCCGTCGCGGCGATCGGTCAAGGCGGCTTGATGGTGCGGGTCGACCCGGAGCAGTTGGATGCGATCCTCGCGGCAGGTGCTCGCGCAATGGAGATGCGCGGGCGCGAGATGAGGGGCTGGGTCGTCCTCGACGGGAACGCCCTTCGAGGCCAGCACGAGCTGGCCAGCTGGGTCGAACTGGGCATCGCACGCGCGCGGTCGTTACCCGGCAAGCCCTGACCCCAGCGGACGGCTACTCCCTCCGCAGCGGCTGATACCCCAGCGCCCCGCGCCGCGCGTTCGCCGCGCGCAGCACGTGCTCGTCACCCACCAGGAACCGCGCCACCGCCGCGGTCGTCAGTCCGAGGTCGCCCGCGGCATCCGAGAGCCGCCACCCGCGCGCCTCCAGCACGTCGAAGAGCGCCGCCACCGTCGCCGGGTAGCGCGCGTCCCGCCGCCCCATCGTGATGTTCCGCCCGCCGCGCACCGCCGCCGCCAGCTCCTCGGGCGGCGCGTAAGCATCAAGGTCCAGCGGCGCGCGCAGCCGCAGCGCCAGCGTCATGCGCAGCCGGCGCAGGGCGCGCGCGCGGTTCTCATGCTGCGAGCGTGACTCCACCGCCTCGGCGGCCAGTCCGCTGGGGCGGTGGCGCAGCCGCACGGCCGAGTCCGTCTTGTTGCGCTTCTGGCCGCCCGGTCCGGATGCGCGGAAGCGGTCCGTCTCGCACTGCGCTAGCAGCGCCCCGTCATCGAGGCGTACGAACTCGGTCCAGGGCGGCGCAACGGTCTCGGTCACGCCTCGGACAGTACCGCACGCGCCCGCATCGAGGCGCAGCCGACTGCGTCCGGACTACGCCGGCCGGAACACCGGGATCGGGTACTCGCCGCCCTCCTGGTCCTCGAACTCCACCTGCACACGCATCCCCACCTGCACGTCGGTGGTCGGGTTGTCGACGCCCACGACGTTCGTCAGCATCCGGAAGCCCTCGTCCAGGTCGACGTACGCGACCGCGTACGCGCCGAGGTCGGCGAAGTGCGGGCTGCGGTTCTGGCGCACCACGGAGTACGTGTACACCGTCCCGGCGCCACTCGAGGTGTGCCATGTGGTGTCGAGCGAGCCGCACTTCGTGCAGTGCGCCCGCGGATAGAAGACCACCTCATTGCAGTCGCTGCAGGTCTGGTAGGCCAGTTCTCGCCGCTTCGCGGCGTCCCAGAATGGCTGCGTGTCCAGCTCGGGAAACTCGGGCATCGGTCGATTCGGCATCGTCTCGGTCCTGTCGTCCTGTTGGAGTGAGTTCTCGTCTTCTGACGGTCTTCCGCCCCCTCCCCCATTACGGGGGAGGGTTGGGGTGGGGGCTCCCCCTACTCGGCCGCGAGGATCACGGTCCCGCCGGTGTGCGAGCCGCCCAGCAGCCCGCCGTTGCCGTGCGCCACCGCCAGCTTCGCGTCCGGCACCTGCGAGGTGGACTCGCCGCGCAGCTGTCGCACGGACTCCAGCAGCAGGAACAGCCCTCGCATGCCCGGGTGGTTCGAGGACAGCCCGCCGCCGTCCGTGTTCAGCGCCGGGCCGCCTTCCGCATCGAAGCGCAGCCGCCCGCCGCTCACGTAGTCGCCCACCTCGCCCTTCTTGCAGAAGCCGAGGTCCTCCAGGCACACCGCCACCGTGATCGTGAACGAGTCGTAGATCATCGCGATGTCGATCTCGGCCGGCGTGACCTCGGCCTGTCCGAAGGCGATCGGCGCGCTCTGCGCGCCCGCGCTCACGGTGATGTCACCGTCGTTTGTGCGGTACTTCGTCGCCTCGCCGCTGCCGATGAGCCAGACCGGCGGCTTCTTCGTCCCGCGCGCCACGTCCGCCGACGTGATCACCAGCGCCCCGCCGCCGTCGCTCACCATGCAGCACTCCAGCAGGTGCAGCGGGTCCGCGATCATCCGCGAGTCCAGCACGTCTGCAACCGAGATCTCCTGCACGCCCTGGAACTGCAGGTCCTTCATCGCCTGCACGGCCTCCGGATTGCGCATCGCGTGGTGGCGCGTCGCCACCGAGATCTCCGCGAGCTGCTCGGAGGTCGTCCCGTACTCGTGCATGTGCCGATGCGCCACCATGGCGTAGTTCGAGATCAGCGTGGAGCCGTACGGCACCTCCATGTTTGTCTGCCACGACCCGCCGCCGCCTCGCCCGCCGGTCCCGATGGGGATGCGCTGCGTCGCCGCCTTCGAGCCGTACGACAGCACGGCCACGTTCGCCTTCCCTGCCGCAATGTCCCGCATCGCGTGGGCCGCCTGGAACTCATACGACGAGCCACCCACCTGGGTCGTGTCGATCACCGTCGGGCGGATGTTGAGGTACGCCGAGAGCCCGAGGCCCCCACCGCCCTCGCCGTCGTTCGCGTCGTAGAGCGCGTCCACGTCGCTCCACTGCAAGCCCGCGTCATCGAGCGCGCGGTGGATCGAGGCCGCCTTGATCTGCAGCGACGACACATCCTTGTCCACGCGCTTCGGCCACTCGTGGATTCCGACGATCGCCGCCTCGCGTCGCTGGTTCGCCATGTCGTGCTCCCATCCGTTCTGGTGCGGCGGATCGGTAGCACTCCGGGACGCAGCCCGTCAACGACGCGCGTGTTGATGGAACATGCGTGCTACGATCACTCCGAGGAGGTAGGGCCGATGCCTCAGCGAGCCGAAGGTCATTTCGAGGTGACGGGCGATCCGCAGCCCTACGACACCGTCGAGGGCGTCACGCTCGCGCGCTCCCGGCTGGAGAAGCGCTTCCACGGCGACCTCCAGGGGGCGAGCGATGTCGAGATGCTGAGCGCCATTGCCGGCGACACCGGTTCCGCCGGCTATGTGGCCATTGAGCGCGTGAGCGGCACCCTCGGAGGCCGCTCGGGCAGCTTCGTCCTCCAGCACAACGGGACCCTGCTGCGCGGCGCACCATCCCTGACCGTCTCGGTCGTCCCCGACTCGGGGACCGGCGCCCTCGAGGGCATCGCCGGCGAGATGCAGATCGATATCACCCCCGAAGGCCACCGCTACACCTTCGACTACACCCTCGAAGCGGTCGAGTAGCCGTCTTCACCGGCGGTTCGAGTCCATACACATGGTCCCAAGGGGTAGGGAGTACGGTGGACTCGATGAGTTCCGCAACCATCCGGCCGGCCTACAGCATGTGGCCCCAGTACAACCGCCGCCTCCGCGACGTCGTCGCGGCGATGACCGATGAGCATCTGGCGATCCGCCCGACACCCGAGCGGTGGCCCCTCTGGGCGACCGTCGGCCACGCCGCATGCCAGCGAGTGTTCTGGCTCTGCGACTTCGCCGGCGAGCCCGGCGCGGAGACCACGCCGTTCACCGACGCCGCACACAACTGCCCGGGCGACGACGACCTGGACCATCCAATGAGCGCCGGTGCGCTTGTCGAGGCGCTCGACTCGTCGTTCCGCATCGTCGAAGGCTGCCTGGACCGCTGGACCCTGGACATGCTCGCGGAGGTGATCCGTCGAGAGGACTACGGCCCGGGTTGGGTGCACACGCGTGGGTCCGTCATCCAGCGGGTCTTCAGCCACGACATCCATCACTCCGCCGAGCTGAACGAGACGCTGGGGCTTGCAGGACTACCGCAGATCGACCTCTGGGACTAAGCACTGCCCGGCGCGTGAGGAGCACCCCGATGGCTGACAACCAGGGCAACCGTCCGGACGACGAACAGGGCGACGGCGGATCGAACGACGCGGCCGGCGTCGGCGCCGGGCTTGGCGTAGGCGTCGCCCTCGGTGTCGCCCTCGGTGTCGCGATGGACAACATTGCGGCCGGCATCGGTATCGGTATCGCGCTCGGCCTCGCGATGGGCGGGGGCTGGGGCTTCGCTCGCCGGAAGTAGTCTCCCGGCCACCAGTTGCTCCGAGGCGTGCGCGACGCTAGCGTTCCGCCATGCGCATCGCCCTGATCTCGGACACCCACCTCCCCTCGCTGATCCGCACCCCCGCCGAACTCGGCCCCGAGCTGGGCGATTTCCTCGCAGGGGCGGACCTCATCCTCCACGGTGGCGATGTCGTGCGCCCCAGCGTTCTCGACTGGTGCGAGCAGTACGCACAGGTCGTGGTCTCGACCGGCAACAACGACGCCTTCGAGGACCCGCGGATGCTCCCGATCCAGTTCCTGGAGATTGCCGGCTGGCGCATCGCGATGCTGCACGACCTGCGGCCCGAGGACCGCCCCGTCCGCGAGATGATCGACCGCTCCCTCGGGGGCCGCGAGGTGGACATCATCATCGCCGGCGACACCCACCTGGAGCGCCTCGAGTACCGAGACGACGTCCTCATCATCAACTCCGGCAGCCCCACGCTGCCGCATCACAAGGAGACGCGCCTGGGCACCGTCGGCTGGCTCGAGCTGGACCCCGGCCGCATCCACGCTGAGATCCGCACGCTCGGCCAGACCAACGGTTCGCCGAACCCCGGCACCCCTCGCCACCTGCTCATCGAGGAGAAGCGCCTCGTCGCCCACTCCCTGAACGGCGAGGCGCTCCCCCTCCCGGTCACCGACGCCGCGGACTGACGCCCCAACTGACGCCGCCGGCTAGCCACCTACCGAGGCGGCTGCCGCCGGCGCGCGCTTCCGTGCCGATTCGGCGGCCTCCGCGCGCTCCGTGATCACCTTCGCGATACGCTTCGCGTCGCGTCCCACGCCGTGGATCTGCTCCGACGAGACCGAGTAGAGGAACTCCAGCCCCACGAAGTACAGACCCGGCTCTCCGGAAGCGACGCCAAGCTCGTGCATCGGCTCGCGCTCGCCCAGCACCGGCAGGTCGATCCACGAGAAACCCGGGTGGTAGCCGGTGCACCAGATCACGTTGGTCACATCGAGCACACGGCCGTCCTCCAGCACGGGCTTGCCGTCGCGCACGCCCTCGGTCCGAGGCACACGCTGCACGCCGGCCGCCGCCAGGTCGCGCGGCTTCACGCGGATCAAAGGAGTCCCCTTCGACATCAACTTTGGGCGCATCTTGCGGCCGATCGGCGTCTTCACCGTGAGCACCCGGTGGAAGAGGACCCGGCCCACCAACCGCGCGCCGAAATGACGCCCAAACCAACCATCGAGGCGGAACGGGAGGGCGCCCGTCGAGCGCCCCGACATCCATACCGGATGCGAGCGCACCAGTTCTATCGCGATCTCCGCGCCGGAGTTGCCCGCCCCTACCACCAGCACCCCGCCTTCTCGCAGCTGCGAGGGGTTCCGGTACTCGCTGGCGTGCATCTGCACGATGCCCGCGTCCAGTTCCGAGGCGAATGCGGGCAGCTTGGGCTCCTGGTAGCTCGACATCGCGACGACCACCCGGTCGGCCTCGATGCTCTGCTCACCCGCCTCCACCAGGTACGTGTCGCCCTCCCTTGAGAGCCGCTCGACCCGCACACCCGAGCGCACCGGCAGCTCGAAGTGCTTCGCGTACGACTCCAGGTAGTCGCCCATCTCGTCCTTCGTCGGGGCCGAGTGCTTTGGCAGCGGGTTCCGCATCCCGTCCAGGCCATCGAACCGGGCCGGCGTAAACAGCCGCAGGGAGTCCCACCGCTTCCGCCACGCGTCCCCCACCCGCTCGTTCGCGTCCAGGATCACGAAGGGCAGCCCCCAGCGCTGGAGGTGGTAGCCCACCGACAACCCTGCCTGCCCACCCCCGATCACCACCGTCTCCATCCGCTCTGGCTTGCGTTCGTTCTGCATCACTCGACCTCCTGAACTACTGGTTTCGTCGTTTCCTCGATAGCCACCGCCGGCTGGGCGCCTCAGCGCGCCTGGCGCACCATCGGCCACAGCGAGGGCGCCCCCGCCACCTCGGTCTGGCCGGCCACCTCGAACCCGTGGCGCTCGTACAGCGGCACGTTCCGCTCGTTTGAGGACTCCAGGTACGCCGGGAGGTGCTCCGCATCGACGCGTTCGAGGGCGCGCGCGAGCAACGCCGAGCCGTATCCCCGGCCCTGCAGCTGCGGGTCGACGCCGATCAGCGGGAGGTACCAGAAGGGATCGGCCGGGTGGTCTGCATCGAGTTGCCCCAGCACCTCGAAGACCGCCGGCTGCCGGTCGGCCGGGACACTTCGCTCGAACAGGGCAACCAGCGCCGCCTCGTCTGAGTGGATGCCTGGCGGGAGCCACAGGGCGGATGCCGCGAAGTCCTCCGCGTGGTCTGCGGTCCCGCAGTCGAAGGCGGCCCCACCCAGGTGCCACGCGAACTCCGGGAAGTGCCTCAGGTACTCGTCCGGATCCGGGAACACCCACCTGACGACCGGGTCGCTGGCGAACGCTGTCACCAGCGGCGCCAGCACGCGGCGTTGCTCCTCTGCTTGCACGGTAGCCGGTAGCGTGGAGGTCATCGTGCTCTCCTCTCCGAGTAGCGCGGGCGGATCGTCATTGGGCCGCCGGGCCGATGCACGAGACCGTACGGCCGCGTCAACGCCCCGCCATCGGACGATCGGCCCAACTTCCGCGATCGGCGGCATGGGTATTTCTATGTAGGAGGGACTTGCTCCCCTCTCCCACCGCGTGGGAGAGGGGGCAGGGGTGAGGGCTCAGCCCATCAATCGCCCGAGGCCAGCGGGCGCCGCCAGGGTCCCGTCCTCACCGACCGGCAGATCGAGGACGTCGACGACCGCATCGAGGTCCAGCGGGCCGTACGGGTGCGGGAACCGTTCCGCGCGCTCGCCACCCGAATGCGTGGGGGCCTCCCACCGCACCTCAGCGGTCACGCGCTCCTCGTCGATGCACAGCACCACGAGGTCGACCGGGCCTCGGAAGTACGCGTTTGCCGTTGCGACGAGCTGCTCGGGCGTCGAGCAGTGGATGAAGCCCTCGGTGGCGAGGGACGGCGCGACGTACGCACCTGCGGCCCCCGCCGCCTCCCACTCGCCGCGCGTGGTGATGTGGAGGATCATCCCGCCTCGATGCCCACGGGCCGGCCCGCGCTACACCAGGTCGTGCTCGTACGCGTACGCCGTCGCCGCCGAGCGTGAACTGAGGTCCAGCTTCGCGAAGATGTTGCTGACGTGGCGCGCCACGGTCTTCTCGCTGATCACCAGCTCCGAGGCGATCGCGCGGTTCGTGTTCCCGGCGGCCACCAGGCGCAGCACCTCCACCTCGCGCGCAGTCAGCCCGCCCGTGCCCGCCCGCGCCGGGTGAGTAGAGGGCGCATCGAGCGCGGCTAGGTCGGGTGCGGCGCCCAGGCGCCGGAACGCCCCTCTCGCCGCGTCCAGCTCCATCTCCCCCGTGTCGGCATCGCCCAGCGCCCCGCACGCCCGGCCGATGAGCACCCGCGTCCGTGCCACCTCGTACGGCACTGCCAGGTCGCTCCAGCCTGCCGCCGCCTGTCGAAGTGCCGCCAGCGCGGCCCGCGCGTCGCCGTCGGCCAGCCGCACCGCACCCTCCGCCTGCGCCGCCGTGGCGTGCAGCAGCGGTGCGTCCAGCTCGACCGCGACCGCCGAGAGTTCGTCGGCGGCCAGCCGCGCGGCCGGCAGGTCGCCGGCGGCCAGCATCACCTCCACGTGGGCGGCCAGCAGCTTCGACCGGTCGATCCGCTCGCGCGTCTCGCCCATCGCGCGACGAATCGAGGCGGCAGCCACCTCCACCCGACCCTGCGCCAGTCGCAGCAGCGCCATGCCCGGCTCCGGCTGGCGGCCCCACTGACTCGCCTGCCGGTACGCCGTCTCGGCCTTTGCGAACTCACCGCGCAGCCGGTACAGCTCGCCTTGCTGGTAGGACGCGGGCCCCACGCCGGGGTTGGGTGGCGGCTTCGACAGACGCTCCCAGGCCCGCTGCGCCTCTTTCAGCGCGTCCTCCCAGGCGCCACGCAGCTGCATGATCTCGGCGCGATACACCATGCACTGCCCTCGAAACGGCACCAGGTCAGGATGTGCTTCGCACCAGCGGCTCAACGCGGCCGTCCACTCCTGCGCCCGTCGCAGGTCAAGCACCAGGTGGCACACCTCGATGACCGCGCAGTAGACGACCCCGACGACGATCGGCGACACCTCACCCGCCGTCACCGCCACCATCGCCTCGTCCAGCTGTGCCATGCCGTCGCGCGCCCGGCCCAGCCGCACCATCGCGCGGCCGCGTCCGAGGCGCCCCAAGGCCATCAGGTCAGGTTCGCGGAAGCGGTCGCCGATGCTCGCCGCCTCGCTGAAGGCAGCGAGCGCACCTGCCGGGTCGGCGTCGACGCGCTGGATGGCCTCCGGCAGCAGCAGATAGCCCGCTTCGGCGCAGTCCTGAGGGTGGTCGTCCAGCAGCCGCCGGGCACGGCCCAACCAGCCGCCGCCCTGCGCCATGTCGCCCGAGTTCACGAGCTGGAAGCCCAGCCAGAACGCGCTGCGGACGGCCCGCACGGGATCGCCCTGCCGAAGCGCTTCCTGGTGCGCGCGCAGCAGGGCGGCGACACTTTCTTTGTCGCGGCCGGTGAGGTACATCGCGACCGCGAGCCGCTCGAGGTCCGCCAGCGCCAGCGTCGCCTCGCGGTCCGCCGCCTCCAGCTCCGCGCAGCTATCGGCCCAGGCGTCCTGCCCGAAAGCCTCCCGACCTCGCTCGAGTGCGCTGGCTGTGGTCATCGCTTCACCATGATGGGCGCACGGTCGCCCGGGCGTTCGGCGCACCCCACCGCGCAGCCAACTCTACAACGCCGCATCAGGTCTGCGGCGGCGTCCCCGCCTCCTCGATCACCGCCGACATCGAACCCACCGATGTGGGGATGCGCGAGTCCGCCCCGTAGGCGTGGATCTGGGACTGGTGGCGCTCGCACTGCGCGTGGCTCGCCGTCTCCAGGATCGCGCGGCCCTCCGTGTCCACGATGCGCGCCAGCGTCCATGCCTTCTCCGACCCGTAGCCGAAGATCGAGGCGAGCATCTCGATGACGTACTGGTAGCTGTGCTGGTCGTCGTCCAGCAGGACCAGGTGGTAGAGCCGCTCCGGTTCGACCTCGGTGCGCTCTTCCACCTCCGTCTCGCGCGTGGGAAGCGATGGTGTCGTCACGGCCACATGGTACTGGCCGGGGGCTACCCGTCCGTCCCGAACACCAGCGGCGCGCGCCGCAGCCCCAGGGAGATCGGTCCGGCGGCGCCCAGCCGCTCGTGCGGCCCGACGCGCGCGCGCACCGTCGTCCCGTCGCGCAGCCGCACCCCCAGCACCTGGTCGTGCCCGTAGTACTCCCGATGCGTCACCTCGCCGGCCACCCCGCCCGGCAGCACCTGCAGGTCTTCCGGCCGCAACACGACCGCCACCGAGTCGACATCCAGCGGCGCAGCGAACGTGCCGAACGGCGTCTCCACCCGCCCCTCCCGGGCCGGCAGCCGCAGCACATTCGCGTCGCCAATGAACTCCGCCGAGTGGAGCGTGGCCGGGTGCGTGTACACCTCGTCGGGCGTCCCGAACTGCTCCACCACGCCCGCCCACATGAACCCGACGCGGTCGGCGATCGACAACGCCTCCTCCTGGTCGTGCGTGACCAGCACCGCCGTGGTCCCGGCACGCTTGACGATGTCGCGCACCTCCGCGCGCACCCTCGCGCGCAGCGCCAGGTCCAGGTTGGAGAACGGCTCGTCCAGCAGCAGCAATCGAGGCCGCGGCGCCAGCGCGCGGGCCAGCGCCACCCGTTGCTGCTCGCCACCCGACAGCTCATGCACGGAGCGGCGGCCCAGGGCCGCCAGCCCCGTGAGGACCAACGCCTCCCGGACCCGCGTCTCGCGCTCGTCGCCGCGACGCAGCCCGAACGCCACATTCTGCGCCACGCTCATGTGCGGGAAGAGCGCGTAGTCCTGGAACACCATGCCCACGCCGCGCCGCTCCGGCGGTACGAATTGCCCGTCGCTCGCCACCTGTTGGTCGTGTAGCCACAGCTGCCCCGAGTCTGGCCGTTCGAATCCCGCAAGCAACCGCAACGACGTCGTCTTGCCGCAGCCCGACGGCCCCAGCAGCGCCACCAGGTCGCCCTCCGCGACCTCGAGCGTCAGGTCCTCAACGGCCACGGTGCTCCCGAAGGCGATCCGCAACCCCTCGGCGCGCACGGCGACGCCGTCAGACCGCATCCGTCGCCTCCTCCGCCCGTTCCGCGGCGCGCGGCGGCGTGCCCTGGCCGGGCAACAGCCGCGCGAGCCACGACAGCGGCAGGCGCGTGCCGGGCGGCAACTGCATCAGCGCCAGCGGCAGCGAGGAGAGCACGATCAGCAGCAGCGCCGGGAACGCGGCACGCGCGAAGAATGCCTCGCGTGAGGCATCGAAGACCCGCATCGCCAGCGTCTCGAACCCGGTCGGGTGCAGGATCACCGTCGCGGGTAGCTCCTTCATCGTCGTCAGGAAGACTAGCGCCGCGCCCGCCAGCATCCCCCGGCTCGCCAGGGGTACCGTGATCGTCGCCAGCACCTGCCACGGCCGCCGCCCCAGCCCCCGCGCCGCCTCCTCCATCGAGGGTCGCGCCTGTAGCAGCGCCACCCGAGTCGCCCCCATCGCCTGCGGCAGGAACAGCAGCACGTACGCCAGCACCAGCATCGTGAGCGACTGGTACAGCGGCCCGAAGTTGATGCCGGCGAACACCAGCGCCAGCGCCACCACGATGCCCGGTAGCGCATACCCGGTGTACGACAGCACCTCGATCGGCCGGCTCAGCGGGAAGTCCCGGTGTCGCACCGCCAGGATCGCCACCGGCAGCGCCGCCACCGCGGCCGCCACGGCAGCCAGCGCCGAGGCGAGCACGGAATTGCCCGCGGCGCTCCACGCCGCCCGCACCACCTCGCCTGCCTGCATGCCGCGCACCAGCCAGTACGCCAGCACGCCGGCCGGCATCACCAGCGCGAACGCGATCACGACGGCCACAAACGCCAGCGCCGGCCACCGCCACCGCCCCAGCGGCACCACCGGCGCCTGCCGTCCCGCCCCGCGGATCGCGTCGTAGCGTCGACGCCCCCGCGACCACACCTCGAGGGTCACGATCGCGAGCGCGATCACCGCCAGCACCAGCGCGAAGGACGCCGCGCTCGTGCGGTCGAATGAGGAGCGGTACGAGGTGTAGATCACGCGCGTCAGCGTGTCGAACCGCAACAGCGACACCGCGCCGAAGTCCGACAGCGCATACAGCGCCACCAGCAGACCGCCCGAGAACAGCGCCGGCCGCAATTGGGGCAGGATCACACGCCCGAACGTCGTCCACCGCCCGTAGCCAAAGCCGCGCGACAGCTCCTCGAGGCGCGGGTCGAGCGACAGCAACGCGGGACGCAGCGTGAGCAGCAGATAGGGGTAGGTGAACAGCGCGAGCACAAACGTCGCGCCCCAGAACCCGTAGATCGAGGGCAAGCGATCCACCCCCAGCGGCTCCAGCGCCTGCTGCAGCAGGCCCCGGGGCCCCAGGGCAGACACGGCCACCATCGCCCCGACATAAGATGGGATCGCGAGCGGCATCGCGCCCAGGATGCGCAGCACCCGTCGCCCGGGCAGGTCCGAGCGTTCCGTCAGCCATGCCATCGGCAGCGCGATCGCCATCGCGAGCGCGGTCGCCGCGGAGGCGAACAGCAGCGTCCGCCACGTCAGCTCGAGCGTCGAGGACCGTGCGATCACCTCGATGGCACGCGCCGGCGCGTCGGAGATGCGCACCACCAGGTAGACCGGCGGCAACAGCGACACCGCGGCTACCGCCAGCGCCGCAAGCACCAGCACCGGCGACGGCATCCGCCGCCGGGCCGTCAGCGCGCGAGGGAATGCGGTCACGTCCGAGAGCCGTCCATTCGGATGCGGCAAGGAGTCTGGGAGGGCGCCCCACTGTAGGGGCAGCCGCTACGCTTCAGCCTACCCTAATGTCCGTAACCACCGGCGGTAGCGAGGACGCCCAGGTGCCTCACATCGCCTGGATGACGGGGAGCACCTCCGCGAGGGCGTTTAGCGGTTTCACGGTCCCGCCCCGACGGCCGTCGCCCGGGGCGCTTCCTGACGACTGTTCGCGCCCCGCGGCGCTCGCCTATGGCATGAACCACAGCGGGTCCTGGTGCGCGCCGAAACGCCGGATCTCGAAGCGCAGGTGAGGCTCCGAGGTGCGCCCGGTCATCCCCACCCAGCCGATCACGTCCCCCGCGCCAACGTACTGCCCGGGCGCGGCGTTGAAGTCCGCGAGCTGCGCGTACACCGTCTCGTATCCGGCCCCGTGGTCAATGATCAGGTGGTACCCGTAGTCGCAGCACGGGTCCCCACCCGCGAACGTGACCGTCCCCGCCGTCGAGGCGGTGACAGGCGTGCCCACCTCAGCCGACACGTCGATACCGAGCGGATGCCCCGGTCCGAACGGTGAGAGCAGCATGCCGTTGACGGGCCACACCCACTCCACCGGCGCGCCCGTCCCTGGTACTGGCGTTTGGTTCGCCCCTGGGGGCAGCGACTGCTCGGGAGGCGCCACCCCGCCCGGCACGAGGATCAACGTGTCCGCCTCGAGTCCCGCGCCGCCCGCAAGCCCGTTCGCGGCGAACGCCACGATGTGCGCGGGGTCGGCGTCGTAGCGCGCCGCGACGCTTTCGACCGTCTCGTCGACCCGCACCGAGTGGATGATCCCCTCGACGGCCGGGACCTGCAGCCGCGCCCCAACCTCGAGGTCGTCCGACGCGGTGATCACGTCCGCGTTGTTCCAAACGATGTAATCGGTAGCGATACCGAACCGCGCCGCGACCGATCCCACGGTGTCGCCCGGCTGCACCTCATACTCGAAGAAGATCGGCACGCGCTCGCCGTCGCCTGCGGGCGTCGAGGGCGTCGCCACCGGCGTTTGCTCAACCACCGTGGTGGCAGTCGCCGTCGCATCGAGGTCTATGGGGCCGTTCCCGATCCCCCCGTTCGCGCCGCCGTTGAACGCCGCTACCAGCAGCACGGCCATGCCCGCCGCACCGACCACCGCGGCGCCGCCGAACAGCCAGGCGAGCGGCGTTGCCACCACGGCGCGCAGCCGCCGCACCCTTCGACGCGAGCGCTCCGCGCGATACCAGGCCGCGATCTCCTCGCGCCGCTCCAGGCCGAGGCGGCCGAGCAGTTCGGACACGTGGTACTTCGCCCCGTCGAGCGAGATCCCGAGGGCGTCCGCGATCTCGGGGTTCGTGCGCCCCTCGGCCACCAGCCGCGCCACCTCGCGCTGCCGCTCCGTGACCGGCTCTGCTGTCTCTCGCATGCGTCCCCCCCTGCGGGTATCCGAGACACCAACGGCATGGTGGCAAGCGCGCGCGAAAAACGCACTACCCGACGCGTGCGAAGATCGTCGGAAGCCCACGAGGCGAGAGGAGCCCACGATGACCACGCGCCCACGCACCGATGCCGCCACCTGCACCAAGATCGTCACGCCGGAGACGACGAACGAGGACATCATGCTCTCCTCGGTGGCCGTCTACGTGTTCTCGCACGAGCCGGGCGAAGTCGCCGAGCTGCACACGCACGACGAGCACCACGTGCTCGTCATGCGCGCCGGCCGCATGCGCTGGACCGTCGAGGGCGAGACCATCGACGCCGAGGCCGGCACCGTCATCGTCGCCCCGGCCGGCACGCGCCACGGCTACGAGGTGCTGGGCGATGAGACCGTCCGCATCCTCTGCATCGAGTCGCCCAACCCGGAGTTGTAGCGGCCGCTACCGCGACACCGGCCGCGCAGCGGACGGTTCCGCCAGCACCTCCAGCACCGCCGCGGCCTCGGCACTCGAGGCGGGGCGTGGCCGTACCTCGGCTACGTCGATGTACGTCGCGCGGAACTCCACCTCCGGCGGCACCCCCTCCGTCAGCGTGAATACCGCCACCGCCGACTCGAATGGCCCGCTCCCGAGCACATCCAGGTCCTCCGCATCCAGGTCAAAGACGAAGTTCCCCAGGCTGTAGAGGATGATGCCGTCGCGGTAGCGTTCCCACGGCTGCACGACGTGAGGATGGTGCCCCACCACCACGCCCGCGCCTGCATCGATCGCGCTCCGCGCCAGCTCGCGTTGCCTCGATGTCGGCTCGCGCACGTACTCCGTGCCGGCGTGCAGCATCACCACCACGAAGTCCGCCTGTGACCGGGCCTGCTCCACCCGCTCGCCGATCGCCTCGACCTCCGCCTTCGCCACGCCCATCGAGGCGTCGTCCGCGAAGATCGTCTCGTCGATGTCGCTGAAGCCGAGCAGCGCCACGGTCAGCCCGTTCGCCTCCAGTAGCAGCGGCGCCTCCGCTGAGTCGCGCCCGGCGCCCGCCCCGAAGACCCCCACGTCCGCCGCCTCCAGCGTCTCGAGTGTGTCGCGCAGCCCCTCGACGCCGTAGTCGGTCGCGTGGTTGTTCGCCAGCGACACCCCATCGAAGCCAGCCAGCGCCAGCCCGTCGGCCAGCTCGGGTGCCGTGTTGAACGTGTAGAACTTGTCCAGCCCCTCCCACCGCTCCGTGAACGTGCCTTCGAGGTTCCCAACCAGCAGGTCCGCCTCTAGCAACGGCAATACCCGCTCGAACGGGTAGCCGGCCCCGTGCTCCAGCATCAGCGCCTCCACGTCGCGGTCGAGCATCAGGTCGCCCACCGCCGCCAGCGTGACGCTCCGCGGCACGGGCGTCGGTGTCACCGTCGCCGCCACCGCGACCACCGAGTTTGGCGGGACCTCCGGCGCCGCTTCCACCTCGATCTCGGGCTCCGGCGAGGACGTGCAAGCGGTCGCGAGGATGAGCGCGCTCGCGCCTACGACAAGCGCCGAAACGTGACGAAGATCGCGGAGGACGCCAGAGACGCCAGAGCCGCGAGGGACGCCAGGGAACCTTGGTCGCGCGGGCATGGAGGCATGATGCCGCATCTCGGCACAGTCCGGGCTCCACGCCGTCGCTCGGCGCTGATGTTGTCGTCAGCCCTCGCCCTGCTGCTGGTCTCGGCGTGCTTCGGCCCGGAGCGCGACGCCGCCGGGCAGGTCATCGAGGCGTCCACCATCGGCGTCTTCGACGCGCGCGTCGGCGACTGTTTCGACGACGAACCGGCGCCCGCCTCGGCCGTCTCGACCACGCTCCCCGTGGTCCCGTGCACGGACCCGCACGACAACGAGATCTACGCCATCGTCGAGCACCCTGCCGCCGCGGACGCGCCCTACCCGGGTGGCGCGGCCGTCCAGCGGTTCGCTCAGGACGCCTGCTACGAGGCCTTCAGTGGCTTCGTCGGCATCCCCTACCAGGAATCACGATTCGCCTTCGGCATGCTCACCCCGCTCTCGGACGGCTGGGAACGCGCCGGCGACCGCGAGGTCCTCTGCTTCCTCTACGACTTCCAACTGGAGAAGCTCGCAGGCTCTACGCGCAACAGCCGGCGGTAGTCACGCACATCTACCCCCGCATCCCCGCCGCCTCCAAGGTCCCCAGCTAGAACGTTGGCGTTTCGGAGAAGAGAGACATGGCCCAACCTAGCCGGCGGGGGCGCGGGCGAGGCGAGGGTCAGCTGTCAGCGGCAGCCTGGTCCCTTCGGCGCCGCAGTAGTCGTGCCTTGTAGGGGATTTCGTATGTCGCCTTGAGCAGCTGCTCCACAATTTCGAACAAGGCCAGTAGTTCGGAATCGCCGGGAGCCTGCAGGTCGTGGACCGCTGCATTCCCGAATTGACGGTGGAGATCGAGGAAGTCCGCATGCTGCTGCGGTAACACTCCATCAGCAACAAGCTGTTTTATCTTTGACTGGAGATTCCGGCCAGTCGCGCCCTTATCTCTGCAAACTCCTTCGATGATCGCTCGGAGCCCGACAGTAGCGAGAATCGGGGCTTCCGAGTGGAAAGCCTTTACCACTTCGTCGTGAATTCGCCACAAGTCGTACGGCAACCATGCAAAGACTTCTGACCCCATCTGCCTGACGCCAGCAAGACGCGGCGGGTAGGTGCGCGTCGCCACCTCCATCTCACCGGTTTCCGGGTCAAGCTCCTCGCTGTGCCGGTACGCTGTCTGAATGGATACAGAGTCACACCCACGACAGCGGACGATCCGATACGTATCGCTCCACCAGATCTCCCCTCCATCGGCGTCGCCGTCTTGGCGGTAACTTGCGACAACGTCGTGATGCGTGGGGCGCTGGCACTGGTTACACAAGACTTGGATCGGCTCTTCACCTTTCGCGTTCATGTGCGTTCCCCCGCATCCCCGCCGCCGCCTCGAACGTCGCCCGGACCGACCGGCACAGCATCGCCTCGATGTCGTCCTCGCTGACGCCCTGTTGCAGCAGCCACGGCACCTCGTGCTCCGGCACCAGCGTCCAGCAGCCCGGGTTGCGGTCGGGGCGCCAGCGGCCCCACAGCCCCGCCGGCGTGGCGTCGTGGCCCAGGCACACCTGCTCCGCGTACCCTGCCTTCGCCAGTTCGAGCGCAATGCCCGAGCGCTCCGCCACGTAGCCCGGGTCCGTCGAGAAGAACCGGTCGAGGCCAACCGTCGCGCCGCGCTTCGCCAGCCCCTGCAGGTAGCCCTGGTCCTGCGTGTCGTTCGAATGGCCGATGGTCACCGCGCGCAGGTCCAGGCCCTCCTCCTCGAACAGGTCGAGCAGCGGCGTCCCCAGCTCGTCCACCGCGCGCGTGTGGCATGAGATCGGCACGCCCGTTGCCTTCGCCGCCCGCGCTGCGCCGCGCGCCGTGCGCTCCAGGATCTGCCGGGGCGTCCACCGCGCGCCCGGCTCGTGCAAGCGGTACTCCAGGTCCCACGCCAGCTTGATGATCCCGGCGCGTAGTGACGTGCCCTCGATCCCGTCCTCGATCTCGCTCACGAAGAACGCCGCGATCTCGTCCTCGTCCCAGCCGAAGAAGATCGGCGGCACCCAGCGGTACACCCCCGTCGCGCACACCACGTTCACGTCGCAGCGCTCCGCCACCGCATCGAACAGCCACGCCTGCCGGCCCAGGTCGAACGGCGTGAGGTCGATCACCGAGGCGATGCCCGCCTCCCGCACCCGCTCCAGCGCCTCGACGCACCGCTCCACCATCTCGTCCCGGTCCAGCAGCCCGGGCAGCCGTTCCATTCCGGAGACGCCGTTCGTCAGGTGCTCGTGCGACAGCGTGCGGCCGAGGTCGCCGCTCTCGATGGGCCCACGGATGGTCTGGACGGTCGACATGGCTGCTCCTTGCCGCTACCGGGCTGGACGGGTTGCCGTATGTTAGCCGCGCCCGACGCCCTCGGGGGCGCGGACACGCATCGGATGGCCGCACGGCCGGACAGGAGCACCAGCATGAAGACCCGCGCCGCCGTCCACGTCCAGCATGGCCAGCCGCTCGCCGTCGAGGAGGTCGAACTGGCCGACCCCGGCCCGGAGGAAGTGCTCGTCAAGCTCTTCGCCTCCGGCATCTGCCACTCCCAGCTCCACCAGCTCCACAATCCGGCGCAGGCCACGCCCGCCCTCCTCGGTCACGAGGCCACCGGCGTCGTCCTCGCGAAGGGCCGCGAGGTCGACCACGTCCACGAAGGCGACCACGTCATCGTCACCTGGGTGCCCCGCGACTCTACCGAGGAGGCACGGCCCCGACCGACGGTCTACCGCTTCCGCGGCGAAGAGCAGCGCGCCAGCGGCATCTACACCTGGGCCGAGCACGTGCTCGCGCACGAGCAGCTCGTGCTGCCGCTCGACCCCGACGTGCCCGTGGACGTCACCGCGATCATCGGGTGCGCCGTCGTCACCGGAGTCGGCGCCGTGCTCGGCACCGCGAAGGTACAGCCCGGCCAGACCGTCGCCGTCTTTGGCGTGGGTGGCGTCGGCATCAACGTGCTGGCCGGCGCGAAGATCGCGCAGGCCGGCCGCATCATCGCGGTCGACCTCGAGCCCTCGAAGCTCGACTACGCCCGCGAGTTCGGCGCCACGGACTGCATCGACGCCCGCGACGGCGACCCCGTCGAGGCGATCCAGGAGCTGACCGGCGGCGGCGTCGACTTCGCCTTCGACGCCATCGGCCACGAGGTCACCATGCAGCAGATCGTCGCCGCGACGAAGCCCGGCGTGCTCGGCGTGCGTCGAGGTGGCACCGCCGTGCTCATCGGCATCCCCCAGGGCCCGGTCACCTTCAACGCACGGCTCTTCACCCCGGAGCGCTCCTTCATCGGCTCGCTCGGCGGCTCCAGCCACCCGATCGAGGACTACCCGCAGTACGTGCAGTGGTTCAAGGAAGGCGCGCTCCCCCTCGACAAGATGGTGACGAAGACCTACGAGGGCCTCGACTCCATCAACGAGGGCGTCGCCGCCCTCGAACGCGGCGAGATCCGGGGCCGCTCGATCATGGTCTACGACCGCCCATAGACGCCGCGCCGGGCAGACGGAAGGGCCGGGATGTCCCGGCCCTTCCTGTGTCACGAGTCCGGCTCCCGGGAGCGGGCGTCTACACGTCCAGCCAGTAGTACGGCGTGTTCTCCGTAGGGCCGCCGTAGCCCCTCGTGCGGCGCATGCCCCGCACCTCCGGCTGGTACGCAGTCCACGATGTGCCGCCGCCGCCCGTGGTGGGCACGTAGTACATCATCTCGGCGTGCCGCACCTGGATCTGGTGGAACAACTCGCTGCGCTGCTCCGGGTCCATCTCCACGCGTTGCTGCCCGTGCAAGTCTGTGATCGTCGGGTCGTTGATGCGCCCGTGGTTCGCCGGGTCCTCCCCGAACATGCGCTCGATCCAGCTGCCCGGCTCCGGGAACGGTGTCTCGATGCCGAACGCCACCCCGTTGAAGTTTCCGCGGAACGTGTTCGTGATGTAGACGGAGCTGTAGTCCTGCGTCTCCGTCTCCGGCTTCAGGCCAATGTCCGTCAGCCAGTTCCCCGCCGCCTCCGCATACGTCACCCAGGTGCTGCTGTAGCCGTTCCCGGTGTACTGGTACTTGAACGGCTGGTCGGCGCCGCCCACGGCCGCCACCAGCTTCGCCGCTTCGTCCGGGTTGTACTCGAAGAACGCTGCACTCGGCCCCTGGCCCGCCGACTTGGGGTCCAGCCAGAAGCGCTCGCCGTGGCCCGCCGGGATGACGTTGTTCCACAGCGTCGACACGTCCAGGCCCGCCTCGGACAGTTCCTTCACGCTGTACTGCAGGTCCAGCAGGCCGTCCCGGTCCATCGCCATGGACACGGCCTGCCGGAAACGCTCGTCGCGCCACGGGGCATTCGGGTCCATGTCCTCCGGCGAGAAGAAGAGGAAGTAGAGGCCCGCCGTCAGCTCGCCGATCCACTGCGTGTCGGGCAACTGGTCGCGCAGGCTCAGGACATCGGTCGTGCGGACACCGAACGAGTGCTGGTTGCCGGCTTCGAACTGCGCCTTGAAGTTCGCGTACTCCGGGATGATCGCCAGTTCCACCCCGTCCATGTACGGCACACCCTCGACGTGGAATTCGGGGTGCTTCACGAACGCCAGCTTCGACGATGCGGCGTATTCGTCCATCATCCACGGCCCGCTGCCGATCGGGTTCGCAATCGGGTCGTAGCCGCCGTCCGACTCCGTGGGCATCACCCACAGCACGTTCGCATCCGCCAGGAACTCCAGGAATGTGGGCGATGGCTCGGCCAGGCTGAACTGCAGCGTGTAGTCGTCCACTGCCTCCACCTGCATGCCCGCCGGCACCAGGTTTGCCCCGGGAGACTCGGGAGCGGTCAACCGGCCCCACGAGAACATCACGTCTTCCGTCGTGAGTTCGCGGCCGTTCACCGGGTCCTTGTCGTGGAACTTCACACCCTGGCGCAGCTTCACGGTCCAGTGCTGACCGTCCGTGCTCTCCGCGCTCTCCGCGATGTCCTCGGTCGGCAGCTGGTCGTACGGATTCGCTTCCGGCTGAGAGTCGATGCGGAACAGGCGGCTGTAGACGTATGCCGCGAAGCCCTTGGTCGTGTAACTGAGGTTCCCGTACGGGTCCAGGGATGTCGGGTCCAGCGCGATGTTGACGCGCCACGTGCCACCGCTCTTCGGGCCGGTGGACACCGCTTCCGTTGCCGTCGCGGTCGCGCCGGTTTCGGTCGCGCTGCTCGCGGGCGGGCCGTCCCCTCCACCGTCGCCGCCGTCATCGTCGCTCCCACAGCCGATGAGGGCTGCTCCGGCGAGCCCCATCCCTCCCACGGCCGCGCCGCGAAGCACCCCTCGACGTGACACCGGATGCTGCAACGCCCTGGTCCAGTACGTGGTCTCAGCCATTCGAGAGTTCCCTCCTCCGGGGTGTGCCCTTCTCGCCTTCCGGCGAACACGCGCGACGTAACATACCTGTGGTCTGTATTCGTCGTATGAATATAGTGATGAATCTGCAATGTCAAGCGTTGTAGTCGAGCGTTGTGCGCGTCGAGGCTGAGACGCACACAGAGGGGGCGCTACCCCTCGAGGGTGAGCATCGTTCCCACCAGGTCGCGTGCGGCATGCGCCCAGCGCGCCACGCTGGGCGTATCGACGGCCAGGTCCACGGTGTCCTGTGGCGAATGGAAGTATCGGTGCCCACCCAGGAACGACACGTAGCGCCCGCCCGCCGCATCGATGTCGCGCGCCTCGCCGCCTCCCGGCGCGCCCGCGGGTAGCGCGTCCACCTCACCAGCGCCCGCCGCCGCGATGGCGCCCAGCGCGGCCGTGTGGAGCAACTCGTCGCTCGCTGCCAGGCGCGCATTCGGGTACCGGGCGCCGATCGAGGCCCCCAGGTGCAGCCACGCCACGGCGTGCGTCGCGATCCCCGAGTGCTCCCGCAGATAGGCCGTTAGGCCCAGGTGATGCAACTCGTGACCGCTGCTCGCCACCAGTTCCACCGGGCGTTCGCGGCCCGGCATGGCGGCGAGCCACTCCGCAAGCGCGAGCCACGTCGCGATGCCGCCGCCCCGCTCCGCCGCGCAGGTGAACCAGCCGGACTTCGGTGTCATGACGCCCACCGGGCGCGCCTCCGGGTCGCTCCCGGGCAGCGTCGCCACCACGTTCGTCGCCCGCGAGCGCAGCCGCTCCCCGTCGACGATGAGCACACCCTCCGTGCCGGCGAGCATCGCCGCGTGCAGCTCACGGAGGTCGTTCGGCGCGACCTGGAGCACCGGAAGCCCGAACGGCGAGCGGATCGCCTCGGCGTTCCGCGCCGCCAGGTGCCCGTCGGGGTCCCCGGCGGGCACGATCACCCCCACCACCCCCTGCTCCTGCAGCCCCTCGTACTTCGCCCGCGCGTCCGGCGCCAGCCACGAGCGGTCGCCCGCCAGCGCCGAGGTGGCCACCAGCAGCTTGCCGAACGGGTCCGGGTCGTCGTCGGCGGTCA
The DNA here is from genome assembly GCA_009379925.1 of Dehalococcoidia bacterium. GTDB lineage: Bacteria > Chloroflexota > Dehalococcoidia > UBA2979 > UBA2979 > WHSU01. The sequence goes on along the minus strand of WHSU01000013.1, from coordinate 11,334 downwards.
GTTCGCCGTCGATGCCGCTCGCGTCCGTGAAGCCGCCGTCGTACATCGGCAGCCCGTCCGCCGAGCCACTGTCCCAGGCGATGCGCGCCGTCCGCACCTCCACGCGAGGGAAGTCGAACCGCTCGAGTCGCGCCTCGATACCGGCCGCACGCAGTTCCCCCACCAGCCAGGCGCTCGTGCGGTCGTCGCCGTCCCAGCCGGTGCGGTGGATCCCGAAGCTCTCGAAGGCGCGGATGCGCTCCTCGATCCGCTCCTCCGTGAAGCCGTCGCCCTGCTCGTTCACGCCGCCTCCGCTCCTCGCTGCCGCCGGGGATACGCTGCCCGGCGCCACGCCGTCAACCGAACATCAATTGAGCGTCAGTGCCCCATGACGAGCGCTCACCGGGCGGGCCGCTAGAATAGCCGCGCCGGGCTCCGTGCCGGCCGCGCACCGCAGAGGAGACCCCCTGTCCAGCCGTACCCCTCCCCGCGCCGGCCCCGTGGCCGCCTGGCTGGTCGTCGCGCTCGTCGCGCTCGCCTGCCTCGGGGTCGCCACGCCTGCCGCCGCGGACGACGGCGCCGAGGACCCCGATACTCCCGAGGGCTGGCGCGCCTACGACCACGGTGAGGTGCTGCGTCCGGCGTCGACGGACCGTGTGCTGGCTATGCCGCTCGGCAAGCAGACCCTCGAGCTGGCGATCCCCTACTTCACGGACTGCGAGGGCGGCAGCACCCTCGTCACCGCGCAGTGCGGCGGGTCGCCCGGACGCTGGTCCAGTCCCGCGAACCCGGTCACCTTCTGCACCCACCAGGCGGGCCGTCCCTCCTGGCTCAGTGCGGCGCAGTTCCGCAACGCCGCACGGCACGCCGCAGAAACGTGGACCGCCACCGAGGCCGCCGTCGGCGTCCGCTACGCGGGAGACTGCACGCACGGCAGCCGCTGGGAGACCAGAACGGCGTCAACGAGGTGGCCTTCGACGACGAGCGCGACGTTGTGCAGGGAAGCGCGGCCGCGGTGGCGCACGGGACATGGCTCAACCAGCCGCGCTTCGGTGTCCCGACGTCGCGCGAGTTCGTGGAGTTCGACATCATCGTCGACCACACGCTCGACGTGCCGCTGGTCTGCCCGGAGTCCGTGGTCACGCACGAGACGGGGCATGCCCTGGGCTTCGGTCACAGCGATAGCCCCGCCGACCTCATGTACCACGCCTTCAACCCGAACGACCTGGGCACCTGCCCGGGCACCCCATCGCCCGAGGAAGCACGCGCCCTCCAGCAGCTTTACGGCGTCAACCGCGCGCCCGCCTTCCCGCCCGCCGACGGTCATACCGTCCCGCTCGGAGCACCGGCCAGCCTATCGCTGGTCGCCACGGATCCAGAGGGCGACACGCTGACCTACACGTGGGAGCAGGTCGGCGGTCAGGCTGTCAGCTACCAGGCCTCGGGATCGACGCTCCACTTCACCGCGCCTGACACCGAGGGCGCCCGGCTCCAGTTCCGTGTCACCGCGCTCGACCGCTTTCTCCACGCGGCTCGAGCCGTGGTGGACGTCACCATCGGTACGACCACGGCGGGCGGCCTGCCGACCCAGCCGCCCTCGCTGGCGGCGTTCGTGGCGGGACCGGACGCGGCGTCGTTGAACTGGGAGTCCACCCCGGGTGCGACCACATACCGCTTCTGTACCGGGGTCTCTGGCGCCCCGCCCGCCGACTGCGAGGACCTGCCGGACGCCTCGGTCGCCGTGGCGTGGGACACCGTGCTCGGCGCGCCGGGGCCGGCCGAGGACCGCCGCATCTTCACCAGCGGCGCGCGGACCACCTCGATGGCGGGGTGTGGCGGCACACAGTGCACCGCGCCCGGTGAGGGGCCGCTGGCCGGCGGCCTGCAATGGGCCGCATGGGACATCGACTACGACTACCTGGCGATGGCCTACGACGTACGCGGGACCAGCGTGCGCTTCACGATCGGGGCCGTCGCCAACATCAGCGGTGAGGCCCGGCGCTTCACCGTCTACTCAGGCACCGCGTCGGGCCCGCTGGCGCGCCGCATCCACGCCTGCGGCGAGGTCGCCGCGGGTCAAGTCTGCTTCGCCCTCCTGGGGCCGCGCGACCGCGACCACCTCTCGACGGTGACCATCGTCAGCGAGCGCCCCGGCACGCCGATCACCGAGCACCGCGTGACCGTGCGCTGAACCCCAGCGTCGATGGCTACCCGCCGCGCGTCGTCTCGCCTGGCATGCGCATGAAGCCGTATGCCCACAGCAGCGCCCACCAGATCCCCTTCGCCGGCCGGTAGGCCAGCACGGTCACCGGAATCGCCGCGATCCCGATGGCGTAGATCGGGTTGATGTCGGCCGAGCGCAACGGCGACCACAGTAACTCCACGAACGCCGCCAGGATCACGAACAGCGCGCCGAACGCGTACCCGATGGCGATCCCGCCCAGCCACGCGCCCCCCGCATCCGCGAATAGGATCCCGCAGCACGCGCACTGCTCAGGCAGCGAAAAGAAGCCTTCGAACATCGAGCAGTGGCCGCAGTTGGGACAGCGGCCCAGCACACCGCTCTGCCAGAAGGCGCGCAACAACACCATCGTCATGAGGCACGTCCGAAGGGCAACCAGGGAGGGTCGTTCCTCCCATTGTATCCGGCTCCCTCGTCCGCCCTCGCCTGTCCCGTACGGGTCCGCTTCCTATACTGACCGCAACCTCCGCTCCGCCCTCGGCGCCATCGCCCGCGCCGCACATTGAGGGGACCCGACGCCACATGACCCTGCTGTGCCCTCGATCGCGCCGCCCCGGACCGGCGCTGTGCGACGCGGGAGGGGACGCGGAGTGACTGGCGATCCCACCCTCAGCGAGATCGAGGCACGCATCCACGCCCGCCGCCGCAACGGCGCCGCCCGCGCGTTCGTCGGCGTCCGCCTACCGTCCTCCTTCGACCCCCGCTCCCTGCTCCGCGGCCCTGCCGCCGTCGACGTCGTCGCCTCCTACGAACGCCCGCAGGCTGACCGCACGCTCGTCGGCGTCGGCATCGCCGGCCGCGTCGACCTCCACCGCGGCGACGGGCCGGCCGCCGCACGCGCGGCCGCGCGCGTCCTGTTCGACGCGCCGCTCGATGCGGAGGCGCCGCCCCTCGGTCCGCGCCTGCTCGGCGGCTTCCGTTTCAACCCCGGTCCGGCCGCCGAGGAGCCGTGGGAGGCCTTCGGCGCGGGCTCCCTCGTCCTGCCCCGCATGCTCTTCGTGCGCGATGGCGACGTCACCGGCGTCGTGCTTGCGCCCGGCGTCGACGCCGCGGAGGCGAAGGTCGTGGTCGCTGATGCCATCGAGGGCGCCGGGCGCCTCTCGACACCGCCGGGCCCGCCGCTCCGCATGGCGCGCGACATCGACCGCGCCGGCTGGCGCACCAGCGTCGCCAACATCGCCGCCGAGGTGCGGGCCGGCATCTACGAGAAGGCCGTACTCGCCGCCACCATGCGCCTTGAGGGCGACGAGCCGATCTCGGTGGCGGCCACCCTCCACCAGCTGCGTGCCGGCTACCCGAAGTGCCACGTCTTCGCGCTGCGCGCGACCGACGGCGCCACCTTCCTGGGCGCCAGCCCGGAACTGCTGGTCTCGCTCGAAGGCGGCCGCGTCCAGACGCTCGCGCTCGCGGGCTCCATCGCGCGCAGCGACGACCCCGCCGAGGACGAGCGCCTCGGCCGCGCCCTCCTCGACAGCGCGAAGGACCGCATCGAGCACGAGACGGTCGTCCGAGCCATCCGCGAGGGCCTCGACGGCGCCACCGACCAGCTCCGCGCCCCCAACCACCCCCAGCTCCGCCGCCTCCGCAACATCCAGCACCTGGCCACGGAGATCACCGGCCGCGTCCGCGAAGGCGTCGACCTGCTCGGACTCGTCGAGCGGCTGCACCCCACCCCCGCCGTCTGCGGCTGGCCTCGTGTCGTCGCCCGCGACGTGATCGAGGCGCATGAGGACTTTGACCGCGGCTGGTACGCCGGCCCTGTCGGTTGGATGGACGCGGAGGGCAACGGCGAGTTCGCCGTCGCGCTGCGCTCCGCCGTCGTCCGCGGCCCGCGAGCCTGGCTCTTCGCCGGCAACGGCATCATGGGCGACTCCGACCCGGACGAGGAGCTGGCGGAGGTCCAGTTGAAGTTCCGCCCGCTCGCGGAGGCCCTCGGCGGATTCGCCTAGCCACCCGGCGGCGTAAACTACCTCCTCGATGCCCGCACCCGCTGACACCGCTGTCAACGCCTTCCTGGCGCAGCTGGCCGCCTCCGGCGTCTGCGACGCCGTCATCGCTCCCGGCTCCCGCAACACCCCGCTCACGCTCGGCCTCACGAGGCCCGGCACGCCCTTCCGCACGTGGCTCCACCTCGATGAGCGCTCGGCGGCGTACTTCGCCCTCGGCCTCGCCCGCCAGACCGGCCGCCCGGTAGCCGTCGTCTGCACCTCCGGCACCGCCGCGGCGAACCTCCTCCCGGCAGCCGTCGAGGCGACTCTGTCGCGCGTCCCGCTGCTGCTCCTCACGGCCGACCGCCCGCCCGAACTGCGAGATGTCGGCGCGGCCCAGACCATCGACCAGGTGCGCATGTTCGGCAGCCACGCGAAGTGGGCCGTCGATCTCCCCGTCTCCGATGGCGACCCCGCCACCATCCGCGCCGCCCGTGTTACGGCCGCCCGTGCCGCCGCACTCGCCCTCCAGGCGCCGGCCGGGCCCGTGCACCTCAACTTCCCCTTCCGTGAGCCGCTGGTCGACGGCTCACCCCTGGGGCCGCTACCGGCCGATGACGAGCCTGCGCCGATCGAGGTTCCCGGCAGCACAGCGCAGCCCGACGCCGAGACCGTCGCACGCCTCGCCGCCGGCTTCGCCGGGAAGCGCGGGCTGATCCTCGCCGGCCCCGAGTCCCGCGGGCTGCCCGTAGAGGGCATCACCGCCCTCGCGGGCGCCCTCGGCTGGCCGGTGGTCGCGGACCCGCTCTCCGGGCTGCGTGCCGGCACGCATCGCCTCGACGCGGTCATCGAGACGGCCGATGCGCTGGCGCGGGTACCCGAGTTCACCGCGCGCGCAGCGCCCGAGGTGGTCCTGCGCTTCGGCGCTCAGCCGACCTCAAAGCCGCTCAACCAGTGGCTGGCATCCCTGGAGGGCCTACGCTACGTCGTGGTCGACCCCGCCGGCGGTTGGCGCGAGCCGGACGGCATCGCCACCGCGGTGGTGCGGTCGGACGAGGCCGCGTTCTGCCACGCGCTGCTCGCTGCCGCTGGCGCCCCCGCCGAGCCCGCGTGGCGCGCGCTCTGGCTCCACGCCAACGCCGCAGCCCGTGAGGCCCTGGCCGACGCCATCGAGGTGCTCGACGAGCCCTTCGAGGGCGAGGCGCCGCGCCTGCTCGCCCAGGTGTTGCCGGCGGGCGCCACCCTGGTCGTCGGCAACAGCATGCCCGTCCGCGATGTGGACTCCTTCTTCCCACTGCTCGACCGCGACATCCGCATCCTCGGTACGCGCGGCGCCTCCGGCATCGACGGCGTCGTTTCGACGGCGGCCGGCGCCGCCGCGGCCGCCGAGGGCCCCGTCGCCCTGCTGATCGGCGACCTCTCCTTCTTCCACGACCTCAACGGCCTCTGGCCGGTGGGCAACTACAACCTCGACCTCACGGTCCTGCTCGTGAACAACGACGGCGGCGGCATCTTCAACTTCCTCCCGCAGCGCGAGGCCGCCGCCGACCGCTTCCAGGCGTGGTGGGGCACCCCGCACGCCCTCGAGTTCCGGCACGCCGTGGCCCTCCACCACGGCCGCCACGTGGTGCTCGAGGGGGACGGCAAGACCTGGGGCGCCCCCTTCGCGGATGCCCTGGCGCGCCCGGGACTCGATGTGCTCGAAATCCGCACCGAGCGGGACCGCAACGTCGCATTGCACCGCCAGGTGTGGGAGCGGGCCGCCCAGGCCGTCCGCGAAGCCCTCGCCGCCGCCCCGGCCGTGCAGGCGTAGCCGCCGGTGCCCCGCGTCGACATCGATGGGCTGGCGGTCAACGTCGAAGTGGCGGGGGACGGCCCGCCGCTGGTGCTGCTGCACGGCTTCACCGGCTCCACCCGCACCTGGGACCCGCTGGTCTCCGCGCTCGGTGGCGCGTACACGACGCTCGCCATCGATCTCGTCGGCCACGGCGCGACGGATTCGCCGGCGGGCCTCGAGCGCTACCAGATGCGCCGGGGCGTGGACGACCTCGCGGCAGCCGTCCGCGCCTGCGGCTTCGAGCGCGCCGCCTGGCTCGGCTACTCGTTCGGCGGCCGCGTTGCGCTGCAGGTCGCCGTCCATCGCCCGGACGTCGTCTCGGCGCTGATCCTGGAGGGCGCGTCGCCCGGCCTCGACGACCCCGCCGAGCGCGCCGACCGCGTCCGTGCGGACGAGGCACTCGCCGAGCGCATCGAACGCGAGGGCGTCGAGGAGTTCATCGACTACTGGGAGTCGATCCCCCTCTGGGACTCCCAGCGCGAGACCATGACCGAGGAGCAGCGACGCGCCCTGCGCGACCAGCGCACCGCGCAGAGCGCCACCGGCCTCGCCAACTCGCTGCGGGGCATGGGCACCGGCGCCCAGGAGCCCCTCCACGACCGCATCGCGGAAATCGACGTGCCCGTGCTCCTGTTAGCGGGTACGCTGGATGTGAAATTCAGCACAATCGCGCGGGAGATGGCGCAGAGGATCACGGGCGCTACGATGCGGCAGATTGACAGCGCCGGGCACGCTGCGCACCTCGAACGGCCGGACGACTTCCACGCCGCCGTCATCGACTTCCTGCGCGCGACCACGGCACCGCACCGGGAGGAGTAGCGCATGAGCGTCGCGTGGCAGTCCGCCGGGACCTACGACGACATCCTCTACGAGAAGGCCGAGGGGATCGCGAAGGTCACCATCAACCGGCCGGAGGTCCACAACTCCTTCCGGCCGCACACCCTGGACGAACTCGCCGAGGTCTTCCGGGACGCCGCCGAGGACAACGACATCGGCGTCGTCCTCTTCACCGGCGCCGGGAACCGCGCCTTCTGTGCCGGCGGCGACCAGCGCATCCGAGGCGACGCCGGCTACCTGGACGAGAAGGGCTCGCCCAGCCTGAACGTCCTCCCCCTCCAGCGCTTCATCCGCGAGATGCCGAAGCCTGTCATCTGCCTCGTCGCCGGGTACGCCATCGGCGGCGGCCACGTCCTCCACGTCATCTGCGACCTCACTATCGCCGCCGAGAACGCCCGCTTCGGCCAGACCGGCCCGCGCGTCGGCTCCTTCGATGCTGGCTATGGCTCCTCGATGCTCGCGCGCAACGTCGGGCTGAAGAAGGCCCGGGAGATCTGGTACCTCTGCCGCCAGTACGACGCGCAGGAAGCGCTCCAGATGGGCCTCGTCAACGCCGTCGTCCCGGTCGGTCAACTCGAGGACGAGGGGGTGCAGTGGGCGCGCGAGATCCTCCAGAAGAGCTCGACCGCCATCCGCTTCATCAAAAACGCCTTCCTGGCGGAGACGGACGGCGCCACCGGCATGCAAGTGCTCGCCGGCGACATCACCATGCTCTACTACACCACCGACGAGGCGAAGGAGGGCCGCAACGCCTTCCTGGAGAAGCGGCAGCCGGACTTCACGAAGTTCACCCGCCTGCCGTTCCACGGCTAGCCGGTGTCACCCGTGAACAGCGCCCTCCCACGCCCCTCGACCGTCCGAGGGCGCCTGCGCGTCTGGATGATGGCCGCCCGGCCGCCCACGCTGACCGCCGCGCTCGCGCCGGTGCTGGTCGGCACCGCCGTAGCGGCCCGCCACCACGACTTCGCCCCCGCCACCGCGCTCGTCACCCTCTTCGCCGCACTCGCCCTCCAGGTCGGCGCCAATCTCGCGAACGACGTCTCGGACTTCCGCCGCGGGGCGGACGCCGAGCGCATCGGCCCGCCGCGAGTGACGCAGCTCGGTCTGCTCACCGAGCGCGAGGTGCTTCGAGGCATGTGGGTGGTCTTCGGCGCGGCCGTGCTGGCCGGCTGCTACCTGGTCTTCGTCGGTGGCTGGCCGATCATCGCGATCGGGCTCGCCTCGATCGCTGCCGCCCTCGCCTACACCGGTGGCCCCTGGCCCTTCGGCTATCGAGGTCTTGGCGAACTCTTCGTCTTCGCCTTCTTCGGCGTCGTCGCCGTCACCGGGACCTACTACCTGCAGGCCGGCGAGGTCACCGGCGAGGCCCTGGCCGCCTCGATCCCGGTCGGCCTCACCGTCACCGCGATCCTCGTCGTCAACAACGTGCGCGACATCGAGACAGACCGCGCCGCCGGCAAGCGCACGCTCGCCGTCTACCTCGGGCGCCGGCTCGCCCGATGGCAGTTCGTGATTACGGTGGCCGCCGCCTACGCCGCCGCCGCCGCGCTCTGGCTGATCGGCGACTTCTCCGGTTGGACCCTGCTCTCGTGGCTCTCGATCCCGCTTGCCGCCGGGCCGGTTGCCGCCGTGCTCAACCGCGTCGAGGGCCCGCCGCTCAACGCCGCGCTCCGCTCCACCGCACGCCTGCACCTCGTCTTCGGGGTGCTCCTCGCACTGGGGTTGATCCGATGACCACCACCCGCATCACCACCGTCCGCTGGCGGCCCTTCCGCCTCCCCATGCGCCACCGCTTCGAGGCCGCCTCCGGCATGCTCGAAGACCGCGCGGGCGTCCTCGTCCAGTTCGTGGACTCCGAGGGCCGCACCGCCACCGGCGAGGCGTCCCCCATGCCCTCGCTCGGCGCAGGGACGGTCGCAGACGTGCTCGCCCTACTCGAGCAGCACGGCGCAGCCCTCGCCGACCCCGCCTCCGCCGAGGCGCTCGGCGACGGCCCCGGCGCCATGGCGCTGCGGTGCGCCCTCGATGTGGCGTCGCTCGACCTCGACGCGCAGGCCGCCAGCCGCCCCCTCGCCGCGCTCCTCTCGGAGGCGCACGCGCCCTGGGTCGCCGTCAACGCCGTCATCGGCGGTGGACCCGCCCACGAGGTCGCCCGCTTCGGCCAGGAGGCGCTCGCCGGTGGCTACTCCGTGGTCAAGATGAAGGTCGGCGTCGAGTCCCTCGACAGCGACCTGCGGCGCGTCGCCGCTCTCCGCGACGCCTGCCCCGAGGCCACGGTCCGCCTCGACGCCAACGGCGCCTGGGATGAGGACACCGCCAACCGCGCCATCGAGGCGCTATACCCGCTCCGGATTGAGCTGCTGGAGCAGCCCACGCCCGCGGCCGACGTCGAGATGCTCGCCCGCGTGCGGGAGCACGCGTCGCTGCGGGTCGCCGCCGACGAGCCCCTGTACGACCCCGCCTTGCGCGACCAGGTCATCGAGCGCCGTGCGGCCGACTTCCTCGTGCTCAAGCCCATGCTCCTCGGCGGCCTCCGCCCGGCGATGGCGCTCGCGCGTCGAGGTGCGGAGATGGGCATCAATGCCTTCGTCACCACCACCTTCGACTCGTCGGTCGGCACGGCCGCGTCATTGCACGTCGCGGCCGCGCTGCCCTCGGACGCTGCCCACGGGCTGGCCACCTCCGAGCACCTCGCAGCGGATGTGACGGTGCAGACCCTGCTCCCCCGCGCCGGCCGCATGGCCCTGCCCGCCAGCGCCGGGCTCGGCGTCACGCCCGACGAAGCCGCCCTCGCCGCCGTCGCCACGGCCGGATGGTCCGAGGCGAAGGTGTGAGCGAGACGGCGCCCGTCGGCGTCGACCTCGTCGATTGGGTCGCCCGCCGCGCCCGCACGCACCCCGAACACATCGCCATCGAGGCGGCCGGCGAGACCCTGACCTACGACGCCCTCGACCGTCGCGTCGAGGCGGCCGCCGCCGTCATCCGCTCGTTCGACCTCGGCGCGGGAGCGCCCGTCGCGCTGCTGGCCGGCAACGGCCTCCCGTTTGCCGTCGTCGCGCACGCCGTCCCGCGCGCCGGTGCGCTCTTCATGCCCCTCAACGTCCGTCTCTCCACGGACGAACTCGCCTGGCAACTGCGCGACGCGGGCGCCGGCGCCCTCCTCGCCGGCGGCGAGCACGTCGAGACGGCGCAAGCCGCCGCCGAGGCCGCCGGCGTGCCAATCCACCCCCTCGACGCACCTGCGTGGACCCAGCCCGCCCGGCAGGGCGACCCGGAGCGCCCGCTCGATCCGGACGAGCCGCACAGCCTCATCTACACCTCAGGCACCACGGGCCGCCCGAAGGGCGCCCTGCTCACCTTCGGAAACTACTACTGGAGCGCCATCGGCTCCGCGGAGAACCTCGGTGTGCGTCCGGACGACCGCTGGCTCGCCTGCATGCCCCTGTTCCACGTCGGCGGCCTCTCGATCGTGCTGCGCTCCGCCATCTACGGCACCACTGCCGTGATCCACGACCGGTTCGACGAGGTGCGCGTCGACGCTGCCCTCCGCGACGACCGCATCACCCTGCTCTCGGTCGTCGCCACCATGCTCCACCGGCTGTTCGCGGTCGACGCGCGCCCGTACCCCTCGACGCTCCGCGCCGTGCTCCTCGGCGGCGGCCCTGCGCCCCGCCCGCTGCTGGAGGTGGCGCGCGACCGAGGCGTCCCCGTACTTCAGACCTACGGCCTCACTGAGACCGCCTCGCAGGCCGCCACGCTCGCCCCGGAAGATGCCCTTCGCAAGCTCGGCTCGGCCGGGCTCCCCCTCCCCGTCACCACACTCCGCATCGAGGTCGACGGCCGCGAGGCGGCGCCGGGCGAAGTCGGGGAGATCCTCGTCGCCGGCCCCACGGTGACGCCCGGCTACCTCAACCGGCCGGACGCGACCGCCGAGGCGCTACGGGACGGCTGGCTGCACACGGGCGACCTCGGCTATCGCGACGACGAGGGGTATCTGTACGTCTCCGACCGTCGCCACGACCTCGTCGTGACCGGTGGCGAGAACGTCTACCCGGCTGAGGTAGAGGCAGCCCTCCTCGAACACCCCGCCGTCGAGGAGTGCGCCGTCATCGCCCGCTCCGACCCCGAGTGGGGCCACCTCGTCGTCGCCGTCGTCGTGCCGTCGAGGTCGGACCCGGTTGAGCCGGAAGAACTGCGGACGTACCTGCGCAGCCGTCTGGCGGCATACAAGGTTCCGAGGCACATCTGGTACACCTACGACCCACTGCCCCGCACGGCCTCCGGCAAGCTCCAGCGCTACCTGCTGCGCGACCACATCGTCACCGGCGACACCCCGTAGCCGGCTCTTTCTTCACTCCCCTCTCCCGGGAATTGTTCAGACGGGAGAGATGGGTGACAGGTGTTCGGAGACATGCGTGACACCTGTTGGGTGGGTCATCGGCGCTCCCGGAGGTCGCCCTCGGCGATCTGGATGGTAGCGAAGAAGACGGTGAACCGGCCGCCGACGTTGG
>WHSU01000021.1 GCA_009379925.1 Dehalococcoidia bacterium | reverse complement strand
GGCGACGGCGGCTGGCTCACCATCGGTGTGCTGGACCCGCGACGGTGGCCGAACCTCTGCCGCGCCATCGAGCGCGAGGACCTCATCACCGACGAGCGGAGCGCTGACGCTTTCGCGCGCGCACAGAACTCGGCGTGGCTGCGCGGCGAGCTGACCTCGGCCTTCGCCCTCCGGCCGCGTGCCGAGTGGCTCCCGCGCCTGGTCGCCGAGGAGGTGCCGTGCGGGCCGGTCTACGACTATGCGGAGGTGGCGGAGGACCCGCAGTTCTGGCTGAACGGCTACCTGGTCAACGTCGAGCACCCCTACTTCGAGGGCCATCGCGCCGTCGGCATCCCGCTCACGATGAGCGAGACGCCCGGCCGCGTGCAGGGGCCGGCGCCCGAGCTCGGCGCCAACACCGAGGAGGTGCTGCTCGAGCTTGACTACACGTGGGACGACATCGAGCGGATGCACGACGCCGGCGTCACCAGCGCCACATAGCGTCGCCTGGCATCCGGCATCCGGCGCGCCAGCAAGCGCACGAGAGGAACACAGATGACCGAGGAGTTGAGCGGAAACGACCTGGTCGCACGCACGCTGCGCGACCAGGGGATCGAGGCGGTCTTCACCGTCGTCGGTGGGCCGGTGATCGAGGCGGTAGCCGCCTGCGGCGCCGCCGGCGTCCGGCCGATCGGCGCGCGGCACGAGCAGGCGGCCGCGATGATGGCCACGTCGTTCGGCTACGTGGGCAACAGCGTCGGTACGGCGCTGCTCGCCTCCGGGCCGGCGGTGACCAACGCGCTGACCGCCGTGCACGTCGCGTGGGACAACTCGCTTCCGCTCGTCGTCCTCGGCGGCTCGTCATCGCAACGCCAGCGCGGGCGGATGCCGTTCCAGGAGGCCGACCAGGTCACGCTGATGCGGCCGATCACGAAGTGGTCGATCCAGGTCGACAGCGCCGAGCGCATCCCCGAGATCATCGGCATGGCCTACCGCAAGGCGATGGCCGGGCGGCCCGGGCCGGTCTACGTGGATCTCCCCGCCGATGTGCTTTCGGCGCGCGTGGAGAAGGAGCGCGTGCGCCCGGCGCCCGCCGGCCCGCCGCCGCAACCGCCGCAGGGCGATCCGGCCGCCATCGAGCGTGCCGCGGAGCTGCTGCTCAGGGCCGAGCGCCCGCTCGCCCTCGTGGGCAAGGGCGTGCGCTGGTCCGAGTCACACGAGGAGCTGCGCGAACTGCTCGAGGTGCTCGGGGTCCCGTTCCTCCCCTCGCCGATGGGTCGCGGCTTCATCCCGGACGACCACCCGCTCTGCGTGAGCGCCGCCCGCGGCCACGCGATGCGCAACGCGGACGTCGTGATCGTGATCGGCGCACGGCTGAACTGGATCTTCGGCGGCGGCCAGGCCTTCGCCCCCGAGGCGAAGATCATCCAGATCGACATCGAGCCGGAGGAGATTGGCCTGTGGCGTGACGCCGAAGTCGGCATCGTCGCAGACATCGGCTCGGCCCTCGGCCAGTTGCTGTCAGCCATTGAGGGCCGCGCGGAAGGCATGGCCGCCCTGCGGCAGGAGTCGGCGTGGCGGCACGAGCTGCGCGAGCAGGTGGCGAAGAACGAGGCCGCGGTCGAGCCGCTCCTCAACTCGGACGCCACCCCGCTCAACCACCACCGCTTGATGCGGGAGATCCGCGACCTGATGCCGCGCGACGCCATCGTCACCGTGGACGGGCAGATCACGTTCGCGACCGCACGTCAGATCGTGCCGAGCTTCACGCCGGCGAGCCGGCTCAACTCCGGCTCCAACGGCTGCATGGGCGTCGGCGTCCCGTTTGCGGTCGGCGCAGCGCTGGCGCGGCCGGGCACACCGGTGATCAGCATCAACGGTGACAGCGCCTTCGGCTTCAACGGCATGGAGGTCGAGACGGCGGTCCGGCTCGGGCTGCCGATCGTGTTCGTCGTCGACAACAACCAGGGGATCATGGGCAGCGTGCTGGAGCGCCAGATGTTTCCCGGCGAGCACCCGGACGCAGTGGCGATGTACACGCCCGGCGCCCGCTACGACAAGCTCATGGAGGCCTTCGGCGGACACGGCGAGCACGTCGAGCGGCCCGAGGAGATCCGGCCCGCCCTGGAGCGCGCCTTCGCGGCCGGCCGCGCCGCGCTCGTCGACGTCGCGGTCGACCCCGCCGCGATCTGGCCGATCCCGACCGCCGGCCGCAGTGGCAGCCGCCTGATGGGCTACTAGCGTAGGCTCGTCCATCCAGCCGCACCTAGAACATCGCCGCCGGCGCGATGCTCGTGCAGGCGGCCCTTCTGGCACCTGGCAGCTCGGTGACGGCTTCGCGCTGAGACAGGCGGAGGCCGGCACACCGCCGGCCGAGCTCTTTCGCAAGCTCGGCGTCACTGAGCAGACGTTCTACCGCTGGACGAAGCGATTCGGCGACATGGGTGTGGCCGAGAGCCGGCGGCTGCGCGCTAAGCAACCCGAAGCCAGGCATTCGGGACTAACACGTCCGAATCCTCCGGGCGCACCACACACACACAAGCAGTCGGCCCCGCGCCTCCTTCGGCGATTGCCTGGTATACGTCGCGGTGCTGGTCGCTGCACCTCGCGCATCGCGTGGGCTCAGGCTGGAGGGCGTGACGACCTCCGTCGAGCGGTGACAGGCTACATCAGGTCGGCGAACGCGAGCGCTCGCTCGCCTTCGTGGGCCGTGATCCAGGCGCGAAGCTCTGTTCGGGATTGCAGTTCCAAAGTCTGCAGGATGTTGTGCATGTGCGTCGTCACCGTTCGGCGGCTAATGCCGAGCGCGCCGGCGATCTCGATGTCCGTCAGCGACTGGCTCGCGAGTTCGGCGATCTGCCACTGGCGTGCGGTCAGGGTGCTGCGGCGGCGGAACGCCTTGGGAGCGCGGCCGAGCGCGAGGAGCGTCTCCCGCGCACCCTCCAGTTGCCGGAGCGCCCCCATGCCTTCGAATAGCTCGTACGCCTCCTGAGTGGAGGCCGTGGCGCGAACGGTTTCTCCCGCACGCATCCACGCGCTGCCCGCGTCGCGCCGAGCAAGCGCGCGTCGCCAGCGATAGCCGAGTTCGTCGAAGCCGTCCGCGGCTGCCTCAGCAAGCCTGGCCGCCTCCGTCCACTCTCTGCGCACCAGAGCAAGCTGTGCGTTCGCGTGTGTGATCTGCACCTCGAGCAGCGGGAGCATTTCCACCTTCTGGGATCGCAACCGCTCAAGGCCGGACGCGGCCTCACGCGCGCTACTCTCCGAGCCACTCGCCGCCGCGAGTGATGCGCGCCGAGGCAGCACGTCGACGATGAGATAGCGCTCCCAGCCGGGGGTGCGTAGCAGTAGCTCGTGAGCCGATTCAATCGTAGCGGCGGCTGCTTCGTGGTCACCCGACAGCAGTTGATGTTCGTAGCGGGCGACCAGGTCCGGGATGTAGACGGACGGCCCCCCGAACAACTCGACGCCGCGAAATATGTCGCCGAGTCGCTCGTCGAGCGCGTCGCTGCGACCCTCGAGAGCGTGGATGAGGCTTTGCATCGCGCGCGACCGGCGAAGCGAGCGGATGCGGTGGAGACCGGCATCGATGTGCACGCAGGTGTCGGCGATGCTCCGCGCTGCACCCCAATCGCCGAGTTCGATATAGGCGCTCGCCAGGCGCCACCCGATCCACGAGACCGCGCTGTAGTCGTCGGACCGCTCCGCCGCCCGCAGGGCCCGGCGAAGCCACCGATTGCCGCGCGCGAGGCTGTGCGTATCCCCGACGGCCGTCCCGATGGACGAGAGGGCACGCGCCAGCATGTTCCGATCGCCGGCAACCCCGGCGAGAAAGGATCCCTCGACGGAGAGCGCCTGCCCCTGGGCAGCTTGACCGCGCATGACGAACGCGATCGCTTGGGACAACCGCAACTCCGAGCTGAGACGTGTATCGCTGACCGATTCGGCCAGCGCGAGCGCCTCCCTGTAGTGGCGCGTGGCCTCGTCGGGCCGGCCGAGCATGCTCTCGATACGAGCGGCGTCTTCCAGCACCTGCGCGCGGGTGCCGGGGTCGAGGCCCTCCGCCTGCAAGATCTTGCGGTAGATCTCCAGCGCCGCTGGCTCCCTGCCCCGAGCGACGAGGTCGCGGGCGGTTCGCCGCAGTGCCGGAAAACCGGACGCGGCCTCATCCTCTCGCGCGGAGGATGCCGTCGCCAATGCCTGGTTCGCCTCGTGCCAGGCACCGGAACGGGAGGATGTCTCCGCCAGCAAGACAAACGCCGCGTGGGGGACGTCATCTAGCGCGGCCTCCGCTTTCATACGGTCGATGAATCGGGTGAGTAGCTCGTGCGCGGACCCATAGCGCGTGCGCTCGACCAGGTAGCGTGCCGCCTGCAGGATGTGTCCCGAGTGAGGCGAGGCCAATCTGTCTGACCCGCCGAGATAGTGGTTTGCGCGAACGAGCAGTTCGTCCTCCACAACCGGGACGCCGCGCGATTCGAACAATCCGACGGCTCGTTGATGCAGCCGCCTGCGGCGGAGCACGGGCATGTTCTGGTACACCACTCGCGCCTCGATCGGGTCGGCCAACCGAAACTGCGGGACTGCCTGAGACTCGACGGATACCACGAACGACGACAGTTCCAGACGCTCCATCTCTGCTTCGACCGCCCGGTCGCTGCCTTCGGAAAGCTCGACGATCAGCTCGATGCTCGCGGGCAGCGCCCAGACCGCGAGCGCTTCGAGCAGCGCGTACGGACGGGGTTGAAGGCCGGCGAGCCGTTGCGCAGCGCGACGGGTCACCGCTTCCGGCAGGTCGAGGTCATCGAGGGTGCGGCTGCCGGAGAGAAACGCAGCCTGCTGGTGCGCAGGCATCGTCATCACATGCTGCACAAGCTGCGTGAGATTCGTGGCGTTGCCAGACGTCAGTTCGAGGGCGTCCCGGATGAAGCGCGGCGCGGCGGCGCCCGGCGGCACGTGCGACTCCACGAGAAACGTGGCTTCTTCGCGGGTCAATGGCCCGAGCGACAGCCACTCGATCGTCGGTTCCGCGTCTACCGCCTGCAGAAAGTCCGCCACGTGGGGTGGCATCCGGCTCGGTTCGTCCGGCTGAAGCGTCAGGACCGCGGCGAAGCGCGGCAATGGCGGATGCAGTACGAGGTCCTGCACGATGGCGAGGTCGACCGCCGAGTAGCGCTGGACATCGTCCAGCACGAGGGCCACGCAACGCCCGCGCGTGCCCAATCGCTGCAATTCGAAGCGGATCGCGCGCAGCAGGCCGGCCGTACTGGCGAACTCCTCCTCTGACAGACCTAATTCCCGGGCGAGTTCGGAACAGAGCGCCGACGGCACGTTGCCCAGGTGCCCCTCGATGCTCACGGTGACGAAACCGAGGTTGCTGGCGACCGCCGCCGACTGACCAGCAAGGACGCTCTTCCCGGTACCGGCCGGGCCGACGAGGACGCCCGCGCTCGCTCTCCCAGACTGCGCGTGATCGAACCAGGTCGATACGCGGCTCAGCACCATCGATCGCACAGGCGGAAGCCGCTCACGCGCAGTCGTCTGCCTAGCCTGGTGGGTCCGTGCTGCTCGACGCGCCGCCATGTCGCCCCTTCCGTTGGCGCCTAGTGGTCGGGCGCAGATTACGTATGCGTTCGGCGCGGGCATACGTCTTATACGTATCCGACATCCGATGTCAACGAAAGTAATGTTTGCGTGACCCGCGCGCAGCCAGGAATCGTCGGACATTGCGGGGGAGGCACCGGGTTGTCGAACCGAAAGCGAGAATCAGAGTCCTTCCGTCGGGAGGTGGGCGCCAGCATCCGCGAGCGCCGCATGGCACTGAACCTCTCACAGGAGGAAGTCGCCTGGGAGGCAGATGTCGCGCAGGGATCGATCTCCAATTACGAGACGGGGCGAAACGACATCCCCCTGTCAGTGCTGGTTTCGATCTGTCGAGCGTTCGGAATCAGCGCCGTCGAGATCGTCCCGACGCTTGGAGAGGCATCCCATCTGGAAGCCCTGCTGGCTCTGGACGGCCCCGATGACGGCCCGAATGGACGGGATGGGAGCTGGGCCGGGTCTCGTGGTGAGCTGACCAGAGGAGCGGCATAGGAGGACTGCCGCTACTCGGGGCTGCAAAAGGGGGCTCAGCTTGACCATTCCACCGGTCGACCCGCGGTTGCTACGAGACGTGATGGGGCGATTCGCCACCGGGGTGACCGTGGTGACGGTAGCGTGCGATGAGGAGAGGCGCGGGATGACCGCGAATGCGGTCACGTCGGTATCACTCGACCCACCGCTACTCCTGGTGTGCGTCGCGCGCACTGCGTCGATCTTCCCGCTCTTCGAGCGCGCCGGCTCGTTCGCGGTCAACATCCTCACGGCCGACCAGCACGAGGTGTCTTCACTCTTCGCGCATGACGGCGACATGAGGGGCCGCACATCCGATGTCCCACATTCGCCGGGCGTAACCGGCGCCCCGATCCTCGCCGATGCTCTGGCCTACGCCGACTGTCAGATTACGGCCAGGTACGACGGGGGAGACCACAGCCTCGTTCTCGGACAGGTGCAGGAAGCGGTGGTCGCTCGGCCAGAAGCCGAACCGCTGCTGTTCTTCGCCGGCAAGTACCGCGGACTCGGATCAATTCTCTGACGCCACGGTTCCGCGCTGACGGTCGTCGCCGGTGCCCGACAAACCGGTGGGTCTGAGAGGTAGGGGCAGTGCTCGCACCAGCCACCGAGATGCGCGTCAAGCAGGCGGCCGTGGCCCTGTCTGACGAGAGGTTGATCATCGTCGTCGGCGGCTCGCCGGACGAAGGTGCGTACCTCTGCGCCTCCGCACGGTCGGCCACCAGCGCCCAGCTCGGCTTCATCGCCGCCCATGCCCGGGGGCCGATCCGCGTGGCGCTCCCTGAGCGACGTGCCGTGGATCTCGGCTTGAGCACCGGGAGGGATACCTCGGCAAGGGGGCCCTCACGTCCATCCCCGGCTTCAGGCGACTCGAACGCCGGTCTGACGTCTGTCGTCGCCTCGGCGGACTCGGCGCGGACGGTCCAGCTGCTCGCGTACCCATTGAGCACGATGCATGACTTCAGGAGCCCTGGGTCCGTCTTCCCGATGGTTGTGCCAGAGCTTGGCGTGCTTGTGAATAGCGCACCCTCCGGGGCAGCAGTCGACCTCTGCCGCCTCGCCTCTCTCGAACCAGTTGCCGTCCTCTGTCAGCTGTCGATCGGCGGCCGATCAGTGACCGACGCCGCGCGTGTCGACTCCTTCGCAGCCGACCACGAGATTCCGGTGGTCGCTGCACACGATGTCCTCCAGTACCGCTTGCAGGACGTGAGGATTGTTGAGCGCGCCGGTGAGACAGCGATGCCACTCCCCGTTGGAGGCTTCCGAGCGATCGGCTTTCACTCCAGGTTCGTCCGAGGCGAGCACATGGCATTGGTGCTCGGCGACCAGGTCGTCCCGCCGGGTGACGATCCGGCCGGGGTGCCGGTGTACGTCCATAAGCGGTGCGTTGGAGCGGTCTTCGGCTCCACAGGCTGTGACTGCGCTCATGCTCTCGCGGCAGCGCTTGCGGACATCGCTGCCGGCGGGTGTGGCGTTGTCCTGTACCTCGACAGTCACGGAGGCATCGAACATGCCGCGGCGACGGCGTACGGCATCTGGGATGTGGCCATCGTGGAACAGATCCTCTGCGACCTCGGACTCCCGCGTGAGATGAGCGAACTGAACGGTGGGCCAGTGCACGTACTGCGTGGTCCTCCCGGCACGTCCAGCCCGGGGCGCGGGTGAGCCATCACGACGGCTACCGGAGAACGCTCACCTCGCCCGAATTCCCGACGAGCACAACCCCGCCGTCCACGACAACCACCTCGCTGGCCTCGCCATCGAGGTCGCGGCTAGCGAGCGTCTCACCGGTCGCAGGGTCGTAGAGCACGAGCTCGCCTCGCTGCGGGACCAACAGTCCGAGCGGCGTCAGCACCGGGGGGCCCAGTATCCCCTCAACGCGACGCTGCCAGTGCAGGTCGCCGGATGTCACATCGAATGAACGCAATTCACCCTCGCCGGCGACGATCAGGCGTCCGTCGTCGACGGCCGCGCCGAGCACGCCGGACGGCGCCGGTTGTGACCATAGATCGGGCCGCCAGGTCGGCTCCGGTGCGATACCCATGATGTGGCCTAGCTGCCACGCGCCGCGAATGCCGTCGTACCACGGGCGGCGCATCTCGACATCGATCGCCGTCAACTCGCTGGAGGTGATGGCAATGATCACGCCGTCAGCCAGTGACACGCTGGTCACGGGACGTTCCGAGTCCCGGATGCCGTGCCACGAGAGTTCCTGCCCATTTACGCGATCGAAGATGAGGACCCGCTCGTAGGAGCCGACGACCAGGCGATCGTCCTCCACTACCGGCGTGACCGTGACCAGCGACTCGCCGGTGTCATGCCGCCAGAGCACCGTCCCGTCCGCCACGTCGATGCCCAGGAGCGGTCCGTTGGCCGCGACGAACGCGATCCCACCTACAACGACGGGCGATGTGTCGATCGACCTGCCCGCGTCGGCGCTCCAGATGACCTGTCCGTTCACGGCGTCGAGCGCAAGGACCTGCCCGTTGCGCAGCCCGACGAGCAGGCGGTCGCCGGCCAGTGCCGGGCTCGCATCGAGCACGCCGGGCACGCGGTGCTCCCAGAGAGTGCGACCGTCCGCTACCGAGAGCGCGACCAGTCGCCCGTCTTCCAGGCCGGCGTAGACCGCTTGAGGCCCAGCCACGACCGGCACTGCAAGGGGGACACGCAGGTTCACGGTCCACGCTACGTCGCCCTCGAGGGCCCGTGAGACGGTCGTGGTCCGCGTCCCGCCAAGGTTCCCGTCCGCGAGTGCCCAGGCCCCGTCCGCCGAGAGAGAGCGGTCGCTTCGCGCGGACGGTATTGGAGCCGGCGCCGAGAGGAACCTGGCGTCGAAAGCACGGAGTCCCGGCACCAGGAGCACGACCGCTATCGCGAGCGCTGCCGCCGCCAGCAGAATGCGTCGACGTCGTCCGACCGCCTCGGTGCGCTGCTCCTCGTCGCGGCGTGCGGCCACCTCTGCCTCGGAAGCAGGCTGTTGGCCCGACAGATCATGCCAGCAGGACCGGCAGATCTTCGCGCCATGATCCGAAAGCTCACCGCAGCCCGGGCAGACGACTTGCTCCGTCACCGACGCCGAACTCGACCTCGTGGGCCACGGCCTGCCCACCTACCGCCTCGGCTACCGGCCGCGTAGTCTTGGGTCGAAGATGTCGCGCAGAGCATCGCCAAGCATGTTGAAGGCGAGGACAGCGAGGGTGATCGCCAGGCCGGGGAAGATCACCAACCACGGCGCGCTGGCCATGTACTGCCGGTTTGGTCCGCTGAGCATGTTGCCCCATGTCGGCGCGGGAGGCGGGACTCCCAGGCCGAGGAAGCTCAACGACGCCTCGATCAGGATGGCTGTACCCACGACGACGGACCCCAGGATCAGAATGGGCGCCATGACGTTTGGCAAGACATGGCGCACGACGATGCGCCTTGAGCTCGCGTCGAGCGCATGGGCGGCGAGTACGTAGTCGTATTCCTTGGCTACCAACACCTCGGCTCGGACCACGCGGATCGTGCCCGGCATTACCACGATGCATAACGCGATCACGAGGTTGAGCAGGCTGGGCTCGAGGACCGACACGAGCGCCAGCAACAGGATCAGCCCCGGGATCGCCATCACCGCATCGGTGACCCGCTGGATGAGGTAGTCCACCGTGCCTCCGGCATATCCGCTGACCAGGCCGACGACGACCGCCCCGGTGATACCGAAGATGACCGATGCGAATCCCACGAACAGTGAAAGCCTGGCGCCATGCACGATCCGGCTGTACACGTCGCGGCCGTTCGAGTCGGTGCCGAAGAAATGGTCTGCGGAGGGGCCGGCGAGGACGGCTCGAAGGTCGTTCTGCAGCGGGTCGTGCGTGGCCAGCGCTGGCCCCGCCGCAGCCACCACCAGCAGGAAGACGATGAAGAGAAGCGACCCAAACCCGATCGGCTTTCGCCGCCAAACGCTCCACTGGCGCCGGAGCAGTCCCGGCTGACTCGGACCGAGTCCGGCCTGCGAGATAGCGGCGCCGGTGTGGCCAGCCGTCGGCTGCAATTCAGCGGTCATGTTGCCTACCTTGCACCGCCGCGACTAGCTGTACTTCACGCGTGGATCAAGCGCGGCGTACGCGATATCCACGGCTAGGTTGGTGAAGACCACGACGGTAGCAAAGAACATGGTGTTGCCCATGATCTGTGGATAGTCGCGGAGATTGATTGCCTGGAGAGTCATTCGTCCGACCCCTGGTATCGCAAAAATGATCTCCATGATCAGGGAGCCGGAGAGAAGCGCCACGACCTGGAATCCCAGCAGGGTCGTCACCGAGATGAGCGCGTTTCGCGCGGTATGCATGCGAAACACAGTCCAGGGGTTGAGCCCCTTCGCGCGTGCGGTCCGCACGTAGTCCTGGCGCATCACCTCCAGGATGGACGAGCGCATCATGCGCATGAGGCTCCCGGAGAAGGTAAACCCAAGGAGCAGCACCGGCAGATACAAGATCTTGAGGTTCGTGACGGGGTCCTCCCAGAACGGGACCCAGCCGAACGGTGGTGCGTAGTTGAACTGGTATGCCAGAAACGTGATCAGAGCTGTGGCGAGTACGAAGTTGGGCACGGAGATGCCGAGGACGGCTACCATCCTCACCGGGTAGTCCAGCCATGTGTCCTGGCGGAGCGCGGCGATGGCGCCGAGCCCGAGCGCGAACGGCAGTCCGACGAACGCCGCCATCAGCCCCAGCTGTATCGTCGGGACGAGCGAGTCGAAAATCCGGCTGCTGACCGACACGCCGTCGTAGATGTACGAGTCACCCAGGTCGCCTCGGGCAAGGCCGCCGGCCCAATCGAGGTAGGCAACGACGAGCGGCTTGTCCAGTCCCAACTCCTCCCGGGCCGCCTCCATCTGTTCGGGCGTGATGCGCCCCGCCTCGCCGACCTTTGCGATGATGGCGTCGCCCGGCAGCGCCCGCACAATGGTGAAGACGATCACGGAGACCAGCCAAAGGACAAAGACGGCGCCCACGACACGGCGGACGACATACTGCCACACGTTGACCCCCGCACTACCACGCGGGCGGGCCGCGCGAGCACCCGCCTTTTTCTGGAGCTAGGCCTGCTTCCAGGCCAACTCGTACTTCAGCTAGGCCTGCTTCCAGGCCAACTCGTACTTCAGCTCGCCCCATCCCGGCGTCATCCACGCCAGATAGTGGTCGGCGGCATTCATCAGCTTCGGGTCGCGCATGGCGACCTTGTAGTAATTGATTCCCCACAAGCGGTACATCTGGTCGAGATCGCGCTCCATGATCTGGCGCACGACGTCGCGCCGCTCGTCGATGTCCAGCAGCACCTGCTGCCGCTCGCAGAGTTCATCGATCTCCGGGTCGTTGACGTTATAGAAGTTGGCTGTGGACTCCGAGTGCAGCTGCTCGTACGTGAACTGGTCCGGGTCCCACGCGGGCCGAGGCAGGGCCACGTGGAGATCCTGGTACTCTCCGCCGTATAGCTTCTGCGTGTATGCGGTCGAGTCCACCGCCATTGCGACGTTGACCTCGATCCCCATCTGGCGCAGGAAGTCCGCCATCGCCTCATACGTGGCGTTGCGCGCGCCCTCCAGGGACGTGCCCCAGCCGAGTTCGACGGGCCGCCCGAGGCCGTTCTCGAATCCAGCCGCCTGCAGGAGCTTCTTTGCCTCGTCCGCGTTATATGTGTAGTACGGCCCGAGTTCCTCGATCGTCCAGGGCTGAGCCCCCTGCGGGCGGTCGAAGAAGTTCCAGTCCTGCCCGTAGCCGGGGGACGCCATCCCTCCCGCAACGCCCTCGATGAGGGCTTCGCGGTCGATCGACATCGAGAGGGCCCGCCGGACTCTTACGTCATCGAACGGGGGAGTGTTGGAGTTGATCACGATCAGAGGTTGGGCGCTGGGCGGTGGCGTCGTGATCGCGTTGACCGAGTCCTCCCGGAGCCGCAGCGTGTCGAGGATCTGTCGCCGGGTCTGGTCGCTGCCGGCCGAGCCGTAGTCCACCTGTCCGGAGGCCCATGCTGCCCCGTACGTGGCCAGATCGGGCATGTACACGCCCTCCATCCGGTCCACGAAGGGAAGCTTGTTGTTAGTGCCGTAGATCGGGTCCGTCTTGAAGTAGCGCGGGTTCTTCTCGTATGTGATCCCCACCTCGATCTCGTGGTTCACATACTGGAACGCCCCAGTGCCGATGGGCTTTGCGGCCAGCCCTTCTCCTGACTCCACGTGCTCCTGTGCAACGATCCACTGAATCGGAATGCACGACGAGCGCGTGAAGTAGGCGGCTGGCTGCGAGAAGTTCAGGACAACCGTCTTATCGTCGGGCACTTCGACCGACTCGATATCGCGGTACGTCGGTCCCTGGAACGCCGCAGCCTTCAGTTGCTCGACGCTGTACTTGATGTCCTCGGCCGTGAGTTCTCGCCCGTTGACGGGTTCGATGTCGTGGAAGTAGATAGGCTCGTCGCGCAGGTGGAAGATCATCGTCGTGTCATCGGCCTGCTCGAAGCTCTCCGGCAGGTCCGCGACTACGTTGATCTCATTCTGGGGCCCGAAGTCACCCTTCCAGTCGAAGGTGAGAAGTGAGTTATGTGTGCCCGGGTGGACGGCCATGCCCGTTGCGCCGGCACCCAGAACGTCAAACGAAGTCGGAGGAGCGCGGTTGAACCGAATCGTCCCTCCGAGTGTCGGACCGTTCTGCATCGCTTGCTGCTGGGCGGCTAGCGACTCGAGCCACGTGTTGTTGGCGACGCCCACCAACTCTTCCGCGGACAGGTTCTCCCAGTCTTCGAAGGCGGCGCCAGCGGTGGCGCCATTCGTGGGGGGCGCCGTCGTCCCATCACCCGGAGGCGACTCCTCATCGCCACCGCAACCGACCAAGGCCGCGCCGGCGAGTCCCGCCCCAACGGCGGCGCCGCCGCGCAGCACCGCGCGGCGGGAGAACCTGCGTCTTGCGGCACGGTACCAGTAATTATCGCGACCCATCGCAGCCCCCTCCCGAGACAGCGTTCGGATGTAAGGCGCTTAGCCCCGATGCTGTCGTTCGCTCGATCTAGCATGCGTGAGTTGCCATAACAAACAGAATTCTGATAGTCGCGGCACGTCGGGGGTGATATCAACCAGACTCGGTCCCGCCGTTCGCGGCCGCACCGCTGGCGGTCGCACGACAAGCCTGCGCCGAGACCGACACCCGCCTAGCCAGGAGTGCACCGCTCGTCCGTGACGAGTTGGAAGAAGGGGAATGCCAGGTGTTGACGACACGTGCGGCCGTGTACGTAAAGCATGGCAATCCGCTGGATGTCGACGAGATCGAGCTGCCCGACCCGGGAGACGAGGAGGTCCTCGTCAAGCTGTTTGCCTCGGGCATCTGCCATTCGCAGCTGCACCAGCTGCACCGACCGGACCATCCGACGCCCGCGTTGCTCGGTCACGAGGCCACCGGGGTCGTAACCGCAGCCGGCAAGTCCGTCACCCACGTCCGCGAGGGCGACCGGGTCATCGTGACCTGGATTCCCCGTGACGCGACGCCTGAAACGCCGCGTCCCGCTCGAGCCAGGTACCGGTTCCGCGGCCAAGACTACGACACCTTGAGTTACACCTGGGCAGAAGATGTGCTGGTCAGCGAGCAACTCGTGGTCCCCCTCGACCCCGAGGTCCCTGTGGACGTGACGGCCATCATCGGTTGCGCCGTCGTTACCGGCGTTGGCGCGGTGATCGGGACCGCGAAGGTGCAGCAAGGCGAGACGGTCGCCGTCTTCGGCGTCGGCGGCGTGGGCCTCAACGTGGTCGCGGGGGCGAAGATCGCTGGGGCGGGTCGGATCATCGCCGTGGATCTCGACGACGAGAAGCTCAAGTTCGCAGAAGACCTCGGTGCGACGGACCTCGTGAACGCATCGAAGGTCAACGCGGTGGAAGCCGTGCAGGACCTCACAAACGGGGGGGTGGACTACGCCTTCGATGCGATTGGGCGCGAGATCACGATGCAGCAGATCCTGGAGGCGACCCGGCCGGGCACTCTCGGCGTCCAGCACGGCGGCTCAGCCGTGCTCGTCGGCATTCCACAGGGTGATGTGACCCTCAACGCGCGTCTCTTCACACCTGAGCGTACGTTCCGAGGCTCGCTCGGCGGATCCAGCCACCCGATGACCGACTTCGCCCAGTACGTCGCATGGTTCAAACAAGGCGCGCTGCCTCTCGACAAGATGGTGACCAGGCAGTACGACTCACTCGACGACATCAACGAAGGCGTCCGGGCATTGGAGGCCGGGGAGATCCTCGGCCGGTCGATCATGGTGTACGCCCGCCCGGATTGAGCACCCCTAGAGGGCCACGATGGAGGGGCGCCTCGAGGCGCCCCTCCTCGTTCTGCTAGCGCCCCAGGGGCCTCCGGACCACAGGGAGCTTCACGTGCGAGGGGCGGTCCTGGTCGCAATAGACCGTGTTCCGCGCGACGACGTACTCGCGGGGTGTGTCGGGCCCTCCCGTAGAGTCGTCACCAGTGTTCGGGTTCACGTCGAATCGCGGGAAGTTGCTGCTCGAGATGTCGATGCGGATCCGGTGTCCCTGCCGGAACAGGTTGCTGGTCGACCACAGGTCGATGTCCAGCTCCACCGGCTCGCCTGGGGTCAGCGGCGCCGGGTGCGAGAGCGAGTCGCGGTATCTAGCTCGGATGATGCCATCGCAGAGGTTGAACGCTCGTCCATCCGTATGCACGTCGAGCAACTTCGCCGTGAAATCCGTGTCCACGGCACTCGAAGAGGCGAACAGCCGGACGCTCACCCGTCCAGTCACCTCGATGTCTTCCTCGAGTGGCGCTGACTCAAAGGTGAGGATGTCCCGGCGGCCCTCGAGCGGTGCGTGGTCAAATGGCCCGCAGGGGTAGTTCACCCACTCCGGACCGCCGAGGGTGACCACCGGGTTACGCGGGTCATAGTCGTACGTGCAGGGCTCGCGGTCACCCGATGGCGCCTCACGGGCCAGGCGGCCGTCCGCGTGCAGGTACCAGGCATCCTCGCCTGCGGCGGGCGGCGGCCAGGTCTCTTCCTCGCGCCATGCGTTCTGGCCCATGACGAAGATCAGCACCGGGGGGCCGTCCGCCGGCCCGTCCCGGAGCCAGCGGTCGAACCAGGCGCGCCGCGTCTGGAATGGGTCGACCGTGAGCAGTTCGTCGCCGAAGTCCAGGTCGCCGACGTCGCGTTGGCCCCAGTTCACATGCCGCCAGGGGCCCATGATCAGCCGCTGGTCTGCGTGTCCTGCGGTCGACAGCCCCGTGAACGAGTCGATGGTCCCCTGTGCGAAGGTGTCATGCCAGCCGCCGACGTGCAGCATCGGCACCCTGAAGTCCTGATGCTGCGGCCTGAAGTCGTACGCCTCCCAGAACGGACCGAACGAGCGCTCGCGCATGAAGTCCGCGAACCATCCGGTACCAAAGACATCGCCTGGCGACTCGGCATGCTGCTCTGGCGACCACGCGCGGAAGAACGGCTTGATCTCAAGGCGGCGCATCTCCTCGGGCGTCACCCAGACCTGCGCCTGTTGCTCCTGCAACCGGGCGAGGCGGTCTGGGTAGTGGCGCAGGTTGTCGCGCGCGAGCAGGATCGCCCACGCCACGTTGAACGACAGCCTGAATGCGCCGCCGTGGCGCCACCAGTAGTGATAGACGCTTGCGGGCGCGAACTCCGGCATCGCCGCCGCTAGCGCGGCCGGCTGCCGAGGCGCGACCAGATACTGCACCGTCCCCACGTGCGAAGCGCCGGTCATCACGACCGAACCGTTGCACCACGGCTGCTCCGCCAGCCAGGCAATCGTGCTGACACCATCGGTCGGGTCGTCGCGGAAGGGATAGAATGCGCCCTCGGAGTCGAAGCGACCGCGGACATCCTGGCGCACGAAGGCGTATCCGGCGCGAGCCCACTCCTCGGCCGTCGCTGCCTGATTCGTGCGGTCATATGGCGTGCGCGTGAGCACGGTAGGGAAGGGGCCAGCCCCGCCGGGACGCGTGAGTGATGCACTGAGCGGAGTACCGTCAACTGCCGGTATCAACAACTGCTCCGCGTACACAAGCTCAGACTGCTCCGCCAACGTCATCGTCTGCCCCCTCCCGGCCCATCCCGGACCTCCGCGGATGATCTCGGTACCCGATTCGCGATGCTACTATTCGGGTGTTAGCAAGGGAGGGAGCCGCCCGGGTACAGTCCGGGGCGGACGCCATCGAGGAAGGGACGCGAGACTGTGAGCAGCGCCGTCACGAGCCCAAGCGAGCACGAGGTTGAGGTGGCTGGGCTGCGCATCCGGTCGATGCGCGGTGGTTCCGGAGTCCCGCTCCTCCTCCTCCATCGCTCCACGGGAAACACGGGCTGGTCTGAGTTCCACGAATGCCTCTCCACCAACTTCGAGGTCGACGTCCCGGACCTTCCGGGATACGGGCAGTCGACGCTGCCCGAGTGGGCGCGTGAGCCGCGTGACCTGGCGATCCTCATGCTGCAATACCTGCGGAAGCGCGACCTCCGCGCTGCCTCCGTGGTCGGGCTCGGCTTTGGCGGGTTCATCGCGGCGCATATGGCGACGATGGACGCTGAGTCCGTCGGGCGCCTGGTACTCGTCGGCTCGCCCGGGCTGCGGCCCGAGGAGGGCGAGATCATGGACCAGATGCTCATCGAGCACGCGGCCTACGTGAAAGCCGGCTTCCGCGACGAGGAAACGGCTACGCGCCACCTGGGCGAGGAGATCGACCCGAACCTGCTTGCCCTGTGGCAGTTCAATCGAGTCATGACGGCCCGGATCGCCTGGAAGCCGTACATGTTCGACCCGCGGCTGCCAGCGCTGCTGCCCGAGGTCCGGACGCCGACCCTGTTGGTCTACGGCGGCGCCGATCGCGTCATCCCGCCGGCGATCCCCGCGCGGTATGCGAGCACTCTGCCTAACGCGCGTCTGGAGCTGATCCCTGAGGCCGGACACCTCGTCGAGGTCGAGGAGCCGGAAGTGGTCGCGGGCCTGGTCCACGCTCACGCGCTCCAGTCGCAGCCGACCTCGACGAGAACCTAGCCCTTTCAGGCAGGACGGGAGAGATCCGATGCTCATCGGCCACTTCACCGAGCGACCTTACCAGGACCCAAACTCGCAGTATTTCGGAGCGACAGGTCGCAACATCCAGGACCTGTCGATCAGTAATGCCGACTACGACCCGAAGATCGGCTCGGCCCTCTACAACCGCTACCTCGACGAGAGGGTTTACGCAGAGGAGATGGGCTTTGACGCTGTGATGCTCAACGAGCATCACAGCACACCGTTCTGCATGGGCGGCGTGGTGAACGTCGAGGCGTCCATCCTCGCGCGCATCACCGACAAGGTGAAGATCGTCATCAACGGCAACGTCCTGCCGATCTGGGACGATCCACTCTGGCTCGCCGAGGAGCTGGCCACCATTGACATGATCTCGGAAGGTCGCCTGGTTACCGGGTGGGTCCGGGGGACCGGGCGGGAGAGCGTGGCGCACAACGCGCAGCCACCCTTCAACTGGGCGCGCTTCCAGGAAGCGCACGACCTCATCCTGAAGGCCTGGACGACACCCGGACCGTTCCGCTGGGAGGGCGACCACTACCAGTACCGTTATGTGAACCCATGGATGCGGCCCTATCAGCAGCCCCACCCGATGATCATGATCCCGGGAGTCCTCAGCCGGAACACGGTCGAATGGGCAGCGAAGCACCGCTACCCCTACGTCATGCTCGCCACCCGCCTCGAGCCGACCAAGCAATCGTTCGACTACTACCGCGAGGTCGCGACCAGCGAGGGCTACGAGGCCGGCTCCGAACACATCGGGTACCTGTTCAAGGTCCACGTCGATGAGACAGAGGAACTGGCGTACGAGACGGGCAAGAAGTTCCTGGAAGGCCCCGGCAACATCTTCCTGGAGGGTAGCCGCGGCGTGGTCTCCCCCGTCCTACAGAACCTCCCCGGCCTGACAGACCGGAACAACCTCCTGCCGACCGGGCAGGTCGGCATCGCTGCCGCCTCCCGAGGTCACTCGGACCTCGGGAAGTCTGGCGATGGGGCGGATCCGGCACCCAGTGGCCCGCCTCGACCGGCGGCGCAAGCTGGGTATGACGAGCAGTTGGAGAACTACACGATCATCACCGGCACGCCGAAGACCGTGATCCCCAAGATCCGTCATGTGCTGGAGACGCTGAGGCCCGGGAGCATCTTCTTCTGGGACGGCGACGGCGCGATGACTCACGAGGACTCGATGCGAAGCCTTCGGCTGTTTGGGTCTGACGTCATTCCTGCCGTGCGCGAGATGGCCGACGAGCTCGACTTGCCGGGGCCCTACGAGAAGAGCCCCGCCGACGCACGACCCGTCGACACGCCGGCAGCGGTGGAGGCCAGCGACTAGGAGCGGCCGTCCGATGCCACGTCGCGCGCGCGCGAGCGGACCCGACGAGACAGACGTGATCGTCATCGGCGGGGGTCCGGGCGGGAGCACCGTTGGTGCATCGCTCGCCCGATCGGGGCTTCGTGTGCTGCTCCTAGAGCGGGAACGGTTTCCCCGCGACCACATCGGCGAATCGCTGTTGCCGGCGAGCATGCCCTTGCTCGATGAGATCGGCGCCCTACCCGCGATCGAACGCGCCGGATTCCTGAAGAAATGGGGCGCCACGATGGTATGGGGCTCGGATTCTGAGCCCTGGGCATGGTTCTTTCGCGAGACAAACCGCCGGTGGCCGCACTCCTACCAGGTGAGCCGTCCGGAGTTCGACCAACTGCTGCTGGAGAACGCGCGAGATCAAGGCGCCGATGTGCGCGAGGGCCACCAAGTGGTCGAGGTCCTGTTCGAAGGCGACCGCGCTAGGGGCGTGCGTTACCGCTCAGATCAGGGTCCCGAGGGCATCGTGCACGCGGACTTCGTCGTGGACGCGAGCGGGCAGAATGCGATGCTTGGTCGTGCTCGAGGCTTGAGAAGCTGGGACCCGTTCTTCCGGAACCTCGCCGTCTACGGCTACTTCGCGGGCGCGCGGCGGCTCCACGGCGAGCAAGAGCGCAACAACATCCTCGTGGAGTCGTTTCCTCGCGGTTGGTCGTGGGCGATCCCGCTGCATACGGGCGTGGCCAGCGTCGGCGTGGTGCTCGACAGCGAGCACGCCCAGCGAGACATGCACGGCCGTGACCTCCGTGAATTCTTCGTAGAGCGATTACAGGAGTCACCGCACACCTGGGACCTGGTCCGTGACGCCGAACTGCAGCCTGGGATCAGCGTCATCAAG
Source organism: Dehalococcoidia bacterium (assembly GCA_009379925.1). Taxonomy (GTDB): domain Bacteria; phylum Chloroflexota; class Dehalococcoidia; order UBA2979; family UBA2979; genus WHSU01. Next base: position 32,486 of record WHSU01000021.1, on the reverse strand, counting down.
GACTGGTCATATAGCTCCGAGGAAGTCGTCGGCGACGGATGGATCCTCGTCGGGGATGCCGCGTGCTTCGTCGACCCACTGTTCTCATCCGGTGTCCACCTCGCGATGAGTTCCGCGATGCTGGCCGCCGCGTATATCCGGGCCATGCGCCACGACCCGGCTCTGGGGAAGGCCGCCGCACCGGTGTACAAGGAGCTGTACTACACGCAGTACAGCCACTTCCACCAGATGGCGAAGCTGTTCTACGCCAGCAACCGCACGCCGGACTCATACTTCTGGGAGGCCCGTCGAGTCCTCGGCAGCCAGGAAGGCTACTCGCCGCGCCACGCATTCATCAACGCAGTCGCCGGGCAACCGCCCCAGGGCTATGAGCGCGTCGTCATCGAGCATGGCGAGGCACCCGAGGAGTTCGCAAGCAGCGTTCAGACGCTGGAGGGAGAACGTGCCGAGCGGAAGGCGTGTGCCGCCGGCATGGGCGCCGCGATTGCCGACACGGTGCCCGTCCTGGCGCCGGGGGTGCAGGTGAGCGTCAAGCCCGTCCTCGAGGGCAGCGACTTCGTCTGGGGATACGTCATCGAATCGGAGCCGCGGCCGGGCGGCATCCCCTGTAGCCCACTGGTCGCAGAGTTGGTGAAGCGGTTCGATGGCCGCCGTTCGCATCGGGAGGCGGTTGCCGATCTACGGTCCACATTCGGCCCAGACATCGACGACCGGGTGGACGAGCTTGCGACCGAAGCGCTACGACTGCTGTACGTAGACGGTACGGTCGAGTCGCTTGCGCTCGACGGGGGTGCATTGCCTGCCTGACTCGGGTCTACGAAGGCCCCAACGGGCTGGGCTGCGGCGGCGCTCGGCTAACGAAGGTGACAATCCTCGGCCCTTGCGAGGCAGATGGACTGGACGGCGCCGTTCGTCAGGCAGATCAATGGCCCTCGCGACGGCCCGGTCCGGTGTGAGATGAGATGAGGTTCAAACGTGACTCTATCCGCTGATGATCGATTGGCGATCCTCGATCTGGCCGCGCGCTACAACCATGCCATCGATGGTGGTGACGCGTCCGGTTGGGCCTCGACGTTCACCTCGGACGGGATCTTCGTGAGCCGCGAAGAGGTGACTGGTACCGATGCGCTGGTAGCATTCGCCCGGAACTTCGCGCAGAACCTGCCCGGCGCAAGGCATTGGACGAACAACCACGTGATCGAAGGCGACGGCGACGCGGCGACCCACAGTTGCTACCTCCAACTGCTGAACGTGGCGGCCGAAGGCGGTGCCCGCGTCATCAGCACCGGCACATACCGCGACCAACTCACGAAGGTCGACGGGAGCTGGAAGTTCAGCCGCCGGCACGTCGTCTCCGACCCAAGACCCGCCTAGAGCGCCACGCGTGGCGCCTACGGCTCCGCAGGCCGTGCCAACCAGAACTTTGCTTGACCAGCCAAGGGCGCGCCGTCGAGAGTTGCGCTGGATCACAGTGAGTATTGCGCTACCACCCCCGCCGCCCGTTCAGCAGGGCAGCCCGGATGATGGGGAGGCGACGAAGTGCCGCATGCGGAGCTGAACGGGACTCGGATCTATTACGAAGACGAAGGCGACGGGTTCCCGCTGCTCCTGATCTCCGGCCTCGGCGCGAACCGGTTGAGTTGGACGATGGTGAAGCCGCCGCTTCTCGATCGATTCCGGTGCATCACCTTTGACAACCGGGGGACCGGCCGTAGCGAAGTCCCACCGGGCCCCTACACGATTGACCAGATGGCGGACGACGCGAGCGCCTTGCTCGATCACCTGGGGCTGCACTCGGTCGATTGTGTTGGATGGTCGCTCGGGGGCTCGGTACTGCAGTCGCTACTCATCAATCACGGGGATCGGATCAATCGTGCGGTGTTGCTCAGCGCGCTACCGGCGTACACGGACATCCAGCACCGTTGGCTCGACGCACTGACGTTCATGCGCCGCAACGGTCTCGACGATGAGGCGCTGGGCGTCATCGGGATGCCGTGGGCGATGACTCCGCGGGTGATGACCGACCACGTCAGGCGCTACGAGATGGTACAGCTCATGCGGACGGCAAACCCCGAACCGACGTCCTTTGAGGGCTTTTACGGCCAGGCTGAGGCGATCCGGGCCTACGATAGTCGCCGCAAGCTGCCTGACGTGACACGCCCCGTACTGGTGCTTGTCGGCGCGGAGGACATCCTCACGCCGGTCTCGCAGTCGGTCGAGATCGCCTCGTTGATCCCCGGAGCAACGCTGGTGGTCCTGCCGCGAGGCGGCCACGGGATGGTCGTTGAGTACCCGGAGGACACCATCACGCAGATCCGCGCGTTCTTGAGCCAGCCGCAAGAAGCAGGAGGCCCCGTATGAAGTTCCACTGGTTCGCGGAGGTCACCTACCCGCACCTCACAATGGAGCAGATGAAGCACCACCACACATGGGTGGACGCCCCCTGGGAGCTAGCCGACCCGATCGCGGTGGGCGAGACCTATCGAATGTTCATCCGACTCATGCAGCAAGCGGATCGCGATGGCTTCGATGGCCTCGCCGTGAACGAACACCACCAGACGTCCTTCGCGATGACCCCCTCACCGAACCTGCTAGCGGCCTCGCTGGCCGGGAGCACCGAGAATGCGGCCATACTGGTGATCGGTGACTCGCTGGCGCTCTACAACCCACCGACGCGTGTTGCGGAGGAGCTGGCCTACCTCGACTGCCTCTCGGGTGGCAGGGTGATTGCGGGCTTCGTCTTCGGCACTCCCATGGACTCGACCTTCTGCTACGGCACCCCCCCGGTTGAGCTGCGGGACCGCTTTCACGAGGCACGGGAATTGATCCTGCGCTCCTGGGAGGCCGAGGAACCGTTCGCATTCAACGGCGACTACAACAAGTTGCGATACGTGAACCCCTGGCCGCGCCCGGTGCAGTCGCCCCGTCCACCGGTATGGGTGCCCGGCAGCGGTTCGGTCGAGACGTGGGACCTGGTGATCGACGAGAACTACTGCTACGGGCACCTGTCCTTCTCGGGGCTGCGGTCAGCCAAGCCGCTCGTCGACGGCTTCTGGGAGTATGTCGACGAGCGTGGTGGGGACACGAACCCAAACCGCATGGCGTTCACGCAGATCTGCTGCGTCTCCGAGACCGACGAGCAGGCCGAACGTGACTACGCGGAGGCGGTGAACTACTTCTATACACGCCAGAACACGCGGCCCGCTTTCGCGACACCTCCCGGCTACCGCTCGCCGAAGTCGATCGAACACGACATCAATCTGCGCGGCGCCAGCAGGCTGTCCAACGAGGACCGGATGCGCGCCGCCCGAGGCGAGATGGGCTTCTGGGAGTACGACGAAAAGGGCTACATCATTGCCGGGAGTCCCGAGCGCGTGCGCCAGCGCATTCGTGAACTGGCAACCGAGTTGCGCATCGGTCAGCTCATCCCAACGCTGCACATGGGCAATCTCTCAGAGGAGACGGCGTCGAAGAACACGCAACTGTTCGGGTCGCAGGTCATCCCCTACCTGCGCGACCTGTGGGCCGATCTGCCCGACGACTGGACGCCGAAGGTGAGCCAGGAACGGGTTGCGGCGCACGCCCCACAGGTCGCGGGCGCGGTAGCGGGCAACTGACCGGCACTTCGATCTGGCGCCGGTATGGACGAGGGGGCGATGCACAGATGGCACTGACGACGCAAGAGTTCGGTGAGTCGCGGGTGCGCGTGTGGATCGCCGGAAGCGGGCCCGATCTGCTCTTCCTTCATGGTTATGAGCAGCATCCAGGCGATGCCTCGTTCCTGCATCGGCTGGCGGAGCACCACACGGTCTATGCCCCGGAGCATCCCGGCTATGGGGAGTCGACGGGATTCGAGTCGCTACGGGACATTATCGACCTGGCCCTCCGCTACCGGCAGCTGGTCGAGTCGTGGGGCATCGAGTCGGTCGATGTGATCGGCCATTGCCTCGGAGGAATGATCGCTGCCGAGTTCGCGGCGACATCGCCCCACCTGGTGCGTCGGCTCGTCCTCGTTGACGCATGGGGGCTCTGGAGGGATGACCAGCAGCCGGCCGACCCCTTCGTGCTGACGGAGGACGAGCTTGCACAGGCGAAGTGGCACGATCCGGCGACCGCACCTAACCCTGAGCCCTCGATCTTTCAGCCGGATCCGAGCAGACCCCATGCGGCGATGCTGACACGAGGCCAGAACCTTGGCGTTGCAGGGAAGTTCATGTGGCCGATCCCCGACCGCGGGCTTCGACGCCGCTTGCCCTTCGTGAAGGCGCAGACGCTGGTGGTCCACGGTGAGTCAGACGGGCTCATCCCGGCTGTCTATGCCGAGGAGTTCCAGCAGCTGATCCCTGATGCCGAGGTGGCGCGCCTTCCTGCGGCGGGGCACCTGCCGATGATCGAGCGCGAGGACGACTTCATCGACACGGTCGAGGCGTTCTTGATTCGGTGAGGACGGCACTGGCCCGCCCGGCGGCGGCTCGGGTGACCGGGGTGCGTGTGAGAGCCTCGGCCCATCGCGGCGCCCGGCGCTGAGGAGATTGCGCCGGCTTCCTCGATAGCAGCGGTGGTTGTTTCGGGGGACCTCTATCCCACGACACCACTCTCGCGTAGAGCAGTGATGTCGGCCTCGCTCAAGCCAAGGCACTCGTTGAGCACCGCATCGGTGTGTTCGCCGAGTAGTGGGGAACGACCAACGGGTACGTTCGACTCCGACATGCGCACGGGGTTGGCCCAGAGCTGCACGGGCCCGTTGACCGGATGCTCGACCGTCTGCACAAAGCCTCTGGCTTGCAGGTGGGCATCGGTGAAGAGGTCGAGCGTGTCGAAGACCTTCGAGCACGGGACTCCGGCAGCCCCAAGGATTTCCATGACTTCCTGCTTGGTGTACTGCCTGGTCCAGGCGGCGATTTCATCGTACAGCTCTGACGTATGCTCCTGCCTCGCCTCCCATGTAGCGAAGCGATCATCCTCGTAGAAGTCGGTGCGTCCCATGGTGGCGACAAGGGCGTCCCACATCTGGACTGTCACGGGCATGATGTATACCCAGTCATTCCGACCGCCGCCTCTACAGGGGTACGTGCTGGACGTGCCGCGTCCGATCCCGGTGCGAGGCGCCGCCTCCCGGCCCCACGCCTGGAGGCCAAGCGTGCGCATGAACATGGTCACGGCCTCCTGCATCGAGAGTTCGATCAGTTGGCCTTCTCCGGTCCGCTGCTGCTGTACGTACGCCGCCGTGATCGCGAGCGCCATCTGCAGCCCCGTGCCGCTGTCCGCGAAGGACGCGCCTGGTCGCATCGGGGGACCATCTGGATCACCGGTCACCGAGAAGGTGCCGGCCGCGGCCTGCGCGACCCAATCGTAGGAGTTGAACGCAGCGTATGGGCCGGAGAGACCGAAACCCTTGATCCGCCCGTAGACCAGGGATGGGGCCCGCTCCCGCAGTGCGTCGTACCCGATCCCGAGCTTTTCCACCACGCCCGGCCCGTAGTTCTCCACGAACACGTCGAATCGCCTCACGAGGTCGAGCAGCAACTGACGCCCCGCGGCATCCTTCAGATTGACGACGATGCTTCTCTTGTTTCCGTTGTAGTTCATGAAGTACTGGCCGTCGGCGCGGTCGCCAGTGCTCGTCCTCGCGACGCCGCGGCCCGGATCCCCCGAGGGGCTCTCGACCTTCACCACGTCAGCGCCAAGCCAGGCCAGCCACTGAGTGCACGAAGTACCCGCCTCGTACTGTGTCATATCAAGGACGCGCATCCCATCGAGTGCCGGCACGCGATTCCCTCCTCAGTAGCGACCCTGTTCGCATGTCTCCCGCGGTCCGGTGCCGTCAGCGCGCTGTCGATCGAGCTGCGAGCTACCAGATGGTGGCGACTGGCTCGCGCGCCCTACTACACATCGAGCCACGTATGGACGAGCGACTCAGTCGCGCCGCCGTACCCGCGAGTCTGCACGATGCCCCGGACCTCGGGCTGGTAGGCCGTGAATGATGTCCCGGCACCGTACTGATTCGGGACGTACCACATCATCTCGGCGTTACGGCGCTGGATGTCGTGGATGTACTGGCGGCGCGTGTCCTCATCGAGTTCGCGCGACTGCTTCATGTCGAGGTCACTAATCTCCGGGTCGCTGATGCGTCCGCTATTGGCCGGATCCTCGCCGAAGTAGCGCGAAAAGAATGCGCCGACCTCCGGAAATGGAGTCTGTGGATTGAAGGCGACGCCGTGAAAGTTGCCCCGGAACGTCTGTGTGATGAATACGGCGCTATAGTCCTGCACCTCGGTTTCGGGATTGAGTCCAATCTCCGACATGAAGTTCCCGGTTGCCTCGGCCATCTTCATCCATCCCGCTCCGTAGCGGTCGGTGTACTGATACTTGAACGTCAGGCCACCGGCGCCAACGGCATCCAGCAGCGCCCGAGCCTCGTCGGGATTGTACGAGAAGTTCGCGCCGGTCGGACCGTGCGCCTCCGACTGAGGGTCGAGCCACCAACGATCGCCGAAGCCTGCCGGCACGATGTTATTCCAGGTCCCAGCGACATCGAAGCCCGCATCCCTGAGCGCGTTCGAGTTGTACGCGACGTCTGTCAGTGCGTCTCTGTCAAGGCCCATGGAAATCGCCCGACGGAAGCGATCGTCGCGCCACGGCGCGTCCGGATCCATGTCCGCTGGCGAGAAGAAGACCTGACTCTGGCCGATCGGCTGGAGGCTAAACCACTGGGCGCCCTCGTGCTGGTCGCGCAGCGTGAGGACATCGTCGCCTGATACGCCGAATCCGTGCGTGTTGTGCGCCTGGAACTGCGCAAGCCGGTTGGCGTACTCGGGGACGATCGCCAGATCGACACCGTCGAGGTACGGCTGCCCCTCCATGTAGAACTCGGGATGCCTGCTGTATCGGAAGCGGACGCTCGGTTCGTACTCCTCGAGGATCCACGGGCCCGTCCCGATCATCCGTTGCAACGGGTCGTATCCCCCGTCGGACTCAGTGGGCATGATCAGCAGCACGTTAGTGTCGGAGAGCAGGTCGAGGAAGCTGGCAGACGGGGCGTCCAACTCGAAGCGCAGCGTATACGAGTCAACGGCCTCAACGCCCGTGACGTGAGGGACCAGGGTCGCTCCCGGCGACTCTGGAGCGACGAGCCGATCCCAGGAGAACAAGACGTCCTCCGTGGTGAGCTCGCGGCCGTTGACCGGGTCGACGTTATGGAACTTGACACCTTGCTTGAGCCGGACGACCCAGGTCTGCCCGTCCTCTGTCTCAGCACCCTCCGCGACATCGGGCTCGGGCGGCACAGCATTCGGATTGACATCGGGCCGTGCTGCAATCTTGTAGAGCCGGCTATGGACGTACGCCCCGTGGCTCTTCGTCTCAAAACTCAGGTTCCCGTATGGATCGAGGGTCGGGGGGTCGCCATTTCGTGTGCCCCGATAGATCCCGCCCATCTTGATCGGGGACGCCGTCCCCGATTCGGAGGCGGCGCCCGCGGACGAGCCTTCCGTGGCGCTGGCGGTCGTCTGATCGGGCTCGGCGTCATCGGCACCGCAACCCAGGAGCGCCGCACCTACCACGCCGGCGGCGCCGACGCCTGCGCCTCGGATCAGCGCCCTTCGCGATGCCCGGCCCCCGAGGGTCGTGGATGACCTCCGCGGATACCGAGCGGCCATATTGTTCCCCCTAGCTGCGCGCGGCGTCCGGTGGAGTCAGGCGGGAAGGCGCGAACTGACCCCGACAAATCTGCCCGACGCTATCACGGGCGGCATCGCCCGGGCCAACACGAGGCTGATGGCCCCGAGGGGTCAGGACCGCGCCTGATCGCCCAGCCGGCATCGAAGATGGCGCGCGCGAACTCGGTCATGGTCCGCCACGTCTCGAGGTCGAGCAGTTCCAGCTGAAGCGTCTAGGTTCGGCCCCGGTGCGCGGCGTGTTCGCCGGCACCATCGAGGAGGGAACATACCTATGCAACGTCAGCCACCGGGGAGGACCATCTGGATCCTTCCCAGGGCGCTGGAGTGCTCCCGCTGACCCCTACTCGGTCTGCCAGTACCACCGAGGCCCGACGCCGTACGTCGTGAGTCCATACGCCCACGTCCCTGACACCAGATCCATACCCGCGACATCCGAGTGGAACGCATGGTTGTCGCGTGACACGAGGAGTTGCAGCAGGGGCGGGCCCTCCTCGATGTACCGGTCCGCGAACTGGTGGAACAGTTCTGTCCGCGCCTCCAGCTCGTTCTCGACAAGCACCTCGTCCAGGATCTCATCCGCCCAGGGGCGCTCGAACGACTGGTAGTTACGACCACCCTGCGAGTGGTAATAGGTTCGTGCGTCCGCGACGGCGTTCGGCACCATCGTGTGGTGGTACGTGCGCGCCTCGAACTCTCGAGAGTTCAACAGGTTCGTGAAGGACGCGTAGTCCGTCACCGGGGTGATCTCCATCACCATCTTCGGGAAGATGTTTGCCCAGTGCTCCTTCTGCCGGATGGCGGCGTCGAAGGAGAGGCCGGACGCCAGAGTGGTAATGTCCTTGAAGGCGATTCCTTCGCCGCCCGGGTAGCCGGCCGCGTCCATGCGCTTCACGGCCTCCGCGATGTCCTGTTCCTTCGTGTCAGGGTTGTATCCGGGTTTCGCCTTGATCTCGTCGGAACTGTGCGCCTCCGCGAACATGACGTGGAGTGGGCCGCTGTACAGCCAGCCCGGCCCCCACGCCTCCGCCAGTCCCGCGTAGTCCATGGACAGCTGTATGGCCTGGCGGACGCGGTCATCCGCGAAGAACGGCAGCCGGGTGTTCATCGCGAAGTGGTTCCAGCCGAAGTTCGGCTGCCCGAACCACTGCGCATCGCCCACAGACGCCTTGATCTGCGGCTCCTCGTGAGGTTGCACCGTAGAGATCGAGCTGATCTGACCGGAGATGAACGCCGCGACCTGGGAGGCCCGGTCGCTCATGACGAGCTTCTCGACCACGTCGTAGGACGGATGCCCGCCCTCCTCCGCCGTGCGGTAGTACTCCGGGTTCCGCTCGAAGACCTGTCGTGTGCCTCCCACGTGCTCCGTCTGGATCCACGCGCCCGTGCCCACGAACTTCAGCGGTTCGGCGTACCCGATCTCGTCCTGCTCGACCGGGATCATCTGCGCCCGAGGGTCGGCGAACGCGGCCATGAGCGAGCTGTTCGGGCTGCTGAGCGTCAGCTTGACGGTCACCTCGTCGACTGCCTCGGCGTGCTCGAGGCCCACGAACTGCCCGGCGCGCGCGTACTTCTCCGCGGCCTCCGGGTCCAGGATGCCCGCCTTGCGCTCGATGCTGTAGGCGACATCCTCGGCCGTGAACACCCGGCCATTGACCGGCGCGATGTTGTGCGTCTTGATGCCCGACCGCAGCTTGAGGATCACGCCGAGCCCTTCGTCGGTGACCTCGTAGGACTCCAGCAGGTCCGGCGTCAGCTCGGACGTCCAGCCATTGGCATAGACCAGCCGGTCGTTGATCAACTCATGGTCGGACCGCGCGATCGAGATGTCCGGGTCCTGCTGACGCGTCGTGTCCGGCTCGGCGCGTGTGAACGTGCCACCGGGGACGCGGGGTTGTTCGTTGATGGGCGTCACGCCCAGCGATTCGTCGAATCCTGGTGCGCGTGGCCCCTGGAACCAGTCACCGGCGGTCGCTGCCGTCGTCCCGGACGCGCCGCTCGTGCCACCGCTGTCGCCCGAGGAGTCCCCACCACCGTCCTCGTCGTCGCTCCCGCACCCGAGGAGCGCCGCTCCGGTCAGCCCAGCCGCACCGACTCCAGTAGCTCGGAGCAGGCGTCGACGCCCCAGCCGTGTGCGGTCCCAGTACGCTCGCTCACGCATGTCTTGTCCCTCCAGGTAGCGGCCGAAGCCGGGCGCGTCCGTCCGGACGCGCTGGAGTCTAGGCGCGGCTGCCCGCCCCCGACTATTAAGAATGTAATAGACGCGTGCCGCCGCCAGCACCTAGGTTCCCGCGCAGCGGAGAGCGAAGCACCGGGGACCTCGAGGGTGGCCAGGGATGCTGAAGTACACCGTTCGGCGGGTCCTGGGGCTCGCCCCGACGCTGTTGATGCTGCTGTTCCTCGTGGTCGTCATGGTGGAACTGATCCCCGGCGACGTGATTGACCTGATCCTCGAGGAGAAGTCGGAGAAGAACCAGGAGGCGCGGCAGATCCTGGAGCACGAGCTCGGACTCGACCGACCCCTGCCCTTGCGCTACCTGGTCTACGTCGGTGGCATCCTCACGGGCGACCTCGGCGAATCGCTCTGGACCAAGGAGCCTGTCGGGGAGATGATCCTCCGCCGCTCGCTCCCCACCCTTGAGATCGGGGCGATCTCCATCGTCGTCGGCGCCGTCCTGGGGATCGGCATCGGCACGATCTCCGCGGTGAAGCAGGACTCGCTCCTCGACTACTCGCTCCGTAGCGTCGCGATCCTCGGCCTGAGCATCCCCAGCTTCGCCATGGCGACTGCGTTCGTGGTCTTCCCCGCCATCTGGTGGGGTGTGGCGCCCAACCTGCGCTACGTCGGCTTCACCGAGGCGCCGGTCGAACACATCAAGATCGTCGTCCCGCCGGCCATCATCCTGGGGACCCAGCTGTCCGCCACGCTGATGCGGCTCATGCGCACCACCATGCTGGACGAGTTGCGCCAGGACTACGTCCGGACCGCACACTCGAAGGGGCTGCTCGGCCGCACGGTCATCATGCGCCACATCCTCAAGAACGCGCTCATCCCGGTGATCACGCTCCTCGGCCTCCAGATTGCGTTCCTCATCGGCGGATCCGTCATCACCGAAAGCGTCTTCGCCATCCCCGGTGTCGGCCGGCTCCTCCTCAGCTCGATCGCCAACCGCGACTACCCTGTCATCCAGGGCGTCGTCGTCGTCATCGGGTTCTTCGTCATCACCACCAACCTCTTGATCGACCTGTCATACGCGTGGCTCGACCCGAGGATCCGCTACGCGTAATCCCGTCATCGCCCGCGTGCAGCCGCACGAGCTAGTGAGGAGCCCACGATGACGGCCGAGCCCGGAGTCAGGAGTCCCACCTCACCGATCCGCTGGGGTGAGCAGGTGCTACTCCACGGCTGGGCGTCCGCCGTCCTCAGGTTTGTCCGGCGCAAGCCGCTGGGCGCGTTCGGCGGGGCGGTCACGTTGCTCCTGGTGGTCATCGCGATCTTCGCCGGCTTCATCGCGCCGTACTCCGCGCTCGAGCACTCCAACGAGACGCTCAAAGGCCCGTCGGCGGCGCACTGGCTGGGGACGGACCAGTTTGGTCGAGACGTGCTGAGCCGCATCATCCACGGCGCCCGCATCTCCCTGTACGTCGGCGTCGCGGTCACGCTGCTCGGGACGATCCCAGCAGTTTTGCTCGGCCTCGCGAGCGCCTACTTCGGCGGCTGGATCGACTACCTGGTCCAGCGCTTGGTCGACACGTTCCAGTCCGTCCCCTACCTGATCATGCTCATCGCGATCATGGTCGTCCTCGGCGCGAGCCTCACGAACGTCGTCATCGCGCTCTCGCTGCGGCGCGCCGTCGTCGAGAGCCGTGTCATGCGCGCGGCGGCCATGTCCATCCTCAACAACACCTACGTCGAGGCGGCGCATGCCACCGGCGCGACGGACCTCCGCATCATGTTCCGGCACATGATCCCCAACATCATGCCGACGCTGATCGTGCTCGGCTCCATCGGCTTTGCGGGCGTCATCCTTGCCGAGGCGTCCCTCAGCTTCCTCGGCTACGGCGTGCCACCGCCCACCCCGTCCTGGGGCGGCATGCTCGCCGCGGACGGCCGCGCCTATATGTTCGCGGCGCCGTGGATGCTGATCGCGCCCACCATCGCCCTCTCCATCACTGTCTTCGGCGTGAACATGTTCGGCGACGCGCTCCGCGACGTCCTCGATCCGCGCCTCCGAGGCTCGCAATGATGCGCGCCGGCGACGGGCAGGGCCGGTGAGTGTGTCCAGCGAGGTCTGCAGCGGCATCCGCGTGCTCGACCTGTCGGAGGGGCCGGCGGGCGGCCTCGCCAGCATGGTCCTCGCGGACTTCGGCGCCGATGTCCTCAAGGTCGAACGACCCGGCGGCGACCGCTTCCGGCACCTGGCTGCAGCCCCCATGTGGCTCCGCGGCAAGCGGAGCATTGAGCTGGACCTGCGCAACGGGGCCGGTCGCGAACGGGTACTGCGACTGGCCGGCGACGCGGATGTCCTGCTCTCCACGTTCCGCCCGGGCCCCGCAGAACGCCTCGGTCTCGACCCGGCACGCCTGGCCGAGTTGAATCCGGCCCTCGTCCAGTGCGCAATCACCGGCTTCGGCCCGGTAGGCGAGTTCGCGCGCTACAAGGGCTATGAAGGGATCGTCGCGGCGAAGAGCGGGCGGATGATGACATTCGCCGGCCAGCCGCAGCGGGATGGGCCTGTCTACGCTTATGTCCAGGTCGGCACCCACGCCGTCTCCCAGGCCGCCGTCCAGGGCATCCTCGCCGCACTCCTGGTACGCGAGCAGACCGGGCGGGGCCAGGTGGTCACAACCAGCCTGCTCCAGGCCCTGATGCCGTACGACCTCGGCGGGCTGACGATCCAGCAACTGATGAGGCGCTTCCCGGACCAGTTCCCCGGCGACCCGTGGGCGGCGTTCGGGCGGATGCCCACGCTCCAGTACCAGCCGGTGCTGACACGGGACGGCCGGTGGCTCCAGCTTGGGAACCTGGTCGAGCACCTCTTCCACGCCTTCATCGCCACGGCCGGGCTCGGCGACATCTACGCCGACCCGCGTTACCAGGGCGCACCGAACCAGTACGACGATGCGGCCCGCGAGGAGCTGCGCGACCGCATCCTGCTGCGCATGCGCGAGGAGACCGCTGCGCACTGGATGGAACTCTTCGTCGCGAACGGGAACATCGCCTGCGAGCCGTACGGCAGCACGCAACACGCGCTCGAGCACCGCCAACTCGTGCATAACGGCTCCGTACTCAGGGTCGAGACGAAACAGCACGGACCAATGCAACAGCTCGGGCCGCTGGCCCGTCTGCCCCAGACGCCTGCCGCCCCGCGGACGGAGGCACCGGCGCTGGGCGAGCACCAGGATGCCGAGTGGCGCCCGCGGCCGGACCGCCCCGCGCCCGCCTCCCCGCCGTCGATGGCCCCCCGTCCGCCTCGGCATCCCCTCGAGGGCATCACCATCCTCGAGTTCGCCTCCATCATCGCAACCCCTTACGCGTGCTCGATCCTCGGCGACCTTGGCGCCAGGGTGATCAAGGTTGAGCCCATCGGCGGTGACCCGATGCGCGGCATGGCCGCTGGCGCCGGCGCGTCGAAGACGACGGCGAGCAAGGAGAGCATCAGCGTAGACATGAAGGCGGAGGAGGGCCGGGAGGTCGTCCAACGCCTGCTTCGGCACGCCGACGTGCTCGTCCACAACTTCCGGCCCGGCGTGCCGGAGCGCCTGGGGATCGGCTACGAGGATGTCCGCCGCGTGCGCCCTCAGATCGTCTACGTGTCGGCCAGCGGGTACGGCACCGATGGGCCGGACGCGCACCGCCCCAACGCCCACCCCATCCCGGGAGCCGCCCTCGGCGGCGCGGTGATGCAGGCGGGAGGGCCGCCAGCGCTGGTCGCGCCGGAAGACCTCCAGGGCATCCGCGAGCTGTCCCGCCAACTGATGCGGGCGAACGAGGTGAACCCGGACCCCAACACCTCGGTGGTGATCGCGTCCGCCACGCTGCTGGCCCTGTATGCGAAGCGGACACAGGGGGTGGGCCAGCACGTCCAGTGCGACATGATGACCGCGAACGCCTACGCGAACTTCGATGACTTCGTGCACTACGACGGCAAGCCGGAGCGCCCGCCCCCGCTCCCGGGACTGCTCGGGCTGAGCGCGCTCTACCGTCTCTACCAGACGCTCGAGGGCTGGGTGTTCCTCGCGGCCCCCAGCGACACCGAGTGGCGCGCGCTCGCGGACACGGTCGGGTGCGCCGAACTGCTCGCTGATCCACGCTTCTGTACCGCCGCGGCCCGCGCCGAACACGACGCCGAGCTATCGACGGAGCTCGAGGCCCGCTTCGCCCGCCGCAGCGCCGAGGACTGGGAGCGGCTGCTGACGGAGGCAGGCGTGGCCTGTGTCCGTGCGGACGCCTGCCCGCCGTCCGTGTTCTTCGACCAGAGCCCGCATGTACTCGAGAACGGCTTCGTCACCGAGGTCGACCACCTGCGCTGGGGCCGGCTCTGGCGGACTGGTCCGCTCGTCTCGTTGAGCGCCACGCCCCCGGCGCCTGGCAGCGGCGTGCTCGCCGGGCAGCACACCCGTCAACTGTTGCGCGAACTGGCCTTCGACGCGGACGCCATCGAGCGGATGTATGCCGCCGGCGTCGTTGCGTCGGAGCTGCCCTGAGGGGATATCGCATGCCGCTCTATGAGTTCTACTGCGACGACTGTCGAGGCGTGTTCGAGTTGATCCGTCCCGTCCGCGAGGCCGGCCGCGCGCAGCCCTGTCCGGACTGCGACGCGGACTCCCGGCCCCTCATGCCCACCGAGTTCCAGGCCTTCATCGCGCGAGACGGCGTCCCTCGACGCCTCCCCGACCGAGGCCGTTACTGGCACTACGACCAGGAGGTCTCCACACCCATCACCACCGCCGCCGTACCGGGCGAACATCCGGAGGTGCGACGAAAGAAGGTGAGGCCGGACCAACCACCGACCGTCGAGGAGTTCGAGGCGTTCGAAGACCGTCTCCAGCATCGGCTTGAGGAGGAGGCGGAGTCGGTGGCGTCCGGTCACCCGCCGATCCGCGATGCCTATCAGGAGCATCAGGCGCGCCAGTTCCTCGACCGCGCCGCGAAGACCGCGCCCCAGGCGAAGCGACAGAAGCGCCGCGCCCCCAACGCGAAGACCACGGCCCATACACGCTCCCGCCAGCGCGGCGGCGAGTCGACGCAGGCCCCGGACGCAGGCGATTAGGCGTCCGCACCGCTGCGGAGCCAGCGTGTGCCGTGCGTCCCACTCGGGTTATGTCGTGCCCGGTGGACTGTCGATCTTCGAGAGACGGGGTTGCGGGGGCGCTCGCGTCCGCTCTGACGGTCTCCGAGGGGTGGCTGATCAGGCGGTTCGAAACCTACCCGGCCGGGACGTGGCCGGGCTTGCGGCACCTGGAAGGCGCCCTCCCAGTTCGTGTCCTTCTCGCTGCGGAAGGGAGTGGTCGCACCATCCGGCTACGAGTTCGCGTGCGGCCCGTTGTCCGTGGAGTAGATAAAGATCGTGCCGTCGGTCAGGTCGGGCTCGTCCAGCAGGTCGAGGACCCGGCCGACGTGCCGGTCATGGTCGATCATCGTGTCGTGCAGGCGCTGTGCATCGAGTGAGCGACGGCGGCTGTACGGTTCGGCTGCAGTAGGGCCGGTGTCCGAACCGGTGCCGCAACGTCCTGGCTAAGCCAGCGCTCGACCCGCCCGGCGCGGATGCCGCTACTCCAGTCGCGCAGTCCCGTCGGGAGTGGCGGGCGTTACAGGCCCGCGGCGAGCGCGCTCCGCTCGCCCGCGCCACGCTCGCGGGCCTCGCGATGCTGGCGGACGGGCCGGCACGGCCTCAGCGTCTCCAACCCTTCAGTACTGTCTCCCGAACTTCGATGGTTCTGACGGCCCCGTCAGGGGTCGAGCTTATCCACATGGCTGCCGCGGGGAAGGAATCCCATGTTTGGGAAGGGACTCGCACGCCATCGCTGGCAGGCGATGACGATGCGCGTGGTGGCCGCGGTGGCCCTGCTGGCGGCACAGTTCGCACCGTTCATGGCGGGCAACGCTTCTGCGGAAACAATCACCTCGACGCAACAGGTACGACTTGGCTTCCAGACCACGGCGCCGATCGAGGCGAGCCGCGGGGAGGAAATTTGCATCGGCGTGGTCATCGACGGCACCTGCGTCGGTGGGACGGCGGGCTACGACCTGGACATCAGCGGCACCGCCAGTATTCGCGTTGACATGGAGGCCGAGCTCACGATCTCGTACGACCGAGCGGACGTCGTCCCCGGTGGCTCCGTGCCGGTAGAGTTCACCTACACGCCGCTGAACACTGATGTGTCGGCAGATGTCGCGCTGGATGCGGATGCCACCGTCACCGCGGACTTCACCGGCTGCCTCAACTGCCCGGCGGACCTGGACCTGACACTCGCAGCGGGCGGCGCGGACTTCGTCGCGCCGATGGCCGGCGACCCGAACGTCAACGTCCCGCTGAGCAGCAGCACCATCACGCTGTCCGCCCCGGTCCTGGGCGAACTGCTGGCGGCGCAGCTCGAGGGCAACATTGCCCTGGCGGCAGCGGGCCCGGGGACGTTCCCGGGACTGGGCGGCGCGGCGAGCGTCGTGACCGTCTCCGGCGCAACCATCGACGGGCTCACGTCGACCGTCGCCGTGCTGGAATGGCAGACGGCGGGGGAGACGCTGACGCAGACCGTCACGCTGCCGGCGACCCCCGGCCCGGTGTCGCTTCAACTGCAGCCGGTGATGCACTGGCTTGGCACCAGCGCCGACCTTGACCTGCAGCTCGACCTGCGAGGGCTGCTCGACATCTTCCCGGAGCCCGACCCCATCAGCATTTTCTCGGGAAGCCTCGGCGACGTGTACTCCGACGCGGGCATCGACACGCTGGTCGGGGATGCCGTGACGGACGCGATCGTCTTCGACCCCGGGGTGGCCGCGCGCATCGGCGCCGGCTTCGTCCCCGTGCCGCTCCTGGACCCGGAGGTGGCGACGATCCCGCCGGTCCCGGCGCTCGGCGTCATCGCCGTCAGCATCGACCCGGATGCCGATGACGACGGCCTGCTCGACGGCGAGGAGATCGCGCTCGGTACGGACCCGGACGACCCGGACTCGGATGATGACGGGCTGCTGGACGGCACCGAGGTCAACGGCACGAACCCGACGGACCCGCTGGACGCGGACTCCGACGATGACGGCCTGCTTGACGGGGACGAGGACGCCAACCACAACGGCGGCCTGGACCCTGGTGAGACCGACCCGAACGACCCGGACACGGACGACGATGGGCTGGACGACGGCCTCGAGGTGGAGTTGGGGACCGATCCGACGGACCCCGACACCGACGATGACGGGGTGCCGGACGGCCAGGATGCCGAGTTTGTGCAGAACGCGGTCTCGGCTCTCGACCCGAGCGTGTTCAATGGCCCCGGCAACCAGAACGCGCTGCTCAGCCGGCTTGACGCCGTCGAGAAGCGTGTCCAGCAGGGCAAGGTCGACCAGGCCATCCACGAACTGGAGCTGATCCGGATGCAGCTGGATGGCTGTGGCACGGAGGCCGACACCAACGACTGGATCACCGACTGCCCGGCGCAGCTGGAGATCCGGGAACTGGTCGACCTCTACATCGCGAACCTGGGTACGTAGCACATCACGCTCGCGTACACACGGGGGAGGCGCCATACGGCGCCTCCCCTTTGTATGCGAACCGTGGCAGTCGTCGCCGTCCGACACCTTGCGATTCATGGCGTTGAGCTTCTCGGGCCCGTTGAGCGTGATCACGCCGATCGCGCCCCCATAGCTCGAATAGGACTGGACGCGCCCAGGCTTCGGTCGCCATGGGATGACGTTCGCCGAACGTGCGCGCCGGTAGGGGTCGTGCGCGTTCGTGCCGCGGCGCGGAGTCGGGCCCTCTAGAGCTTCGCCTTGGCTGCCTCGACGATGCTGTGCGTTCGCCGCCGGCCCGGCTCCTGGTCCACCGTGTTCGTCGCCCGCGTCGCGCTGCGGCTGACCACCCACGCCGAGTGATGGGCCAGCATGTGCGGGGTGAAGCCCTGCATGTCCTGCATCTGGTTGATCGACATCTTCATGATCCGGAGCTTGAAAGGTTCCTGTTCGCAGACCCGCTTCGCGTAGTCGAGCACGCCAGCCTCGAGTTCGTCCAGTGGAAACGTCCGCTGGACATACCCCATGTCCTTCGCCTCAAGGGCTGTGAGGAAGCGGTTCTCGTACAGGATCTCTTTCGTGCGGCGGACGCCCAGGTCCCATGGCATCGTGAAGTACTCAAGGTCGGTCGCGAGGAACTGCGCGTCGTCCGCGGCGAAGATGAGGTCCATCGAGGACGCCAGCATGAACGCGGCGAAGATGCAGTGGCCGTGTACCTGCGCAATGGTCGGCTTCGGGATGCTACGGAACCGCAGGTAGTGGTCCATGTCCGTTTCCCACGTCCGCTCGTACATAGCGTCCGTCCTGGACATAGCTTCCCGGTCGCGTCCCGCGACATCCGGCGAGCCGAGGTCGTGACCGGCAGAGAACCCGGTCCCTTCGCCCTTCAGGACGATGACGCGGACCGTGTCGTCGTCCACGGCCTGCTGAAACGCGCTGTCCAGTTCCTTCATCGTCTGGAGGCTCAAGGCGTTGCGATAGCGAGGCCGGTTCAGGCTCACGACGGCGATCATCCCGTCGTGCGTGGTCTCGTATTTGACTCGTTGCTCGTCCGTCACAGCGGCCTCCCTGCGTCGAAGCACAGCGCATTTGTCTGGAAACGGTTCCAGAGCGATCTATCGGTTTGAACTGGCACTGTCAAGGCAGCGCCGCCCTACCAGCCGCCCTCAGGTAGGCGGACCCAGCCGGTGGATCTCGACGGTGTCGCCACCCGGGTCCACGAGGTCGACCACCGCAAACTCGCGCGATCCGAGCACCGAGGACGCAGACCCGCTGTAGCACACGACCGTGGTCCCGAAGCGCTCGATGTGGGAGTCATCGTGGTGACCGAGCGCCAGGTAATGGACAGAGCGGAGCGCCTGCGCGTGGTCGTCCAGCACGATCGGTGAACTCCGCATCCCTCGTCTCGATCGAGTGAGTTCGCCGTGGGCAATCGCGACAGACCACCTTGCCGTGTCCTCGACCGACACGACCCCGCGCAGCGGGTCGTTGTGCGGCGAGTGCTCCGGCATCCCGCGTCCCCAGATATGGAGGGCGCCGTCCAGCAGCAGCGCGGACTCGCCCTCGCCGTCCGCGAGCACGCGATGTCGACCTGGGAGCAACTCGGCGAGCACTCCCAGCGCGTCGGACTCGTCCGCGGAGTACCGAATGTCATAGTTGCCGGGGATCAGCACCATCGGCTGAGGGAACAGCTCGACTTCCTTGGCGACGGCCTCCACGAAGTCCGCGGGTTGGTCCGCCGTGTCGAAGACGTCGCCCGCAATCAGCACCGCCTGCGCGCCGAGCCTCGCGGCGGCGTCTCGGAGCCCGCGAAGGCAATCCAGTGCCGGGTCGCACTGCTGCCAGTGGAGGTGAAGGTCAGAGGCGTGGAGCAGCCGGGTCGGTGGTCGCAACGCAGGCCGGCTCCCACCTCGCTCGACATCATGTGTCGGACCCCGGGATCGTTCCCGGGCGGGGCCTCCACATCATCGCCCGAACAATCCTCGGGTACCATACTCCCGAGAACGGACGCAAGCAGGTGCGTGATCTGCCGGCAGCGCACCCATTGCAGTGGGCTCACCTCGGCCTGAGCGGCCTGCGTAGTGGAACGAGCGGACTGGATGACGAAGCCTTCGAACGGTCGGCCGATAACGCTGCGGGACGTTGCCAGCCGGGCACAGGTCTCCCTCAGCACCGCATCTCGAGTCCTCAACGGCGGGCACTACGCCAGCGGGGAGGCGATCGAGCGGGTCCTCGCCGCCGTGGCAGACCTGGATTACCGCGCCAACGAGGGTGCGCGTGCCCTGCGGCGCGCTCGGACCATGACCGTAGGCGTCGTCTTTCATCAGCTCCGCAATCCCAGCGTCCTGGACCTGTTGGAGGGAATCGAATCCGGATGTGACGAGCGTGGGTTCAGCGTGCTGGTGACGAGCGCTCGGGACAGCGACGACCGATACGTGTCGCTGATCCGGCGACTTCTGGAGCGTCGAGTCGATGCCCTGCTGCTCTCGAACCCGACCCGAGTGGCGCGCAAGGAGATCGACTTCGCCCGCGAGTCCGGCATTCCGGTGGTGGCGCTCTCTACCAGGACGAAGGAGGTCGACGACGTGCCGCTGGTGCATGCCCCGGCGCGTGCCCGCCTCAATGAGATGGTGGAGCACCTCGCGGCGCTCGGCCACCAGTCGATCGCGTTCGTCGGAGGTGTACGAGGCGCGAGTGGCGGCGGCTTTCCGGGCCTGGCGGACGCCGCGGTGCGGCACGGCATGACCCTCGTGGAGGAGCCACCAATGGACTTCGGCGAAGGCTCCGCGATGACCGCGCTGGATCACCTCCTGGCGCGACGTGACCGGCCAACGGTGCTCTTCGTGATGATGCGCAACCTCTCCGCGACGCTCGCTCGGCTCGCCGACCGCGGGTTCAAGGTGCCTGACGACATGTCGCTCGTGAACTTCAACGACTCCGCGACGCCGGGAACCGCTGGCCTGGTCGCGGAAATCCACGTTGACGCGCGCGCCGTCGGATACGAAGCCAGTCAGGTAGCCGTCGACTGGATCGAAGGCAAAGAGCCAGAGAATCGCCAGTCGTTGCTGATCGCGAAATGGCGCCCTGCCGGATCCATCTGCCCGCCACCCGGCGAGTACGGACGAACGAAGGTCAGTCTTCCGGACTGACGCGTCCGCTGTCCGGTGGGGAGTCGCCGGAGATACCGAGTTCCACGAGCCGGTCGTAGTCCTCGCGGCTCATGCGAAGGAAATGCTCGAACACCTCGAAGCTGTGCTCGCCGAGCATCGGTGCTGGGCGCCGGACCTCCGGTTGGGTGCGCGACATCCGCCACGGCACACCGGCCAGGTGCTGCGTCCCCGCCTCGGAATGCTCGATGGTGGCGCCGAATCCGCGCTCCGTTAGCGCGGGGTGTTCCAGTAGCTCATCCCGGGCACGTGCGCGGGCAGCGCTTACGCCGGCGGCGAGCAGTCGCGCTTCAGCCGCGGAGGCGTCCTGCTCGCAGACCCATGCGGCGATCTCCTGGTCCAGTTCCGCCTCGTGGCGCTTTCGGTCCTCCATCGAGGAGAACCGGGCGTCATCACGCAAGCCCGGCCGGCCGATCGCCGTGGTCAGCGCGGCCCATTGCCGCTCGTCGTCCGCCGAGAGCGCCAGCCACGCCCCATCCCGCGCGGGATAGATGTTGTGGGGGGCTATGCGCGGATGCCGGTTGCCCGTCCTGGGCCGTACGCGGCCGTTCGCCGTGTACTCCAGGAAGGCATCCCCCGTGATCATGGCGTTGGACTCCATCATGCTCAGGTCGATGTACTGGCCTTCGCCGGTGCGGGCGCGGTGCCGAAGGGCCGTCACGATCGCCGCGGCGAACCAGAGTCCGGCGATGGCGTCAGGAATCATCGAGCCTGAGTTCATGGGCCGGCCGCCCTCGTACCCCAGCAGCGAGGTGAGGCCGGACATCGGTTCCATCGTGCCACCGATCCCCCGGACCTCGCGCAGGGGGCCGGTAGCGCCGTAGGCGGAGAGCGACGCCTGGATGATGTCTGGCTTGATGGACCTGAGCACGTCGTAGCTGAGGCCCCACTTCTCCATCACCATCGGTGTGAAGTTGTCGGCGATCACATCCGCCAGCGGGATCAGCCGCTTGAAGATCTCCATGCCCTGCGGGTCGACTACGTCCAGCGTGATCGCCCGCTTGTTGAGGTTCACCGAGTTGTACGCCGACGCGACGTTCCAGCGACGCTGCCTCCGGGTCGGATCGGCGACCGCCGGCGGGATCGGCCCGGCATAGCCGCCGCGCCACACGTCCGGGTGCGTCCGGGACTCGATCTGGATAACGTCGGCGCCCAGCAACCCCAGCAGTTCAGTGCCAGATGTACCCGCCCACGCCTGTGTGAAGGTGATGATTCGAATGCCGTCCAGTGGCCCGGTCATCCCCGGGCCCCCTCTCGCGTAGCGGACCACTCGGTCAATACGGCGTCCGTGTGCTCGCCGAGACGTGGCGCCGGCGAACGCATCGTCCAGGGCGTGGCGGTCATCTGGCATGGCGACGACAACGTCGCGGCCGGACGTTCGTCGACCTGCGTCTGCGCCGTCGTCCAACGAGCAGCGAGGTGCTCGCTCTCGGCGAGGTCGCTCATGTCCAGCACGATCCCCACGGTGCACCGGCGCCGGGACATGTCGTGGAAGAGGTCCCAGCGGTCGCGTTCGGCCAGCGCGCCCTCGATGCGAGCTGCCAGCGGCTCTGCTTCCGCCTGCCGGACGGTGCGGTCGAGGTAGCGAGGGTCACTCGCGAGGTCATCCAGACCCAGCGCCCGCATCGCCTCCGTCCAGAAGTGGGGGCGGCTGAAGGTCACCGAGAAGTACCCGTCCTTCGTCGCCACCGGGCCGGTGAAGACGC
This sequence comes from Dehalococcoidia bacterium, assembly GCA_009379925.1. GTDB lineage: Bacteria > Chloroflexota > Dehalococcoidia > UBA2979 > UBA2979 > WHSU01. The sequence continues at coordinate 10,210 of WHSU01000021.1, read as the reverse complement.
CCGGGCGGCCGCGCCCTGCCCCGAAGACGTTCCCTTGGGTGGCGCCGAGGATCCCCGGTGCCGCCATCCACAACATCGGCTCCAGTTCGCACACGTCCACCGTTTGGCCGAGTCCGCTCGACTCCCGCTCGACCAGCGCAGCGACCGCGCCGGTATACGCCATCGTTCCGGCCAGGTACGCCGACTGGTGGAGCGTGGGGCGGAGCGGTGGTTCGTCCTCGTCCCCGTTCGTGAGCGCCCACCCGGAGGCTGCGCCGGCAGTCAGGTCATTGCCGGGCATGTCGGCCATCGAGGTGTCGAGGCCGTACGGAGTCGTGGCCACGATCACGGCGCCCGCCCCGGCATGCTTGCGGACTTCCTCTGCGGTCGCTCGGTCGGACACGACGATCACGTCCGCCCCGAACACCAGGTCCCGACGTCGCGCGTCCCCCGGCTCGAGGACCACGGACCGCTTGTTCTGGTTCGCATAGGCGTGGACGAGCGAGCGTTCGGCGCCCGCGATGCCGTCCAGGAAGGGCGATTCCCCTCGCAGCGCGTGTCCATCGGGCGTCTCGAGCAGTACGACGTCCGCGCCGTGATCGCCGAACAGCCTCGCGCAGAAGGCTCCTGAGAGTCTGGTCGATAGGTCCAGGACGCGCACATCGGAGAGCGCGCCCGGCAGCGCTGCCGCATCAACCATTTGCGGACACCCCTCCGTCGGACGCCGCGTGCACCAACCGTGGTAACTGCTGGGAACGGTGCCACACTCGAGACGCGCGAATTGTACGCCGCAACGCAAGAACTCCTGTGACGCTCGGCCCTCAAGATTCGGGTCGATACAACCTGTATGGCACCTGTCTGTGACTCGGAGCCCGGGTGGACTATTGCACGGGTCCGACGGCGCGTGATATACCCGCGGTCGCTCGGAATTCTGAGATCGTTCACAGACACCGATTCAGGGCAACCGGGCGGGCGATCCGGTACCGGTTGGCCCGCCGGTCGGACCCGCTACCAGCACTGAGGGGCCATGCGGCTCTACATCATGCGCCGGTTCTTGAACATGATCCCGACGTTGGTCGGGCTGTCGCTGATCGTCTTCCTGCTGATGCGCGTCATCCCCGGGGATGCCACGGACCTCATTCTGGAGGAGAGTCCGACTGCCCAACGCAAAGACGAACTGCGAGCTGAGTTGGGACTCGACCGTCCCCTTCACGAGCAATACCTCGTCTGGATCGGCGGGGTGGTGCATGGGGACCTCGGGACATCGTTCTGGACGAACAAGCCGGTCATCGATGGAATCAAGCGCACGACACCGGTGACGGTCGAACTCGCGCTCTTCGCGTCGGCTGTCGCGCTAATTGTTGCTCTGCCGATCGGCATCATCTCCGCCGTCAGGCAGGACACGATCTGGGACTACCTCGGCCGTTCGGTCAGCATCGTGGCGCTTTCCGTGCCGAACTTCTACCTGGGGACGCTGGTGATCATCCTCCCTGCGGTGTTCTGGGGGTGGGTGCCGCCCGTTACCTATCGACCGATCTGGGAGGAGCCTCTCCGGAACTTGCAGCAGTTCTGGCTCCCCTCGCTCGTCATCGGCGCGTCGGCTTCGGCCACGCTCATGCGTATGACGCGCTCCGCTCTGCTCGAGGTCATGCGACAGGACTACATCCGTACGGCGCAGGCCAAAGGCCTGACGTTCCGCTCCGTGGTGCTCAAGCACGCGTTGAAGAACTCCCTGATCCCCGTCGTGACTATCTTCGGCGCCCTTGTCGCCGGGCTCCTCACCGGCACGGTGATCACCGAAACCATCTTCAATCTCCCGGGACTCGGTCGGTTGACCATCGATGCCATCGCTCAACGTGACTATCCGCAGATCCAGGCGAACGTCCTGCTCTTCGGGCTCGTGTACACGATGGCAAACCTCGCCGTGGACCTCTCCTACGCCGTCCTCAACCCGAGGATTCGCTATGGCTAGATCAGTCGAGGGCAACGTGGGTCTCGGGCTCCCTGCGATCGGGATGTCTCACCGCGCCTCGCGAGGACGGCGGTTGCTCCGGCTTGCTCGGACGAAGCCCCTCGGGGCGGCCGGCCTGGCCATTCTCCTCGCGCTCTGCCTGGTCGCGGCGGCGGCCCCGTTGCTGGCGCCACACGACCCGTACGAGTCGATCAGTGGTGCGCGACTGCTCTCGCCGTCCCTCGATCACCCGATGGGTACCGACAATCTGGGCCGCGACCTGCTCTCGCGCATTGTGTATGGCGCTCGCATTTCGCTGCTGATCGGTGTGATCGCCGGGACGCTCGGCACGATCGGTGGCATGGCGGTCGGGCTCGCCTCGGGGTATATCGGCGGTTCCCTCGACAATATCCTCCAGCGCATCGTTGACTCGCTGATGGCGTTCCCGGGTCTGATCCTGGCGCTCACGTTGGTGGCGACGCTGGGACCCAGCCTCCGCAATGTCCTGATCGCGATCTCCGTAGGCGCGATTCCTGGGACTTCCCGTGTGATCCGCGGCGCCGTCCTCTCCGTGAAGGAGGAGGACTACGTCTCCGCGGCACGCGCCCTGGGCGCGCCCGGCTGGCGGATCGCCACGTTCCACATCCTCCCCAACGTGATGGCGCCGGTGCTGATTCTCGCTTCGGTCGCGTTCGGGACATCGATCATCGCCGAGGCGTCACTGTCGTTCCTCGGTCTCGGGGCTCAACCGCCCACGCCGTCATGGGGCGTGATGCTGAGCGGCCCGAGCCGTCGGTTCATGACCACGGCTCCATGGATGGCCATCTTCCCCGGCCTCGCGATCAGTCTCGTGATCTTCGGGGTCAACGTGTTCGGGGACGCCCTCCGGGACGTCCTGGATCCGCGCCTGCGGAGCTAACCGCTTTCGTGTTCAAACCGGTCCGCTGTCCGGGTCGGTAACAACTGGAGGGAATCATGTCTGACTACTGGATGAAGCGGCGCGTGACGCGGCGTTCGGCATTGCGGGGTGCTGCTCTTGGTGGCGTCGGCCTTGCGGGTGCCGCCCTCATTGGCTGCGGGGGCGACGACGAGGAGCCGTCCGCTACATCGACGGCCGGCGGGCCCTCGGGGAGCGCGACGCCTTCGAGTGGGACGTCCGCCCCGTCAACCGGCGATGTGAACCGCGGCGGCGAGATCATCCTTACCGGCGGGGACCTGCAGAAGTTGGACTTCCAGGCCACGATCTCGACGCCCACGCAAAACGCGTCGTCACTCGTATTCAGCCGCCTCGTCCGGTACGACCCGTACTCGGACGCCAACACCTACAGCATCGTGCCGGACCTGGCTGAGTCCTGGGAGGTGGAAGACGACCTTGTCGTCTTCCACCTCAAGCAGGGCGTGAAGTGGCCGAACACCGAGCCGCTGAATGGGCGCGAGTTCACCGCCGCCGACGTCCAGTACTCGTACGAGCGCGTCGCCACCGATGATGCAGAGTTCGTCCACGCGTACAAGCTCGACCCCGTCGCGTCCATCGACGCTCCCGATGACTACACCGTGGTCATGAACCTGGCACGCCCGGCCGCAGGCCTCCTGTCCGACCTCGCGTCCGGCCAGGGGATGGGCCTCGTCCCGCGCGAAATCATCGAGGCCGACGGCAATCTCGACACCCGCTGGGTCGGCACGGGGCCGTTCATGCTCGAAGGATGGGAGCAGGGCACCCGCATCCGGTTCGTCCGCAACCCCGAGTACCACGAGGACGGCTTCCCGTACGTCGACGCTGTCGAGTGGCGGTTCATCACGGATGCGTCCACCAACCTGGCGAACTTCATCGCCGGCGAGCTGCACTACTACGCGCTTCCGAGCCTCGAGGCGCTCGATCAGGTCAGGTCGTCGACAGACTCGCAGGTAACCACGTCGCCGAACCTCGGCGGGACGCACAAGATGTTCAACGTGCGGCCGGACGGCCCGCTGCCGGAGCTCGCCGATGTGCGCGTGCGCCAGGCGATGAACTCCGCGCTCAATCGACAAGACCTCCTGGACTTCGTCGTGGGCGGCGACGGCAACATCGCCGGCCCGGTGATGCCGCCCGGCTACGGCCGCTGGGCGCTGAGCCCCGAGGAGATCGCGGAACTCCACGGCGAGAACGTGGAGGAAGCGGCGAAGCTGATGGCCGCGGTCGGCCTCGAATCGCTCACCGTGCCTCACGACTACGCCAACACCAGCTCGTTCTCAGAGGACGAGGGTCCGATCATGCAGCAGCAGCTCGCCCGCGTGGGCATCAACCTGGAACTGATCCCGGAGGAGCGCACCGTATACCTGCAGTCGCAGGTCGACGGTCAGTTCACGTTCCAGGGCATCGGCATGGGTGGGTACCCTGACCCGGACAACTACCTGTACCCGGTGTTCCACTCCACGGGGAGCAAGAACTACGGCGCGGTGTCGGACCCCGAGCTCGACGCCCGCATCGAGGAGCAGCAGGGCATCCTCGATGAGGACGAGCGCGTGGAGTTCATCCAGAACCTCGACCGCGAGTGGAAGAACTACCTGTACCGGATCTACACGGTGTACCCGAACACGCACCAGGCGTGGAACTCGAAGGTCGTCAACCCCTTCAACTACAAGGGATGGGACTACCGCGGCCTGCAGGCAGTGTCGTTGAAGTAGCTTCGACGCGCCGCGAGGCGCGACTGCGCGGCCGTCCTCGGGGAGGTCGAGAACGATCTCCTCGGGGATCGACTGCCCGCTCGGCCATGCGCCGGCATCGAGCGCCGCGACTACAACTTGAACAGGATCTCGTATGGCTGACGCGCCACCCGGTGCACTCTCGGGCGTCCTGGTGCTGGACCTGTCAACACGCCTGTCGGGGGCCTTCTGTGCCCGCCTCATGGGAGACCTGGGCGCGGATGTCGTGCTGGCAGAAGGGCCCGAGGGTCACCCGCTGCGCGCTGAGCCGCCGTTTCTTCACGATGTGGACGGCCCCGAACGCTCGCTTCTGCACGCCTACGCCAACCTCAACAAGCGCTCGATCGATGCCCCGTTGGACGACCCGCGCACGTCGGACCTGATCGCGGAGGCTGATGTGGTGCTTGCCTCGGACGCCCCTACCGTCGGCCGCGTGCGACAGCATGCGAGGGGCGACGCTGTCCTTGTAGCCGTCACACCGCACGGACTGACCGGTCCGCGCGCCTCGGCTCCGGGGAACGACCTGACGGCGTACGCGTTGAGTGGCTGGGCGGCGATGAACGGGCTGCAGGGGCAGCCTCCCCTCAAGGGCAGCGCCAATCAGGTTGGATACCTTGCCGGCGTGATCGCCCTCGTCGGGGCGACCGCCGCGCTGCACGAACGACGCGCGTCACGGCAGGGCCAGGAGGTCGATGTCAGTGAGACTGAGGCGCTCACGCTGACGGCAGGTCCTACTCTGCTGTCCGCTGCATACGAAGGCCGCTCACCGGAGCGCCATATCTCTGACGTATTCGGCGGTCCCGTCCCTGCCGAGGACGGCTACGTGTCCGCCACCTTCAGCCGTGCCCATTTCTGGCGCGATGCGATGAACGCGCTCGGGCTCGAAGAACTGGCCGAGGACCCTCGCTATCTGGACCCCTGGAGCCGGCGGAAGTATCGCGCGGAACTCGCGCCGATGATCGAGGCGCGCCTGGTCGCCCGTGATCGCTGGGGCCTCTTCGAGCACCTCTCGCTGCTTCGCTGCGTCTGTGGAGTGGTGCTGGACATGAGAGACCTCGACCAGAACGAGCACCTCCAGGACCGCGGCTTCTTCGTGGAGACGGAGCAAGACGACGCGGTGTATCGCGTCCCCGGTGCGCCCTTCAAGATGTCCGAGACGCCGTGGTCCCTTCGTTGTCGTGCCCCGCGCCTGGGCGAGCACACCGCCGAACTCTGCCGGGGCTGGCGCCCGAGGGGGGACGCGTGACCACCGACGCGCGGGCAGTCCGTGGCCCGCTGGAGGGCGTCCGCGTGCTCACGCTCACACAGGCCTGGTCCGGCACGTTCGCCACGGAACTCCTGGGCCTGCTCGATGCAGACGTCATCCAGGTGGAGGCGCGCCGGCGTCCCGATACCTGGCGCGGGGGTTACGAGGGCGCGATTCACGAGGGCATCCGCGACGCAAACCGGCGCCAGCGCAAGTGGAACGTCAGTCCGCTCTACAACGCCGTCAACCTCAACAAGCGCGGCATCACGCTGGACCTCGGCGCGACAGAGGGCATCGAGTACTTCCGCCGCCTCGTGGCGCTCTCGGATGTCGTCGTGGACAACTTCAGCCCGCGCGTCATGGGGAACTGGGGTCTCGACTTCGACGCGCTCAGCGCTCTCCGGCCCGGCGTCATCCAGGCATCGTTGTCCGCGTACGGGGCCACCGGGCGGTACCGCGACGTGCCAGGTATCGGCGGCACTATCGAGCCGATGTCAGGAATGTCCTCGCTCCTGGGCTACGAGGGTGGCCCGCCCCTCAACTCTGGGAACATGTACCCGGACCCCGTCGCGGGGATGCACATGGCGTCGGCGATCCTCGCGGCACTCCACCATCGAGACGAAACGGGCGAAGGCCAATACATCGACCTTGGCATGATGGAGGCGAACGCGACGTTCGTCGGGGACGCGTTGGTGGAGTACACCGCGAACGGTCGCGTCCGTCCGAGGCTGGGGAATCATCACCTCCGGATCAGCCCCCACAACATCTACGCCGCCCTCGACGAACAGTGGCTCGCACTCTCCGCGGACGACGAGACGCAGTGGGACGCGCTCAAGCGGGTGCTTGCATGGCCCGGACTCGACATTCCCGAGTTCGGGACGATGGCCGGCCGGAAGGCGAACGAGGAGCGACTGGACGCGATCGTGGGCGGCTGGGTCGCCGAGCAGGACGCGACCGACGCGGAGCAGCGGCTCCTTGCGGCCGGCGTCCCCGCCGCTCGAGTACGATTCCCCATCGAGGTGCTGGCGGACGCCCACCTCCGCGCCCGCGAATTCCCCGTGACGGTGGACCACCCAGAGGCGGGCGAGCACGTCATGGTCGGCGTCCCGTGGCGTCTGTCGCGCACGCCGGCCGCTGTGGACCGCTCGGCGCCCATGCTCGGACAGCACAGCCTCGAGGTCATGAGCGCGTTGCTGGGCGTCACGGAAGCGGAATATCAGGATCTCGTGGCCAGGAACATCTCCGGTGACGGACCACCTCAGTAATCGATCGCCCCGGCGGCAGCGACGTAACAGGCATCGATGTCACTCTGGATGCGGATGCACCGCCTACGCTCCGGGCAGCGGTTCCGCCACTCCCTCGCCTGGCGGTCGCCGCAGCCCGCGGAGCGCGAACGGGTGCGGTCCGCCCTCGCCGGCCTGGAGGACGAGGTCGCGGCGCCGGAACGCCACGAGGCCGGCGGCCCCGAGCAGCACGGCGACCGCCAGCAGCACCGCCACCGGCGCGGCTTCGAACGGCTCCGCCGGGATCACCGGCACATGCGTGAACGGCGAGAGGTCGAGCACCGCCCGCGGCAGGTCGACCAGCCCGCCCACCATCGGTCCCGCCACGAGCGCTACCGCGAAGGCGGCCCACGCGATGGGTCCGGCGAAGCGGGGGGCGAGCCCGAAGGCGGCGAGCACCACGCCGCCGAGCAGCAGCACCGCCGACGTCTGCACCAGCGCCGCCGCCGTGAGCGAGCGAAGCAGCCCCGTCACGTCGTCCGCCGCGAGCCCGGCCAGCAGCCCGGTGCTGACGCCGGTGAGCAGCAGCAACACCACAGTCCCAAGCACCACCACGGTCACGTGGCTCAGCATCCAGCTCGCCCGGCCCACCGATGTCGCCAGCAGGGGCTCCAGCAGGCCGTCGGCTTCCTCGGCGCGCAGGCGAAGCAGCGCGGGGACGGTGTAGGCGGCGATCACGGTCGCCATCAGTCCGATGATCGTGGCGAGGAAGGCTTCCGTGGGCTCCTCGGTGCCGCCGACGCGGGCAAAGACCTCGGCGGCATCGGGGTTCTCGGCGATGATGTCCTCGTACGCGCCGCTCACTGCACCGAAGGTCGCACCGAACACGGTGACCCCGACGGCCCAGGCGAGCAGGACGCCCCGGTGCAGCCGCCAGGCGAGGCCGAGCGGGCTGAGCAGCGCATTGGGGGCGCGCGCCGGCCCGCGGCGCTCCGGGACCATCCCGCGCCCGAGGTCGCGCCGCCGCTCGAGCGCGAACGCAATGACGACCGTCGCCGCGGACCAGACGGCGAAAAGCCCCAGGACCCACCAGTGGTCGCCCCCGAACGGCCGCATCTGCTGCGCCCAACCGATCGGCGAGAGCCATGCCGGCCAGGCGCTGTGCACGACGAACCCGCTCGGACTCGCCGAGCCGAGCACATTGCCGGCGGCGCTGAGCAGGAATGCCCCTCCGACGGCGATGGCGGCGAGGCCCGTAGCGCCCCGCGAGCGCTCGGAGACCTGCACGGTGACGGCGGCGACGCCGGCAAAGGAGATCCCGGTGGCGCCCACGGCGGCCCCGGCGGCCAGAGCGCCCTGCACGCCGAGTCCGTTGAGCATGAGCCCCCCGGCGACCAGCAGCGCGAGCACGATGTTTGCGCCGGCGACGAGGATGAGAGCCGCCCCGAGGGCGGCGTGCCGCCCGACGACCGCCGAGCCGATCAGCTCGGCGCGCCGGGTCTCCTCGTTCTGACGAGTGTGGCGCACCACAGCCATCGCGCTCATCAGCGTGGCGAGGATGGCCACGATGGGGAGTGCCCGCAGCATCACCAGCGCACCCACGTTCGCGCCGGAGGCCAGCCCCATGGCGCGCATCACGGGGTTCTCGGCGAGGATGGCGACCGTCTCCTCCAGCTTTTGCTGTGTGTCGTAGAGCCCCACGAACCCGTTCGCGGACATCGTCATCAATCCGGCGAGCGCGAGCACCCAGAGACCAAGCTGGATGCGGTCGCGGCGGAGCGCGACGCGGACCAGGGGAAGCGTCCCGGTGAACGCGGTCATCCGGCGACCGCCTCGTCTTGCGGCGCGCGTGCGGCATTGGCGCTGGCCTCACCGCTCGTGTCGTAGTGACGCATGAACATCTCCTCGAGCGACGGCGGTGCGCTGGTGAGCGCCCGCACCCCGAACCCGGTCAGGTGCCGCAGCACCCGGTCCAGCTCGTCCGGCTGCACCTGCAACTCCGCCCGCTGGCGGTCGAGCGCGATGATGCGCACGCCGGGGAGGCTCTCCAGACCAGTGAGTGGCCGCTCCGTCTCCACCGTGATCGCCGTGCGCGCCAGGTGACGCAGGTCGGAGAGCGCGCCGGACTCCACGTTGCGGCCGTCGCGGATGATGCTGATGCGGTCGCACAGCGCCTCGACGTCCGCGAAGACGTGGCTGGAGAGCAGCACCGTGCGACCCGCGGCGCGCGCCTCCCGCACGCAGTCGCGGAAGACCGAGACCATCAGCGGGTCCAGCCCGCCCGTCGGCTCGTCCATGATGTAGAGCTCGACGTCGGAGGCGAAGGCGGCGACCAGTGCGACCTTCTGGCGGTTCCCCTTCGAGTAGATGCCACACTTCTTCGTCGGGTCCAACTGGTAGCGCTCGATCAGTTCCGCGCGACGGCGGGCGTCGAGCCCTCCGCGCAGGCGGCCGAGCAGGTCGATCACCTCGCCGCCGGAGAGGTTCTCCCAGAGCCTGACGTCGTCCGGCACGTAGGCCAGCCGGCGGTGCAGCGCGACGGCGTCGCGCCAGGGGTCGCCGCCGAACAGGGAGACGTCCCCATCGTCGCAGCGCAGCAGCCCCAGCAGGATGCGGATGGTCGTCGACTTTCCGGCGCCATTCGGCCCGAGGAACCCATGCACCTCGCCCGCCTCGACCGCGAGGTCGAAGTGGTCGAGCGCGCGGGTCGCGCCGAAGGTCTTGACCAGGTTAGACGCGGCGATGGCGTTCAGCATTGGTGGCTCACTCTCGTGGTCAGTTGATGGTGGATGCTCTGGACGGGACGCTTCAGCTTCCTCGCGGGGTGCCGGCCCTTCGTCTGTGCGGTCCCTGTTCAACCCGCCCGTCCATGCTGTGGCTCACGATTGGCCATTGCGCAGGCCCACGGGACGACGTACCTACCGCGACAACGCCGTCTCGTCTGCGATCCGTGCGAGCTTGTGGGGGTTGCGCATCACATAGATCCGAGTGACGCGACCCTCGACGGTCGTCGCGGTGACCACCGTGGCGGCCTCGCCGGGGCTTTCCACCAGCAGCGCGGGCGCCCCGTTGATCTGCACGGCCGTAACCGTAACGTCGAGGCGTCCCAGTCCCATCCACAGTGTCGCG
>WHSU01000014.1 GCA_009379925.1 Dehalococcoidia bacterium | reverse complement strand
CTAGCGCAAGCGGCCAACAAAGGGACGGGCCTCTCGGCCCGTCCCCAGCACACAACCACCGACCGAGGCGCCCCCGGCGCTACTCCTCCGGAAGCAGCTCGTCCAGCACCCGACGCGGCGACATCGGCATCTCGTTGAAACGCACACCGATCGCGTCGTACATCGCCTGCTGTAGCGCCGCCATCGGCGGCACAATCGGCACCTCGCCCACCCCCCGCACACCGTACGGGTGGCCCGGGTTCGGCACCTCCACCAGCACCGTCTCGATCATCGGCAGGTCGTTCGCCACCGGCATCCGGTAGTCCAGGAAGCTCGAGTTCAGCAGGTGCCCGTCCTCCGAGTACACATACTCCTCGTTCAGCGCCATCCCGATCCCCTGGACCACACCGCCCTGGATCTGCCCCTCCACGTACGCAGGGTGGATCGCCGTCCCCACATCCTGCACCGCCGTGTAGCGCAGCACCGTCGTCTTGCCCGTCTCCCGGTCCACCTGCACGTCCACAATGTGGCCCGCGTACGCCGGCCCCGCCGTGTTCTTCCGGATCGTCGCCGACACCGCAATCATCCCGCCCGAGCGGCTCAACTGCCCCGCCAGCTCCTTGAAGGACATTTCCTTACCATCCGGACCACGGATACAGCCGTCGTCGCCGTACTCCACCTGCTCCAGGTCCACTTCCCAGATCTGCGCCGCCCGGGCACGCATCTGCTCCCGGATCTGCTGGCCCAGCTCGAACGCCGCCCAGCCCCCCGCGAACGTCGTCCGGCTCCCGCCCGTCACCGCCGTGTACCCCACACCGTCCGTGTCCGTCACGTGCGGCTTCACGTCGAACGCGCCGATCCCCAGCGTCTCCGCCAGCTGCATCGACAGCGACGCCCGAGTCCCCCCAATGTCCGTCGAACCCAGGATCAGGCTGACCGAGCCGTCTGCGTTCACCGTCGCGCTGGAGCTCGTCTCCATCCCGCCGTTGAACCAGAACCCCATCGCCACCCCACGGCCCACGTCATCGCCCGACAGCTCCGAGTTGTAGTGAGGGTGCGACCGCACCGCCTCCATAACCTCCCGCGCCCCAATGCGAGGCCACGGCGCCCCCGCCGCGTTCCCCGTCCCCTCCTCGGACGCGTTCAGCAGGCGCAGCTCCACCGGGTCCATCTCCAGCTGCTCCGCCAGCTCGTTGATCGTCGCCTCCACCGCGAACTCGGACGCCGGCGCCCCCGGCGCCCGGTAGGCCGCCGTCTTCGGCCCGTTCACCACCACGTCGAAGCCGTCCACCACCTGGTTCTCGAAGTTGTACGGCGCGAAGGCGCACATCGCCCCCGCCCCCACCGGCGAACCCGGGTACGCCCCCGCCTCGTAGGCCAGGTACGCCTGCGCAGCGACAATTCGGCCGTCGCGCTTCGCCCCCAACCTGATACGACTGTACGTAGCCGAAGTCGGCCCCGTCGCCTGGAAGACCGCCTCGCGGCTCATCCACAGCTTCACCGGCCGCCCTGTCATCTTCGACAGCATCGCCGCCACCGGCTCCAGATAAATCGGGAGCTTCCCCCCAAACCCCCCGCCGATCTCCATCGGCACCACCTTCACGTGCGACACCGGCACCCCGCAGATGGTCGCCACCTGCTCCCGCACCGAGAACGCACCCTGGGTGCTCGTCCACACCGTGATCTGCCCGTCCCGGCTCCAGAACGCCGTCGCGTTCTGCGGCTCCAGGTAGCCCTGGTGGAACATCCCCGTCTCGAACTCGCGCTCGATGACCTCGTCCGCCTCTGCGAACCCCGCGTCGAGGTCGCCCTTCTCGAGGCGCATGTGCAGCGCCACGTTCGTCGGCTTGTCCGGCGCCGGGTCCACCCCGCGGGCGCGCACGTTTGTGCGCAGCTCCTCGTGCAGGATCGGCGCCGTGTCCAGCATCGCCTCCCGCACATCGATGACCGCCGGCAACACCTCGTACTCCACCTCGATGAGGGCGAGCGCGTCCTCCGCGACGTGCTGGTCGCTGGCCGCGACCGCGGCGATCGCGTGGCCGTGGTACAGCGCCTTGTCCGAGGCGAGGATGTTGTCCATCAGCCACTTCGGGTTGGCGCTGCCCTCGCCCAGGTCGAGGTTGCCTTCGCCCGGCTTCGGGAAGTCCTCGGCCGTCACCACCGCCTTCACGCCGGGCAGTGCGCGCGCCTTCGAGGCGTCGAGCGAGACGATGCGCGCGTGGGCGTGCGGGCTGCGCAGGACCGCGCCGTAGAGCATCCCCTCGCGGCGGATGTCCGCGCCGAACTCGGCGCGCCCCGTGACCTTGTCCATCCCGTCATGCCGGACCGGCCTGGTGCCGATGACCTGGTACTGGCGAGGCTTCTCCGGTGCGACCATGGTGACAGTCCCTTCCTAGCCGGCGTTGCCGTTCATCTCGTCCGCCGCGTGCAGCACGGCGCGAATGATCTTGTCGTAGCCCGTGCAACGGCAGAGGTTCCCGGCGAGCCAGAAGCGCGCCTCGTCCTCCGTCGGGTGCGGGTTGTGGTCCAGCAGGGCCTTCGCGCTCACCAGGAAACCCGGCGTGCAGATCCCGCACTGCAGCGCGGCGTCTTCCAGGAACGCCTGCTGCAGCGGGTGCAGCTTCTCCGCCTGGGCGAGCCCTTCCACCGTCGTGATCTCCGAGCCCTCGACCTCGGCCGCCATCACGACGCACGAGTTGACCAGCCGTCCGTCCAGGATCACGGAGCACGCGCCGCAGTTCCCGTTGTTGCACCCCTCCTTGACCCCCGTCAGGCCGATGCGCTCACGCAGCGCCTCCAGGAGGGAGTCGCGCTCGTCCGCCAGGAACTCGCGCGGCTCACCGTTAATCGTGGTGTTGATGATGATCCGCTGTGTCGTCACGCCGTTGCTCATGCTTCTCCCCGCTCCAGGGCGTCTACGCCCGCGCCCGCTCGGCCGCTGTGCGGAGAGTCCGCTCCGTCAGCACGCCCGTCAGATGCTTGCGCTGCTTCACCGAGCCGCGCATGTCGTCGATGGGGTTCGCCGCCGCCCGCGACGCTGCCGCGGCGGCAGCGATCGTCTCGTCCGTCAGCGGCCGGCCGATCAGCGCGTCCGCCGCCTCCTGTACCAGGAGCGGCGTCGGCGCCACCGCGCCCAGCGCGATCCGCGCGTCCGTCACCGTGTCGCCGTCGAGCACCAGCATCGATCCGGCGTTCGCCACGGCGATGTCCATCTCGTTTCGAGGGATGAAACGCTGCCATGCCGACCCGGAGTGCTCCGGTGGCTGTGGGAGGCGGATGGAGACGACGAACTCGCCCACCTCCAGGACGTTGCGCCCGGGGCCGGTGCAGAACTCGTCGACCGCCACCTCTCGCTCGCCGTTCGGCCCCGCGATGTTCGCAACGCCGCGCAACACCATCATCGCCGGGATCGAGTCGGCGGCCGGCGAGGAATTGCAGAGGTTCCCCCCCAGGGTGGCGCGGCCCTGAATAGCCGTACCGCCGATGACGTGGGCTGACTCGATCAGGGCCGGGTATGCGCGTGCAATGCGCTCGTCCTCGTAGATCTGGTACAGCGGGACTCCGGCGCCAATCGTGACGCCGTCGCCGAAGTCGATTGCCATGACTTCGGGCACGCGTTTGATATCGACGAAGAGGTCGATATCCCGGCGCCGCTCGCGCGCCTGCACAATCACGTCGGTCCCACCCGCCAGGACGCGGGCGGCCGGGCCGCCCTCCTGCAGGAGTTTGATGGCATCACCGATCGATGATGCACGCGCGTATTTCACCGCCTGCAAGTGCCCGTCCTCTCATTGAAGCCAGTGCTGGGGCGAGAGCGACGCCCGCTGATAACCCCCAGGGAGCGCAGGAGGCCCCGTCACGCGGGAATCGTCTCTGCCGCCCGGACCGGCCACCCGGCCCGACGCGCATTGTAGCGCACGCCCAAGCACCTCTTCGCTGGCCCGGCCACCGGATATTCCGGTTCGGGCGCGCGTGCGGCTATCGACGCTCACCCCCACGTGTGAGAGGGCACTGACGAGCATCGCCACGCCCAGGCCGATCATGCAGTCCTATCGGGAGCGAACCCGGCGGCGGGGCCCCTCGGGCGGTCGCTCCCCCCGTGGTGTGGCCCGAGTCGGGTCCTGCGGCGGAGCCTCGTCCGGTTCGCCCGGCGGGATGCTCGACTCGGGTTCGTTAGTCATGGGCGGCTCCGCGTGCTGCTCATATCTCGCGAGCATACCGGATGGGTTGCTCACGCCTGTGAATGCGCCGCCGGCACGACGCCACCAGTGCGGCGGCTACCGCGAGCCGCAGTTCCCCACGTCCGGGATCTTATCCGGTGTCGGCTCTGCCTCGCTACTATGCGCGTGGTTGAACGGTGGTGACGATGTCGCTGCGAGTGCTCGAGGTCGGTGGCGGACCCGCCGCTGGATACTGCGGCAAGCTCTTTGCCCGCTGGGGCGCCGAGGTGATCGCCGTGCAGCGCGCCGAGCCCCTGATGGCGTCGCCCGCAGACCGCTCGCTGGACCACTACCTGCACCACGGCAAGCAACGGGTGGCACTCGACTACACCCGCGAGGAGGGCCGCGACCTGCTCGACCGGCTCGCCGGTCAATGCGACGTACTCGTGACGGATGAGCCGGCGCGGATCATCGAGCCGTTGCGGCTCCTCGAAGCCGGCGAGGCTGGTCCGCCCGCGGTCCGTGTGGCGATTACCCCGTTCGGCCTCGATGGCCCGTACCGCGACTGGGAGGCGACGCCGGCGACGCTGCTGGCGCTTGGGGGCTACACGGCGCTCATGGGCGACCCCGGGCGCGCCCCTCTCACCTTGCCGATCCGCTACCTGGAGTACCAGTCCGGCCAGCTTGCCTACACCGCCGCGCTGGCGGCGCACCTCGGCGGCCGCTCCGTCCCGGATGCGCCGACCGTCATTGACATCGGGATGCTCGAGGTGCTCGCGTCGTTGAGCCAGTTCACCACCGTCATGTGGACCTACGCCGGCCGGATCCGAAGCCGCCACGGCAACCGATGGGAGAACCTGCACCCGACTACGCTGTTGCCGTGCGCGGACGGCTGGTACGGCGTCAACGCGCTGCCGGCCTTCTGGCCCGCGTACTGCTACCTCATCGGCCACCCCGAGCTGGTCGATGACCCACGCTTCGCCTCGAACGCGGACCGCATGGAACACGCTGACGAGCTCGACGCGATCGCCTTCGAGGCGTTCGAGGGCAAGACACGGCGCCAACTGCTCGCGGAGGCGCAGGAGCAGTGGCGTGTCCCCATCGGAGCGGCGCTCACGTTTCCGGAGCTGCTGGAGGACGACCACCTGGCCGCTCGCGGCTTCTGGGAGGCTGCCGACGTCGATGGCAAGCGCGTACGCATGCCCGGCTCCGGGTTCCGGCTCGCGGGGCGCCGTTCGGAGCCGGCTGAATGAGCGCCAGACCGCTCCAGGGCGTGCGCATTCTGGATCTCACCCAGATCTGGGCCGGCCCGCTGGCGACGCGCATCCTCGCCGACCTCGGCGCGGAGGTGATCAAGGTGGAGCCGCCCCTCGGCCGCGGTCCCGCCGTCGTGACCATCCGAGGTGGCATCTACCCGGAGGGCGGGCCGGGTGAGCGGCCGTGGCGGCGACAGGGCCTGTTCAACAAGCTCAATCGCAATAAGCGCAGCCTCGCGATCGACCTCAAGGACGACGAAGGGCGCGGCGTCTTCCTCCAGCTCGTCGCCGAGTGCGACGTGGTCATCGACAACTTCAGTGCCCGCGCCATGCCATCGCTCGGCCTCGACTACGACCAGCTCTGCGAGGTGAACCCGCGCATCATCGCCGTATCGATGCCCGGCTTTGGGATGGACGGCCCCTACCGTGACTGGGTCGCGCTCGGCCCGAGCCTGGAGCCCATGACCGGGCTTACCGCGCTCATGGGTTACGGACCGGACGCCCCACGAGTGACCTCGATGGCCATTCCCGACGCCATGGGCGGCGTGACCGCCGCGGCAGCAGTGCTCACCGCGCTCCAGCGACGAGAGGAGACGGGCGAAGGCGCGCTGGTCGACCTCTCCCAGCACGAGGGCGCGGTCGCCTTCCTCGGCGAGCACCTCATCGAGTACCAGCTGACAGGCGCCACCCCTGGGCGGCGCGGTAGCCGCCATCCCGTCTTCGCGCCGCAGGGCGTGTATCGCTGCCTCGGCGACGACGAGTGGATCGCCCTCTCTGTCCGCCACAACGATGACTGGCGCGCCCTCGGCCGCGTCGCCGGCGCCGCGTGGGCCGGCGACGCGCGCTTCGCCACACCCGAGGCGCGCCGAGAGCATCACGACGCGCTCGACGCGCTGCTCGAAGCATGGACATCTCGCTGTGAGCCGCGACCGCTGATGGAGCGACTCCAGGCGGCGGGCGTGCCGGCGGGTGTCGTGCTCTCGGCGCCCGGTCTGCTGGCGGACCCGCATCTCCGCGCGCGGGGCTTCTGGGTGGAACTCGACCAGCCCGACGTTGGTCCGCGGCCGTACCCGGGCACGCCCATCCACATCACCGGACAGCCCGCTGCGGGCGACTGGCAGCCTGCCCCCGACCTCGGCGAGCACAACGCCGCCGTCCTCGGTGGCCTGCTCGGCCTCACGAGCGAGGAGATCGATGGCCTGCGTGCGCGTGGCGTGATCGTGGACCGCCCGCCGGGATAGCCGCTCCACCACCTCATGGTCACCCGCGTGCGTCGATGCCCGGGCGTCGCGCTCTCTGGTGAACTCAGTCCGCGATGTCGAAGATCGGGTATGAGCGGCACTTTCCCCATGGACCATCCCGTGCGAGTATCCGCGCGGGGGCAGGCCCATCGCGTGGGAAGGCCTCCGCGTGTGCTAGTGCTCCCTCCGACGTTCCGGACGCGCCTGTACGCCCTCTTGCTGGCCCTGATCGCCGCTGGTGTCCTCGCATCGTTCGCTGGCGCCTCGCAGGTCACCGCCGCGGCCCCGCTCGACACTGAGGAGCAACGGGCGCTCGACCTGATCAATGCGGCCCGGGCGCAGCAAGGACTCCCCGAACTGGTCGTCTCGCCCACCCTCCAGGACGCGGCCCAATGGATGGCCGCCGACCTGGCGCAGGTGGGCGCCTTGAATCACACCGACTCCCTGGGCCGCGATATCCGCGCGCGCTTCTCGGCCTTCGGGTACCCCGCGCCATCGGTGATCCGCGAGAACATCGGCGTCGGGTATCCGGACGGGCAGGCCGCCTACCAGGGGTGGGTGGATTCCCCGCCGCACTACGCCAACCTGCTCGCCGATGACGTCCGAGCCGCCGGCCTTGCGTGGGTCAGCGCATCGTCCAGCGGGGAATACTGGTACTGGGTGCTCACCCTCGGCTCCGAGGTCGACGCCGCTACGCTACCGGCGACACTCCCGCAGCCCACGACGAATCTCGGCGGGAGTGTGCCCGACGAGGGCATCGGTGTCCTCGTCGCGCAGGAGCCGGCCACGCCGGAGTCCGTCGTCACCACGCTCAACAGCGGTGGCTGCGCTGCCCTCTCGATCTGGGTCACGCTGGACGGCGTCATGCTCGGCTACCGGCGAGGCGCGCCCGCGTTCGTGAACGCCGGCTTCCCGCCGTCGATTTCGGCCGGTACGCCATTCATCGCGGTCTGCGCCTGACGGGCAGCCTGCCGGCATCGGGCGGCGCCAAAGATACGGAATCGCCATAAGCCGAGGAGCCCGCGTAGCGCCTCGACAACGAAGCCTCGCGTAGTCTCTGGACTGTTCCTCCCCCCCATGGAGGCCTCCCGAGGAAACTTGGGAGGGTTCGGCACAGCAATACGGCCCCGGTCGCCCGCCCGGGGCCGTATTGCTGTGCTTTCCCGCCACGCGGCATCGAGTACTGGTCCGGCAACGCCGTGAACTACCCCACTTGTGGAGGCTACAGCGCGGGCAGGCGTCCCTAGACTGGCCTCGATGCGCTTCACAACGGCCCACCTCGGATCCCTGCTCCTCGCGGCCACCTGCCTGTTGGCAGCTTGTGGTGACGACGCCGAATCCGTGGACGTCGCGCTGCAGTCGTGGGCGGTCCGTGTTTGCACCGAATCCGACGCCCTTCACACCGACCTGGTGCAGTTGCGCGAGGACTTCGAGGTGGACACCACTACCCCGCCGGGCGCTACCGAGGAGCAGGCGCTTCGCATCCGGCAGCAGACGGCGGCGGACACCCTGAACACGCTTGTCTCGCTCCGGGAGCGCTACGTCGCGGTCATCGAGGGACTGAACGCGCCGGCGGAGCTCGCCCCTTACCAGGACCAGCTGCTGGCGGATGGACGGGGTGCACTCGAACGGACGCGATCGGCGCTCACGGCGGTCAACGACAGTGCGAGCGCCGAGGCCGTCCAAAGCCTGGTCGCCGGGGTCCGCTCCGGCGCGGAGGACCTGCTCGACCCACCCTCCCCGCCGCTCCCGGACGAGGCCCGAGCAGTGCTCGAGGCGGCTCGGCCCTGCGGAGCGCTCGCCGAATAGGTGAATCTCCATCAATCGTCAGTCGCCCGCACTCGCGTGCTCGCCGCTCTCCGCCGACGATCAAGGTGGAAGGCGAACACGCATGCGACTCCGTCTGGTCCTCGGTTTGGTCGTGCTCACGCTGGCAGCCTGCTCCGATGGTGACCGCCGGGACAGCCCGCCGACACCGGCGCCGCCCGCTGTGAGCAGCCCCGCGGACGACATCGACGTGCCGCGCGGCCCGCTGCTACCGGCGCCGGACCCCACCGAGGCCGTCGATCCCCCGGAGCGGCGAGTCCCCGCCTATCTCCACGTGGTTACAGCGTCAGCCGGCGCCGCGAGCCCGGCGCCTCAACCGGCCGCCGGGCCCGCTCCGGTCGGTGGTCCCTCCCGACAAGCTGACTCAGAGGTGCTCGGCCCCACCCAGCGGTTCCTCGCGCAGACACAACCCGACGCCATGGTCGTCGCACTCCCCGTCCACAACGAGCCGGGCGTGCGTCAACTGTTGGAGCGGCTCGCGCCGCGGCTCCGCAGTGGCGACATCGTGATCGTCGTCTCCGGCAACAACAATCACACGCTGGACATCCCATGGCTCAACGCGCAGGCGGAGCGTATCCAGGCGGCCCTCGCGAACGTGCGGCTGGTTGCCATGACGGCCGGCCTGGGCAACGTGCAGCAGCTGGCGCCGCAGTTGTCGCCGCTGTTCACGGGGATCGTCTACGACTACGAACCAAACTATCCCAACGAGCCCTCGTTCACGTGGGACTTCGGGGCCACCATGGACCACGTCCGCGCGCTCCGTACGGCCGTCGAGTCGAGGGGCCTCACCGCCATCGCGCTCCCGACAGGCCGGCCGCTACTCCAGCGGTCGCTCGAGCCGCATGGCTGGGACTACGGCGCGCTTACGCAGGCAGGCGGCGTCGCCTTCGTGCAGACGCAGACCTATTGCAAGAAGGGGCTCCCCGCGTTCGAGCAGGCGCTCGACCGGCTGCGTGACCAGCACATCGCCGGTGGCGAATGGCTCCCGCAGGTGACCGTAGCGCCAAACCAGCCGAACGGCGTGAGCATCCAGCAGGGCGAGGCCTGCGCGCAGGCCATCCGGGCGCGCGGGCTCCCCGGCCTGATGCTGTGGTGGTCCCCTGCCTACGTCGGCGAGGCCGACGAGTTCCTGCGCCGTCTCGGGCGCTGACCGGCCGTCACTCCTCGCGCGGCGCGCTCGTCGGGACCAATAGCCACGTCCCGGCGCCGATGCGCGAGGGGTCCTCAATCTGGTTGATCATCTGCAACTCGCCGACTGTGGTGCCGTAGCGGCCCGCGATCGCATCCAGTGAGTCACCAGGCTGCACCAGCACAGGCTCGAACTCGGCTCCCGTCCCCTCCGCCGGCGCCTCGCCGCCACTCTCAGTCGAGCCGGCGCCCGGGCCGGCGAGCGGTTGTGCCGCATCGGACGCACCGACCAGCGAAGGCGGTGCGGTCGCTGTGGCGGTGCTGGCCGGCGCGCCGGGGGTCGGCGTCGCCGACGCACGAGCCGCTACCGTCGGGGCAACCAGCCCCCGTCGCCAGGAACCATCCAGGTCGACGGCCGAAGGGGGAGTCTCGGCGGCCTCGGGCGTGGTGTTGGCCGCGGCCCGCGAAACCAGCACGTCCACCGGTTCGGCGTTCGAGCGCACCGCCGGGATGAAGAAGCTTGCGGTGACAGCCGAGCCCAGCGTGGCCCCCATCAGCGCCGCGGTCACCAGTGCGGCTCGGCTGGTGCGCGTCTGTGCTCGCTGCGCCCTCGGTACGCGTTCCGGCTCCGGGACCGCGACGCCGGAGGGCAACGACCGATGGCGCATCATCAGCAGCGCCTCCAGGCCGACGTAGGTGCGGAAGAACCGCAGGCCAAGGTATCCCGGCAGGAACGGGATCAGGTCGAAGCGCCGGTACGCCACCAGCGCGAGCACCGCCAGCAGCGTATGCGGGCCAATGAGGACGGCCGCCAGCGCCATCCCGCTGCGGACGAAGAGCGTCGAAGGCGCGATGAGCATCGCGCAGGCGGCGTAGACGAGGATGAGCGGGATCGAGGCGCGGCGGACGGACGTGGCCAGGCCCATGGGGAGCAGCCATAGCCCTCGGATGCCCTGCAGGCGCCACAGCGCGGAGACGTTTCGCTTGTAGACGTGGATCAGGCTGCGGCTCCAGCGGAGCCGCTGCTCGCGAAGGTGTGTGAGGTTTGGCGGCACCTCCGAGTACAGCACGATGTCCGGATCCATGACGATGCGCCACCCCGCGCGGCCGACGCGCACGGTCAGGTCTGTGTCTTCGCCGTTGATCCCCTCCGCGAAGCCACCCATGTCGGAGATCAGCTGGCGCCGGTACGCGGAGAGCTGCCCCGGTAGCACCATCACCGCGTCGATGGTGGCCTGTGCGACCCGCACCATCCCGACGTTGTAGTAGACCTCGATCGACCGAATGCGCCCCAGCAACGAGCGCGCCTGGTGCGGTAGTGGGAGGGAGAGGCCACCGACGCCCCCCACGCGAGGGTCGTCGAAGTGGCGCATCACCCGCGGCAGCACGTCCGGCGCCAGCAACGAGTCCGAGTCGACCCGGATGACGATCTCCTCCGTGAGCTGGCCGAGCCCGAAGTTCAGCGCGTGTGACTTGCCGGGCGTGGGGCAGTCGAGGACCTCTCCGGTGACATAATCGCACCGCGCGAACGCCGCCTCGGCTGCCTCGGCGGTGTGGTCGGTCGACGCGTTGTTGACGACGTAGATGCGGGGCTTGCGAGGATAGCCGCGCGAGCCCTGGTCGATGCTGAACAGGCAGTCGGCGATCGTCTCGGCCTCGTTGTGCGCCGGCACCAGGAAGGCAACGGAGGGCGGTTCGCGGCCCTCGGCGGCCATCTGATCCCAGCGGGCGTCGTAGCGGCCCCGCCAGCGTCCGGTCAGCTTGCCCACGCCGCGCTGCACGAGGGCCAGCAGGAAGAGCAGCAACTGGATCGTCGGCAGCAGCAGGATGACGCCCGGACCCAGACCACCCAGCAGCGCGAAGTCGCGCACACGGTCGATCTCGGCCGTTGCGTAGAGGATGCCGCCGACCACCAGGAAGGCGGAGACCACCGTGGCCAGCACCAGCGTGACCGAGTAGCGCAGCGAACGCCGCCGCTGAGTCCTCACGTCCACCGTCGGTGGTGTGTGGTGAGCGCTGAGGATGACGGCCGCACTCAAAAACAGCATGGCGAAGCCGTTGAGGACATTCCCGCCGAGTCCGAACGGCGCCGGCCAGCCGAAAGGCTGCATCTCCACCAGCAGCACGTCCACACTCATGGCCGTCGCGCCGGCGAGGACAGCTGACATCACGAACAACAGGAGGCGGTGCCGCAGGGGCGCCGCAATGAAGAGGCCGAACAGCACCATCACCAGGAAGAAGAAGGGGCGGAAGCTGAGGGACGGCGGCGTGGGAAGGGTCGAGGCGCTCTCGCCGGTCAGGTGGCGTAGCACCTGCGTGTACTCCCGGATCAGCTCCGGCATGACCAGGAAGGTCCCCGCGGAGGCCAGCGCGAAGACCACGATGAACGCTGGCGCGACCCACGCGGAACGGGGCAGCACGTAGCCGGGATGCTGGCTGTCGACCGTGCGGTACTCGTGGCTCAAGGGTCGGCGCCTTCACTGGCCGCGGCGGACCGCGGGATGCGCGACAGACGAAAGAGGCAGGGCCTAGGGCGCCCTGCCTCTTTCGTGTCCCGATCCATGTCGACCGGGCGCGGGGCGGGTCGAATGTCCGGCGCCCGTTAGACCTCGCAGGCGATCTCGGCGTTTTCGCCATCGCCGCCGTTGCAGACATCCGTTCCGGCGCCGCCGTTCAGGAGGTCGTCACCCACCGAGCCATTGAGGATGTCCGTGTTGTCCTCGCCGACCAGGTGGTCATCACCATCGCCACCGTTGGCAACGTCCTGGCCCAGGCCGCCGACGACGTAATCGTCGCCGGTGGAGCCGTTGAGCATGTCCGTGCCCTCACCGCCGAGCAGCTCGTCGTTGCCTTCACCACCGTTCAGCACGTCGTGGCCGCCGGCGCCATTCAGCTCGTCGTCGCCGATGCTGCCGTTCAGCCGGTCCTGGCCCTCGCCGCTATCGAGCGCGTCGTCGCCGTCGCCGCCGTTGAGGACATCGTTGCCCTCGTCGCCGGTCAGCGTGTCGTCCCCGATGTCGCCGTTCACGATGTCGGAGCCGCCGTCGCCACTGGCAGTGTCGTCGCCCGGGCCGCCGTTCACGCGGTCGCTGTCGTCACCACCAGACAGGCTGTCGCCGCCGTCTTCGCCGATGACCATGTCGGCCCCGGCATCGCCGTTGACCTCGTCCACGCCGGCACCGCCGTTGGCGATGTCGTTGCCATCACCGCCGCTGACCGTGTCGTCACCGTCTCCGCCACAGAGGATGTCGTTGCCACCCAGGCCGTTGATGACGTCCTCGCCACCCAGGCCGTGGATGATGTCGTCGCCCTCCGTCCCCTCGAGGGCTTCGCCCTCGGCGGTCCCGATGATGGTCGCCGGCAGCCCGTGACAGAGGACCTCGGCCTCCTGTGCCGCCGCGTAGCCGGGCAGCATCAGGCTGCCCAGCAGCGCGGCGATGGCTAGCAGCACCGCGGGAAGCGCGAAGCGTCTCGTTAGCTGTGCACCCATGATTTCACTCCTTGCTCCGCGCACCGGCGCGGTCCCTACTTGGCCGCGAAGCTCGCCACAGCTTCACGCTGCGCGTCACGCTGGCGCCCCCGCGTCGTGACGTCATCGATCGCGCCGCGAAGCGCGCCCTGGCTTCCCGGGTCGTAGAGCGCCGCTGCGGCGCTCAGGCCCTTGTTGGCGGTGTCCCGCCAGTCCACTCGAGGCTTGATCGACCCTGACTGGACGGCGTCGCGGTGCTCGATCGCGATGTTGAGGAGCGAGTCCAGCAGGGAGTCCGACAGCAGGTGCGGCTCCAGGCCCAGGTCGCGGAGCTTGGAGTGCTTCGCGTTGTAGTAGTGGTCTTCCAGTTCCACCCGGGGGTTCGGCAGGTGGTCCACCTGGACCTCGGTCTCCAGCGTCCGCCCGGCTTGCACCACCAGCTCAGCCAGCTGGGAGACGGAGAACTGCTCGGTGAACTGGTTATAGACGCGCATCTCGCCGGCCTTCGCCGGGTTCAGGATCGCCAGCTCGATACAGCGCACGGTGTCCCGGATGTCCAGGTAGCCGCGGGTCTGGCCTCCGCTGCCGTAGACGGTCAACGGTTCGCCGGCGGCCGCCTGTACGCAGAAGCGATTCAGGGCGGTGCCGTAAACGTCGTCGTAGTCGAAGCGGTTCACCAGGCGGGCGTCGAGCTGTGTCTCCTTCGTGACCGTGCCGTAGACCACGCCCTGGTTCAGGTCTGTGGCCCGCATGCCCCACACGCGACAGGTGAAGGCGATGTTGTGGCTGTCATGCACCTTCGACAGGTGGTAGAAGGATCCGGGTTGCTTCGGGTACGGCAGGGTGTCCTTGCGCCCGTTGTGCTCGATCTCGATGTACCCCTCCTCGATATCGATGTTGGGGGTACCGTACTCGCCCATCGTGCCCAGCTTGACCAGGTGGCAATCCGGGGCCGCTTCCTTGATGGCGAACAGCAGGTTCAGGTTGCCGATGACGTTGTTGTGCTGCGTAAAGGTCGCGTGCAGCCGGTCGATCATCGAGAACGGCGCAGAGCGCTGCTCCGCGAAGTGCACGATGGCGTCCGGTTGAAAGCGCGCGATCAGGTCGTGCAGAAAGTCGTAGTCCAGTAGGTCGCCAACAACCGCCTGGATCGGGCGGCTGCCCACCTCGTTCCATGCGTCGACACGTGTCTCGAAGGAGGGGATCGGGGTCAGGCTGGCGATGCCGAGGGCCTCGTCCCATCGGCGCCGGCTCAGGTTATCGACAGCACAGACATCCATGCCTGCAGCTGCGAGGTGTAACGCGGTGGGCCACCCGCAGTATCCGTCCGCGCCCAGCACGATCACTCTGGTCATGGGTTGCGCATCCTGTCGCGTGGTGCCGGCCAGACATCTCGGCAGGGCACTGCTGCTTGCATGCGGAACGCTAAGACTGAGCGATCAGGCAGCGCTACTCCACAGTTGGGGATACTTCAGTCAAATGTCAGACCGGTGAAGCTCCGTGGCGCCCTCACAGTGGATGCAACACTCACGATGCGACCAGCACCACAGGGCCAGGGCATGCAGCGTGCGGGTCCCCGTCCGAGCATGCAAGTGTTTTATGTGCATCCGAGCGGTACCCGTAGCCATCGTCAGTCGGTCCGCGATCTCACGGACCGGGAGCCCCTGGATCAGGTGGCAGGCCACAGCCTGTTGACGGGCAGTTAGGGCAAGATGCGCAGTCGGTTCGTCGCACCAAGCGACTGGGTGCCCTGACATCATGGACGGCTTCCAATACCAGGTGGGGGCCGTAAGCCGTGGCTCATGAACCGGCGCATCCTATGAGGCGGATCGGTTCATTTCAAACAGGGCGAACCTAGCTGTTAGGAAGATGCAACGTCACAGCGCGTTTGTATGGTGGCGTTGAAAGGTTGCGCGGGAGGGAATCGTTACGATTACGCACCGTGCTGTTATGACTCTGTTACGCGACCGTTATACGGACACCGTGAGGTGCTAGCACGGGTTGCGACACCGGATGGCACACGCTCCTGCGCACGGGGGGCGTGTCGATCAGCTGCCAATCTGGAAGAGCTGGACCAGGTTGCCCTCCGGATCCTTCAGAGTGGCAATGCGGAAGCCCTCGCCGTACTCCGTCGGGGCTTCGATGAACTCCACGCCGGCCTCGTGTAAGCGCCGGTAGTCACCGTCCAGGTCGTCGCTCTCCAGTCCCACCATGTGGCGGTACGGGTCGGCTGACCTCCCGGTCACCTCGCTGTGGGTGCCCAGGCTGAGGGTGGGCGCTTCCGCGTCGTCGCCCAGCACGACGAACTCCGGCGTCTCCTCGGCGACCTTGAGGCCCACGGTGTCCCGGTAGAACGGCAGCAGGTTGTTCAGGTCCTCGCTCCAGAGGGAAACGCCGGCGAATTTCCTGATCATGAGGCGGACCTCTCTGTGTCGCGGGTTGGGTGGAGTCGCCCGCCCGCCACGTCGCGAGGCGGCAGGCGGGAAAGCTGGCCCATCCTAGTTCTTGTTACGGTAGACGTACATCGTCACCGGCGCGAACACGATGACCAGCACCGCGCTCGCCACCAGGACCCACGTGACCTCCGAGGCCGCGGCGTCGCCCGCCATCAGTCCCCGTACCGCCGCCGCGAGGTGGCTGATCGGGTTCACCTCGACGACGGTCCGCAGCCAGGACGGCATGGTCTGAGGGTCGACGAAGATGTTGCTGATGAACGTCAGCGGGAACAGGATCATCATGCTGACGGCCATCAGGGACTCAGGCGTGCGCATGATCAGGCCCAGCGTGGTCCAGATCCAGGACAGGCTGAACGAGAACACCAACACCAGGGCCACGCCCAGCACCACGCCCAACAGGCCGCCCTCCGGACGGAAGCCGAGCACGAGCCCCAGCGTGACGATGACCGCCGACGCCATCGTGTAGCGCGCCGCGTCCCCCAGCAGCGCTCCGATCAGCACCGTCGGTTGCCAGATGGGCAGCGAGCGGATCCGGTCGAAGACGCCCTTCTGGACCTCCTTGTTCAGCGTGTGTCCCGTGTACATCGTGATCATCACCACGGTCTGCACCAGGATGCCCGGCAGCAGGAACTGCAGGTACTCGGTCGTCGAGCCGGCCAGCGCACCGCCGAACAGGTACGTAAACATCAGCACGAACATGACCGGGAACATGGTCACGTCGAACAGCTGCTCCGGCACGTGCTTGATCTTCAGCAACGCTCGCCAGCCGAACGTCATCGATGTCGAGAAGGGACTGGGCCGCGGCGGGCGCACGCCCGAGGCGAGGGCCGCGCGCACCGCATCGAGTTCGGCGGGCGCCGCTGTCACTGGGGGCGGCGCCGTTGCTGCCGTCGCTTCTGTCGTCGTCATGCGGTCACCTCCTCGGCGGTAACGTCCTCGGCCGGACGGCCGGTGAGTGCGAGGAACACCTCGTCCAGGCTCGGTTGACCGAGCGCGAAGTTCGTCACGGCGATCCCCGACCGCCCGAGTTCCGAGAGCGCGTGGGCCACCCGTTCCGGGTCGGAGACCCGCGACGAGAGCGCCGCCGGGTCGGACTCGAGGTCCACCGGCACCTCGAGGGCCTGCGAGAGCAGGTGCTGAGCGTCGAGCCGCTGCTCTGGGTCGCGCACTCGCACGTGGAGCGCGCCCGAGCCGACCGAGGCCTTCAACTCGCCCGGCGTGCCCTCCGCGATCACCTTCCCGTGGTCGATCACGGCGATGCGGCCGGCAAGTTGGTCCGCCTCGTCCAGGTACTGCGTGGTGAGGAGCACCGTGGTGCCCTCGGAGACGAGCGCGCGCACGATGTCCCAGACCTGGTTGCGCGCCCGCGGGTCGAGCCCTGTGGTCGGCTCGTCGAGGAAGATCAGGTCAGGAGTGACAACGATGCTCGCGGCGATGTCGATGCGACGCCGCATGCCACCAGAGTACGTCTTCACCAGCCGCCCGCCGGCATCGGACAGACCGAAGGCGTCCAGCAGGTCGCCGGCTCGCGCCCTGGCCCTGGCGCTCGAGTACCCGAGCAGTCGCCCGAGCAGCACTAGGTTCTCCGCACCGGTGAGGTCGTCGTCCACCGAGGCGAACTGGCCGGTCAGGCTCACCCGGGCCCGCACGGCGTCAGCCTCGCGGACGATGTCGTGGCCGAGCACCAGCGCGGAGCCCGCGTCGGGCTTGAGGAGCGTGGCGAGCATGCGGATCGCCGTCGTCTTGCCCGCGCCGTTCGGTCCCAGGAATCCGTACACGCCACCGCCGGGCACGGCCAGGTCGATGCCGTCGACCGCACGGGTGCTACCGAAGGCTTTGACCAATCCCGACGTTTCAATCGCGAGGTTCGACTTCAAGGGTCCCTCCGGTCCAACGAGCCCTGGGAGGCCCGAAGCAGGCTGTCATGCGATGTGTTCTCAGGGTTGGTAGGTGGAGGAAGGGCCGCCGGCGCGGTGAGCGAGCCGTCCGATACGTGGAGGAGGATTGGGCTACGGGCTCACCTCACCAGCTTCGACAAGCCTCTGCGCCGCTTCCCAGGACGGGAAGGCGGCCTCGAGCGTGTGCAGGCCGCTTTCCGTCAGGCTCAGCCGGCGCTCCCGGGCATCCTCGGAGGGCGCCGCCGCGATCCAGCCGTTCCGCTCCAGAAGCGCCGCGCTCCGCGTCAGCGTGGTGCGCTCCAGGCCCAGCGCTTCCGCCAGTCCGCTGATCGGCGTCGGCCCCTTCAGGGACAGTGCCGCCAGCACCGAGAACTGCGTCGAGCGCAGACCGTGCGGCCGCAGCCACTCGTCGAACAGCCGTGTGATCGCCCGCGCGGTCCGACGGGCGGCCAGGCAGTGGCAGTTCCGGGTGGCGGCGAGGTCGATCGCGGTGGTCATGCTGGTCAGTGTGTATACACGCAACAAGGGCTGTCAAGTGCGTCCCGCCGCCTACAGGATGAGATGCATGTCCCCGAACTCGTGCCACAGATACCCCCGATCCAGCGCCTGGGCGTACGCGACCGACAGATGCGAGGGGCCGGCGATGGCCGCGAGCATCTGCAGGTGACTCGCCCGAGGCTCGTGAAACCCGGTCAGCAGCGCATCGACCGACCGGATGCCGCGCTCCGGCGTGATCACCAGGTCGGTCCACCCAGAGGTCGCTCGCACCTCACCCGAGGCGTCGAGGGAGGACTCCAGCGCACGGACCACCGTCGTCCCGACCGCTACGACCCGCGCGCCGCGCGCCCTCGCCGCGCGAATGGCGCGGGCCGTCCGCCGTGGGACCTCGAACCACTCTTCGTAGGGCGGCTCGTCTGCCTCGAGGCTGGCCACGCCCGTGTGCAGACTGACCGGCTCGACCGCCACCCCGCGCTCCGCCAGCGCGTCGAGCACCCGTCCGCTGAACGGGCGGCCGGCGGACGGCATCTCCGCCGACCCTGGCCGCGAGGAGTACACGGTCTGGTACGCCGAGATCGGCCATGTGGAACCGACGTAGGAGTAGGCGATCGGGCGGCCCCAGCGGCGAAGGTAGGCGTGTGGCGGGGACGGCAGAGTCAGCTCGGCCACCCATAGCCGGCCCGACCCTCGATGCGGCCGGATGAGGCGCGCGACGCCTCCGTCTTGAAGCCGCAGCATCGCTCCGGCGGCGAGCGACGCGTGGCGCGGCTCGACGATCCAGGTGTGCGGCCCCCGCTGCGTCGACAGGTGGAGCGCGACCTCGCGTCCGTCCTCCAGCGTCGCGCTCAGCGCCGCCGGCAGCGTGGCCGAATCGTTCACGATGAGCAGGTCGCCCGCGTCGAGGAACCACGGCAGGTCGAGGAACGTGGAGTGCACCACACGGTCGTTGCCGCGGTAGCTCACCAGCAGCCGCACCTCGTCGCGTGCCAGCCCTCGCGCTTCCGGTGGCTCGTGCGCCTCCAGTTCCGGAGGGAGTACGAAGTCGAGCGTGGCCGCGTCTGCATCCACCACCGAAGGCCGCTCCGTCTCCGCGATCATCCCTGCGCTCCCCTCGCCCGGCTCTCCAGGAGCGCCTGCGCCTGCACCCGCCCAAACGGCGCGGTCTCTCGCTCGACCAACCAGACGAAGGCGGGCGCCGACTCCTCGGGACCGGGCAGATGCGAGAGGTCAACGCCGGGCTCTGCCAGCCGGTGCATCTCGGTGTCCATGTCGCCGGGGTCCACCACGTACACGCGGACCCCCGTCCCCTCCAGCTCCGCACCGAGGGTGCGCGACAGGTGCTCCAGCGCCGCCTTGCTCGCGCCGTACCCACCCCAGCCGGCGTACGCCTCCACGCCCGCATCCGAACTGACGTTGATGACAACGCCCGACCGGCGCGCCCGCATGCCCGGCAGCACCAGCTGCGTCAAATGCAGCGGCGCCAGCACGTTCACGCGCAGCACCCGCTCCAGGTCGCGCCACGGGTACTCCGCCAGCGGCGGCATCGGGCTCGGCCCCAGCTCGGAGGCGTTGTTGACCAGCACATCGACGCGCCCGAACCGCCGTATGGCGGCCTCCACGACACGCTCCGCGTCCTCCGCGACGTCGACCGCCAGCGCCTCCACCTCCGTCGCGGCCGCCAACTCACGCGCGGCCGCGTCCAGCGCCTCGTGGCCGCGCGCCGCCAGCACCAGCCTCGCCCCCCGCGCGGCGAACGCCCGCGCGACCTCCAGTCCGAGGCCACGCGAGCCCCCCGTGATGACCGCGACCTGACCTTCCAGGTCCACCGCCGCCCCCTCTCTCTGGTCGCTCACTTGCCATTGCTTCGTCATGAGGGGACGATAGAACTTCAAGGGAACTTGAAGTCAACCACGCAGCCTGTCGGAAGGAGGGGGCGCCCATGTCGGATGAATTGACGGTGGGAGAACTGGCCCGACGAAGCGGGGTCGCCGCTTCCGCGCTGCGCTTCTACGAGAGCTCCGGCCTGCTCACGTCGCGGCGTTCCGAGGGCGGCCAGCGCCGCTTCGAGCGCGCGACGCTGCGACGGGTGGCCGTCATCCGCGCCGCGCAGGCGGTCGGGCTCTCGCTCGACGAGATCCGCGCAGCCCTCGATGCCCTCCCCGCTGGCCGCACGCCCACCGCCCGCGACTGGGAACGGCTGTCGAGCGGGTGGCGGCGGAAGCTAGACCGACGCATCGACGAACTCGAGCGGCTCCGCGACAACCTCACAGGTTGCATCGGCTGCGGCTGCCTGTCGCTGACCCAGTGCTCCCTGCTCAACCCCGGCGACCGCATCGCCGAGCAGGGCCCTGGCGCCCGCATCCTCCAGGTCCCCGCCCTCGATGACTGACCCGCGGCCGAGGTGCACCACGCAGCGCCGTTGAGGGCGCTGCCCTCGTCGGCTATCGTGAACCCCGGCGCCGGAGGCGAACCGCGACACAGGCGGGGGTAGCTCAGTTGGTAGAGCGTCTGCCTTCCAAGCAGAAGGTCGCGGGTTCGAGACCCGTCCCCCGCTCCAGTCCGCCGTCGGCCGGCCGATTCTAAGACGCTTCTCATCCTGCTCTCACCCGCGGCTCATCGCCGCGCGCCATGCTTGAGGCATGCACGAAGCACTGGAGCGCCTCCGGCAACTCCGCGACCCCCACCTGACGGCGTTCGAGGTCCTGCTCGGCGACAACGCGGTCGAGGTGCTGGCGGCCGCCCTGGCGCCGGCTTCGATGCAGGTCGCCGCGGCGCGCCCGGCGCAGGTCACCTGGCGTCCTGGCCGCTCGCTGGGCGTGCGCTACGAGGCGCGCGTCCGGCGCGCTGGCAGCCGCCGCCTGCGCAACGAGTCGTTGGTGGCCTGGACTGGCACCTCGATCCCCAGCGGCGCCACGGTCGTGGAGAGCGGCGAGGCGCGCGTCGCGGTCTGGCGGCTCGCGGACGACCCGGCGCTCCCCGGGCTCCGAGGCATGCTCGACGAGCGTTCCGCACGACGGATGCTCGACTCGGTGGACGTGCCCCCGGGCCGCATTGGGCTCCAGTTCCGCGCGTACCGCCCGCTCAGCCGCGCGGTCGTCGAGGTCGGCGTCGGTGGCGGACGGCTGTTCGCCAAGGTCGTGCGGCCGGACCGCGTCGCGGACCTCCAGCGCCGGCATCGCATCATGCAGGAGCAGCTGCCGGTTCCCCGCAGCCACGGCTGGTCGGCGCCGCATGGCCTGGTGCTGCTGGAGGGCATGCCCGGTGAGACCCTGCGCGCCTCTCTCCTCTCGGGCCGGGGAGCGCTGCCGGCACCCGACGAGTTGCGCGCGCTACTCGACCGCATCCCCGACCCCCAGGACGGGGCACACGCGAGTGCCCGCTACGCCGTCGATGACCACGGCCCGATGCTCGCGCTGCTGTTGCCCGAACTCGCCTCGCGCATCGACGCGTTGAGGGACGCGATCACCGTTCCAGCGCCGGAGCAGCAGCTGGTGCCGGTACATGGGGACTTCCACCCCGCCCAGCTACTGACGCAAGACGGCGCCATCTGTGCGCTGCTCGATGTGGATACGGTCGCCCTCGGCTCTCGCGCCGGCGACTGGGCCTCCATGCTGGCCCACCTGGCGGTGGTCGGAGAGTCGCTACCGGCCGAGGGCGCCGCCCGCGTCGCTGCGTACACGCGGGGCGTCCGTGCCGTTGCAGAGTCAGAGGTCGACCCTGCGGACCTCCAGCGCCGGATCGCCGACGTGACCGTGGGCCTGGCGACCGGTCCGTTCCGCGTTCAGACGCCCGACTGGCCAGAGGAGACACGGCAACGCATCGCCCTCGCTGAGCGCCACCTCGAGGGCATCGCGGGTCGATGAGAGGGTTCTCATCGCCGCCTCACGGGCATCTCATCCCGGGGCGCGAACCTGAAGGTAGAGATACACGACAGCGGCCCCGACGGCCGCGGCAAGGGAGGACCGGACAAGGTGAAGATCAACAAGACCGGCTGGACGATCACGGGAGTCACGGCCGCCGCGGTGACGGTCGGCCTGGCGGGGAACGCGCTCGCGAGCGGTGGGGGTGGCGAGGAGGACTTGCCCGGGGCGATCACGCTCCAGGACCGCGTGCCGGTGGAGGCGCAGGAGTTCACGCCCGAGGAGCCGGGCTACGAGGTGGTCCCTCGGCCCGTCTTCCAGGCGGACTCGCACGGCAACTTCGACAGCCTGACCGCGTCGTTGGCCTCGCCGGACGGCACGGTCACGGACGCGCCAGCGACCAGCGGGACGGCCGGCGTCGATGACACGCTGGACAGCCCGGACAACAGCTTCAACGACGCGGACGACTCCCCCGCTAGCGGGGCGATCGACGCGGGACCGATGACGGGGCAGGCGGATGCTTCGTACGACAGCCCGGTGTCCGTCGACAGCCCGGACCAGTCGGTCGACTCGGTCGACTCGGTCGACTCGCCTGACAACTCCAACTAGCGGCGCACGGGGAGGAGCGCCGGCCGTTCCTCCTCCGTGCGCCAGACAGCGGCCCCAGGTCGCCTGCCCGATGTGCAGAGCGCCCGGGGCCGCCGACGTGTCAAACTCGATCTCGCAGGGAGGCTCGGTCGCACCGTCTGAGCAGACCGGACCGACAACCGAGGAGCGCGCGTTGCCCCGCCTGTCCCGAAGCCCTAGCACGCGAGTGCGGATCCTCGGCTGGTACGTTGCCCTGCTCGCATTTGCGCTGGTCATCGGGCTGCTGCTCCAGCGCAGCATCCTCCTCGCGCAGGTCGACGACGAGGTCGACGCGCAGCTCCGGCAAGAGGTTGGCGAGATGGACCGGCTCTCGGGGGGCCGCAACCCGAGTACAGGGGAACCCTTCGGCAGCGACGTGCGCGCCATCTTCGACACGTTCCTGAGCCGCAACATCCCCGTCCAGGGCGAAGCCCTCTTCACGCTGGTCGACGGTCGCCCGCATGCCTCGACCACGCCCCCGCCCAGCTGCTGTCGGACCCGGATCTCGTCGCACGGTGGTCGGCGCTGACGGACACCGAGCAGGACGAGATCGAGACGGACGCCGGGCGGGTGCGCTACCTCGCCGTGCCCGTGCAGGCTGAGGGTGGCACGCCCGGCGTTTTCGTCGTGGCGATCTTCTTGCAGGAGCAGCTAGCGGAGGTCGACCGGGTCGTCCGCACCGGCATCATCGTCTTCGGCTCGACCCTCGTGGTCGCCTCCGCGGCGGCGTGGTTCGTCTCGGGCCGCGTGCTTCGCCCCATCGGGCAACTGACGGACACGGC
Source organism: Dehalococcoidia bacterium (assembly GCA_009379925.1). Classification (GTDB taxonomy): domain Bacteria; phylum Chloroflexota; class Dehalococcoidia; order UBA2979; family UBA2979; genus WHSU01. Next base: position 63,042 of record WHSU01000014.1, on the reverse strand, counting down.
TCGGTCGATCCGCGACGACAACTGGAGCGAGCGCATCCCGGTCACCGGCGACGACGAGATCGCCGAGCTGGCCCGCACCTTCAACGAGATGGTGGACCGCCTGGAGGACGCCTTCGACACGCAACGCCGCTTCATCGACGACGCGGGACACGAGTTGCGCACCCCCATCACGATCATCCGAGGGCACCTCGAACTCCTGGGCGACGATCCGAACGAGCGCGAGGAGACGATGCGGCTGGTGATGGACGAACTCGACCGCATCGGCCGCATGGTGGAGGACCTGCTGCTGCTGGCCCGTGCCGAGCAACCCGACTTTCTCGACGTGCACCCGGTCGATGTCGCCGAACTCACGGAGGACATCGCCGCGAAAGCGTCCGCGCTCTCCGCGCATGACTGGCAGCTCGAGGAGGTCGCGCAGGCCGTGGTCGACGCCGACCGCCAGCGCCTCACCCAGGCGATCATGAACCTCGCGCGCAACGCCGCCGAGCACTCCGAAGGCCCTACCCCGATCCGCCTCGGCAGTCATGCCGACGGCAGCGAGGTCCGCTTCTGGGTCAGCGACCAGGGAGAGGGCATCGCCGAGGCCGACCGCGAGCGCATCTTCCAGCGCTTCGCGCGGGGCCGGAGCGGGCGGCGCCCGAGCGAAGGCGCCGGCCTGGGGCTGGCCATCGTGGCCGCGATCGCCGAGGCTCACCACGGACGCGTCGAAGTCGCCTCGACACCCGGGGCCGGATCGACCTTCTCGCTGGTCGTGCCGCTGGAGGGTGAGCCTGAGCATCCGCTGGACGACCCGTGGGGGGAGTCGTGAACCGCATTCTGATCGCGGAGGACGAGCCGCGCATCACGTCGTTCCTGGAGAAGGGCCTGCGCGCCAGCGGGTACACCACGACGGTCGTCGGCGACGGCCTCGGCGCAGCGGGCCTGGCACGGGACATCGACTTTGACCTGCTGATCCTTGACCTCGGTTTGCCCGGCATGGACGGGCAGCAGGTGCTCCGCACCATCCGGACGCGAGGCGAGCGCCTGCCGGTGCTCATCCTCACCGCCCGACACGGGGTCTCCGACACGGTCGCCGGCTTCGAGGGGGGCGCGGACGACTACGTCACCAAGCCGTTCCGCTTCGAGGAGTTGCTGGCGCGAGTCCGCGCCCGGCTGCGGGACGCAGGGCGCACCGAGCTGAGTCAACTGGAGGCGGGCGACGTGTTGCTGGACCTGCGCACGCGTCGCGCGACCGTGGCCGGACGTACCGTGGAGCTGTCCGCGCGCGAGTTCGCTCTGGCGGAGATGTTCGTTCGCCATCGGGATCAGGTGTTGAGTCGGGAACAGTTGCTATCCCACGTGTGGGGCTACGACTTTGACCCCGGCTCGAACATCGTCGATGTGTACGTGGGGTACTTGCGCAAGAAGCTGGGGAATGCCCGCATCGAGACGGTCCGCGGCGTGGGCTACCGGCTCACGTAGCGCGGGTGCCGGCGTCGGTTGAGCATGCCGATCGTGGTGTTACGATGCCAGCGTGCAACCTGACCCTTCCGTAAACGGCACCCCCCTCCGCCGCAACGTCGCGACGGCCACCACCTTCCGCGCCAGGCTCCACTACGCGTGAGCCGCGAGCGCACCGAGGCCGCGCGGCCGATTGCCGATATCCCACCGCCCCGCATCCCCGGCGCGTCGGCGGCTGACGTCGCGCTCGGCCCCCCGCCAGGAGGGCCCCCGCCGCGTGGCCGGCCACGCACCTTCGACTCTCTGATCGAGGTGCCAACGTTCCGCTGGTACATCGCCTCGATGACCGGGAACTGGGCATCGATGCAGATGCAGCAGGTGGCGCGGGGTTTCCTCGTCTACCAGCTCACCGGGTCATTTGCGGCGCTCGGCGCCATGGCCCTCGCCAATGCCGCGCCACGGCTCTTCCTGGCGCTCTACGGTGGCGTGGTGGCGGACCGGATGAGCCGGCGTTACATCATCCAGGCCGGCCAGCTGTTCAACGCCGCGCTGACGGCCGTGGTGGCGGCTTTGCTCTTCGCCGGGGTGCTGCGCTTCGAGCATCTCGTCGTCAGCGCGATCCTCCAGGGCGTTTCCAATTCCTTCACCCAGCCGGCGCGCCAGGCGATGATCCCGGAGATCGTCGGCATCGAGCGGCTGACGAACGCCGTCGCCCTCAACGCCTCGGGCATGAACACCATGCGGCTGCTGGCGCCCGCGCTAGCCGGCGGCATGCTGGCGGTCACTCACGCCGCATGGGTCTACGTGCTCATGACCGTCCTGTACGTCATCGCGTTCTTCACGATGACGCGCGTCCCCGCCGTGAGCGGCGCGGAGCGGGACGCCGCGGCCGGCCGTCGAGGCCGGCGCTCCGCGGGACGCGGCGGCATCCGCGACATCGCGGAGGCCCTGTCCTATCTCCGCGGGCAGCCGGTCCTGATGATGCTGCTGGCCGTGCATCTCGCCATCGTCGTCTTCTCGATGCCCTACCAGCGGCTGCTACCGGGTTTCGTGGACGAGGTGCTGAGCACCAATCCGGACGAGGCGGCCTGGCGGTTCGGGCTGCTGCTGGCGCTCACCGGGGTCGGCGCCCTCGGCGGGTCGCTGCTCGTCGCCTCGATGCCCAACCGCCATCGAGGCGCGCTGTTGCTTGGTTCCAGCCTCGTGCTGGGCGTGTCGCTGCTGGCGTTCTCGGCATCGAGCGAGTTCTGGTTGAGCGCCGGTATCGTGATCGCGCTCGGCGTCGGTCAGGCCGGCCGGCAGTCCCTGAGCAACGTGCTCATCCAGACCCACGTGTCCGATGAGTTCCGCGGCCGCATCAGCAGCATCATGATGATGGAGATGGGCCTCACCTCCTTCGGCACCTTCGCCATTGGCCTGCTGGCCGCCGCCATCGGCGTCCAGTACGCCCTCGGCGGCGCCGCGGTCGCCCTCGTGCTCGTCGCGATCGCCGTCTACGCCCTGGTCCCGACCTACCGAAGGCTCGACTAGCGCCCGTATGCCGCGCTCGGCGCACGATGCCTCGATGGACTCTCGGCGCTCACACCCGGGTCGGCGCGAGCGGGCACGCCCGGCAGCGTTCCAGCGTCGGTTCACCTGCCTCGATGCCCCCCGCCGCGCGCAGTAATCGCCGCACGGTCCACAACGGGAGCCCCACCACCGAGCACTCACAGCCCTCGATGCGCGCCACCGGCGCGAAGTCCGGGTGCTGGATGGCGTACGCGCCCGCCTTGTCCATCGGGTCGCCCGAGGTGACGTAGGCCTCGATCTCCTCGTCGGAGTAGTCGCGCATCCACACGGCCGTCCGGGCGTGGTCCGCCACGGCACGCTCTCCGCACACCACGGCGACGCCCGTGACCACCTCGTGCCCACGGTCGCGCAGTGCTCGCAACGTCGACCGCGCCTCCGACGCGTCCGCCGGCTTGCCGAGAATGCGGCCGTCGAGGACCACGACGGTGTCCGAGCCGAGCACGGCGCGAGCGTCACTCGAGCCATCCGCGACGGCCCGCGCCTTGCGCAGAGAGAGCCCCTCCGCGACGCGGACCGGGTCCCGCTCGTCGGTCGTTTCATCGACATCGGCCGGGGTGACCTCGAACGCGGCGCCCAGCGCCGCCAGCAGATCTCGTCGCCGGGGAGACGCCGAGGCGAGCACCAGCGAAGGCCGCTCGCCCTCCCCGGTCACGCCGCGGGGCGGTCGAGGACCGTGACGCACTCGACGTGCGCCGTCTGCGGGAACATGTCGACCGGCTGCACCTGCGTCAGCGCGAACCCACCGTCCACGAGGATGCGAAGGTCCCGCGCCAGCGTGGCCGGATCGCACGAGACGTACACCACGCGGCGAGCCGCGGACTCGATGATCGCGTCGACCACCGGGCGGGCGAGGCCCGCGCGCGGCGGGTCGATCACGACCACCTCCGGCGACGGCGTCATGCCGGGCAGCGTGTCTTCCACCCGCCCCACGATGCGCGTCACGGTCGGCAACCCCTCGAGGTTGACCGAGGCATCGACGCCCGCAGCCGCGGACTCCTCGATCGTGACCACCTGCTCCACCCTGGATGCCAGTTGCGCAGCGAACGTGCCCACGCCGGCGTAGGCGTCCACGACGACGCGCGGCGACACCTCGAGCACGCGGTCGACCACCAGCGACACGAGACGCTCCGCCTGTCGCGTGTTCACCTGGAAGAAGGCCGGGCCGGAGATGCGATAGGTCTGCGCCAGCAGCCGCTCGCTGTAGTGTTGCTGGCCGCTCTCGGGGCGGGCTCCTCGCGTGTGCGGGCGCCACCGCAGCCGTGGCTGGACCATCTCCTCGCCGGTCTGCTCGCCGACGCGGATCGTGATCTGTCGTGCCTGCATCGTGCGGCCCTGCGTCTGCTGGAGGACCTCGTTCACGCGCGGCAGCGCGATGTCGCAGTGGTCGATGCGCAGGAATCGATGCGTCCCGCGCTGCATGAAGCCCACCTCGCCGTCACGCCGGGCGGTGAAGCGCATGTGGTTCCGGTAGCCCCACGGGTCGTCCATCCCCAGCATGTCGCTCACGGCCGCGTCCGCCTCGGCCTCGGAGAAGCGTCCGATGCGGGTGAGTTGCTCGCGTACGACGCCCGTCTTCAGGCGCAGCTGCTCCGGATACGCCACGTGCTGGAGCTGGCAGCCGCCGCACTTCCCGAAGTACGGGCATCGAGGCGTGATGCGCTCGTCCGATGCGCGAAGGATCTGGACCGCCGTCGCCTCAATGTAGCCAGCGTGCTCGGCGGTAACCTCGGCGATCACGCGCTCGCCCGGCAAGGCGTACTCCACGAAGACCACGCGACCGTCCGGCGCGTGGCCCAGCGCCTTGCCGCCCGCCGCGAAGCCCGTCGTCTCGATCTCGAGGGGCACCAGTGGTCGGTTGTGCTCGAAGCGCCCCTTCCGGCCGCCGCGGGGCTGCGGTACAGGCTCCGGGACCACCGAGGCAGGCAGGATCGGTGGAGGTGTCCCCGGTGACTTCGGTGCTTCGGTCGAGTCAGGCGATTGCGTAGGGGAGGTCATAGGCCGATCGTATGGGCGCGCGATGGGTTGGGCCACCGCGGCGCGCCGCGTAGGATGCACCGGCACCCCCGGGAGGAAGTCCGATGACCGCGCGCGCACCTCGACGCACTGTCACCCGAGAGCCGGCGCCGCTGGCCGACACTGTACGGGACGTCGTCTCTATCCCCACGGCGTCATTCGTCGAACAGCGCGTGATCGCGCACATCGAGCGGTTCGCGGAAGAGCGCCAGCTTGACTACCGCGAAGACCGATACGGCAACGCGTACGTGACCTACCAGCGCGGACGTGCGATGCGCCCGCTGGTCCTCGGCGCGCACACCGACCACCCCGGATTCGTCGTCACGGGCATCCGCGGGCGCCGCATCGACCTGGAGTTCCGGGGCGGCCTCTCCGCCGACTACGGGAAGGACGAGGTCGTCCGCATCTACGGCGACGGAACCTCCACGGCCCGCATCACCTCGCTGGTGAAAGAACCGGGCCACGTCCGCTTCCGCGAACGCATCGCCGGCGCCCGGGCGATCATGGAAACCGGCGCCTCTGCCGAGGTCGGCGATATGGCGCTGTGGGACGTCGAGGAGTACCGCCTCCGTGGCGACATCGTCCACGCCCGCCAGTGCGACGACCTCATCGGCGTCGCGAGCGTGCTCGCGACGCTCGATCGGCTGTCCGCGAAGGGCGTCGGTGGCCACGTGATCGGCCTCTTCACCCGCGCCGAGGAAGTCGGTCTGCTCGGCGCAGCCGCCGCCGCCCGCGACGGTGGCCTCCCGCGCGAGTCGCTGGTCGTCGCCGTCGAGACTTCCTCGATGGCCGGCGGGCGCGCGGAGCAAGGCGGCGGGCCGATCATCCGCGTCGGCGACCTGCAGCACGTGTTCTCATCCGGGGTCACGCTCTGGATGACCCGCCTGGCCCGTGAACTGGGCGAGCAGGACGCGGCGTTCCCCTACCAACGCAAGCTCATGGACGGCGGCACCACCGAGGCAACGGCGTACGACCTCATGGGCTACGAGACGGGTGCCGCATGCATCGCGCTGGGCAACTATCACAACGCCGGCCCAAAGGGCCAGGTGCGTGCGGAGACGGTCCACCTCGCCGACCTGGAGGGCCTCGTGCACCTCTTCGAGCGCATGGCCGTGACCGCCCCGCGCTACGAGCGCTACGTCACCGAGGCCCGCAAGCGCTGGGATGCGATCGCCCGCCAGGCGGGCCAGCGCCTTCGCGCGACGCGCGTGTAGCGGGGGACCCTCCGCCGGACGCCGAGCCGCGCGGACGGCGCGCCCTCGAACTCGGACAGCGCGCGCCGCATCGGTCGTCGCCGAGCTACTCCTCGCCGACGGCGGGGATCATCTTCAGCTCCGAGATGATCTCCTTGATGCGCGCCTCCTCGTCCGGGTTGCGGGGGTCGGCGCCAAAGCCGACTTGCGTGTTGATCCCGGCGTACTTCTCGCGCATTTTGCCCGGCAGTTCGTCCCACGTCCCGATGACGCAGAACTCCTCCATCATCTCGTCCGTGATCACGTCCACCATGTCGTCCCACTTGCCCTCGATGGAGAGGCGGTGGAGGTGCGCGGCCTCGTCGTCCCAGCCGTGCGTCTTCATCACGTTCGAATACGACCGAGTCGAGGCGTAGAAGGAGAGTTGCCGGCGCGACCGCTCCGTGGCGGCAGCCACTTCCTGCTCGTCGCGGCCCGTCACGATGAAGCCGCCGCCGGTGATGCGCAGGTCCTTCGGGTCCTTTCCGGCGCGGCGGGCGCCCTCGTGGACCGCCGGGATCAGGACCTCACGGATGTACTTGAACGTCGAGAAGCCGTGGATCGCGATGCCGTCGCACACCTCGCCGGCCAGCCGCGCGTTGAACGGGTTTACCGCGGAGACGACGACCTCGATGTCGGGGTGCTCGATGGGCCCCGGGTTGAAGAACGGGCTCGTGAGCTTGTACTGGTAGTACTCGCCCTCGTAGTTCGGCTTCGTGCCATTCTGCCACGAGTCCCAGATCGCGCGCATGCAGTTGATGTAGTCGCGCAGCCGAGGTCCGGGCGGCGCCCACGGCACGGAGAACCGCCGCTCGTTGTGTCCCTTCACCTGCGTCCCCAGGCCCAGCACGAACCGGCCGCCCGAGTACTTCGAGAGGTCCCACGCCAGGTTCGCGGTGATGTGCGGCACCCGAGGAAACGCGATGGCGACGGACGTCCCGAAGCGGAGGTGCGTCGTGTGCTCGGCCACGAGCACCAGCGGCAGGAACGGGTTGTGGCTCGTTTCCCCCACGGAGACGTGGTCGTACCCCATTGCCTCGAGTTTCCGGGCGCGCTCGGGCACGGTGCTCAGGTCGGTCCCGATCCCGGTCCCCACGGTCATCGGCATGGCGTCTCCCTCTCAAGGCGGCTGGGGCTGTCTCTCCGTGTCGCTCGGAGCATGTTGTCGGCCGTTCCCCCTCATGTCAGGCAGAGCGTCCGGCTACGAGCGTCGGGATTGTAGGACGCGCGATGCGGGGAGGCGAACCGGCGGTGTCTGCTGTGCGTCTCAGTCCCAGGTGGCCCGCGCCTCGTCGGCCTCCGTCAGTCCGGCAGCCTGGAGGGCTGCGGGGAGGTCCTCGTCGAATCGCGCGATCCGGGCCAGCAGCCCGTCCCGGATCCCGAGGACGATCGCGGTGCGGGACCGCCCGGTGACGGCACCCTGCTCCGAGACCCATTCGGCGTCCGCTTCGACCACCACGGCGTGTTGGCCGGCGAACGCGCGGTCGGGTCGCAGGCGGATGCCCGAACCAGCGACCCAGCCTCGAAGCACCTCGACGCCGTAGGCGGTACCTCGAGGCCCCTCAATTGCCACCTCTCTGGAGGTGGCCGCTTCGAGGTCGGCGGTGTCTCCAGACGCGACCGCTGCGGAGAACAGCCGCGCGACGTGGAGGGTGCGCGCCGCGTCCTCCACGCCCTCACTCACGCTCGAGGATTGCCCACACCGAGTCTTCTGTCTCCGGCGCCACATGCCCCTCACGCAGCAGACGCACGATGAGCCGGCTGTCGTAGCCCTGGTCGCGCATCCGCTGCCCCAGCAGCGTCACGCGTGCCTCGGAGCCCAGCACGACGGCGAGGACCAATTCCCACTCCAGCGGCGTGCACAGCACACCAACGCCCGCGCGCTCCACGCGCACGCGCGCGTCCCAGAGCGACGGAATCTCACGCGGCGACAGAGACTCGTACGGCCCGTGAAACACGGGCTCGCCGAAGACGAAGACGGGGCAGCCGTGGCGCATGAAGTGCAGCCGCCGCGAGGCCAGATGCGCCCCCCGGCCCCAGGCCGCCGGCAGGTCCAGCATCTCGCCCAACGTCTCAAGGACGCGTTCCGTGGTCATGAACTCCAGGTTCGGCGAGGGCGCATCGACGCCCTGCAGCCGAACCGAGGCGCTGCCGATTAGCGCCCACAGGGCGTCGTCGGCGGCCTCCTCGATGACGCGTACCAGGGGGCCGAGCACAGACTCCTGTGCCGCCTCCGGGTCGTGCCCGGGCTCGAAGCTCACAAGACGTACCTCACGGAACAGGCTCCCGGGCGCGAGCGCTGCGCGCCTCTGCGACTGCGCGCCATGATACGTGCGCGTCTGGGTACGCGCTCCCACGCTTGCCGTGCCCAGCGCTCCATGTGACCATGCCGCTCACAGGAGCGAGCACCGATGCCGAAGCAGGTCACCAACGTCGCGTCCGACGATGCGCTGACCACGATCTACCGCCTCTCTCACGACGAGAAGAGCGAGGTCATCGCGGCGCGCATCGCGGAACGGCTGGGCATCAAGCCGGCCTCGGTCGCCGGCATGCTTTCCCGCCTGCGCCGCGATCAACTCGTGACCATGGACGGGCGGAAGCGCATCCACCTCACGAAGTCCGGCTTCGAACGCGCCGAGACGATGGTGCGCCGCCACCGCCTGGCGGAGTGCCTGCTGGTCGAGACGCTGGGCCTCGAGTGGTGGCGGGCCTACGAGGAAGCGCACCTCATGGAGCACTCGATTTCGGACGTGACGGAGCCGCTGATCGTGGGCGTCCTCGACTCGCCGAACGTGTCGCCCTTCGGCTACCCCATCCCCGGCACCGGGCAGCACCCGCACCCGCTCGCCACGCGGCGCGTCTCCGACCTCAAGGACGGCGATGTCACCACGGTGCAACGCGTGTACGAGGAGGACGAGGCCCTCCTGCGTTTCTTCGACGAAGAAGGCATCCGGCCCGGTGCGGCGGTCAAGGTGATCCAGGTCGCGCCCTACCGCGGCACCATGACCCTCGAGATCGACGGACGCGAGGTGGTGCTGGGCCTGGAGGCGGCGCGCCTCATCTGGGTGCCGGACCGCTGAGCGCCGCCATGAGCGACGCCCACACCATCCCCTCGCCGGTGGACCACGAGCCAATCGAGGGGCCGCGCCTGCGCTTCCGTCCGATCGAAGAGCGCGACCTGCCCGACATGCTCAGGTGGTTGGCCGACCCGGAGGTGGTGCGCTACTACGGCGACCCACCCGCCGATATCGATGCCGCGCGCCGGGACTACATGGAGCCTGACGTCGACCCGTGCTGGCGCTTCGTCATCGAACTCGACGGGCGTGGCATCGGCGAGATCCAGTACGGGCACCCCTACCCCGGCCCCGACTACTCATGGACCGCGGGCATCGACATCCTCATCGGCGAGCCCGACGCCCGTGACCGCGGCGCGGGCACCGAGGCCATCCGCACGATGCTCCAGCACCTCTTCGAGGTGAAGGGCGTGCATCGGGCGACCATCGACCCGGAGGTCGCGAACCAGCGCGCCATCCGCTGCTACGAGAATGCCGGCTTCCGCCTCGATGGCGTGCTGCGCCACCACGCTTTCGAACACGGCGAGTACGTCGACACCCACTTCATGACCATCCTCGAGGACGAGTGGCCGGCCGCGAAGGCGCGCTGGGAGTCCGAGCGCGGCGCATCCGAGGCGTGACCATGACCGAGGTCGCGACGCGTGACTAGCGCGCGCCCATCACCGACCGGATGAACTCGATCGTATCGAGGTTGGCCTGCTCGCCGAGCTTGAGTCCCGGCCAGCTGATGAAGCCGTGGAAGCCGCCCGGGTAGAGCCGCAATTCCGCCTCGTTCCCCGCATGCGTCCAGCGTTTCGCCATCAGGATCGAGTCGTCGAGCAGCGGGTCCAGCGTCCCGACGGAGAAGCGCGCGGGCGGCAGCCCCGTCAGGTCCGCGTACATCGGCGACAGATCGGGGTCGCGCCGCATCGAGGCGTCCGGGCAGTAGTGGTCGTAGAACCACTCCATCGTGGGCCTCGGGATGACCACCGCGTCCTCGCTGGTCTCCTGGCTCGGCGTCCGCCCCAGGTCGTACACCCCGAAGACCAGGTTCGCAGCGGCGAAGCCGGTGTAGCCGTGGCGGTCACGCATGCGCAGCAACGTGTTCGCGGCCAGGTGCGCGCCCGCCGACTCGCCACCGACCGCGATGCGGTCGGTCCCGAACTCCGACTGGACGTGCTCCACGAGCCACGCGGCAGCCGCCTCGCAGTCGTCCGGGCCGGCGGGGTAGGGGTGCTCCGGCGCCAGGCGGTACTCGACGCTGATCACGGCCACCTCGGCGGCCGTCGCCAGATCCCAGAGCCGCGGGTCCTGCCCGTCGGCCGACCCCAGCACCCAGCCGCCGCCGTGGAAGTGCAGGTAGACCCCGCGCACCTGCGCCGGCACGAACACGCGCACGGGGATATCCCCCGCCCGGCACGGCAGCGTCCGCTGCTGCGCCTGCTCCACGTAGACCGGTGGGCCCGAGACGCCACCGCCACGCTTCCGAGCTTCCCGCACCACCTGCGGCTCGAGCGAGTGCGTCGGCGGCGCCTGCGCCATCATGTCCGCCACCCGCTGGTTGTACTCGGCCGTGTCCGCGCTAATCGCCGCTGGCCGGAACGCCTCGAGGTTCAACTGGTGCATCGCGCCCTCCCGGCGCCGAGCATAGCAGTCCCTCCAACCGCCTCGGTCGCCTAAGATGGAATGAGCCGGCCGCCCAGTGCCCCGTCCCCCCGTAGCTCAGTGGATAGAGCAGTGGTTTCCTAAACCATGTGCCCAGGTTCGAGTCCTGGCGGGGGGACCAGCCGTACCCGTCCTCGCAGCCCAGGTCACCCCCCGCCGCCCCTTCCGTGCAGTCACATACCGTCTGTACGCATGCCGCGCATGCTATCGTCGCCGCGCCCGGCACGCGGTCCGGAGCAGCTCTCCCGTGAAGGGATGCATCGATGTCGGACGAGGTGGTCGTCGAGGTCGACGAACACGGGGTGATGCTCGTCACCCTGAATCGGCCCGAGCGCATGAACACCCTGAACGCCGGCCTCACGGCGGGCCTCGCCGAGGCGCTCGACCGGGCCTCCCGCGACGACGATGTCCGCGCGGTGGTGGTCACCGGCGCCGGACGCGCCTTTTCGGCCGGCGCCGAGATCAGCCGGGAAGCGCCCGGTCAGCGAGGGGCGCCGCGCTCGCGGCACGAGACGCAGGACCATTTCGGCGGCTCGGGGCGCATGGTCGAGGCGTTCAGCGCCTGCGATGTCCCCGTCATCGGCGCGATTAATGGCGCGGCAGCCGGCGCAGGCTTCGGGATCGCACTGAACTGCGACGTGCGCTTCATGGCCGAGTCCGCCCGCATCGGCCCGATCTTCATCAAGCGCGGCCTCTCCACCGACTACGGCGTCGCCTACTGGCTCCCGCGCATTGTGGGCGCCGCGCGGGCCTACGAACTGCTCTACGACGGCGGCCTGGTGGATGCGAAGCGCGCGCTCGAGGTCGGCCTCGTCAACCGCGTGGTTCCGGATGACCGGCTGATCGATGAAGCGCATGCCTTCGCGCATGAGATCGCGACCGGGCCACCGCTCGCCTACACGTACATGCGACGCCTGGTGCAGCGTTCGCTCGATGTGCCGCAACGGGCCTTGCTCGAGACCGAGTGGACGTACCAGTCCACGTTGCTGCGCACCGAGGACGCGCGGGAGGGGTTCACGTCGTTCGTGGAACAACGCGACCCGGAGTTCCACGGGCGCTGACATCGGAGTCTCGGGGCACGCCACGGCCGGACGGAGGGGGAGATGGCCGAGCTGTTGGAGGGGATCCGCGTCCTGGAGCTGGCGCGGAACGTCGCCGGGCCGTTCGCCGGCAAGGTCATGGCGGACTACGGCGCCGAGGTGCTCAAAGTGGAGGCGCCAGACGGTGACCCGTCGCGCCGCGCCGGTCCCTTCCTGCGCGATGAGCCGAACGCGGAGACCAGCGCGCTCTTCCTGCATCTGAACACGAACAAGCAGGGCATCGCCCTCAACCTTGCGGACCGCGAAGCCCAGGGCATCGTCCGCCGCCTGGCCGCCGAGGCGGACCTGGTCATCGAGGACTTCCGGCCCGGCCAGCTCGACGAGTGGGGCATCGGCTGGGACGCGCTGAGCGAGGGCCGCGACGACCTGGTCTTCGCGTCGATCACGCCCTTCGGCCAGGACGGGCCGTACCGCGACTACCGCGCCTCGGAGATCACCTTGCAGGCGATGGGCGGGCCGCTTCACCTCAACGGCACAGCCGAACGCGAGCCCGTGAAGAGCGGTGGCAACGTGGCCCACTACCACGCCGGCCTCTCCGCCGCCTACGCTATGATGCTTGCCCGCTGGCGCGTCGAGCAGGGCGGCGCCGGCGACTGCATCGACGTCGCGGTCTACGAGGCGCAGATGGGCTTCCGCGACCGTCGCACGGTGTACATGACCGCCACGGCATACGTCGGCCGTTCCGCGAAGCGGCAGCGGCCCGGCATGCGTATGGCTACGGGTGTACGGCCGTGCGCGGACGGCTACGTGAACCTGTTGGCCGGCGGAGGCCGCCACTTCCGAGGCGTCCTGGAGATGATCGGCCGCGGCGACCTGGCCGCTCGACCGGAACTTGGCCTGCCCCTGCTTGAGATGCCACCCGAGTTCGTGGAGGAGGTCGAGACGGCCTGGCTCACGTGGCTACTGCAGACACCGAAGCAGGAGGCGGTCGCGAAGACGCAGGCGCTCGGTGTCCTGGGAGGAGCGATCTTCACCACGGCGGACCTGGTGAACGACCCGCACTACCGGGGCCGCGGCGTCTGGGAAACCATCGACCACCCGATGACCGGGCCCATCGAATACACGGGCCGTCAGTTGATCCTCTCGGATACCCCCAAGCAGCCCTCCTGCCACGCGCCGCTCCTCGGGCAGCACACCGTTGAGGTGCTGGTCGACCGGCTCGGCTACGCGCGTGAGGACCTGCCGCGCCTGCGCGCGGCCGGTGTGATCTAGGGAGGGCCGGCGATGGCAGATCAGGCCAACGGACGGGACGAGCAGCACCGGCTGCCTCTCGAGGGCGTCAGGGTCGCGGACATCACGGTGGTGTGGGCGGGACCGCACGTCACGCAACTCCTCGGCGAATGGGGCGCCGATGTGGTGCGCGTGGAGCCGATGAACCGCATCCAGCCGTACTCCCGTGGTGGCGAGCGCGTGATGTCGAAGGCGCAAGCGATGCGCGCCGCGGATCAGGGCGTGCTGCAGTCCGCCTACCCGGACTTCGACCCCGGCGAGGACCCGTGGAACCGCTCGCCTAGCTTCAACGCACACGCGCGACATAAGCGATCGATGACATGCGACGTGATGTCGCCCGCGGGCCGCGAGGCCTTCCTGCGCCTGATCGAGCAGTCGGACGTCTTCGTCGAGAACAACGTCCCCACCACCATCGAGCGGGCAGGCCTCACCTGGGATGTGCTCTCGGAGGTCAACCCGCGGCTGATCATGCTGCGCATGCCGGCGTACGGCCTCGATGGACCGTATCGGGGCTACCGTGGTTTCGGCACTCACGTCGAGGGGATGATCGGGCACCACTACCTGCGCGGGTACCGCGACATGACGCCCGAGGCGACGGGTGACGCGTTCACAGCGGACGCGATTGCCGGCGTGATGGGCGCCCTGGCGGTGACGATGGCCCTGCGACACCGAGAGCACAGCGGGCGCGGTCAGCAGATCGAGATGCCGCTGGCGGAGGCGTTCCTGCCGGCGCTCGGTGAGTACATCCTGGACTACACCATGAACGGCCGCGTCGCCCCGCCACAGGGCAACGGGCACGCGGCGCACGCCCCCCACGGCGTCTACCCGACCGCCGGGGATGACCAGTGGATCGCCATCGATGTCGCGAGCGACGAGGAGTTCGAGGCGCTGTGCCGGATCCTGGAGGCGCCGGAATGGACGCGCGACGAGCGCTTCGCGACGGGGCCGCAGCGCTGGCTGCACGCGGACGACCTGGACGCGCTCCTGGCCGAACGTACGCGTCCGCACGATAAGATGCCGCTGTTCCACGCGCTGCAGGACGCCGGCGTCACCTGCGGCCCGGTGCAGGACGAACTCGAGGCCCTCGCGTGCCCCGACCTGGAGGCGCGGGAGTGGTTCCAGCCGATCACCATGGAGGGCGTCGGCACGCACCCCTACCCCGGATTGCTGTTCCGGATGGCGAACACGCCCAACCGGCTCCACGTGCCGCCGCCCAAGCTCGGCGAACACAACGAGCAGGTCTACCTCGATCTCCTCGGTTATTCCCACGAGGAGTACCAGTCGCTCATCGAGCAGGGACTCGTAGGCACCACCTATCCTCCGGAGGTCGTCCCGCGCACGTTCTGACCACACGCCCCGCACGTCGAGCCCGCCGAGGGGTCCGGCGCGGCTGCTTGCCCGGGCATCCTGCTCGCGCCCCATGAGCGCGCCCGAGGTCGTCGCGCTCTTCGCCGCCGGCTACGTCATTGGCGTCTATGCCACGGCGATCGGCGCCGGTGGCGGCTTCCTCGTCGCGCCACTGCTCCTGTTGCGCTACCCCGATGCGGAGCCGGCACTGGTCACCACCGCGTCGCTGACGGTCGTAGCCCTCGCCAGCGGCGCTGCCTCGGCGACCGTGGCCCGCGAGGGCCGGGTGGACCACAGGCTGGTGCTGGCACTGGCCCTGGTAGCCGTCCCCGCCGGACTGTTCGGCGCGGTCGGCACGTCACTCGTGCCCCGACGGGCGTTCGAACTCGGCTTCGCGGCGCTACTCGGGCTGCTCGCGCTGTACGTGCTGTGGCGGCCGACCGCCGGGGTCCAGCCGCCCGTGCAGCCGGCCTGGCGCCGGCGCCTCGTGGATCGCAGCGGGACGATCTTCTCCTACGGGATTCCCATCCGGGCCAGCATCCTCCCGAACGTCGCAGCCTCGTTCATGGCCGCACTGGGCGGCATCGGCGGCGGCACGCTGGGCATCCCGATCATGACCCGAGTCATGCGCGTGCCTCACGCGGTAGCTGTGCCCTCGATGCACCTGCTGATCGTCATCCAGTCTGTCGTCGTCGTGCTGTTCCACGTCGGGCTCGGTCACGCGGGGGACCCGCTGCGCGATGTGCCGTGGCTCGGCGCCGGCGTCGTGCTCGCTACGCCCGCCGGGCACCGGCTGAGGCGCACGCTGGGTGAAGGCCCGCTCATGCGCGCCCTGGCCGCGGGACTCATCGTGGTCGCCGTGCGGATGGCCTGGGGGGCGCTATGACCGCTGTCTGGCCGCAGGGGTGGTGACGCGACCGTAAGCAGACGCTGGGCTACGGTTCCACGTCGGGCCGCAGCCGTCCCGGCGGCCGACGGCCGCCATACCCCGCGAGATGGGCCACGAGGACTGATTGCCTTGAGCGACGCGTCGATCGCTGTGGTCGTGTTCCTGATCACGTATGCGGCCATCATCTCGGAACGGGTCCACAAGACCACGGCCGCCCTGGCCGGCGGTATGGCGCTCATCCTGCTCCGGGTGCTCGACACGGAGCAGGCCTTCGAGGCCGTCGACCTTCACGTCATCTTTCTGCTCGCCGGCATGATGATCATCGCGAACACCATGGCGAGCACGGGTGTCTTCCAGTGGATCGCGGTCCGCGCCGCAAAGGTTGCGCGCGGCTCCCCACCGGGCGTCCTCGTCATCCTCTGCGCCGTCACCGCCGTGCTCTCCGCGTTCCTGGACAACGTCACGACGGTGGTGCTGATCGCCCCGGTCGCCCTGGTCGTTTCGAGCACGCTGAACGTCAGGCCGGTCCCGGGGCTGATCGCGATCGCGCTCGCTTCGAACATCGGTGGGACAGCGACGCTGATTGGAGACCCGCCGAACATCCTGATCGCTGCGCATGCTGACATCGGATTCGTCGAGTTTATGCTCAACATCGCTCCGGTTCCGATCATCACGATCGCCGGATTTCTCGGCGTCGCTTGGATGATCGCCGGGCGCTCAACCGCCATCACCGATGAGGCCCGCCAGCGCGTGATGGACCTGGACGACACCGAGTTGATCAAGGACTACCGGCTGCTCTGGGTCTCTCTCGGTGTGCTCGCGCTCACGTTGGCGGGCTTCCTGCTGCAAGGGCCGCTGGGCTATGACCCCGCGGCGGTTGCCCTCATGGGGGGGTCGTTGCTGCTCTTGCTCACCCGGGCCGATCCGCACCACGCTCTCCGCGAAATCGAATGGACCACCCTGTTCTTCTTCATCGGCCTCTTCATCGTCGTCGCGGGCCTCGAGGAGACCGGGGTGCTGGCTTCTGTAGGCGAGCGAGCGGCAGATCTGGCCGGCGGTTCCGAGGTGGCCAGTGCGCTCATCCTGCTCTGGATGTCCGGGCTCCTCTCGGGCATCATCGACAACATCCCTTACACGGTGACGATGCTACCGATCGTCGATGAGTTGAACGCGGGTATCGGGCTGACGGAGGACGACGGGACATCCGTCCTGTGGTGGGCGCTGGCCATGGGCGCCGACCTCGGCGGCAACCTCACGGTGATTGGCGCCTCGGCGAACGTGCTGGTCGCCAGCCTCGCCGAGCGAGGCGGCCACCCGATCCGCTTCGTCGAGTTCCTGCTCTGGGGCATCCCGACCGTGCTGGCCAGCATGCTGATCGCTACGGCGTACCTATGGCTACGCTATCTGGCGTTCTGAGGGCGCCTCAATGCTCCTCGACTCCGTCGTCCTGCCGGCAATCACCGGCCACGCCGCCACCTTCGAGGCCTGCATTCGCCGAGGCCGCCCGACCGCCGGCAGCGAGCACGCGCCCGCTGCTTGACACCGGCAATGCGCCTCGCGACCGTCGAAGACCACCGGGAATGCAGGGACGGAGCCAGCATGTTCGCAGAGCGCCGTACACGGCTCATGGAGGCGCTGGGCGAGGGCGCTGCGATCTTCGCCGCCGCCCACGAGGTGCGCCGCAATGGAGACGTCGACTTCGAGTTTCGCCAGGACTCGACGTTCCTCTACCTGACCGGCTTCGAGGAGCCGGACGCGATCGCTGTCCTCCGTCCCGGCCACGATGAGCCGTTCGTGCTCTTCGTGAGCCCCCACGATCCGGAGATGGCGGTCTGGGTGGGCCCGCGCGCGGGCGTGGAGGGCGCGGTCGAGCAGTTCGGCGCGGACGCCGCATATCCGATCGAGCAGTTCGAGGAGCTCTTGCCCGACTTGCTGAAGGACGCGGACGCGGTCCACGTCGCGCTCGGAGCGGATGACCGCGTGGATCGCGCCGTTTCGAGCATGGTCGAGCGGCGGCGGGACGGCTCACAGCGAGGTCCCGCGCCAATCGCGCGCCTGCTCGACCCAACGCCAGCGGTCGACGGGCTTCGGCTCATCAAGACCGAGGCGGAGATCACCGCCCTGCAGCAAGCCATCGACGTGACGGGCGCCGGCCTGCGGGCGGCCTGGAAAGCGCTGCGTCCCGGCATGCGGGAGTACGAGGTGCAGGCGGTGCTGGAGGCGGAGTACCGCCGCAGCGGCTCGCCGCGCAACGGCTTCCCTTCGATCGTGGCCTCCGGCCCCATGTCCTGCACGCTGCACTACACCTCGAACCGCCGCGTCATCGAGGACGGCGACTTGCTGTTGCTCGATACCGGCGCTGAATGGGACTATTACAGCGCGGATGTCACGCGCACCGCGCCGGCCAACGGACGTTTCACACCCGAGCAGCGCGCCGTCTACGATATCGTCCTGGAGGCGCAACGGCGCGGCATCGAGGCGACCGCGCCCGGCGTGCCGTTCCATGACGTCCACCAGGCGTCGCTCCGCGTGCTTGTCGAGGGGTTGATCGACCTCGAGATCCTCACTGGCGACGTCGATGCCGCCATCGAGGAGCAGACGTACCGGCCGTACTACATGCACTCCACGTCGCACTGGCTCGGCCTCGATGTGCACGATGTCGGTCCTTACCGCTCGGGGGAGACCTCGACACCACTGGCGCCGGGGATGGTGCTGACCGTGGAGCCCGGGCTCTATCTGGCGGCTGAGACGCCGGGCATCCCGGAGCCACTGCGGGGCATCGGCATCCGCATCGAAGACGACGTTCTCGTGACTCCGGACGGGCGGCGCAACCTCAGCGGAGGCATCCCCTCCGCGCCGGACGAGCTGGAGGCGCTCGTCAGGGAGTAGACAAGTGATGTCAGCCATGACATCATGATGTCATGGCACGCACCACGATCTCTCTACCTGATGACCTGCTGAAGCGCATCAAAGTCCTCGCGGCTGAGCGAGGTACCTCCATGGCCGGGTTCATCCGGGAGGCCGTGGAGGAGAAGGCTGCCGCGCGGCGCCCGATGCCGCGGAGCATTGGGATCGCTGAGTCCTCGGGGCCTGGCTATACCGCACGCGACGCCGGCGACATCCACTTCGAGCCGCGCACGTGGCGCTCGTCCTAGACACGGGCCCGCTGTTTGCACTTCTGGACCGTCGGGATCCGGATCATCTCGCTTGTCGGCGCCTGATTGAAGACAGCCGCGAGCCGCTAGTGATCCCAGCGCCCGTCCTGGTCGAGGTCGACCAAATGACGTACTCACGCTTGAACGTCGGCGCATTCATCGCGTTCCTCGATGACATCCGCACGGGCGCGTACGAGGTGGAACCACTTGAGATCGGGGATTACGACCGTATCCGTGGTCTCCTCGACCGCTATGCGGACTCCAATATCGGCTTCGTGGACGCCTCGGTCCTCGCGGTCGTCGAGCGGCTGAACGAGCCCAAGCTGGCGACCCTCGACCACCGGCACTTCCGGCTCCTTCGCCCGCGTCACGTCGACGCGCTCGAGTTGCTACCGGGCTCAGGCGACTAACGTTCGCAACCGAGCGGCCCGATAGCGTTCGTGGCGGGCTGAGCGCTGAACGCGTTGGTGGGTTCAGGTCATCGATTTCGCCACAGGCCTGCCTGAGAGGTTCCGAATGGCCGGACGTTGTGTCGGCGCTTTCGAGCCGTTCGTTGCCGCCTCCAGGAACCGTGCAGCGTCACTTTTGGTCGCAGTGCAGAGGCAGAATCGGCATGCGAACCGGAGGTCCTCGCTGGTCGGCGACGCACTGGCACTCGCGGCCAGGACAATCCACTCGTGGTGCTGCTGCGTGACTCCTTTAGCAACCGCTCGTTCCACCGGGCAATTCAGTAGCTGATCCATCCGACTCCCCTCGTACATTCGTTCTTCAGAATCTGCTAATTCGCTCGATCCGTCAAACGTGATCTTGACACGCCGTGCTTGCGGATGGATGATTCGGCTCCCGTGAAGATTAAACGCTAAAGCGGGTAATCACTAAAGCCCAACACCTGGGGTCTCGTTGATAGTCCGGCACTAGGGCTAGTAGGCGGCGGCTCCAAGCGTTCTACAGGAGCAGCTCCCATGCGCATCACACGCCGCTTCACCACCGCCGGACAGGACCCCTACGCGGGTGTCACCTTCGAGTCGCGGGCGTCGCGCATCGTCAATCCGGACGGCTCGATCGTCTTCGAGGCCACCGACCTCCAGGTCCCCGCCGGTTTCTCGCAGGTCGCCACGGACATCCTGGCGCAGAAGTACTTCCGCAAGGCCGGCGTCCCGGAGGCGCGCCGCCGCATCGAGGAAGACGGCGTGCCCGAGTGGCTGCAGCGCTCGGAGGCTGCTTCCGCGGACGCCCCTCGAGGCGGCGAGACGGACGCGCGACAGGCCTTCCACCGGCTCGCGGGCACGTGGACGTACTGGGGCTGGACGCACGGCCACTTCGACACCGAGGACGACGCGCGCGCGTTCTACGACGAACTCTGCTTCATGCTGGCGACCCAGCGCGCCGCGCCGAACTCGCCGCAGTGGTTCAACACCGGTCTGCACTGGGCGTACGGCATCGAGGGCCCCGCCCAGGGCCACTCCTATGTCGACCCCGCCACCGGCGAACTGCGCCGGTCGGGCAGCGCCTACGAGCGCCCCCAGCCGCACGCCTGCTTCATCCAGTCTGTGAGCGACGACCTCGTGAACGAGGGTGGCATCATGGACCTCTGGACGCGCGAGGCGCGCATCTTCAAGTATGGCTCCGGCACCGGCTCCAACTTCTCCGAGATCCGAGGCGAGAACGAGCCGCTGTCCGGAGGCGGCAAGTCATCCGGGTTGATGTCGTTCCTCAAGATCGGCGACCGAGCGGCAGGCGCGATCAAGTCCGGCGGCACCACGCGCCGCGCGGCGAAGATGGTGATCCTGAACGCCGACCATCCCGACATCGAGACCTTCATCGACTGGAAGGCCGCCGAAGAACAGAAGGTCGCCACGATGGTGACCGGCTCGCGGGTCACGCGACGTCACCTGGCGGCGGTCTTCGAGGCGGCCCAGGACGGCCTGGACCCGCGCGACAACCGCGCGCTCCGCAAGGCGGTGAACCGCGCCCGCCGCGATGGCGTCTCCGAGGTGTACATCCAGCGAGTGCTTCAGCTCGCCCAGCAGGGCGAGCCCGTGCTCGACTTCCGCCAGTTCGACACCGACTGGCAGGGCGAGGCGTACCAGACCATCTCCGGCCAGAACTCGAACAACTCCGTCCGCGTCACGGCGGACTTCCTGGACGCGGTCAACCACGACCGCCAGTGGCACCTCACGCGCCGCACCGACGGCGCGATCGCGAAGACCGTGCGTGCCCGGGACCTGTGGGACCGCATGGGCCGCGCGGCCTGGCAGTGCGCGGACCCGGGCCTGCAGTACGACACCACGATCAACGAATGGCACACCGCCCCCGCCGGCGGGCGCATCAATGGCTCCAACCCCTGCAGCGAGTACATGTTCCTGGACGACACCGCCTGCAACCTGGCGTCGCTGAACTTGCTCGCCTTCACCGACCTGGAGACCGGCGCGTTCGACCTGGAGGGTTACGAGCACGCCACTCGGCTGTGGACGGTCGTGCTCGAGATCTCCGTGCTGATGGCGCAGTTCCCCAGCCGCGAGATCGCACAGCTCTCATACGACTACCGCACGCTCGGCCTCGGCTACGCCAACCTCGGCGCGCTACTCATGCTCCAGGGCATCCCCTACGACTCGCCCGAGGCGCTCGCCTGGACCGGCGGGCTCACGGCCCTGCTCACCGGCGTCTCGTACGCCACCTCCGCGGAGATGGCGGAGCAGCTCGGCGCCTTCCCGCGCTTCGAGGAGAACCGCGACGCCATGCTGCGCGTGATGCGGAACCACCGCCGCGCCGCCTACGACGCCCCGCGCGAACAGTACGAGGCGCTGACGGTGATCCCGAAGGCGATCCGGCAGGACCTCTGCCCGACGCCGTTGCTGCAAGCCGCGAAGCGTGCCTGGGACCGCGCGCTCTCGCTGGGCGAGCAGCACGGCTACCGCAACGCGCAGGCGACCCTGATCGCTCCCACGGGCACCATCGGGCTGCTGATGGACTGCGACACCACCGGGGTCGAGCCCGACTTTGCGCTGGTGAAGTTCAAGAAGCTCGCGGGCGGCGGCTACTTCCGCATCATCAACCAGTCCGTGCCGCCAGCGCTCAAGGGCCTGGGTTACACCCGCGAGCAGAGCCGCGCCATCGTCGAGTACTGCGCCGGCACTCAGACCTTCGAGGGCGCGCCGTACATCAACCGCAACACGCTGGCGGAGCGCGGCTTCACGCAGCCGGTGCTCGACGCCCTCGAGCGCGCGCTGCCCAGCGCCTTCCACCTGTCGTTCGTGTTCAACCGCTGGCAGCTGGGCGACGACTTCTGCCGCGACCGTCTCGGCCTCACCGACGAGCAGCTGTCCGACCCGCAGTTCAGCATGCTGGAGGCACTCGGCTTCACGGCCGAGCAGGCGGACGCTGCCAACGACCACATCATGGGTCGCATGACCATCGAGGGCGCCCCACACCTCCGCGAGGAGCACTACGCCGTCTTCGACTGCGCGAACAAGTGCGGGCGCTACGGCACGCGCTTCATCGCCGCGATGGCCCACGTGCGCATCCTGGCGGCGGCGCAGCCGTTCATCAGCGGCGCCATCTCCAAGACGATCAACATGCCGCAGGAGGCGACCGTCCAGGACGTGAAGGACGTCTACATGGCGGCCGCCGAAAGCATGGTGAAGGCCCTCGCCCTCTACCGCGATGGCTCCAAGCTGTCGCAGCCCCTCGCCGCCTCCGCCTTCGAGGTCTTCGACGCGTACGACGACGAGGACGAAGAGGAACAGGGCTCGGCGACATCGGCCGTCGAGGACGCGGTCATCGCCGAGGCCCAGCGCATCGTCGCCGGACTGCGGCGCGGCCAGGAGGAGCCGATGCCGTCACGGCGGCGCGGCTACTCCCAGAAGGCGAAGGTGGGCGGCCACACCATCTACCTGCACACGGGTGATTTCGACGAGGTGGACTCGAAGACCGGCCGACCCCGCCTGGGCGAGATCTTCGTCTCCACTGCGAAGGACGGCGCGGCCTTCAGCAGCCTCATGAACTGCTTCGCCATCGCGATCTCGCTGGGCCTGCAGCATGGCGTGCCGCTCGAGAAGTTCGTGGACACGTTTATCTTCCGGAAGTTCGAGCCCATGGGGATCGTGACCGGGCACGGCCGCATCCAGTTCTCCAGCTCGATCATCGACTACATCTTCCGGGAGCTGGCCGTCTCCTACCTCGGCCGCGACGACCTGGCGCACGTCGGCCCGATCTCCCTGGCCACCGACCCGGCCGACGAGGACACCGAGCGCGCTGAGGCGCTGGTGGCGGCGGAGGCCGTCGCCTCTCAGCCAGTCGCGGCGCCCGCCGCCCCCTCGGCAGCGCCCGCCCCGGCGCCGGTCGCCGCGGGCCCGACGCCAACTCCTGCCCCCGTCGCGGCCGCGCCCGCAGCCGCGATCAGCGAGCGCACGGCCGTCACCGAAACCAGCACGCTTGTCCTCGAACCCTCGTTTGGCCTCGACGCCGCGGAGTCACGCCAGATGGGCTTCGAGGGCGACCCCTGCGACGAATGCGGCCTGCTGATGATGGTGCGAAACGGCACCTGCCTGAAGTGCATGAACTGCGGCAGCACGTCGGGATGCTCTTAATTCGCAAGGGATTCAGGGGCATCCCGACCCCTGACGGGAGCCTACCGGGAGCCTACTTTCTGGCCGTCTTCGCCGGCCCCGCCGAAGAGCAGGGCGCCGATGCGGTCGGCCGCGTCGCGGTGCAGCTCGGGGGCGACGTGGCTGTAGAGGTCCGCGGTGATCGCGATCTGCGCATGCCCGAGGATCGACTGCACGACCTTCATCGGGACGCCCTGGGCCAGCAGGAAGGTGGCGGCGCCGTGGCGGAGGTCATGGAAGCGCACCCGCCGAACCTGCGCGCGGTCGAGGAGCGCCCAGAACTCTGAGTGCACCCGCCGTTCGGACACCGGCCGGCCGATGGCGTCCGTGAACACGAGGCCCCAGGCGTTGCCCCAGACCTCCGCCGCGACTGCCGCATCCGTCTGCCGCTGACGGTGGGCGCGCAGCGCGTCGACCACGCCGCCCGGGATCACGACGGTGCGCCGGCTCTGCGCCGTCTTCGGCGGGTCGAGGTGGTAGGCGCCGTCGTAGCGCACGAGCGTCTTCTCGACGCGGACCGTGCCGGCGTCCAGGTCGACATGCTGCCACGTGAGGCCCAGGACCTCCGCCCTGCGCATGCCGGTGCTGGCCGCCAGCACGAAGAGCGCCTCGAGTGGGTGCCCGGCCGCGGCCGTGAGCAGGCGCGTGGCCTCGTCACGGGTGAGCGGCCGTGACTCGTGACGCTCCGCCCGCGGCGCCGAGACGAGCCGCGCGACGTTGCGGTCGACGTATTGGTAGCGCGTGGCCACCTCGAGAGCGCGCCTGAGCACGATGTGATGGTTCTGCACGCTGCGCGGGCTCAGGCCGCCGGCGACCTTGTCCGCCTCGTACTTGCGGATCTGTGAAGGTGTCAGCGCGCGTAGTTTGATGTGCCCGAGCGCTGGGCGGAGGTGGAGGCGCACGATCGTCTGGTACTGCACCAGCGTGCGCGGGCGGACCGTAGGCGCCGCCTCGTCACGCAGCCACGTGTCTAGCCAGGCGCCGACGGTGAGCTTCCCCGCCTGCGGATTCAGGCCCGCGTCGACCTCACGCCGGACCTGCGCGATGCGGGAAGCCGCCTCAGCCTTCGTCTTCGCCACCACCTTACGGCGGAGGCGCTTACCGTCCGGCCCCCAGCCGAGGTGTAGCGTCGCCTCCCACCTGCCGTCGGCACGCTGATAGAGCCCGCCTTCACCCTGAGCCCGCCGCTTCTTTTCCACCATCACTCCCCGCCCTTCTTGATCTCGCGGATCGGAATGTTCCAAGCACGTGCGAACGCCCTCAACTCGTTCAGTCGCATGTCGCGCGTCGCCCCCCGGAACCAGCGCTCGATTCGCTGCGCCTGACACGCGTCGTGGTAGCGCTGAGCGGCTTCCTCGCCCTCCCACGGCGAGAGAGCGAGCCAGCACTCCAGGGCACGCCAGTCCACTGGGAGCTCAAGCGCCTCGCACTGCGCAATGTTCGTTGCCGACCAATGCAGGTCGGCGCGGGGGGCGTCAGGCGCTGCGAGACAGAGTCGGTAGTACCAGCGTGCCCAGCCCACAGTGATCCGACGCTCCGGGTTGATAGGCAGGACGTCCAGCACTGTCCGGGCGGCTTCCCATGGCAGCAGACCGCTAATGAACGTTTCTGGCCAGCGGACATGCCGGAACGGCCCCCGTTCTTCGGGTGACCGCGCTCGGTGCGCCTTGACCAGATCGCGGACGGTGCGTTCCGCCGGGGATCGCATGCGCTCGTCGTTCGGGATCGCGGCCTCCTCATCGGCGGCAAGTCGCACCACTTTTCGATAGATGTCCGTCGTAGGCGCGTTGTCCGCCGCATTCTCGGTTAGCTCGGCCACCTTTGCTTGCCACCAAGGCGACGTTTCCGATGGCATGGATATCCCTACAAGTTCGCCGGACGGCCGGGTTTTGCCGCCGTATGGCGGGTAACTACGCCGCTAGTCTACCTACAACGAAGGCGGACGACAACGGACGCGAGGTGGTGGCGATGGACGATGAACTGCGGAAGCTGGCGACCGACGCCATCAGGGAGTTCCTGAGCGAGCACGACGACGCGCGGCTCGCTCTGTCGGTCGAGGAGGCGGCGGAGCGGGCGGGTGTTTCGCGGGCCTTCTTGTATCCGTATGTCCTCAGCGGCGAGTTGCCGTCGCTGCTGATCGGCCGGCGGCGCCTTGTGAGGGTCGAGACCCTCGACCGGTGGCTGGCCGCGCGCGAGACCGCGAGCGTCGCTTGACCGCCACCGCAACCCGGACGGGGGACGTGGGCACACCCCCCCGTCCGGGCGGGGCCGGCGGGGGGTGTGGGGTAGCCGTGGCCCCGCAGCCGCCCCGCCGGCGTGCCCGCGGTGCGGCTGCGCTACGACTTCCTGGAGGCACCCGTCAGGCCTCGCGAAGCGCACCTGTTTGTGCGGCTGGGCGTCGCTCCCGTATCGGCCTCGTGACGAGCGCGACGCTGAACGTCGTCGTCGGGCGATGGCCGCCGATGCCCGACGCGCTGAGCGTCGCCGGGAAATCCCGTGGTGGGCGGCCTAATGGCGGCGCCGCGCTCTGTCGGCCGGAACGGGCGGACCCCCGCCGAGCCGATCACCCTCGTCCCGCACGACATCGCGGCAGAGGAGGTGGTGCTGGCGGCGTTGATGATCGACGAGCAGGCGCTGCCCGCCGTCCGGGGCACCGTGCTGGCACCGCTCGACTTCTACCGCGAACAGAATGGCTGGATCTTCGAGGCCTGCAGCGCCCTCGGCCACCGGGGCGAGCCGGTCACGGTACAGACCGTAGCGCACGAATTGGACCGGGTCGGGCGACTAGACGCGGCCGGCGGCGAGCCGTACCTCGTGGCCCTGGTCAGCGACCACGGTCACTTCGCCTTCGCCTCGGCCGCGCTGGCCCACGCAGATCTCGTTAAGAGGGCCGCCCTTCGCCGGCAGCTCATCGCCCACACCACGCAGGTCCGGCAGCTTGCGTTCCGCGGCGACGTCCCGATCGAGCGCGTCGTGCGCACCGCCCGCGACCTGTTCGACGACACCATCGCCGACAGTCAGGGCGACGACGTCGCTACCTCCTGGGCGCCGCACGACCCCGAACGGTACCTCGCGCTTGACGCCACCGGCGACCCGCCGCCGGGCATTTTCATGCGCGAGGATGGGGAGTTCCTGTTGTACGCCGGCGCGGTGAACGCGCTCTACGGCGAGAGCGGCTCCATGAAGTCGTGGCTGGCGCAGGCCGCATGCGCGCAGGTGCTCCTCGGCGGTGGCGCGGCGCTCTACCTCGACTTCGAGGCGAATGGCGGCCAGGTGCACGAGCGCCTGCTCGCGCTCGGTGTGCCGCCCGAGGTGCTGCGCGAGCGATTTCGCTACATCCGACCGTCCGATCCGCTCGGCGATGTGGAGGCGCGCGACCTGGACGCGGTGCTCGCGCAACTGCAGCCCACGCTCGCCGTCATCGACGGCGTCACCGACGCGCTGGGCCTGCACGGCCTGGAGGTCAACTCGAATCACGACTACGCAACGTTCGACCGCATGCTGCCGAAGCGCATCGCCCTAGCCGGCCCCGCCGTGCTGCTCATCGACCACGTCGCCAAAAAACCGGACCAGCGCGGTTCCTACGCCCTCGGTGCCCAGCACAAGCGCGCGAGCATCACCGGTGTGGCCTACATCGTGGAGGCGCGCCGCGCCTTCGGACGCGGCCGCCAGGGCGTCGCACGCCTCAAGGTGTCGAAGGACCGCGCCGGCTACGTGGACGGTATCGCCAGTGCGGGCCGCTGGGCGGCCGAGTTGACGCTCACTGCCGACGCCGCCGGTGCCACGGTCGACGTAGCCGTCGAGCCGCCCAGCGGCACCGATGAGGCGACGCGCACCTTCCGCCCGACGGTCCTGATGCAGCGCGTGAGCGAGGCGGTGGAGCACCGGCCCGGCATCGGCCTCCGCGACCTCTACGCCGGCGTGAGGGGGAAAAAGGACGCGGTCAAGGTCGCCATCGACCTGCTCGTCGCGGAGGGCTATATCCGGTGCGACTCGGCCGCGCGCAACAAGCTTGAGCACAGCTCCATCCGACCGTACCGAGAGTCCGAAGACTCCCAGCGTTCCACCGTTCCCCCACCGTTCCCCGGGAACCGCCGACGACCGTTCCCCCGTTCCCCTTCCTATAGGAACGGGGAACGGTCGGGGAACCGGGAACACGTGGGACGCGGCCGACTGTTCCCCGCCGGACGAGGGCCACGCTCACTCAATACTCGACCACCCGGAGGCGACCCCATGACCGACGACTTCGCCAGCGACGGCGACCGCTGCGAATCCACGCGAGCCGATGGACAGCCCTGCCGGGCCGCGCGGCTGGCGGATGACCACTACTGCTTCGCCCACAGCCCCAGCCTCCAGGCCCTCCGAGTGGAGGCGCGGCAGCGGGGCGGACGCAACAGCAGCCGCCTGATGCGCCTCCGGAAGGCGACACCGACGCAGCTCGTGCCCATCTTCGCGGAGCTGGAGGACGCGCTGCGGGACGTGCGCAGCAAGGCCATCAGCCCGGCGCAGGCACAGGCCATGGCATCGGTGGCCCGCGCGATGGTTCAGGTGTTCTCGCACGGCGAGCTCGAGGAGCGGGTGCGCCGCATCGAGCTCGCCCGCGAAGCGGAAGAGGGCGCGTCGTGAGGGCCGCCGCGAGCCCAGGAACTGCGGCGTCTCACGACGGCGCGGTTGCCAGCGCTGGCGTTCGCGCCGCGGTCGGTCGCAGCGGGAGCCTACCCGGGAGCCTGCAATGAGCGTGCTGGCCCGATGCGGCACTTGCGAGCGCGCGTGGAGTGCGGCGGCCCAGGCGCACTGCGTGAGTTGCCACGAGCAGTTCAACAGCGTGACGGCATTCGACCGCCACCGCACCGGGCCGGCGGACGCCCGGCGGTGCATTCCCGTGAAGCGATTCGCGGCACCGCACGGCAAGCCCAGAGAGCCGCTACACGTGCGGACTGGCACTGAGGGCCGCTCCGCGTGGGCGACGGCGCTGCGGGTCAATGGTGAGACCGCTACGGGCATTCCTGAAGGGGCGCCGCCGTGAGCAACGACGGCAGCCTGAAGCGCCGCGTCGGACGGCTGGCCTCGGAGACGAAGCGCGCCTCGGACTGTGACCACGGCCGGGCGACGCCAGAGGACGCGCGCTGTCCGGCGTGCCGGGTGGTGATGCCATGGGCGCGGGACGCTGCGCGGGACTCCCTACTGCCGTTCGTGGGTATCACGCACCGCGACTACCGGCCGACGGCCGTGCACGTGGCCATCGCGGAGGCCCTGGAGGCGGTGGAGCGTGGCGAGATCGAGCGCCTGCTCATCGAGATTCCGCCACGACACGGGAAGTCGCAGCTCGTCAGCGTGCATTTCCCGACGTGGTACCTGGCGCGGCACCCGGACCGCCGCATCATCGCCGCCAGCCACACGCAGCGGCTGGCGAACGGCTTCGGGCGGCGGGCGCGCAACCTGCTCTCGCATCCGGACTTCGCGACCGTGTTCCCGGGCGTGCGGGTCGCTGACGACGCCAGCGCGGCGAGCGAGTGGAACATCGAAGGGCGGGACGGCGGCTACCTGGCAGCGGGCGTGGGCGGCGGGATCACGGGTTCGGGCGCGAACGTGCTCATCGTGGATGACCCGGTAAAGAACCGGCGGGAGGCGGACAGCGTCACCTACCGCGAGACCACGTGGGAGTGGCTCAACGACGTCGCGCAGACGCGCCTTGAGGACCCGCAGGCCATCGTGTTTTCGATGACGCGCTGGCACCTCGACGACCTGGCGGGGCGTGCGTTGGACGCGGACCTCGCGGGGTGGACGGTGTTGCGGCTGCCGGCCATCGCGGAGGCGGGGGACCCGCTGGGCCGCGAGGTGGGCGAGGCCTTGTGGCCGGCGCGGTATCCGTTGAGCCGCCTCGAAAAAGTGCGGGCGTCAAGCGTCGACTTCGACGCGTTGTACCAGCAGCACCCGGTGGCCCGCGAGGGCGCGACGTTCCGCCGGGAGTGGCTCGCGGGTCTGCGGTATGACGCGGAGGACGGCGGTCCGGCCAACCTCTGTGTGGGGCGCTGGATCTCCGTCGACAGCGCGATGAAGGACACCATCAGCTCCGACTACACGGCGGTGTGCGTGGTCGAGATGCTGCCCGACTACCGGCTGCTCGTGCGTGAGGTCTACCGGGAGCGGCTCCAGTTCCCGGACTTGCCCGGCACCATCGAGGCGATCGGGCGTCGTTATAACCGGGACCTGAAGTTGCGCGGCGTGCTGATTGAGGACAAGGGCAGCGGCATCTCGGCGCTCCAAACGCTGCGGGCGTCGGCGCCGGACTGGCTGGCGCGGATGCTGCTGCCCTTCGAGCCCGGTGGTTCGAAGGAGTACCGCGCGTCGCAGGCGGCGGTCTGGGTGCGGAACGGCTGCGTGCTGTTGCCTCACCCGTCCGAAGCGGTGCCGTGGCTGGCGGACTTTGAGGCGGAGCTCTTCGCGTTCCCCTCGGCGGCGCATGACGACCAGGTGGACAGCCTGGTCCAGGCGGTGCTTTTTCTGGAGCACTACGTGGCGCAGGGGTTCCACGCGCGGGCGGAGGCGTACCGGGTGCGGGAGGTGGTGCCGCTGTCGGCATCGAAGCGGGCAATCGACCGTCTGCAACACACGAGGGCGGGATAGCGAGGGGAATGAGCATGAACGACCGGGACCGGACGCCTGACGACGTCCGCGCCGACATCCAGGCGGAGGTCGCCCTTCGGGACGGCTTCGACCGCAGCCACCAGGCCGGGCGCAACGCGGCGGCCCGCTCGGAGCGGCGGCTGGAGCAGCTCCACGACCTGTTGGAGCGCACGGAGCGCGCTTACCGCGAGGCTGCGGCCGCCCGCGAGGCGGACCGGGAGCGCCAGGCCCAGCGGCTGGAGGCCGCCCGCGAGGTGCACCTCACGCGCTGGTTGGACGCCGGCGGGCTGGAATCTGAGTTCGCGAAGCGGTGGCCGCAGATCAAGGCGGAGCTGATCGAAGCGGAGTCCAACCCGCGCAACCACCCGCGCCTCATGCGCGCACGGATGTAGGAGGCACGAGATGACCGACCGAGATGTCTTGAAGGTCGCCCGCGAGGCGGCCGTGGACCGACTGGCGGCCGCGCTGGCCGACGTTGCGGCCGTCGCGCCGTCCACACCGGACCCGCCGGTGTGGACGCGGCCGAACGTCGATGAGCCCTTCGCATTCGAGACCTACGTGCTCGACGCGCTGGGGCTGATTGCGGAGACCGTCGCAGCGGAGGCGGCGGTCTAACGGGGAGCGGTGCAGATGGACGACGAAAGCCTCGATGTCGCCATGGTCCGATGCGGCTTCGATCGTCGAGCGGCTGTCGCGGAAGCCCGGCCTATCGCCGGAACAGGCCGTCGCGGTCGCTTACTACGGCATGGCCGTGCGGGATGGGTGCCTCGCACCGATGACTGATCCCGAGCTTGAGGTCCGGCGCCTCGCGGCGGTGGCGCGCATCCGCACCGCCATGCTCCACATGCTGAAGACGGACACACCGGAGGTGAGTTGATGGCATCGGTTCCGAGTCTCATGAAGCGTCGCGCCGAAGCCCAGGCGGAGGTGCACGCCGTCCTGCAGGAGCTGGCCGGGCTGCTGCCGCCTGGCGTCGAGGTCCCGACGTTCAAGCGCGACGGCGCTGGCGAGCAGATGGGCCGCGACCTCGCACGGGACATCCACATCGAGCGCCGGCTGCTGTTCATGGCGCAGGCGATCGTCGTACTGGCGGAGCTGGCCGGCGACGTGCCGGCGTCGAAGGCCGCACGGGCGGCTGAGGTCGAGGAGGTGCACCCGTGGTGAGGAGAATAGCTTACCTTGGCTAATATACTCGAAGGGGTCGATCGGCCATGCGATGCGAACGCAGACGACGAGTCGCTAGATGAGTTTTTCCAACTCGGTGAGGACATTGACTTTGACATGTTGCACAAGGCGTCGGAGTGCGCCACGTGCCATTTCTCCCCTGCCGGGGCCTGCCTGATCGAAGGCTACGTCGTAGGTCGGTATGAGATTCACACTCACATTCGTATCGGGCGCAGCAAGGATGCGACCGACTATTGCGCGGTCATGAAACGCCCCCGGTTTGATCGCCGCGGTCGCGTTGCTGATGCTCATGCTGCTGATGTAGCCGTTAGCGAGCCCCATGCCTACGTGCGCAACCGCGCCGGTAACGAGTGGCTTTTTGTGCTTCGCGGCGATGTCGAGATCGTGGAGCATCCACAGGGGATGGGCCTTCGGATCTCCGGGACTTTCCATGAACGGCTGCAACCCTTGGATCGCTGCTTGTACGGGAGCATCCATGCCTCGGATTTTGTAGAGCCCGCTACCGCGCTTGGGTTCGCCTTTACCGTCCAGCTCCTTGAACCGCCCGCCATCCCAAAAGATTGGGAACTCGGTGCCAGCAGGAGCGGGATGCCCGATCTCGGACAGAGCGTGGGCGGCGTAGTCGAGTCCGACTCTGAGGTCGCGAAGAGTATCCCCGATCACCTTAACGAGACGCCGATCCGGATGCGCGCGGATGATCGCGCGGAACAGGTATTCGCCCGTTACGCGATTGCGCTCGACCACGTAGGAATACGGATCGTTCTTGAGGAACTCGCTAATGAGTTCATCGACGGTATCGAGTTGTTCTTCCGCAGAGTCGAATTGGAACCTA
The DNA here is from genome assembly GCA_009379925.1 of Dehalococcoidia bacterium. Classification (GTDB taxonomy): domain Bacteria; phylum Chloroflexota; class Dehalococcoidia; order UBA2979; family UBA2979; genus WHSU01. The sequence goes on along the minus strand of WHSU01000014.1, from coordinate 31,098 downwards.
GCATCGTCGAGAATGTCGACCACGGTGCATCTCCACCCGATCGTGAAGTCTTTGACGAGTGGTCACGCTGATGCGCGCCGCTCTTTCTCATCCTTCGGAGGCTTCTGCGGCGTTGGAGTATTCACGACGCGCTTTGCGAGCGCGCGGAACTTCTCGCAAGGTGTCGGCTCTCTTGGTGGTTTCTTGTCGACCACGCTTACCTCTCCCTTCCCGCTTACGCGGGGCTTTGTGCTCCCGATTGCGTCAGGTACTCCCACGTCAGCCGCTTGGCGATGACGGCGGTCGCGGCGACCGCGAACATCGCGCGGCGGCACCTCTCGGAGGGCCAGATCCCGATGGTCGCGGCGAACGCTTCCCGACTCAGCGGCGCGCCCCTGCGGTCAGTTTCTGAACGGCACGCAGGGTGTTACTAAGTAACACTTCGGTGAAGCGTTCCGCAATCTGCGGATGTGGGAGAAAGTCACATATCCGCAGATTGCGGAGGCCCGCGATTCGCGGGCATCAGCAGATCGCGGAGGAGAGCGGTGATGCCTGTCGTGGATGACGAGTATGTGGACCGGCTCAGCCGGCAGCCGGAAGACCACCTCGGGCCGCTGGCGACGGCGGCCGGGCGTGCCCTGGTTGCCCGCCGCATGCTGGAGCGGTATCCGGGCTTCAGCGACGGCCTGATCGCGCGCCTGACCGGCGTCAGCCCGCGCGTTGTCTGGGCCTGGCGGCGGGCGCGTGCGGTCCCTGACCCGGTGAACCTCTACCGCATCCGCAGGGACGGGCGCCGCGTGCGCGTGCCGGCCGACACCCTCCGCAAGGACCGGCGCCGCCAGGACAAAGCTTGACGCGATGTCGCCTGTTGTCGCATATTGGGACACGATGAGCCCGGAAGAGTTGAAGCAGTGGATCGGCCGGAGCCCGTACACGGTGACCCAGCTCGCCGTGGAGCTCCACGTCAGCCGCTCCACCGTCTACCGCTGGTTGTCCGGCGAGGTGGGGATCCCCGGGACGGTCCCGCTCGCGCTTAGGGGGCTCCGAACAACGAAGTAGGCGGCCGGAGACTTGCCTCGCCGACCGCCCGTAGTGGCTTCCCGAAAGGACCCGCGCCGTGACACGGATCACCCAGACAACCCTTCACGCGGCAGCCGTCGATGCCCTCATGCAGCAGCAGCCGGACGCGATCGACCTGGTGCGCGACTTCGGCGACGACATGACCGAGCGCATCTTCGAGTCGGCGCACACAGGGGCGGTCGTCTCAGCCCGCGAGGTGGCGCTCCTGGCGGACGTCCTCGAGCAGCTGAGCTACATCGCCGGGGAACCGGAGTACGGCCAGCGCGGGTGCGCCCACGTGGTTGGGACCGTCGGCGTCGCCCACATTGACGCTGCCATCGTCACCGCCAACGTGTACTGCGGCCATCTGCCGGGAGAGCACCAGGACGGCGCATGCGCCGGCTGCGAGCACGACCTCGGCGGACACGCGGCACACGAGTACGTCATGGGCGCCGCGCAAGACCGCCATGACCGCGGCGGCTTCCTCGGCGCCGACAATCACTGGCACCACATGGACTCGTGCGCCGTGCCCTCGCTGCTGGGGCGCGGCCGCGGAGGCGCGCCCGTGGATATCTCGTGTGCGGAGGCTGAGGCGGCGGGCTACAGCCGCTGCGTGCGATGCACGGGGTGGACTGGCGAGTCGTTCTACGGGGGCTTCCTCAGTCGCCTCCGCCCTGGTACGTCCGGCGCAACCCAGCGTCGGGAGACGTTGGCAGTGGATGCCTGAGCTGCTGCCGCGGCCGGCGGCGCAGGCGATCGCGGAGTTCGTGCAGCTCGGCCGCACGGGGCCCCCGCATCACGCTCCTGATCCGCGACGGCCGTGACGGGCTTTGAGGTGACGAGCACGCATCACCCTGGCGAGCGGCCGGACGTGCGGGGCTCGTCACCCGGGCAGCCAGGGAGCCGACAGGGAGCCCCGCCGGGAGCCTAATTCGGATTCCATTGAACGGTATAAGACTTACAGACGGCTCATCCAGCTTGGATGAGCCGTCTGTAGTTAGTAATGGACGCCGCGGCCCATTTGCATGAACTGCGGCTCGACGAGTGGATGTAGCTAGGACTATGCGGTGAGTCGGGTGGCAAGGGTGGATCGAGGATCGCTAGGTCCTGCGGGTGGCGTTGGGGTAGACGAGACAAGAACGGACAGCCTGTCTTCACGTCTTCTGGCGCAGATTGAGGAGCTCCGAGCGAAGCTTGGGCATTTCCTCCTGAACCAGTCGGACGACTTGAGGGACATCAACGCCAGAGGTCGCGGCGTACAATATCTCGGTGCGCACTACGCTTGGAGGCCGTTGAACGTCGACGGACGTCGGTATCAAACACGCCTGCTTGACGAGTACGGTCGCTTGGCGGCACTCGTTCGCGCCAGCCTCTCCAGCCATCAGCTGCAGAGGTTCGACGAGGGACAATCTACGCTGTCAGCGCTCATCGAGCAGCGCTACATGACGTGGTTCAAGACCCCAGAGGCCGCGCTCAATGCCGCGGGTCGCGCATTAGACCTATGGGCCTCGTTGCTTGCGGGTCTGGACGACCGCGCCGATGGTACGGCAGTCCTCGTTCCGGACACGAATGCGCTTCTGTGGCATCCCTCACTTGAGGACTGGCACTTCGACCCCTATCCACGATTCACGCTCGAGCTGGTGCCCAGCGTCATCGGTGAACTCGACACTCTAAAGATCGAGCATCGCAACGAGGAAGTTCGGGACAAGGCGGAGAGTCTGATCCGCCGCATCAAAGGGTATCGAAGCAGGGGGACGTGCTCGCTGGTGTGCCCCTTCGGAAGGGTATCAGCGTCCTTCGGGTTTCGGCGTTGGAGCCGGACATGGAACGTGCCTTTCCGTGGCTCGACGCACAGAACAACGATGATCGCATCGTTGCCACGGCGTTCGAGATCTCACGGGTCAACGCGCGGACTCCAGTCATCCTGGTGACGCGAGATCTGAATCTTCAGAACAAGATGGCCTATGCGGCGATGCCCTTTGCTGAGCCACCTGAACCTCCACAAGCTCCGAACCGGTGAACGTTCCGCCCGTCCTTGCAAGAAGCCAACAAACATCAGCCGGTCGGCCGGGCAGGCAATGCCCTCTACGCCGTTGGCCGCTCCCGCAACGCGTAATCGATCCGCTTCTCGGCGATCCGCAGCACGTCGCGCCTCGCGGGGCCCTCTGCGAGGTAGGCGTTGCACAGAGCGTTGAGGGACACGCCCTCTGCTTCGGCGGCTTCCGCGAGGCGGCGGTGGAGGGTGCGAGGGACGCGGGCGACGAAGCGGCCGCTGGGGCCGTCACGGTCGCTCGAGGGCTCCGGGACCGGCTTGCCGTCCTCCAGCGCATCGAGGATCCACGCGAGGATGGCGTCGTCCAGCATCTCGAGGGCGTCGAGCGGGGAGTCGCCCTCGGTCATCGCGCCGGGCAGCTCTGGCGCTTCGGCGAAGTAGACGCCGTCTTCGTCCGGGATCAGCACGCGACGGTAGGGCCGGGCGGCCAGCTCCTCCGCTCGACTCCTCAGATCCGGCTCGGCCTGCGTCATTGCAGTGCCTCCTCCAGGGCATCGAGGGCGGCCTCGACGTACACGCGTCGGAGCACCGGACGTCGGAACGGGACGGTGACACGCGCCGACCCGAACCGGAACACGTGGTGGCTGCCACCGGTCGAACGGGCAGTCCCGCCGGCGTACTCCCAGAGCACGCGCAACTCCTCGTACCGGACGGACTTGCTGCGCCAGAGACGGACGACAGATCGACTGACGCGACTGCTCACGGGGAGTGAGCTAGTTCGAGATATCGAACCGCAACGAAATGCCGGCTATGCGCTGCCTCGCTGTGCCTCCGACGCCGTCGGGGTATGAACGTTATGCGCACCCTATCGGATGCCTCCTAGCGGCCGGGGGATTCAACTATCTCATAGGTCAGCAGCGCCGCCCCGGTGGGGGTGGATAGGTTTTCGAGCAGTGTCCATCGTGAAGGGGCATCCCCATCGCTTGGGAATAGGCGCTCCCCGCTGGCGATAACGATGGGGTCGAGGATCGAGTGGAGGGTGTCGATGAGCCCGGAAGCCAGGAGAGCATTGGTGAGACGGGTGCTACCCAATAGTAGGAGGTCGCCTTCGCTGGTTGTCTTCAACTCGCGTAGTGCCTGCGTTGGGTCTGCGCCAGCTACGAGCCTCGAGTGCGCCCAGGGCAACGGCTCGGTGAGCGACGAGGACACCACCCATTTGGTTCTGTCGTTCATGAGGCGCGCTAGAGGGCCGACTTGATCCTCGCTGGCGTGAGGCCAGAAGTCTTTGAAGAAGTCGTAGGTTCTTCGTCCGAGCAGATACGCGCTTGCGTGCTCGTTGTTCCGCACAATCCAGTCCTGGGCCGCCTGGCTGTGGAAGGGCATGTGCCACCCTCCATGACCGAATCCACCTCTTGGATCCTCGTCGGGATGTCCCGGAGCCTGGACTACTCCGTCAAGGGTAATGAACATCTGCGCAGCCAGAAGCGGCATGTTTGCTCCTTGGTCAACCCATCGGGCTGTCAAGGGTAGGCAAGGTGATCATGTCCTGCCTCTCTGTATCCGGTCGTGCCCTTGAGAAGTGCGGATTCCACAAGGAAGCAACGATGCACCACGCCATCGTCAAAGACATGAAAGACCACCTTTCCGGCCCAGATGGGACCACCACGCACATTCCCACATCCACCCCCCAGCGTCTATCAAATCCACCCCCGATTACCCCCATATCCTCAGGTCCCGCTCTCGGGGTGGGCAGCTGTGGATCCTTTGTTTAGCCTCGAATCATGAGACGAAAGCTGGCCCTGGGAATCGGCGGATTAGTCGTACTGCTCTCGGCGCGGAACGCCTCGGGATCCGAGTGGTCACCCCACGTGTCGGGGTGATCCTCTCCCGCAAGGGCGGCGCGCTGCCGCGGATGCTGCTCTCAGTCCGCCTGGTCGGCGGCCCGCTGGGGAGCGGCCGGCAATGGATGCCGTGGGTCACCCTGGCTGACACGGTTCGTGCGCTGGAACTCGCGCTCGTGCATGACGTCAAGGGCGCGCTGAACGTGGTCGCCCTCGAGGTGATGAGGAACGGCGAGTTCATGAAGGCGCTCGCGCGGACGCTGCACCGCCCAGCGATCCTCCCGACGCCCGGCTTCGCCTTGCGGCTCATGCTCGGTCAGGCCGCGGACGAGTTGCTGCTTGCGAGCACGCGAGCTGTGCCCGCGCGACTCATCGAGGCCGGCTTCGAGTTCGCGCATCCCACGCTCGACCTGGCTCTCGCCGATGTCCTGCGCAAGGCGGCCGAGCGTTCATTGGAGGCGTCCTCCGCATGACCATTCCGCGTCTCGGACTGTTGCTGCTCGGTGCCTCCCCGCTCTTCGCGCTGGGATGCACGGACGATAGGGAAGCGGACAGCCGCGACTTCTATGCGGAGATCCGAGTCGAGGTCGAGCCACAGCCGGACGATCCGCTCGCGCACATCGAATCGCGCGCGGACACGACCGCGATTCGATGGTGGTACAGCGACGAGCGGCAGCGATGGCGCTGGGAGTTCGAGGCCACCGGGCCCAGCCTCGACGCCGGGACGCGCGTCACGGTGTTCGATGGCGACTCGAGCTGGGGCTACGACGACCGCTCGCGGACGTACAGAGAGCAGGACCTCGGTTTCCCCGACGGTGCGGTCCTATCACCACCTTCAACGCGCCGGTCGGCCCCGCGAACGCGCCGGGCATCGATGCCTTCATCGACGAGTGGCGCGGCCGAGGCGGTGACGTGGACATCCGCAGGGCCGGAGAGGACACGGTGCTCGGACAACGCGTGGAGATCGTCGAGCTCCGCCCGGCGTGGCGCTCCTCGTCCGGATCGGCCACCGCTCCCCGTGAGGGCACGGCAACCTCCACGCCCGCCCCATCCAATGCAGAAGAATCGGGTGGCGTCGTGCCGCGTGGCGATCGATCCGAAGCGGTGGTCAGCGATGCGCATCGAGACGTAGCAGGAGCGGAGCGAGTCCTCGAGTTCCAGCCCGAAGGCGAGGTCGCTGGCGAACGCGAACACGCTCAAGGGTTCGGGCATGCTGATGCTGACGTCGCCCGGTGGAGAGCCCGTGGCCATGGGCGGGTGGTACACGCGGCGTCCAATCGTGCCCGTGCTAATCTGAATCGTCGGCCCGTCCCGGGACGGCCTCCGCGCCACGGACGGCCGGCAGATGGGGGGTCCCGATGACCGATACCCATACCCAGGTGACCGACGCCACGTGGGACGGCCAGGCCGAACTCGTCGACACGAACGGAGTGCTGATCGCGCAGGTTGCGGCCGAGCTGTGGAAGCGCGCGGTTGAGGGCCGTGGGGTGCAGTGGGGTGGCCACATCACGTGCCCGCCCGGCGGAGAGCAGCACCTCCCCAGCGGGGAGTACGTCTACACCCTGCGCCTGCTCGAGGCCCAGGCGGCCGCGCCCGGCGAGGGCGCGGTGGTCCCGCGGGGATTCGTGCGCATCGCCCTGGCGGAGTCGCCCGCCGTCGAGCGGCTAGAGGTGACCGGACAGGGCGCCGCGCCGTTCTGACGGGTGCTCTGAACGGGGCGACCGGCTATGCGTCGCTGCCGGGGCGACGCTGCTCGCGCCGGCCTTCCTCGACCTCGCGCTCCTCCTCCTCGTAGGCAAGGTCGCCGTGTGGGATGAACGCCAGCGCGGCGGTGACGATGAGCGCACCGCCGATGGCGAGGATGAACATCCCAGCGCCGGCGGCCAGGCCGAACGCGGCCGACGCCCAGATCGCGGCGGCGGTCGTCAGCCCTCGCACGGCCCAGCCGTTGCTGATGATCGTGCCCGCGCCGATGAACCCGACGCCGGTGGCCACTTGCGAGGCCACGCGCGAGGCGTCGACGCCGTCACCGAGGAACCCTACCTGCGAAGCGAGGGTGAAGACTGCTGCGCCCATCGCGACCAGCGACATCGTGCGGATCCCGGCGCGCTTGCCTGTGGTCTTACGCTCGTAGCCCACGATGCCACCTGCCACGCCGGCCACCAGCAGACGCAGGAGCATCGTGAGTTCCTGCTCGACCGTGAAGCGCGAGATGTCGAGTTCGAGTCCGATGGGGCACTCCTCGTGGGCGCGGGTGCCGGGTGGTCATCATCGCTCAGGAAGCGCCGCGTTGCCTACGGGCGCCGGCCGCGTCGTCTCGACTCTGCCTAGCCCGCACCCGTGACCGGCCATACGATAGGCATCCCTCTCCGCATCCCTGACTCTGAGGACGGCAGCGCATGGCTCTCTCATCGATCGTCGGCTACCCCCGCATCGGCCAGCGTCGCGAGCTGAAGCGCGCGACCGAGGGCTACTGGGACGGCAAGGTGACGCGCGAGGAGCTGCTACAGACCGCGCGTGACCTGCGGCTGGAGGCGTGGACGCGCATGCGGGACGCCGGCATCGACCTCATCCCCTCCAATACCTTCTCCTTCTACGACCAGGTGCTCGATACCACCGCGATGGTCGGCGCCGTGCCGGAGCGCTACGACTGGCGGCCCGAGCTAGAGGAGACGGTCGACCTCGACGTCTACTTCTCGATGGCGCGCGGTCGGCAAGACGAGTCTCGCGACGTCACCGCCATGGAGATGACGAAGTGGTTCGACACGAACTACCACTACATCGTCCCCGAATTCACGGCGGACCAGCAGTTCCGGCTCGCCTCGACCAAGGCGCTGGACGAGTACCGCGAGGCGCGCGAGGCCGGCATCCAGACGGTCCCCGTGCTGCTCGGCCCGGTGTCCTACCTGCTGCTCGGCAAGGTGCACCGCGCCCCCGGCGAGGTCGATCACGACTTCGACCGACTGTCGATGCTGGACCGGCTGCTGCCCGTGTACGAGCAGGTCCTTCGCTCGCTGCGCGAAGCGGGTGCGCGCTGGGTGCAGTTCGACGAGCCGGTGCTCGTCGAGGACCGCACCGCCGCCGAACTGGCCGCGCTGCGGGGCGCCTACCAGCGCCTCGCTGCCGCCGCCGGGGCCGCCGAGGGCGGGACGGCCGTACTCGTGCAGACCTACTTCGGCGACGTGGATGAGTCGTTCCACGCGCTGACCCAGTTGCCCGTCAACGCCATCGGCCTCGACTTCGTCCGCGGGAAGCGCAACCTGGAGCTGGTGCGCGCGCATGGCCTCGGCGGGAAGTATCTCGTCGCGGGCCTCGTGGACGGGCGCAACGTCTGGATCAACGACCTCGACCGCTCGCTCGGGGTACTGGAGGACCTGCGCTCGCTGGCCGGCAACGACCGGGTGATCGTCTCCACTTCATGCTCCCTGATGCACTCCCCCATGGAGCTGTCGCGCGAACGCGACCTGGACGACCAGCTTCGCTCCTGGCTTGCCTTCGCCAACCAGAAGGTGGACGAGGTGGCGTTGCTCGCGCGGGCCATCGACGATCGGGACGCGGAGGGCGTGGCCAGCGTGCTCGCGGCGAATGCCGCGGCGCTCGAGTCCAGGCGCGCTTCGGCCCGAACGAACAACACGGGCGTCCGTGAGCGCGTCGCGAAGACGACGGACGCGGACTACCGCCGTCAGGGCGCCGTCGAGGTGCGCCGGGCCGCCCAGCGCGCTCGCCTCGGACTCCCGCAGTACCCGACGACCACCATCGGCTCCTTTCCGCAGACGCCCGAGTTGCGCCGGGCGCGCCGCGACTTCAACCGCGGGGACATCGACGAGGCCGCGTACGAGCGGGTGATCGAGCAGGAAGTCGAGCGCGTGGTCCGCCTGCAGGAGCGGCTGGGCCTCGATGTGTTGGTGCACGGCGAGCCCGAGCGCAATGACATGGTCGAGTACTTCGGCGAGCAACTCGAAGGGTTCGCGTTTACGCGGAACGGCTGGGTGCAGTCATACGGCTCACGCTACGTGAAGCCGCCGATCATCTTCGGCGATGTCTCGCGGCCCGGCCCGATGACCGTGCGCTGGGCACAGTACGCGCAGTCGCTGACGGACCGCCCGATGAAGGGCATGCTGACGGGACCGGTGACCATCCTCAACTGGTCCTTCGTCCGCGACGACCAGCCGCGAGCGGAGACCTGCCGGCAAATCGCCCTGGCGATCCGCGACGAAGTCGTGGACCTGGAATCGGCAGGGATCGAGGTCATCCAGATCGACGAACCGGCGCTGCGGGAGGGGCTCCCACTGCGCCAGTCGGACTGGACGGGCTACCTCGCGTGGGCGGTGCCGTGCTTCCGGCTCTCCGCCTCGGGTGTCCGTGACGACACTCAGATCCACACGCACATGTGCTACGCCGAGTTCAACGACATCATCGAGGCGATCTCCGACCTCGACGCCGACGTGATCTCGATCGAGAACTCCCGCTCGGACGAGGAGCTGCTGCAGGTCTTCCGTGACTTCGAATACGACAAGGAGATCGGCCCGGGCGTCTACGACATCCACTCCCCGCGCGTCCCGCCGTCCGAGGAGATGGCGGCGCGCTTGCGCGACGCCGTGCAGGTGCTGAAGCGCGACCTGGTCTGGGTGAACCCGGACTGCGGCCTCAAGACCCGCCGCTACGAGGAAGTCGAGCCCGCCCTGGAGCACATGGTGGAGGCAGCCCGCTCGATGCGCTCACGCGAGCAGGAGACCGCAACCCGCACGGTCAGCCCGACGGCGTAGGCCCGACCGCACTACCTGAGCGTGTCTGGCGTGCGCGGCGCCTTCTTGCCGTAGACGACCTCGTCGATGTCGACCGGTTCGCCGTCGTCGAGTGGGTCCGATGCAGCTCCCACGAGCATCCACAACGGATCCTCCTGGATCGGAGGCAGCAGTCCGAGGTGTTCGCGAGCAAAGCCGCGCAGCAACGCCGCCTTCGACACACCCTCCAGTCGCGTCTGGCGGTCGATCGCGGCGTAGAGCTCCTCGTCGAGCATCAGATGGAAGCGCTTTGAGGAAGCCATGACCAGATGATGCACCATGGAGCGCGGGATGGTGAAGACTGCCGGTCGTCCGCTCAAGCCCGATGACGGCCACCCTGGAGGCTTCCGTGACCAGTAAGCCGTGCACCTTCTGCCGCATCGTCGCGGGCGACATCGACGCGGACGTCGTCTTCGAAGGGGAAGCGACGCTCGGGTTCCTGGACCACCGGCCCCTGTTCCCCGGCCATGTACTGCTGATTCCCCGCGAGCATCACGAGGTGCTTGGCGAGCTGCCGGTTGACCTCGTGGCGCCACTGTTCGAGGACGCCCGGACCCTGTCGAAGGCGGTCGAGGGAGCGATGGACGCGGACGGCACGTTCGTCTCCGTCAATAACCGGGTCAGTCAGAGCGTCCCACACCTCCACGTCCACGTGATCCCGCGGCGCTTCAAGGACGGCCTGCGCGGCTTCTTCTGGCCTCGCAACCCCTACGAGGACGATGCGCACCGTGCCCGCGTAGCGCAGCAACTGCGCGAGGCGGTGGCGCTCGTCACCGAGTAGCGACCGGCGCCTGCTGGCCGGTCGGCTACCCCTCGTGCGCCTCGTCGCCGGACGCGAGCGCCGCGTTGATGCTCGCCACCAGGCGCCGCGCCGAGTCCGCCGTCAGTTCGACGGCGACTCGCTGCGCCACGCGGTCCGGGTCCTCGACAAAGTCGATGATCAGCGCGTGGTCCAGCGGCGCGTGGCACGGATGGTCGTACGTGACATTCGCCTGCCGCACCGAGAACCAGCCATCCGAGTTGCGTCCGCTGCCCGAGAGCGGCGCCTTCTCTACGATCCACGTGCACATCACTGGACCTCCTCGCCACTCAGGTAGCGCGCGTACCACTTGAAGACCTCGCCCCACGCCTCGGTCGCCTGCACGGGACGATAGCCGGGGCGGTCGGTGGCGAAGAAGCCGTGGCCGGCGCCGTCGTACATGTGGAACTCGTACGTCTTGCCGTGACGCTTGAGCGCTTCCTCGTGCTCCGCTACCTGCTCCGGCGTCGGGCTGCGGTCGTCCGCGCCGAAGATGCCGAGCAGCGGGCATGCGAGGTCGGCCGTGAGGTCGATGGGCGCGACCGGTTGCCGTTCCGTGACCTGGTCGGGCGCGGCGATCACGCGCCCGCCCCAGCAGTCGACGGCCGCGTCCAGCGAGGTCAACCGCGAGGCCGCCAGCACCACCTGCCGCCCGCCCGAGCAGAAGCCTATGATGCCGACCTTCCCGCTGGCCACGGGCATCGAGCGCAGGTAGCTCGCGGCGCCGTCCACGTCCCCGACCAGCCGGTCGTCCGGGACGCCGCCCTGAGACCGCGTGAGCGCTGCCACCTCGTCCGGCGCACCCGGCCCCTCGCGGTGGTGCAGGTTGGGGCAGATGGCTACGTAGCAGTGATGCGCGAGCTTGCGGGTGATCTCCTTGGTGCCCTCATCCCATCCGGGCATGTGGTGCAGCACGACCACGCCGGGGAACGGTCCCGGGCCCAGCGGCCGCGCGAGGTATGCGGAGACCTCGTCGCCGTGGTGCCCGCGATACGTCATGGTCTCGGCGATCTGGCCTTCGTAGGGTGGATACATGCCTGCCTCCTCGGTGCGCGCGGGAGCCTAGCACACGCGGGGAGATCGGGCGGGCCGCCGGGCGGTGCGACGCCCTCAGACACCGGCCTGCCGGGTGGCGATCTGCCACAGGTTGCCGCGATCATCGCGCGACGGTCGCCGTACGGTGTGTCCGTGGGCGCCTCAACTGACCCGGCCCCGAGCGCCAGGGCACGCTGGTATGTCACGTCCGTATCGTCGACGTAGAGGTACAGGAACGCTGTCATCGGCTCCCGGACATCGACGCCGCTCACCATGACGATCGAGTCACCAATCGCCATCTCCGAGGGCCGGTCGGCTCTGTACTCGCCGGTCGCGCCGAACGCTCCCGCGAGGAAGTCCACGAGCCGCGCCGGATCCTGGACAACCAGTCGAGGCGTAACGCTGTGCCAACCCTCGGGCGTCCCGGTGCTCATCGGTGCTTGTCACCTCGCTGCGCCCAACCCTGTCCGGGCTGCCAGCTGTCAGATTGCGGTGATCCGCCATCAGTGCGACCGTCGCGGTCCGTCTGCGGCGGAGCGTCAGCGCGCCGAGTGAGCGCGGATGCTCGACGAAGATACGCGCCAGCAGGCACTCTCAAGCAATAGCTCGGTGGTGAAAACTCCGCCGGGAGAGGGACGAGGCGACGATGAAGGCAGCAGAAGTTCCGCTCGCCGTGGCCGCCGGTGTGGCCACGGCCTCAGCGCTTGACCTGAAGGTCGAAGACGCGGTTGTTCTTCACGATTCGAACCGCCTCGCTGTGCGCTTGCTGCCTTGTGATGTTCTCGCGCGGGTCGCCCCTGTAGCCCATCAGGCAGGCGCGGCGTTCGAAGTCGAGGTCGCTCGGCGGCTCGCCGAAACCGATAGCCCCGTCGCTGAGCTTGATCCTCGAGTGGAACCGCGGGTCTACGTGCGTGACGGCTTTGCCGTCACCCTGTGGACCTACTACGAGCCTGTGCCGTCTGGAGACGTCGCGCCGCGCGAGTACGCGCATGCACTCGAACGGCTGCATGATGGAATGCGACCCCTTGATCTGACTGCACCGCACTTCACGGACCGAGTTGAGGAGGCTCAGCGGCTGGTTGGCAACCGCGCACGCACTCCGGGGCTTACTGATGCCGACCGGGAACTTCTCAGCAACACGTTGCGGAGGCTTAGACGGGTGATCGTGGACCGCGGTGCCACGGAGCAGTTGCTGCACGGCGAGCCGCATCATGGCAACTTGCTCAGGACGAAACGCGGGCTGCTGTTCATAGACCTGGAAACGTGTTGTCGCGGACCTATCGAGTTCGACATCGCCCACTGCGCGCCGCTCGCCTCCATGCGCTCCGGCACCTCCTGGTACATAGGTGCCCGTATGCCGGAAGTCGTGAGCGCGAACTACCCCGCCGCAGATCTGGAAGTCGTCCGGGCGTGCTGGATCCTCATGCTTGCGATGGTCGCGACGTGGCGCTGGGACCGGCGCGACCACTTTCCAAACGGGCGCCAAATCGGCGTCGAGTTCCTCAGCGAGCTGCGAGCAGCGCTGGACCGCTACGGACTGGACGTCCAGGGTTGATCCCGCGACCGAGTCGGAGACAAGTGCGGCGCGGTAACCAGGTCGCCTTCGACGCACCCCTCGCCCGGGCCGAGCGCCTTCTGAGCGAACCTGGGTCGCAACATCTCCTTCGGTCCTGAGTTGGCCTGCCGAATGGGCGTTTCTCGCGCTCGTACCACCCAGGTGTTGGGACGGCCGCGCGGGAGACTGAGACCCTGGCCGTAGAATTCGACACATGGATCTGGATCACTTCGTCGCCTCGCTATCACCTCCACGCTCACGAGCCGAGGTGCTCTCGCGGGCGTCGCCAGTGCCATCCGAGTCCGGACTCTACGCCTGGACGTTCGGCGAGCCACCCGGTCAGGTCCCGGTATCTGGGTGCGTTGAGATCGCGGGACGGTCGCTGCTCTACATCGGCGTCGCACCGTCCCGAGTGAACAGCCGGAGGACTCTCCGGGACCGCCTCCTGACGCACTATGCCGGCAACGCGGCGGGCTCAACTCTACGTCTCACGCTCGGCTGCCTGTTAGGCCTCCCGCTGGTGCGGAAGGGCAGCCGGCTGACGTTTGGGACCGACGGAGAGCAGGCCCTCTCATCATGGATGGGAGAGCGCGCATTTGTGTCCTGGGTCGTACACCCACGCCCCTGGGAGATTGAGTCGCAGCTGGTAGCAATGCATCAGCCACCGCTTAACATCGAAGGGAACGGCCACGCGTTCACCCCCCGCCTGCGCGAGATCAGGGCCGCGGCGAGAGCTCGTGCGCGTATGGCGGAATTGGAGCACCCATGATGCCGACGAGGAGTAGGGTGCTCGTCGTCGTCCCCTGCGGTAAGGCGAAGGTGTGGGACGCGAATCCCGCCGCGGGACCAACGGCCGCGAAGGACGCGTACACGGGGACTCCCTTCAAGGTGAACCGCGAGTACGCGGAGCGCTTCGGGGACGCCTGGGTGGTACTCAGTGCCAAATACGGCTTCATAAGGCCCGACGAACTGATCCCCGGGTCCTACGACGTCACCTTCAAGAGCCGGTCCAGGCGCCCTATTCCGATCATCACTTTGCAGCAGCAGGTGGGGGACCGCGCACTCGACCGGTATGGGGACATCGTCGGGCTCGGCGGCAAGGAGTATCGCGCCGCCGTGGAGGCCGCCTTCACCGCCTCGAATGTCAGAGTTCGTTTCCCGTTTGCCGGACTCGCACTCGGCCAGACGATGAGTGCGATTCAGAAGGAACTCGCGCAGGCACGCCCGGAGGCTCCGCAGATCGACGATAGCCACTGTTCAGAGACGCTGCGCTGACCCCGGACCGGGGATGGGCATGTTTGCAGCAGTAGCTCAACGTCGGCTGGAACGAGCGCTCGGTGGGTGGACAGGGGGATCAACGAAAGACCGGAAGAGGTGTGGCTCCCCGACGTGGATTCGAACCACGAACCTAACGGTTAACAGCCGTTTGCTCTACCGTTGAGCTATCGGGGAACGCGTCTGCCAGTGTCGCCGATCAGGTGGCTACCGGGCAAGGATTCGAACCTTGACTAAGGGATTCAAAGTCCCCTGTGCTACCTTTACACCACCCGGCATCGTCGCCTGATATCTCGCGAGGGCTCGCGTGAACTCGTCACACGCCCACCGTCCGAGGGGTGCCCGCCCGGTGACGGCAGAACGTGCCCGCACCTCTATCGTACCGTCCGCTCGCGGCTCCGCGATACCCTGAGGGGGCCGCCTCCATCGTCCCTCGCGCGCGCATCGAGAGGTCCGGCCATGGCCTGGCGCTTCGCGCTGCTGGTGGTCCTCGCGGCGGTCCCACTGGTTGCCTGCGACAACGATGTGCCCTCGGCGGATGAGCCAATCGAGGCGCGTCCGGGCGTCGAGGGTCCGCGCGCATCACCGACCGGCGTGGCCACTGAGGACCTCGTCGGCGCCTACCTCGCGCTCGGTGACTCCGTGGCGGTGGGCGTTGGGGCGCGGGCGCGGCCGGCCGGGTACCCCTCGGTCGTCCACCAGCGGCTCGCCGAGCAGGGCCGCGTCACCGATCTGGTCAACCTCGCGGTGTCCGGCGAGACCGCCATCTCGATGCGTGTGGGCGGCCAGTTGGCGGCCGCGACGCGGCAGCTCGAGGAGCGCAACGGCAACGACACACCGGAGGACGACGTCGCGCTGGTGACCCTCACCATCGGCGGGAACGAGGCGGCCGACCTCTACCGGCCCTGCGCGGCCGGCCCAACCGAGCGCTGCCTGCGCTCAGCGGCGCAGGTCGTCGAGGCATTCCGTGACCGATTTCAGGGGATCGTGCACGAACTTGCGGAGGCCGCGGGTGACGACGCCACCATCGTCACCACTACGTACTACAACCCGCTGCGGCACCCCGAATGCGCGCTCCGCAGCCAGGTGGACCTCGCGGACGAGTTCCTGGAGGGTGGCCCGAGCATGCCGGACGAGATCGGATTCAACGACGTGATCCGCGAGGTGGCCGGCGAAGAAGGCATGGTCGTCGCCGACCTGTTCGGGCGCCTCGGGGCGTCACAACTGACGTCGGACTGCCTGCATCCGAACGCCGAGGGGCACGCGATCATCGCGGGGAGCATCCTGGAAGCCCTGGAGGAGGCCGCCGAGGACTCGTAGGGACGGTCGCGCGTATCCTGTCGGCGCAACGACTGGAGCTCGCGATGCCGGACAGCTACTACATCGAGCCCGTGCAGCCCGTCCTCCGCCGGTTCGTCGAGGACTTTCGCAACCTCGTCGATCGGGAGCGAGGGAAGCCGGGGCTCCTCGAGTCTCTGCGTGCCCCCGTTGAGCGGCTGCTGGACGACCCCGGCTGGATCGACGAGAACTTCCGCCGTCCGAGGCCCGGTGAGACGGCTGCCTGGGCAGTCTACCGGTCGCAGGACCCGGACCTGTGCATCTTCACGATGGTCGTGCCGCCCGGCGAGATGACGAAGGTACACAACCACCTCACCGATGGGTGGGTGGGCCTGGTGCAAGGTGGGCAGCTCGAGCGGAAGTTCCACCGGGCTGACGATGGCTCGGAGCCCGGCGCCGCACGGCTCGAGTTGGTCGCAGAGGACCCGATTGCCCTCGGCGAACTGACGCCGCTCTCCTACCCACACGACGACATCCACCAGGTCGTGACGACCTCCGGCGAGCCGTCCGTGTCCCTGCATGTGCTGTGCAACGACCTCGGGACCGTCGAGCGGCAGACGTTCGACCCGAACGCCGGCACTGTGAGCGACTTCGTCTCCGGCTACACCAACGTGGATGGCGGTTCGCGCATCGGCCGGTAGCGGCGCGCGAGAGCCCGAGGGCTACTCGAAAGGGATCGAGTAGAAGCGGCGGACGGCGTCCTCCCAGGCGGTCTCGAGGAACCAGTCCTCGTCCAGCAGTTGGAGCGTGCGCGCCATCATCTCCGGCAGCGTGTCCATGCGCTCTCCCTCGATGAGGTAGGGCGGCTGGCGGTCGGGGAAGCAGTCCCGGTGTCCCCAGTCCCACGGCACGAGCCCAGGAAGCGGCCCGGCCTGCTCGCCGCCCCGCTCCGCTTCCTCCTGCGTACGCAGCTCCGCCCGGCGCTCCTCGAGCTGGTCGATGGCGACGGACAGGGCGCCCTCCGAGGGGTCACGGAGCCCGGCTTCGCCGCAGGCATCGCAGGCGCGCCAGCCGCCAAACGTCGTGTCGAGGTCACCCGACATGCTGTGCGTCCTCCCTCCGAGACGCGTTCAAGGGATCGCCGCGATCAGGCCGGACTTGAGCACGTTCTTCAACGCCTCGCGCTTACTCAGGGGGCTCAGTCGCTCGCGGTTCGCCTCGACGTAGCGCACCACCTCGTCCGAGTCGGTCCACGCGTGCTGGCGGAGCGCCCAGCCGATCGCCTTGCGGATGAAGAAGTCGCGGTCGTCCAGGTTCGGCTCGATGCAATCGTAGAGCAGGTCGAGGTCGATGGCGTCACGCGCGCCGAGCTGACAGAGGATCGCCGAGCGGCGCTTCCAGAGGTCGGAGGAGCGGCTCCACTCGCGCATCCGCGCCGTCGTCCACTTCCGGTCGCGCCGCAACAGCTCGCCGAGGCTGTGCGAGGCGATCGTGTCGACATAATCCCACCAGGCGCCGGTGACGATCAGCTCCTCGAAGAGCGGTAGCGCGGCCCGCGTCCGGCAGTCGCGATGCCTTCGATGCTCGAGCAACGCGATAGCCCCGTACCGCTCCTCGCGGTAGGTGGCGTTGCGCCACAGCTCCAGCACCGCCGTCCGCCACTCGTCGCAGCCGTCGAGCGGGACTGCGTCGAAGGCAGCGCGGAAGATGCGTTTCTGCTGAGCCGCGGGGACGCCTCGGTAGGGCATCGACGACTTCATGTACGCCTGCGTGCCCGCGGCGCGCTCGGCGTCGGCGGCGGCCGCCAGCCCCTCCCGGACCATGCGGACGAGGTCGTCGACGGCGGTCATACGAGCGCGATCGCGCTGGAGTGGTGGTGCAGCATCCGCCAGGCGCCCGTTTCCCGCACGAAGACGTTAGTCGCTGCCAGAGGGGCGCCGTCCACCATTTCGCGGCAGATCACGACCGCTACCTCGCCCTCGACCTGCACGCGCTCGCCGCCGCTCACGACCCTGGGCTGGTTGGGGTTCGCGAGGATCGCGCGCCAGCTCGCCATCACCTGCTCACTCCCGGCGAGGACGTTCCAGCCGGGGTGGATGCACGCAATCGGGGCGTCCCGCGCCCACACGGCCTCCATCGCGACGATGTCCTTCGCGTTCAGCGCGGCGTAGAACGCCTCGTTCGCGTGCAACACCGCTTCGTCCTCCGTCATCGCTCGGTCGCCGAGCGTGCGAGGTCGACCGCGACGGGGAGTGCGGTGTCACGCCAGGAGCACAGGTCGCTGCCATAGCCGGGCTGGTACTTCTCGAACAGCAACCGCCGCGCCTCGGCTGCCTCCGCGCCGCCATCGAGGACGTGCGCGTGCGCCTCGAACTCCCGGTCGGCGACGCGGACACCGACGGCGGGCTCGCGGCGAAGGTTGCGCACCCAGTCCGCCCGCTCTCGGCCGCCGGAGAGCAGGTAGATGCGCGAACGGCCGTCGGCAGGCTCGCCCTCGGGCGCCGCGAACCAGATCTCGATCGTGTGGGGGGCGCCGCTCACGCGTCCGGTGGCGGTGAGGTAGCAGTAGTCTTGCCCCGTGAGCGAGGGATCGAGAGACATCGGCGCTCCCCGTGGCGTTGTGCGTGCATCGTATCGTGCCGTCAGCCGGCCCCGAGGGGCAAGCGGCGTCGCTGCTACCGGGCGTGCGTCCTATCATCCGCGTCATGCCCGCGCCTGAACAGTCCTCGGACCGGCCCGACGTCTACACACACGGCCACCACGCCTCCGTGGTGGGTCAGCACGCCCGGCGCACCGCCGAGCGTGACGCAGCGTTCCTGCTGCCGCGGCTGCGCCCCGGGATGCGGCTGCTCGATGTCGGGTGCGGCCCCGGCAGCATCACGATCGGCCTCGCGCGCGCCGTCGCCCCCGGCGAGACCGTGGGCACCGATGTCGTCCCGGAGGTGGTGGAGGAGGCCCGCGCCCGCGCGGCGGCCGAGGGCGTCACCAACCTGCGCTTCGCGGCGGAGAGCATCTACGGACTGTCCTACCCGGACGCCTCCTTCGATGTCGCCTACGCGCACCAGGTACTGCAGCACCTCGCCCGCCCCGTCGATGCGTTGCGGGAGATGGCGCGTGTGCTGCGGCCGGGCGGCCTCGTCGCAGTGCGGGACGCCGACTACGCGACGATGGTGGCCTGGCCGAAGTCCGACGCGATCGACCGGTGGCTCGAGGTCTACCACGCGGTCGCGACGCGCAACTGGGCGGACGCGGACGCCGGGCGGCGCCTGCCCTCGTGGGTACGTGCCGCCGGCTTCGCGGACATCGAGGTGACGGGGACGGTCCAGATAATGACCGACCCCGCGTCCACGTCGAACTGGGGCGAGTCGTGGGCGGACCGCACGCTGGAGTCCAGCTTCGGCGCGCAGGCGATGGAGTACGGCATCGCGACACGCGCCGAGATGGAGGCGGTTGCCGCCGGATGGCGCGCCTGGGCCGCCGATCCGGAAGCCTTCTTCATGTACACGCAGGTAGAGGTGATCGGGCTCCGGCGCGGCTGAGGCGCGTAGGTTAGGCGCCTGCACGTCATAACTCACTGCATCCTTTTTGCGAGGTAGCCAGTCCGGGCATTCATGCGCGCGAGATCGGCAGCGGGCTAGCGTGCCTGTATTGCCACCGCACCGGAGAGGACACCTCAGGCTATGACAACCGTTGCCAGCGATTCCATACCGCATGAAGTGCCACCCCCGCTCCAGGAGAATGGACGGCTCAGTTGCCCGCGCTGTTCGGCCCGGGTGCTGTCCAGCGGCGCCGACCTCTTTTGTGCCGCGTGCGGCTACGAGTACAGCCTTCGGCGCCTGTATGAACTGGGCTACCGCCTCCCGGCCCGCCGGGCCGCGAAGGCCGACGGGGCGCGACCGCAGAGGTCTGTGCGGGTACGCTGAGCCACCCCTCGGCCGCCGCCCGGCCTCAGCGGGCGGCGGCCATGACCGCGGCGACTAGGTCCACCACCCGAGCACCATCGCGTAGCAGGATCCCCAGGTCGAACGACTCCGGTTCGACGTGGTCGAAGAGGTCCACCAGTTCCAGCCGCGTGTCTTCATAGTCCTCGGCCAGACGTACCGAATGCCGCCAGGGGATGTAGCGGTCCTCGCGGTCGTGCAACACGTAGACCGGCGCCCGCAACCCCTCGATGCGCGCGGCCGGATCGATGGACGCGATCCGCGCCGCCAGAACCACCGGTAGGTCACGGACCAGCGCCTCGGCATCCTCGCGGCTCGGCCCGTCGAGGAGTGCCGCGACCACCTGACCGGCATGCGATGCAGGCGCTGTGTCGTGTTCGATGGATGTGCGCTCCTCGAGCGGCAGGGCGTCGAGCAGCGTCGAACGCAGAGTGTCGCGAGTGATGCGCGCGGGTGTCCACGGCTCGAGCCCTTGTGCGCCGGCGGCCGTCTGGGACGAGACCTCCACGACCAGCGTCGTAGCGTCGTAGTACGGACCGACGGCGACCACCAGCCATGTGTCGGCCGCGATGCGCTGGTCGGCGGCTGCGACCATCGCGACCGATCCGCCCGCCGAAAGTCCCATGAACCCGACGCGCGCGCCGTCGACGCGTGGGTCGCCCTCCAGCGCCCGAAACGCCTCGACCAGACGGTCCACGGTGGCCGGTCCGAGCACGCCCGCGTCCAGCTCCTCGAGGCGCGGCATCAGCACGGCCAGCCCGCTGCGCGCGAGGGCATCGAGCAGCCGCACCACGCGCGGGTCGTCCGGATCGGCTGCCTGCGCGCCGAGCACGAGGACCAGCCCGGGCGACGGGTGCGGGCTGCCGGGCAGTACGAGGACGGCCTCGCCGTCCGCCAGCATGAGGTGCTCCACGGTGGGCTCGGGCGTGATCCAGGTGATCGGGCGGACGGGCGGGGTGAGCACGACATCGAGCAGCAACACCGTCGCGCGGATCCATGGAGATGCGAACCAGAGTGCGGCGGCCAGCACGCAGAGCGTCCCGATGCCCCCGGCGGCCGCGGCCGCGCGCTGCCCAACGCCCCAGCGGTCGGTGGCACGGAGTTTCGCCCGCATCGTCCGATAGTAGGTGGCGGGCCACCCGCCGAGGGCGGACGGACGGCCGTCTGCGGTAGGCTGGCTCCATGGCCGCACGCGTCCTCCTCGGTACCGCTTCGTGGGCGGACAAGCCGCTCATCGAGAGCGGCAAGTTCTACCCGCCGGAGGCCACGAGCGCCGAGGCGCGCCTGCGCTTCTACGCCTCGCGGTTCCCCCTCGTTGAGGCGGATAGTTCCTACTATGGCCTTCCAACCGAGGCGACCTCGCGCGCCTGGGTCGAGCGGACGCCGCGTGCCTTCACGTTCAACGTGAAGGCGTACTCGCTCTTCACGGAGCACCCCACACCGGTCCAGCGCCTGCCGAAGGCGATCAAAGAGGTGATGCCGCCAGACCTGGCGAAGGCGCGCAACCTCTACCGCAAGGACGCACCACCGGACGTCGTTGACCTCTGCTGGTCGACCTTCATCGATGCGCTCCTGCCGCTGCACGATGCGGGCAAACTGGGCGTCATCGTCTTCCAGTTCCCAAAGTGGGTATTCCCGAACCGCGCGACGAAGTCCTACTTCGAGGAGATCCGCGAGCGCCTGGGCCCGTACCGCGCCGCCATCGAGTTCCGGAACGAGATCTGGCTGAACGCCGAGAACCAGGAGGACACGCTGGCGTTCCTCGGTGACCTGGACTTCACGTTCATCTGCGTCGATGAGCCGCAGGGCTTCTCCTCGTCCGTCCCGCCGGTCGCGGCGTCGACGAACCAGCTGGCGTTCGTCCGCTTTCACGGACGCAACACCGAGATGTGGGAGGCGCGCACGCGCACTTCGGCCGAGCGGTTCGACTACTGGTACTCACCGGAGGAGTTGGACGAGTGGGTGTCGAGGATCGGCGCACTGGCTGACGAGGCGGAGGAGGTACACCTGGTGATGAACACGAACAACGGCGACCAAGGGCCCGGCAACCTCCGCTTGCTGGACGAGCGCCTGCGCCGCGCGGGCATCGAGCCTGTCCCGGCGCCCGCAACGGACGCGGAGGCGTCGTGAGCCACATTCGCGTCGTCGGTGTCCCCATGGACCTCGGCGCTCGCACGCGCGGCACAGATATGGGCCCCAGCGCGCTGAGGCTGACCGGACTGCTTGGCCGGTTGCGCGCGCTCGGGCACGCCGTGGAGGACGGCGGCAACTTCGCGGCGCCCATCCCGGAGCTGTCCGACGTGGGCGATACCCGGCTGCGCTTCGGCGAACCGATCGCCGCCGTCTGCCGGCGGCTCGCGGACGCCGTCGCGTCCGCGGTACGCGAGGAGCAGGTGCCGCTGGTGCTTGGCGGCGACCACAGCCTGTCGCTCGGCTCGGTCGGAGGCGCCGCGCGCGTGCATCGCGAGCGCGGCCGGCCGCTGGGGCTGATCTGGGTCGATGCGCACGGCGACATCAACACGCCGGAGACCACGCCCTCCGGCAGCGTCCACGGCATGCCGCTCGCCGCCCTGCTCGGGCACGGTCCCGACCTGCTGACGGATGTCCCCGGCCTGTCACCCGCGGTCCACTACGAACACGCCGTACTCATCGCCTCTCGTGACCTCGACCCGGGGGAGCGCGACTTGATCCGCCAGCACGGGATCCGCGCTTTCACCATGTCCGAGGTGGACCGGCGGGGCATCGCGGCTGTCGCCGGGGAGGCGCTCGCCATCGCCGGGCGGGGTACGGCCGGTGTGTACGTCAGCCTCGATATGGACGCCGTTGACCCGGAGGTCGCACCGGGCGTCGGCACACCCGTCCGCGGCGGCCTCACCTACCGCGAGTCACACCTGCTGATGGAGGTGATCGCCGAATCCGGGCGCCTCGCCGGCGTCGACGTGACCGAGGTGAACCCCAGCCTGGACGACCGCAATGCCACGGCGGAGCTGGCCGCGGAGCTGGTGCTCTCGATCTTCGGCAAGCGCATCCTCTGACGGCCGGCTCCGGCTACTCGCCGTCCGCGCACACCTCGACGATCGTGGCTGCGGCGCCCAGCAGGTCTTCCTCCTCGATCACCAGCGGCGGCGTCACGCGAAGCGTCGTGCCGTGCGTCTCTTTCAACAGCAGGCCGCGCTCGAGCAGCGCCTCGGCCAGCCGCCGCGCACGACGGTCCACAAACTCGATCGCGCTCATCAGTCCCATGCCGCGGATGTCGCGCACGTGAGGCAAGCCCGCGAGCGGTTACAGTGCCTCGCGGAACCGCGGTCCGAGGACGGCGGCGCGCCCCGGCAGGCCCTCCTCGACGGTGACATCGATGGCCGCGATGCCGACGGCGGCGGCCAGCGGATTGCCGCCGAAGGTGCTGCCGTGTGTGCCGGGAGCGAACAGCGAGAGCACGTCGTCACGCCCCACTACGGCAGAGACGGGGTACAGGCCGCCACCAAGCGCCTTGCCCAGCATGACCAGGTCGGCCGCCACCCCCTCGTGCTCGGCGGCGAACATGGCGCCCGCGCGCCCGAAGCCCGTCTGGATCTCGTCCAGGCCAAGCAGTACCTCGTGCCGGGTGCAGATCTCGCGGGCCTTCGCCAGGTAGCCCGGCGGCGGCAGGATCACACCAGCCTCGCCCTGCACCGGCTCGACCAGGAACCCACAAGTCCGAGGCGTGATGGCTGCCTCGAGCGCTCCAGCGTCACCGAAGGGGACGCTGACGAAGCCCGGCGGGAAGGGCCCGAAGCCCTCGCGGGCGCGGGGGTCGGAGGAGAAACCGACGATCGTGGTGGTGCGGCCGTGGAAGTTGCCCTCACAGACGATGATCTCCGCTTCGCCCTCTGGGATGCCCTTCGCCGAGTAGCCCCAACGCCGCATCGCCTTGATCGCCGTCTCCGCCGCCTCGGCGCCTGTGTTCATTGGCAGCGCGCGGTCGGTCTCGGAGACGGCGCAGAGCCGCTCCAGGAACGTCGCCATGCGGTCGTTATGGAACGCGCGCGAGGTGATCGTGACGCGCTCGAGCTGCTGGCGCATCGCCTCGACGATCCGCGGATGGCGATGGCCCTGGTTCACCGCACCGTAGGCGGCCAACAGGTCCAAGTACTCGCGGCCCTCGATGTCCGTGACTCGGCAGCCCTCAGCGGTGGCGATTACGACGGGCAGCGGAGCGTAGTTCGGTGCAGCCACAGCCTGCACACGTGCGACCTCGCGCTCGGTCAACTCGCCCATCGTGCCTCCTCCGGCGCACTCGCAGCGTACCGTGCCCGTAGGATGGGCGAGCGGTAGACAGAGGCGAGGCTGCCGATTGTTCCCGATCCAGGACTTGAACCACACTCGCACCACGCCGGTCCTGACGCTGGCGGTGATCCTCGCGAACGTCCTCGTCTTCTTCCTCTGGCAGCCGCAGGGCAACCCGCAGGGGCAAACGGAGTTCCTGTACGCCAACGCGGCCGTCCCGTGCGAGGTGACGAAGGGCGCGCCGCTCTCCGTTGGCGAGATTAACGCCGAGACCTGTATCGACCCCTCGGCCGCGACCGCCGCGTTCCCTGACAAGCAAGTGCCGCTTTCGGTCGTGACGTCGCTCTTTCTGCACGGTGGACTGCTCCACCTGGCCGGCAACATGTGGTTCCTCTGGATCTTCGGGAACAACGTGGAGGAGGTCTACAGCCACCTCGGCTATGCCGTCCTGTACCTGGTGGCGGGGATCGCGGCAACGCTCGCGTTTGTCGCGCTGAACCCCGCGAGCACCATCCCCATCGTGGGCGCGTCCGGCGCTATCGCCGGGGTGCTCGGGTCGTACCTGGTGCTCTTCCCGAGGGCGCAGGTGCTGGCGCTGGTCGGCTACTTCGTGCTCCCGGTGCCGGCGGTGCTCTTCCTCGGGCTGTGGTTCTTCAGCCAGTTCGCCGTCCAGCAGCCGGGCGTCGCATGGCAGGCCCATGCCGCCGGGTTCATCGCCGGCGCGGCGGCCTCGCTCACCCTCCGCGGGTGGCTACGCGCTCGCGTCCAGCGGGTCCATCGCAGCCGGCGCTGAGCCCTTCTTACAGGTTATTGGCGACTCAGGCACGTTGAGCGCGGTATCGTGCGCTCCACCGTGGTACACGGCCATCAGGCGGAGTACCGCCCGCGCAGGAGCTTCCACCCGATGAGCCAGGTTGAGTCCACACCTCCGTCGCCGCGCGCGCGGCGGAGGCCGAAGCGCTACCAGCGCCCGGCCAGCATCGACGATGATCCGTCAGGAGAACCCCGTCCGACGCTCATCCCCTTGCGTGAGGAGGGTCACCTCCCCAGCCTGTACTTCCTGCCCGGCTTTACTGGCACCGTCTTCCAGTACCTCAGGCTGGCGCCGCTCCTGGGCGACGGCCAGCCAGTCTACGCATTCGAGTCCCGAGGCATGTGGGACGGCACGGCGCCACTCGACGAGATGAACGCTATCGCCGATGACCACCTGTCACAGCTGCGCGCTCACCAGCCGCACGGGCCCTACTTCCTTCTCGGTTTCTCGATGGGTGGATCCGTCGCCTGGGAGATGGCCGCGCGCCTGCTTCAGGATGGCGAGCAGGTGTTCCTCGGCCTGCTCGACCCGCCGAGGCCAGACCGCGACCGGGAGGCCACGCGCGCCTCGTGGTTCGCCCGGCGCCGCCACCGTGCCGAAGTGTGGGTATTTCACCTGCAGACGTTCATGCCGCTCAGCTGGCCGCGAAAGCGAGCCTATCTGCGGGAGCCGATGCGAGGGATCCTGCGGCGCTCCCTGCGCACCCTGGGCATGGGCGAGCGCTCTCGGGCGATCGCCCTGAAGACCGGCCGGCGGCCTCCGCCCGGCGCGCTCGCGTGCCGCCAGGCGAACCTGGATGCGCTGGACGGCTTTGTCCCCCTTCCGCTCGATGCCGACATCGCGCTCTTCCGAGGGAAGATCCAGAACCCCGGCATGCGCGCCGATCGCACGCTCGGATGGGGCGATGTCGCCCTT
The DNA here is from genome assembly GCA_009379925.1 of Dehalococcoidia bacterium. Classification (GTDB taxonomy): domain Bacteria; phylum Chloroflexota; class Dehalococcoidia; order UBA2979; family UBA2979; genus WHSU01. The sequence goes on along the minus strand of WHSU01000014.1, from coordinate 5,564 downwards.
CGCGGCATCGAGGTCCACGACGTGCCGGGGCTGCACCCGTACATCTTCGTGGAGCCGCACGTGAAGGTGCTCGCCCGTGAGATTCGGTCGTGGGCGGAGGCGAGGCGCGCTCTGATCGCGGAGCCGGACGTGCAGGCCGCGCGCGACGGCGTTCCCGGCGGCTAGGCGCCCGGCCCGGCCCCGGCCGCCTGGCCCTCCGCGCCCTCCGCTTCCACCGCGCGCGCGAGAAACGGCTCGACGTGTGCGAGCACCTCATCGCGTCGCTCCAGGGCCTCGTGACCGGCGCCGGGTACCAGGAACAACTCGGCGCCCGGGACACCGGCCGCGAAGCGCGCGAGCAGCTCCGCTGGAGCGATGGGGTCGGCGTCCCCGCCGAAGATCAGACATGGCCGGTCGACGCCACCCAGGTGCTCCTCCAGGCTGCTGGCGTGCTCCTGGGAGTAACGTACGAGTGCAGCCAGCGCGTGCGGGTTGCGACCTCGGAGGCGCCAGGCCCAGCGCAGCGCCTCGCCCATCGCCCGGTCGATCATGCGCCGGCGGATCGGGCCACGGCCGCCGCCCGCGCCGTCGTCGAGTGCCCGGAGCGCCCGACGGTCGAGGGGCCCACGCCCCGCGGGCGGCAGGAAGGGGTGAATGCCGCCCACGACGAGCGCACCGACTCGTTCCGGATGCAGGATCGCCGTGCGCAGCACGAGCCGGCCGCCGAGGGAGTAGCCGAAGAGGTGCGCCCGCTCGATGCCCGCATGGTCCAGTACCGCCAGCAGATCCCCGCAGCGCTGCGTCTCGCTGTACGCCGCGGACTCGCGAGGTCCGTCGCTGGCGCCGTGGCCCAGCGCGTCCGGCATGACCAGCCGGTATCGCCCGGCCAGCGCCGCGTCGTAGCCGAGCTTGCGCCACCGCCTGCCGCTGCCGCCAAAGCCGTGTTGCAGTACTAACGGCGGACCCTCGCCCGCCGTCTCGTAGTGCAGCCGGAAGCCTCGATGCTTGACGTACGGCAACCGCGCCCTCTCTCAGCGACGGGATTGCGCGCAAAGGTACACGGCAGGGGCTGCCGGTACCAGATGTAGACGGAGTCGATTCGCTGGCGACGCTAGCGGTCGCCGGGAGCCGGTAGCGGTCGCAGGCGACGCGCATCGGCCGGTACCCACGGAGAGTCCGCCAGCGTCGAGGGGTGCGGCCAGAAGCCTTCGATGCGTTCCCGGAGGTGGTGCGCCGCATCCAGCTCGCCGCGGCTGGCGAGGTCCCAGAACTCGCGTACCAGGCTGTTGTACTCGCCCACGTAGGCCTCGTAGGACCGCCGGAGGTACGCCGGTTCGTCCTCAGGCGGGACGTCATAGACCGGCTGCGCATGCTCGATGGTGTCAAGAGGTGTGGGGGCGCTGGACACGGCGGACTGCGTGGCGAACGGACGGTCTGGCACGGCCGCTCCCTTTCTGTCGCTTCGAGCATCGGTCGATGTGACGTGGTCGGACGGTTCAGTGTGTTGCCGATCATCATGCCCGAGCCAGCATGAGGAATGCGCAGCAATGGCGTAAACGACCCTTGCGTTCTCATATCACTTGGGATTCCGGGCCCGGACCGCCAGGCCTCCTGCTGGCTGAGGCGATCCCCCGCCCGCCATCGAGGGCTGACACCCGCCTGACGTTTTCCGGCGGGCGAGCGGATAACCGGGACTCCCCTTACGTTGGAAGTGCGCCTGACCGAGGCGCGGACATGCTGGCTGTGGCGGCGGGGTTCGGAAGGTCCGTGGATGAGGCTGAGGGGATTCGACCCGATGGAGTGGTGGGGAAGGCTGGGCCTGGCCTCACGCGTCGGTGTGGTGGGTGGAAGCGTGATCGCCTTCGTCATGCTCATCCTGCTTGCGATGCAGCCGGCAGACGGACTCGAGTTGGGCGGTGTGCGCGTCGCGCGGCAACAACCCGACGAGGCCACCGCGACGGCCACGTCGACGCCTGAAGACGAGGCGACGCCGACGCCCACGCCGGGGATCCCGGTCATCGATAACCTGCAGCAACTGATCGCCGAGTACGGGGCACCCCCGGACGCCACGGCCGGGTACCTCCGCATCCCGAAGCTGGGCGTCGATTCCGCGATGACCGCCCGCTACGTGGACGGCGACCACATGCCGCTCCCCAGTGGACCCTCCGATGTCACGTGGTACGACATGAGTGCGTGGGACGGGATGGGTGGCGAGCCGGGCCAGGGCGGCAACGCGATCTTCGGCGGCCACGTGGACTACAACGACATCGTCTACTACGCGGGGGACGTCCACTACCGGGGCCAGGCGGTCCTGAGCGGTCTCCGTCTGCTCAGCCCCGGCGACCTCATCGAGGTGGAGTACGCGGGCGGCGTCTATACCTATTCCGTCACCTGGATCCGTGACCTACAGGCCTCCTCCACGGACTGGAGCGACATCTGGAGCAGTGAGGTGCCCGTCGACTCCATCACGCTCTTCACGTGTGGTGGCGAGTTCGACTGGGACACGGCCAGCTACGCCAGCCGCACGGTCGTGAGGGCGGAACGCCTGCCGGGGTAGCCGGCGAGGCGTCCCCACCACGGCTACTCGTGGCCGCTCCCCGAGTCGATCCCCGAGTCGCCCTCTGAGTCATCATCCGCCTCGCCGCCCGCCTCCTCGGGGGTGGGCGGCGGCGTCGGGTCTCCGCCCTCGGCCTCGTCCGTGAGCAGCGACGGTGTCCCAGGGTCGTCGCTCGTTTCGCCCGGGCCGGCGGATCCCGCGGACTTATCGCTGGTCGGGCAGTGCACCGGTGCGGACAGCGCGCTCTCGCCGGTCGCGTTGAACGCCGCCACGGCGTAGAAGTGGCCGAGTTGCGTGCTGATGGTCTGCAGCGGCTCAGTGACCACCGAGTGCTCGGTGTACTCCTTGCCGGACGGGGAGCGGTAGACGCGGTAGCCTTCGGCGCCCGGCACGGCACCCCAGGCCAGCGTCCCCGTCCCCTGCGCGAACGTGCACCCGAGGTCGGTGACGGGCCCCGGAGCGGGGACCTCGAAGTCGAAGTCGAAGGTGAAGACCTGCATCGTGCCGCCCCGCACCTCCAGGGCGGCCGCGCTGGCCACCGCGGTGCTGACCAGTACGGCGCCGGCGAGGAGGGCGAGCAGCCAACGCTTCATGGCTAGGCCTCCGCGCGTCGCGGGTGCAGCGTGCCCCGGCTCGACTCAGCCATCGAGGTGTCCCGCGAGACGACGTACTCGTACGTGCCGAGGCCGCTGCGGACGAAGTAGCGGTGCCCGTCCGCGTCGGAGGCGTGCAGTACCAGGCTGCCGTCCAGCTTCGCGACGCGGACGAGGTCCTCGAACGTCGCGACCCGGATCGCCTGCTCGGGTGAGCGCCCGGCGCCATCGACGGCAAGCAGCATCGAACCGTAGCGCGCGCGGATGCGCGTCTCCTCGTCGCGGCCCAGCCCCAGGAAGGCGACGGCCGCCAGGCCCGCCGCGACGGCCAGGGCGACCGGAGCGCCGAGGATGGCGAGCCAGCGCGCGGGCACCGTCGGCAGCGAGACCGGGCCGAGGCCCACGTGCGTCCCGCTTGAGTTGATTTCGGTCGCCGTCACCGGCTCCGTGACGCTCGTTGCGCCGGGGTCGATCTGCGTCTCGGAGTAGCTGGAGACGAACTGTGGGGTGAAGGTCCCCTCGAAGGGCTGGCCGGCGGCGGTGCCGGTCACGTCCAGCCGAGGCGCGAGCACGAGTTCGTAGGACCCGGCCGAGTAGCCGATCTCCTCCTCGATGCGCGCGATGGTCGCGCTCACCTGGGCCAGGTCGAAGCGGAACGTGCGCTCCAGGCTGGTGCCGATGAAGGCCTCCGGCTCACTGAGCACCGAGGTCTGCACCCAGCCGTCCTCGCCCGCGCGCACGAGCAGCTCGGCGGCCACGGTGCCGCTCACGCCCTCGAGCGCCGCGCCTTCGAGGAGGTAGTCGAGGTTGACGACCAGCTCATCGGCCAGCCGGGTGTAGACGGGCTGTGAGGTGGTGACGGGACCGTCCTCGGCCGCCTCGCCGCGCACGCGGCCGGTCGGGTAGAGGGTGGAGGGAGCCATCAGGAAGGTGAAGTCGAAGCTGGCCGAGTGCGTGTAGCGCTCGATGGTGGCCTGCTCCGTTTCGGTCGCCGGCTGCCGCCAGGCGAGCACGCCGAGCACGCCCAGCAGCAGGAAGAGGCCGCCGGCCGCCACCAGGCCACCGAAGACCGGCCACCCGCCCGGCGGCTCACCGAGGGTGTTCCCACCGGCGTCCGAGGCCGGCCGCGCGTTCTGATGCTTCGGTGCCATGGGGTGTCCTCGTCTTCGTCGCAGTCGCGTGTCGGTCGTGTAGAGGATGGGGACCGCGATCAGCGCGGCCATCAGCATCCCGATGTTCTGAGGTTGCTTCAGCCAGAGCAGGCGGTCGCCCAGCCCCGGCGCGTGCAGCCAGAGGCTGCCCAGGATGTCGTCTGGCTTCGGGTGCCACTCATCGATGTGGTCGCGGTTGTCCCCTTGCATGACGAAGCCCTGCTCGGCGTCCCCACCGACGATGCGGTGGATGATCAACCCGCCCTCGGGCGTCTTGAACGCGACCACGTCGCCGGGTGCGTACTCGGACTCCCGGTGCAGCACCGCCAGGTCGCCCGTGTGCATCGTCGGCCGCATGCTCACGCCGGAGACGATCACGAAGCTGGCGGGGCCGCCGAGAAAGAGCGGCCGGAACAGCACCGCCCACGCCAGCACGGCGACCACGGTCAGCAGGAGGGCGATCCGCTTCTTCATGTTGTCCGGTCCATCCAGGGGAGTAGGTGCGGGGGCGGCGCTGTCGCGTCGCCCCCGCCGAGGTCCGGCTCAGACCTAGCCCATGATCACCAGGATGATCTTCTCGATGTCGGCGATCGAGATCGCGCCGATGTTCTTCGTCTCGGTGGTTTCGTCGATGACGAGGTCGCCCTGGGCGAGCGCGACGCCAGCGGCGTTCTCCACCTTGTAGCCGAGGACGGAGCCGAAGCAGTCCTCGTGGATACCGCTCACCACCAGGTTGCGGACGCTCTGGTCGTTCAGCTCCACCCCGAACACGCCCGCCGTCACGCCGTCCTCATCGCAGGAGAAGTCGGCGGCGACGCCGGCCTGCTCAGTGACGGTGTTGCCCAGCGGGCCATTGGCCTGCAGCGCCGACGCAGCGGCGACGGACGAAGCCACGAGAATGCCACCGACGGTAACGGCGGCCAGAACGCGCTTGAACACAGTATTTGTCCTCTCGAGAGCCGCGCCACGCTGGGAGCGGCAGCCATGATTCGAACGTGTGGACCGGGCAGGTGAACGCCCAGGCCGCCGAGGTCGCGCGAGGCGCCCCTCGGCTGGTTCGGTCTATCCCCTCGCACCTCCTTTGGTCGTGGGTGCAGGGGTCGAGAGGCTGAACGAGTCCCGGAAGCGACGAGTCCCCGAGTCGCGACGCCGCCCACGATGAGCAGCGAAAGAAGAAGTCGCTTAACCAAAACAGTCTCCCAACCGGCGCGTGGCGCCGATCTGCGCGGTGTTGTGTGGAAGCGGGGACCTGGCCCGGGATCCCGCATGGGGAGCCCGAGGCGT
>WHSU01000062.1 GCA_009379925.1 Dehalococcoidia bacterium | reverse complement strand
GTCGTCGCTGAATGGGGCCGGCTCGACATCTTGATCAACAACGCGGCGATCTTCGTGCCGGGCAACCTGGAGACCGTCAAGGAGAACCACATCGACCTGAGCCTGGAGGTGAACCAGCGCTCCTATATCCTGGCGATGCGCGCAACCATTCCGCACATGCGCGCCGCCGGTGGTGGCCACATCATCAACATCTCCTCGGGCGGTGCGGTCCCCCTCGGACCCGGCCCGTACACCGAGAACCAGCAGAAGCGGGGCGGCGACATCTTCTACGGCGGCGAAAAGGCGATGCTGGAGCACTTCTCGCAGCGCCAGGCGGCCATGCTGCAGCAGGACAACATCTCGGTGAACGTGCTCTCGCCTCAGGGCCGTGTCGCCACACCCGGCAACCTCTACGCGGCAAACGACCGCGAGAACCCGAACCTGGACTTCGAGACGGCCGACGACATGGGCCAGGCGACCGTGTGGATCTGCGAGCAGCCGGCCCAGAAGTACACGGGCAACGTGGTCTACGACAAGGACCTGCTCAACGCCCAGGGCATCGAGCTGAAGGGCCCGTTCCGCGACTAGGCCGCTCGACGTCAAGACAACGAAGCGGGGCGCTCGGGCGCCCCGCTCTCATTCGGGCACCTACTCCAGCCCGGGCGTCCGGGCGCGGTCCGCGGGGTCGTCCCAGCCTTTGAAGTTGGGCTTGCGCTTCTCCGCGAAGGCGGCGCGTGACTCCATCAGGTCGCTCTTCGCGCCGTGGTCGCGGAGGCGGTCCGCCAGGCGCTCGATCTCCTCGGAGGGGGCGGGGCGCATCGCGCGCATGATCGCGAGTGTGTTCACGCGCGAGGCGGGCGGCAGCGTGAGCAAGTGCTCCGCCATCTCACGCGCGGCCGGCATCAGGTCCTCGGGGTCCACGAGGCGGTTGAGGTAGCCGACCTCGTACAGGCGCTCGGCGGTGAAGCGGTAGGCGAATGCCATCTCCGTGGCCACGGCGTGCGACACGTTCCCCACCGTGCCGTGCGCGTAGCCGCCGAGCAGCCATCGCTTCGCCTCGGACATCTCGAAGACGGCGCCGCGCACCGCGACACGCAGGTCGCAGCGCTCGACGAGCTGGAAGCCGCCGCCCATCGCGTAGCCGTTCACGGCCGCGATCACCGGCTTGTCCAGCGTGCCCTCGGTGAACGGGTTCGAACCGCCGGCGGTCCCGGGAGCGCGGGTCTTGCCCCGCTCCAGCGTCTCCTTCATGTCCTCACCTGCACAGAACGCACGGCCGGTGCCGGTGTAGATGGCGACCTCGGAGTCGCTGTCCCGGAACTCCTCCCACGCTTCGCCCAGCGCCGCCCGCAACTCACTGCCGAGCGCGTTCAGGCGCTCCGGCCGGTTCATGCGGACCACCATGATCCCGTCGCTGTGTTCCGTCTCAACGATCGCCATCTGTCCCCCTCGTGCCTGCCGTCGCGGCATGGCGCTGCGCGGATCTGGTGCGACCCGGTACGCTAGCGCGCGTCATGTCGATCCGCCACAACGCCGTTGGTATCTGCCGGTAGCGCATCGTACCAACGGCCGGGAGGCGAGCGGCACGGCGACCGGACGACGGACCACGGAGGTACCCATGACCACCATCGAGCAGCAGCAGGGCTGGCTGGACCCGGGCGTCGAGCCGGCGGCGGACGGCCGCTGGCCGGCGATGCACGGCGTCCGCGTGCTCGACTTCACCCGCGCGCAGCAGGGCCCCTTCGCCACGCTGCTCCTCGCGGACATGGGCGCCGAGGTGATCAAGGTGGAACCGCCCGGCGGCGAATCCGGGCGCGCGAACGGGCTGGGGCCGGACGGCTTCTCGTCGTACTTCGAGGGCCACAACCGTGGCAAGAAGAGCATCACGCTGGACCTCAAGCAGCCCGGCGCGGTCCACGCGGTGCGGCGGCTGGTGCCGACCTGCGACGTGGTGGTGGAGAACTTCCGGCCGGGCGTGATGGAGCGCCTGGGGCTCGGCTACGAGGACCTGAAGGCGCTGCGCCCGGACATCATCATGGCCTCCGCCTCGGCATGGGGCCGCAGCGGCCCGTGGGCGCATCGAGGTGGCTACGACCACGTGGCACAGGCGCTGAGCGGCGTGATGTACGAGCAGGGGGAAGGCCCCGGCGGCGAACCGCACGCGCTCATCGGGGGCTTCGCCGACCAGATCGGCGCGATGCTCCTCGCGTTCGGCATCGCTACCGCGTTGATGGTGCGCGAACGCGACGGCATCGGCCAGCACATCGACGGTTCGCTCATCGGCGGCATGGTGGCGATGCAGTCGAAGCAGATTTACGAGTACCTGCGCAGCGGCAAGCAGAGCGGCTTCCAGCGCCGCCGCGCCGCCACGTACACGAACTACGAGTGCGCGGACGGCCGCCACATCGCTATCGCGACCAACGCGCAGGACATGTGGGAGCGGATGGCGGAGGCCCTCGGCGACGAGGCGCTGCAGGCGGACGAGCGTTTCAAGGACCCGTGGGGCCGCGCGAAGTACAAGGACGAACTGGTAGTCGAGCTGGACCGGGTCTTCGGCACCCGGCCGATGGAGGAATGGCTCGGCCCCCTGGCGGACGCCGACGTGCCGCATGCGCCCGTCCTGGACTACGCCGGGATGTCCGAGCACCCGCAGTACTGGGCGAACGGCTATCTGCAGGAGATCGACTCGCCGCACCTCGGCCACATGCGCGTGCCGGGCGTCCCGATCCACATGAGCGCCACGCCACCGCGCATCCAGGGCTCCGGCCCGCCCCTCGGCATGCACACTGAGGAGGTCCTGCTCACGGCGGGGTTCACCTGGGACGAACTCGCCGCGCTCCACGACAGCGGGGCGACGCGGACGGCTTAGGCGCTCCCCTACGCGCCCTCGAGCCCCCGAGGCGCCTCGAGCGTGCGGGCGGCGCAGACGATGAAGTCGAGGTCGGCGTCCGCGTCCGCATGGATCTCGTGTTCGATGGCGGCGGGGAAGAAGAGGAAGTCTCCACCCTGCACGTCCTTCGTCCAGGGGCCGCAACTCACGGAGCCGCTGCCGCTCAGGAAGTAGTAGACCTTCTCGACGTCCTCGTGGACGTGTCGCTGGTTGGCGCCGCCCGCCGGGATGCGGTTGTGCAGCACGAACTGGAACGAACTCTCGAAGGGTGTCCGCCCCGCCTCGAAGACCCGCCGCACCAGCAGGTCGCCGCGCGACGGCACAGGTTCGACATCGGTGTGCGCGGTCACGATGAGTCGCGACTCGGCGGACTGCGGCTGGCCGCTGGTGGTCATGCCGGGGCCCCTTCGCCTGCCTCCGCTTCCAGGAACTCGAAGCGGAGGTCCATCTCCTGCGCGGTGGTGCGGAACCACTCGATCACCTCGGTGTGGTACGGAATGCCCTCTGCGAGGCGCACCTGCTCCTCTTCCGCCTCGAGCAGCCCTGGGTAGACGACGCGGGCGTGGCCGGGCGCGGGCGGCGTCTCGATGAGCCCTCGCAGGAAGCCGTCCATGTCGCGCTTGAACTTCGAGGGGTCGACGAAGGCGTCGATGCGATACGCGAGCAGGTGGAAGCCGGGCGTCAGCGCCAGGAAGCCCGCTCCGAGGCCCGTGAGCGTGCTGCACATGATGTCGACGATGGCGCCGAGCCCGAAGCCCTTGTGCGAGCCCTGCTCGCGCGTGCCGCCGAGGGGTAGAAGGTAGCACTCGTCCGGCACCTGGATGCGCTCCATGATCGGGTCGCCGGCGGGACCGGCGATCCACCCAGGCTCGACCTGAGCGCCGACGCGACGCGCCAGCCGCAGCTTGTTCTGGGCGACCTGCGACGTGCCCATGTCGAGCAGGAAGGGCGGCATCTCCTCGGCCGGCGCCGCCCACGCCATCGGGTTCGTGCCGAGACGGGGAACGGCGCCGAACGTCGGCAGCACCGACACCGGGCCGCTCGCGGACATCGCCACGCCGATCATGTCGTGCGGTAGGGCGCGCAGCGCGTGGTAGCCGGCGCCGCCCATGTGGCCGACGTTGCTCACGTTCACCGCGCCGAGGCCGAACTCGCGCGCCTTCTCGATGGCGACGTCCATCGCCCTCGGCGCCACGTGGAGTCCGAGGCCGCCACCGCCATCCAGGACCGCGGTGGTCGCCGTCTCGCGGGTGGTGGTGACGTCCGGGCGCGGGTTGAGCCGGCCGGCGCGGTACCCCGCGACGTAGGAGCGAAGCATGTTCGAGACGCCGTGCGACTCGATCCCGCGCAGGTCGTTCGCGATGAGCACGTCCGCCGCCAGCGCGGCGTCGTCGTCCGACAGCCCGACGCCGCGAAAGATGGCGTCGGTCATTTCCCGCATCTGCTCGGCGGGCACGTAGACGCGGTCTTCCACGGGGACCTTGAAGCGCTCGAGCATCGTCGCCCCTCCCTCGAGGTTGCGGGTGCCATCGGGGACTGCGGCATCCGCCTGCGGGGGGAGTCTACACACCGACGCGGCGCTCGCGTCAGGCGCGGTGCACGTTGCTCATGACGAAACCGCTACTCGGCGCCGCCGGAATACGGGAGAGGGAGACCCGGAGGTCCTGCGCCGGGACGTCGTAGCGGATCGAGGTGGTGAGAAACGCCAGCGCGGTCTTCATCAACGCTATCGTGACCCACTCGCCCGCGCATCGATGGCCGGCGTAGTGGTCGCCCCCACCCTGTGGGATGAGCGTGAACGGGTCGCCTGTCCAGTCGCGAAAGCGCTCCGGCTGAAACCGCCCCGGCTGAGGCCACCAGCGCGCGTCGTGATTCGTGCCGTAAAGGTCGAGCAGGACGCGCTCACCCGAGGGGATGCGGTACCCACCCCACTCGAAGTCCTCGCCCGCGCGAGCGACGACGAAGGGGAAGAACGGGTAGAACCGGCGGACTTCGTGAACGAACCACTCGGGGTCAAGGTCACCCGCCTCCAGCTTCGCGCGGCTGCCGGCAGACGACTGCAGTGCGAGCGCGACGAACACGATGAAGCGCGACACGGCGACGGTCGGGCGGAGGACGCTCAGCAGCTCGACGGCCGCCACCCGTTCGTCCAGCAGGCGCCCATCGGGCTCCCGATGCCCGGCGATCGTCGCGAGCGCCTGACCCGGCCCCTGGGACAGCTCGCCCGTGCGCGTACGGCGAACGAGGTCAGCGACCCACGCCTCCCCGCGCCGCCGCGCGAGGCGGCCCTGCCAGTGCTTCACGCCGACGGATGCCGCGCTCTCGAACATGAGCACCAGGTCGCGCGTGCGCGTGGCCACCTCGTGCTCCGGCAGTGGAATGCCGCTCCACGCGCAGACCGCGCGGCACAGCAACTCTTCCGCCTCGTCCAGGAGCACCACCCGCTCGGCGGCCGCCCAGCTCGCCGCCCGCGCCTGCCACTGCTCGGCGCTGAAGTCGGCGAGACGCTGGATGGCCTCCGGCGTCATCAGGGACATGAACATCTGCTTGCGCTGCCGGTGCTCCGCCCCGTCCAAACCCTGCACGCCGCCCTGGCCGAAGAGGGTCCTCTGGACTCGGGCTGGGCCAGCACCGGTCCGCTGCAGCGCCTCGTGCTCATAGAAGGCGCGCGCGGCCTCGGCGCCGGTCATACACACAGTCCGTTGCAGCAGAAGCCGGGTATCGAAGATGTCCGTGCCGTAGCGGCGCGCCCGCTTCTCGATAAACTGGTAGCCATCGCGCAGCAGCCAGAGCGAGCTGTCCGGGCTGCGGTCGCGGGGGATCTCGAGCGCCATCCGCCCACCCTTCGGATGCGCGCATCAGGTCAGTGCAATCCATTGTGGTCGACGGGGACAACACGCGGCGTGGCCGGCGCCGGAGGCTACGTCGAGGCTACGCGACGCGCTGGCGGACGGCCGGCATGACCTCGCGGGCGATGCGCTCCATGTAGTCCGGCCCCTCGCCGGTACCGGGTGGCGGCGGGTTCGGCACGGGATGTGGCACCACGATGTCGAAGGTGATCCCCAGCGAGAGGACATCCAGCAGTTGCTCGATGACCTCGGAGGCCGGCCCACGGAAGCAGAAGGCGTCGGCGGCGGCCTCCGGGAGGAAGTCAACAATGCCGCCGGACTCGACGAGGTCCGGATGGTGGTGGAAGTCCGGACGCACCAGCTTCTGCAGGTCGTGGACGGGCGGCCCGTCCCACGTCAGCCCCGCGAGGTCGAAGAGGTGCGGCGAGTACTCGTAGAACCCTGCCGCCATCGACTTGCCGATGGCGAGCGCCCGCTTCGCATCGTTCATCAGAGCCGTGTGTACCGCGAGCCCGAGGCGCACCGTGGCTGGGTCGCGTCCTGCCTCGGCCGCCCCTTCACGCACAGCGGCGACCGCGGCGCGCAGGTTCTCCGGATGGGTGCCCACACGCAGGAAGACGCCGTCGGCCGTGCGCCCGGCCGCACGCAGCGTCCGAGGGCCCGCTGCCGCGACCCACACGGGCACGGGGCGCGCGAAGGGGAGGCTTGCCGGCCGTGCCGCCCCCACCTCCAGCGACTCGCCGGACAGGTAGGCGCGGATGGTGCTCGTGGCCGCCTCCAGCGTCGCGACACGCGCCGGACGCAGCCCGGCGAGCCGCACGGCGGTGTCGCCCACGCCCAGCCCGAGGATCGCGCGTCCCTCGGACACCGCATCGACGGTGGAGATCGAGGACGCCGTGACGCTCGCGTGGCGCGTGACGGGGTTGGTGAGCAACGGGCCGAGGCGGATGGTGCTCGTGGCTTTCGCCGCGAACGAGAGCAGCACATAGGTGTCGTGCCGTCGCAGTTGCGAGTCAGGGACGAAAGCGTAGTCCCAGCCCAGCGCCTCGGCTCGCGCCACGTCCACGGCGAAACGGTCCGGCGTCGCGAAGTCGAAGCGGTTCAGTCCGAAGGCGACGGGCATGCGGCGCATCGTGGGGTGCGCGGTGGTGCGCGTCAACCGGCCACGCGCGGCGCGCATGCTAGGCTGCGCGTGGGACAGCCGTCTGGAGCCCCATCGAGCGGAGGCACGCGGGAATGACCACGGTCGACTTCATCAAGAGCAGCCTGGGCTTTGCGCACCGGGCACTGACGGATGCGCGCAACGGGACCGACGAGCAGCTGCATTTCGTGCCGGAGCACGGGAGCCATTCGATCGCGTGGTGCCTCTGGCACACGGCGCGTATCGAGGACCTGATCATGAACGGCCGCGTGCGCCAGCAGCAGCCGATCTGGGACGAGACGTGGTCGCAGCGCACCGGCCTGCCCGCGGACGGCTTCGGCACCGGGCAGTCCGACGAAGACGCGCAGCAGGTCCGGATCACCGATATCGCGGCCTTCATCGAGTACCAGGAGGCGGTCTGGGACAGCACGCGCGAGTTCCTGGAGTCTGCGACCGACGCCGACCTGGAGCGCGAGGTGCCGACGCGTAACGGTACGGAGAGCGTCGGCCAGGCGATCTCGCTGCACATGCTGGGGCACTTCAACGGGCATCGAGGCGAGATGAACCTGCTCCGCGGCATGCAGGGACTGCCACCGCTCCTGGTCACGGAGGGGACGCACTAGCCGATGACACCGAGGCAGGTCGTGGAAGCCTGGGTCGCCCGCTTCAACGCTGGCGACATCGATGGACTCACCGCGCTCTATGCCCTGGACGCGACGAACCACCAGGTGGTGATGGAGCCGCTGCGTGGCCGCGATGCGATTCGCGCGATGTTTAAGACCGAGTTCGGCCGAGCCAAGATGACCTGTATACCTGAGCACGTGTTCGAGGACGGCGAATGGGCGATCCTCGAGTGGCGTGACCCGAACGGGCTCCGGGGTGTGGCTTCTTCCACGTACGCGAAGACCAGATCGTGTTCCAGCGAGGCTACTTCGACCAGCTCTCGTTCTTTCGCCTGCAGGGGCTGGCGGTGCCGGACACGTATCTTGGCGCCTGACTCCCCGCCGACGTTTTACTCCCGCTTCGGCGGTCCCGCCAGGCCGTGTAGCAGCAACTCCAACAGCACATCGGACATCTCGTCGATGTCGAGGCCGCCCGAGGGGGAGAACCAGCGCGGCACCTGCACGACCACGCTCAGCACGGCGCGTGTCGCCACCGTGGTGTTCGCGACGCGGAGGTCGCCGCTCGCGACCGATTCCTCGATGAGGCCCTGTACCAGCGCTCGGTACTCACGGCGACGGCGGCTGATGTCCTCCAGGTGCTCGGGCTTGAGGTTGCCGATCTCCCGCTCGGTGACCGCGCTCCCAAAGGCGTACTCCGGATCCACGATGTGGTGCAGGTGCTCGCGCAGCACGAGGCGCAGCCGGTCGACCGGGGGCAGCGGATAGGCCGCGACCCGGGCCGCCGTCTCCTCCAGTACACCGGTGCTGAAGTCCAGCACGTCGTAGAGCAGGTCCTGCTTCGACTCGATGTGGTAGTGGATGCTGCCCTTCGGACGCCCGAGTTTGGCCGCGATGTCCGCGATCGTCGCCTCGGTGAACCCCCGTTCGAGGAAGATCCGGGCGGCGGCACGCCGGATCGCGTCGGCCGTCGACTCGCGGCGCCGTGCTGGCTGTCCGGCCCGGACGGTTTCCTTCGCCACGCGCTCTCCCGGCTGCTAGCGCCTGGCCCGGAAGAGCGGCAGGGTGATCTCGTCGTTGAGCGCCGTGGGCGCCAGTTCCACGCGCTGCCCGATTTCGATGTCCTCCGGCTCGACGTCCACGAGGTTTGTGGTCAGGCGCGGCCCTTCGTCCAGCTCCACCACCACCGTGGCGAAGGGGACCCGGTCCGCGAGCGCGGGGTGTACCGCCTGGTGGGACACGATGTAGCTGTAGACGGCGCCCTTGCCACTCATCCCGGCCCACTCGACCTCGAACGAGCCGCAGGCGCCGCAGGCCGGACGAGGCGGGTGACGAAGCTGCCCGCACGAGGCGCAGCGCTGGACGCGCAATTCGCCCGACCGCAGGTAGTCCCAGAACGGCTGGTTGTCCGTCTCGGGCACGGGTACCGGCAGGTCGGTCATCGGGTCCCCCCTTCCAGCACGATCGCACCCGTGCCTACGCCGGTGTCCACGAACGAGTAGTGCGCGTCCGCGACCTGGGAGGTCGAGGCGCCTCGGACCTGCCGCACTCCCTCGATGAGGTGGTTCATGCCCTGCAGGTAGGCCTCCGACAGGTGTCCGCCGGAGGTGTTCACGGGCAGCGTCCCGCCGTCCCATCGGATGCAGCCCGACTCCACGAACTCGCCGCCTTCGCCACGCGGGACGAAGCCGTAGTCCTCCAGCGCGAAGATCACGAAGGGCGCGAAGTGGTCGTAGATCTGCACCACATCGATCTCGCCCCGGTCGAGCTTCGCCTGCCGCCAGAATCGCGGTCCGAGGACCGCCGCCGAGGTGTCGACGTATGTGCGCTCCGCCGCGTAGCCGGCCTGCGCGGCCGCCCGGATCAGCGCGGCCGGCTGCTTGAGGTCGCGCGCCCGCTCGGCGGAGGTGAGCACGAGCGCACCGCCGCCGTCCGTCTCCAGGCAGCAGTCGAAGAGCCGGAACGGCTCCACGACGAACCTCGATTGCTGGTGGTCATCGATGGTGAGTGGCCGGTCATAGAAGGTGGCGCGGGGATTGCGGTTGGCGTGCTCGCGAGCCGTCACGGCCACCATGCCGAACTGCCGGCTGGTGGTGCCGAACTCGTGCATCCGGCGCCGCGCCTGCATCGCGAGCCCGTGCTGCGGGGTCAGGAGCCCGAAGGGCTCCGAAAATGCGCCACCGCCGCGCCCTCCGCGGCCGGTGACGTCGCCTCGGCCGTAGCGCCGGCCGGAGCGGCCGTTCACGCCGCGGTAGATCACGACGACCTCCGCGAGACCGGCATAGATCGCCGACGCCGCGTGGGTCACCAGCGCGGCGCCCACGTTCCCTGCCTGGCTGACCTCCCCGAACCAGGCCAGGTCGCGGATGCCGAGGTTCGACGCCACTTCACCCTCGGAACTGGTGTCGACCGACCAGCGCATCAGGCCGTCCACGTCGTGCGGCTGCAGTCCGGCGTCGTCCAGTGCCGCTCGGATCGCCTGGAGCGTCAACATCAACTCACTGCGCCCCGACTCCCGCGAATAGTCCGTCTCGCCGATGCCGGCGATCGCGACCTGGTTGGCGAATCGCATCCTGTATCCCCTCGATTGCGTCGTTAGATCGCGTGGCGGTCGCGCAGGGCGGTGATCTCCGGCCAGCCGTAGCCGATCGAGAGCAACACCTCCTCCGTGTGCTGCCCGATCTCCGGCGGTGCGCCCTGGATCGCCGGCGGCGTCGCGCTCATCTGCACGGGCGGCCCCACGACGGTCATCTC
>WHSU01000057.1 GCA_009379925.1 Dehalococcoidia bacterium | reverse complement strand
GACTGGCGCATCGAGTACAACACGAGGCGACCCCACAGCAGCCTGGACTGGCTGGCCCCGGCAACCTACGCCGGACACTGGAGGGCAGAACAACTGGCTGGACTCTCATAAGCGGTGGACTCGTGAAGGGGGTCCGGTCAGACGTCGTCGAACCAACCGTCATCGGCTGGTGTGATGCGCTCACTCCATACAACGCCAAGCTTCACTCGATCCTGCCAATAGCGTGCCACGAGCTCATGGACAAGCTCGGTGCGACCAGCCCGTTCTGACAGAGCCGTGAGCATAAACAACGAACGGAAACCAGGCGGCGGTTCCTCCCTGAGAATGCTAGAACGGTACTGACGGTCGCGACCTACTGCTGGGTAGACCAGATTCACGAGGGGTGTGAAATGCCCAAGGTAAGCGTCGAACCTTGGGTGAGCTGCGACCGCTGCCAGTAGTCGCTGTATCGCGATGTCTAGGCCGTCAAAGTAGTCGACTTCGTCCCACTCGAGGACGATTTCTAGCTGAGCCTCCCTCCAGCGGTTTGGATTACCGGGCGGCATCGTAATCCTGTGAAGGACTGACTCGGTCCGAGCCTTGAATGTCCAGTTGTAAATCAGCGCGTCGATCAGCCATGTGTCCGATTGGGTCATAGCACCGAGAATCGAGCGCTCTAACAACCTGATCGAGTCAGGCGGAGGACGACCACGATCCGCGTTCCAACCGTAGAGACGAACCTCGTCTGGCCAGCTCTGGCGTAGCACGCCGTCGCTTACAAACTCGACGAGCGAGTCATGCTTGGCAGCCGAGGAGAGCACAAGGTAGGTTAACCAGACAACATAGCCCACTGTGAGCAATGCGAGTTGGACTGCAATCGATGGCAGCAGTCCTAACACCCAGGAACTGGCATCGCCTCGGCCCAGAAGCGCGACGAAGATGAGCAGCGACGTTGCAACGATCGGTACCGCCGCGATCAGCTGCCACCTGGGCAGCAGCGCCGATGCGATCTCGCTGCCGAATGCATTGGATCGAAGTTGCAGCGCTATCCCGATGGACGCACCGCCTATGCCCGCGACCGCCAGCTCGGTAGCGAACAACGTCTGTAGGAGGGGTGCGGCCTCTAGGATCTCGACACCTGGCGGCAACCAGACGAGCGAGCCGTCGAGAACGGCACCGGAGGACCCAATGACGATCATCACCACCAGGAGCGACAGCAACGTTCGGACTGACCAAAGCGGCCCTACGATCGCCGAGTTGCGTCCGTCCGTTCTCCACGCGCGTTCCAGCCGCAAGCCCAGCCAGCCATCGGCGATCAGGAACGCCACCAGAACTGCGAAGTGGGCTGCTGTCGCACCGATAAGCGCCACCGCCAGCGCAATCAAGATCCGGCCAAGACGGTCCGAATGACGCGACCTCGACAGGCTCGTGATGATCCCTGGTTGCGTGTAAGGGCGGTGTGATTGCCGTCGCAAGAGGAACTGGCTGTTGAACTCGGGGCCCCATGCTCCCGTAAGCGCGATCCCGATCAATAGCGCTCCAGTCAGGAGGCCCAGCCAGCTCGGATCCGCACCGGTCAGTAGCGTTACGCACGCCCCAGCAAACAGCGGACTGTGCAAGGCATTCACGATCCGAGTGCTCTGACGAAGCCGTTTCGCGCTAGCGAACATTGCGATCGAGCTCGCGAAAAACAGCGCGGCAACGCCTGCCGAGATCGGCGTGACATCTACACTCATATGCGGTGACTAGACCGCAGGTGACACCGGAGGGCAAGTCCCCTTACCTGCATGGACCGAGCCAGCCTCCTACCGGTAACTTTCGGCGGCCACTCCGCCCACCCGCAGGTCACACCCCCGATTGACCAACGCTCGATTCACCCGACACGACGCGCTACGGACTCCCCTGACCCGAACCCCCGTCCGCTATGCTCCCGCCCGCAGGACGGGAGTCGATGTATGGCCAACCTCGAGGGGCGCGTGGCGCTGGTGACTGGGGCGGGGCGCGGCATTGGGCGCGCGATTGCGCTGCGGCTGGCGCGGGACGGCGCCGATGTGGCGGTGAACTACCGGGGCAGCGAGGACGCGGCCCGCGAGGTGGTGGGGGCCATCGAGAACCTCGGGCGGCGCGCGGCGTGCTACCAGGCGGACGTGGGCGACCCGGCGGGATGCGACGCGATGCTGGAGCGGGTGATCGCCGACTTCGGGCAGGTCAGCATCCTCGTGAACAACGCCGGCATCGGGAGCAGCGGCATCGGGCGGCCCTCGATCACCGAGGCGACGGACGAGCAGGTGCAGCTGCTGCTGGGCGCGAACCTGCTGGGGCCGCTGCACCTCTGTCGTGCGCTGGTGCCGCACCTGCGGCAGGCCGAGCGCAGCGACATCGTCATGATCTCCTCGATTGCCGCGCAGACCATGGGGCCACGCATGGGCGTCTACAGCATCACGAAGGCGGGCCTCGAGGCGCTGGCGCACACGCTGGCGAAGGAGGAGCGCGAGCACGGGGTCCGGGTGAACATCGTCGCCCCGGGCCTCGTCGAGACGGACATGGGGCGCAACCTGATCAGCCAGCTGCCCGGCCCGGACGACATGCGCGAGCGCGACGCGATGTCACCCTTCGGCTACGTGTGCCAGCCCGAGGACATCGCGGCGGCGGTCGCCTTCCTCGTGTCCGAGGACGCGCGGTACATCACGAACGAGCGCATCACCGTGAACGGCGGCGGGTTCTAGCCGAATTCGAGCAACACGCTCAGGCGCAAGTCGAAGCGCGCCTCGCCGCCCGTCCACCCGCATCTTCGATGTCAGCACCTCGGAGGCGGCGTGTATCATGCACGATTGTCCGAGGGCAGAGGCGAGAGGACCGCAACGATGACGACGACGGAGAAGCCGGAGACGGCCGCGGCCGCCGGGGCGCCCGAGTACAAGGTGATCGGCACCCGGCCGGTGCGGCCGGACGGCGTGGACAAGGTGACCGGGCGCGCCATCTACGGCGCGGACGTGCGTCTGCCCGGCATGCTCTACGGGCGCGTCAAGCGCAGCCCGCACGCGCACGCCATCATCAAGCGCCTCGACGTCTCGAAGGCGCTCGCGCTGCCGGGCGTGCAGGCGGTGTTGACGCACGAGGACTTCCCGGAGCCCGCCGAACCGATCATGCAGACGATCCGCGGCCCGCAACCCACCGCGTGGGACACCGAACGCCAGATGGCGCGCCGCAAGGTGCTGTTCAAGGGACACCCTGTTGCCGCCGTCTGCGCCAGCGATGTCCACACCGCCGAAGACGCGCTCGACCTCATCGAGGTGGAGTACGAGGTACTACCGGCGGTGGTCAGCCTGGACACCGCCCTCCTGCCCGGCGCGCCGATCCTCCACGACGACGGCAAGGCCGACGCGGTCGAGGGCCTCTTCGAGCTGGTCGACGGCAAGCCCTCGAACATCGCGCGCCGCCTCGACCTGACCGTGGGCGACATCGAGGTGGGGTTCGCGGAGGCGGACGTCATCCTGGAGCGCGAGTACGAGACCTCGATGGCCCACCAGGGCTACATCGAGCCGCACAACGGGACGGCGATCTGGAACAACGACGGCAAGTTGACCATCTGGACCAGCACCCAGGGCGCTTTCGGCATCCGGCAGAACGTCGCCCGCACCCTCAACATCCCGCTGGGTGACCTGCGCGTGGTCCCCGCCGAGATCGGCGGCGGCTTCGGCGCGAAGAACGTCGTGTACCTGGAGCCGCTGGCGGCGCTGCTCTCGAAGAAGACCGGGCGGCCGGTGCAGATCACGATGAACCGCACCGAAGTGCTGGAGGCCACCGGACCGACCTCCGGGACGCGCTCTTGGGTGCGCATGGGGGCGAAGCGCGACGGCACTATCGTGGCCGCGGACATCCGCCTGGAGTACGAGGCCGGCGCCTACCCCGGCTCGCCGATGCCGGGCGGCGCCCGGTGCGCCCTCGGCCCCTACGCGGTGCCGCACCAGCGCATCGTGGGATTCGACGTGGTGGTCAACAAGCCGAAGGTGGCGGCCTACCGCGCCCCCGGCGCACCGGCGTCCGAATTCGCCGTCGAGTCGCTGCTCGATGAGCTGGCGGAGCGGCTCGAGATGGACCCGATGGACCTGCGGCTGAAGAACTGTGCGACGGCGGGGACGCCTCGCAGTGACGGCGCGACGCACGGCTCGATCGGCGCTCGCGAGGTGATGGAGGCGGTCGCCTCGCACCCGCACTACCGCTCGGAGATGGGCGGCCGGGACGTGGGCCGTGGCGTCGCGATGGGCTTCTGGCAGAACGGCGGCGGCGAGTCCAGCGCCTACGCGAACGTCCACCAGGACGGCCGCGTCACGCTGGTCACGGGCTCGGTCGACATCGGAGGACAGCGCGCGGCGCTGGCCATGCAGTTCGCGGAGACGATGGGCATCCCGTACGAGGATGTGAACTCGCTGGTCGGTGACACGGACACCATCGGCTTCACGGGCAACACTGGCGGCAGCCGCACCACCTTCGCCACCGGCTGGGCGGTGTATCAGGCGGCCCTCGATGTGCGCGCACAGATGGAGCAGCGCGTCGCACAGATGTGGGAGGTGGACCCGAGCGAGGTCACCTACGACCCGAAGGACGCGACCCTGCGCGGCCCGGAAGGCAAGGAGATCACCTTCAAGGCCGCCGCGCGCCGCCTGCCCGGCACGGGCGGCATGATCCAGGGCCAGGCAGACATCGTGGCCACCAACGTCGGCAAGGTGGGGGCGTGCTACGGCGCGCACATCGCGGACGTCGAGGTGGACCGTGAGACCGGGAAGGTCACGATCCTCCGCTACACGGCCGTGCAGGACGTGGGCAGGGCAATCCACCCGGCGTATGTAGAGGGGCAAATCCAGGGCGGCGCGGTGCAGGGCATCGGCATGGCCCTGAACGAGGAGTACGTCTACAACGACGACGGCACGATGGTGAACTCGTCGTTCCTCGACTACCGCATGCCGGTGGCGAACGATGTCCCGATGATCGAGACGGTGATGGTGGAGGTGCCGAACCCGGGCCACCCCTTCGGCGTGCGTGGCGTGGGCGAAGTGCCGATCGTGCCGCCGCTGGGCGCCATCGCCAACGCGATCTTCGATGCGGTCGGCGTGCGCGTCACCCGGCTGCCGGCGTCGCCGCGGGTGATCCTGGAAGAACTCGAGGCGGCCGGCGGGACCTAGCACCGGCCGCGCAGGCGGAACGGAGGCACGATGGCCGTCGTCCACGTGCCAGCATCGCTACGCGCGATCGCGGGTGGACGCGACCGCTTCGAGGTACCCGGCGAGACGCTGCGGCAGGTCTTCGAGGCGGTGGGCCGGGAGTGTCCGGAACTGGCGGCGCGCATCATCCGTGACGGCGACCTGCGCCCGGAGATCGCGATCGCCATCGACGGCTCGATCCTCGAGGGTGGCGGACTGGTGCAGCCAGTGGGACCGGACGCCGAGATCTACCTCGTCCCGCCGATTGGCGGGGGCGGCGGCCCAGCGATCGAGGTGGGCGGAGCGCCGGCGTCTAATCGAGGGGCGGCGCGGCGGCGCGTGTCACCGCGGCCAGCAGCGACTGCGCCGTGTACGGCTTGCGCAGCAACACCGATGCACCCTGGTCGAGTGCCTGTGTCTCGGTGGCGTACACGCTCGCGAGGATGACCGGCGCTTCTGGCGCCTCGGTCCGCAGCCGCTCCAGCGTCTCCCACCGCGCCGGCGAGGCCGGCCCTGTGTCCTCCAGCACGACCACATCGGCGCCGGCGGACCACACGTGGAGCAATTCGAGGGCGCCCGAGGCGCGCTCCGTCGCCAGCGCCTCGTAGCCATCGGCGCTCAGGATGGCGCGCGCGGTGTCGCGCACGATCGCGTCACGGTCGACGACGACGACGCGCATGCCGCGCGGCATCGAGGTGGACGGCAGGGCACCGGTAGGAGGGGTCAGGTCATCCGCGACGGGCAGCGAGAGCATGAACTCGGTGCCCGAGCCGCTCTCCGAGCGCACCTCCAGCGTCCCACCGTGATCGCGAGCAATGCTGTACGCGGTCGCCAGGCCCAGACCGGTGCCCTTGCCGACCTCCTTGGTGGTGAAGAACGGGTCGAAGATGCGGGCGCGGACCTCGGGCGGCATGCCGGTCCCGTTGTCGGTGACGTGCACCACGACGCGCCGGACCTCCCCATCGAGGCTGCCCGCTGACTCGGCTGCCATGCGCACAGCCACAAACGGGACGTAGGCGTCATCGAGCGGCTGCTCCAGCCGTTCGTCGAGCGCGTCCCGTGAGTTGATCAGCAGATTCATCAGCAGCTGTTGTAGCTGCCCGTGATCGCCGCGCACGGGCGGCAGCCCTGCTGGGACCTCCAGGTCGAGGCGAATGCGGGCGTCGAGGCCCTGCAGGGCCAGGTCGACGGCGGTCGACGCGACCCGAGCGAGGTCGACGGGTTCCCGCGCCGCACGTTCGCGTCGAGAGAACTGCCGGAGCTGACGCACCAGGTCGGCCGCGCGCTCGGTCGCCTGCCGGGCATTGGAGAGCCAGCGGCTGTCGCCGGCGGTGTTGGCCGCCATCTCCACGCTCCCGCCGATGGCGGTCAGCAGGTTGTTGAAGTCATGCGCGACGCCGGCGACGAGCGTGGAGAGCGCCTCGCTCTTGCGCGCCTCGATGAGCTGGTCGCGCAGCGCCAGCTGGTCGCGCAGGTCCACCAGCTCGATCAGCGAACCGGATGGCTCGCCGTCCTCGTGGAGCGAGGTTACCGACATGATGACGGGGATCGACGAGCCGTCGCGGGTGACGATCGCCGTCTCGTAGGAACGCGGCGGCTCGTCGGGCGCGCCCGAGGGCGACCCACCCGGCCGTTGCGCGACGCGCGGGCGCATCCTGTCCGCGGCGAGGTCGTCGGCGCCCATGCGCGCGAGTTCCTCGTCGCGGTAGCCGGTCAGTTCACGCAGCGCCTGGTTCCAGATCACACAGCGGCCCGACGTGTCGGTGGTGATGATCGCGTTCCGGGCGCTATCCACCAGTTGCCGGTAGCGGGCCTCGCTGGTCGCCAGGGCCCGCTGCGCTTCCACCTCGGCGGTCACGTCCCGCATCTCCGCCAGGATGCGGTCAGGTCCGCCCGGCAGGCCGAGCACGGAGGCGGCGATGTCGACCGTGATCTCGGTGCCGTCCTTGCGCAGCCGCCGCGCCCGGTACTCCGTCGCCAGCGTCTCGCCGCGGAGCCGCGCCAGCCGCCGCGCCGTCACCACCTCGACCTCGTCCGGCGGGAGCAGGATCGTGCTGCTGGCACCGGCGAGTTCCTCCGGGTCGTACCCGAACATCTTGGCGAAGCGGCTGTTCGCGAACGACATCGTGCCGTCGGCGTCCAGCATCACGTAGCCGCTGCGCGCCGTCTCCACCACCGAGCGGAAGCGCGCCTCGCTGACCTCCAGGGCCGCGCGGCTGGCCACCCGCTCGCTGACATCGCGATGCTCCACGACGACGAAGCCACCGTCCGGCGTGACGATCGAGGTCACCGAGCCTTCCACGAGGATGACCTCCCCATCCTTGCGGATCACCCGCTGTCTGAACGGGCGGCTGGCGCCGTCCTCGAGTGCACCCGAGGCGCGGATGCCATCCCCGCCCTCGTCCGGGTGCAACAGCGCGGCGGCGCGCGGGAGCGCCCGCAACTCCTGCTCGCTATAGCCGAGCAGGTCGCACATCGCGCGGTTGGCGCGCAACACCCTGCGGCCGTCGTCCAGCAGCATCATCGGCATCGGGACGATCTCGATCAGGTCGCGGAGGACGGTGACGTCGAGGCCTGCAAACGGCGATGGGGGCGCCGAGCTGCGCGGGTCCATGGGGAGCGGGCGCCTTTCCGGGGCCGGTCTGGCGGCCACCGAGGGTAGCATAGACAGATCGTCGGCTGACGCCCGCTCGCGCACCCTCGCGTGCGCTGCCGATTGGCTGACGTTTGGCAAGACACACTGACGGAGGCCCGCCGCAGCCTCCCCGTGCGCCCGCTCGACGCCTGAGAACGGCACCCGAACCTGTCGGCAGCCGTCAGGGAGGGCCCGACAGGAGTCCGCTAGGGAAGTCCCCGACGCAACTTCCGGCGAAATCGACCGACGATTCAGCAGGTATGTCCCACGTGCCGGCCACGGCGATGGAGACGGTCTTTGAACGCGAACGCAGCGGCAGCGCTCGACCAGATGGTCCACGACATCGCGGAGCTGCGGCCCCTGGCGGCCGCCGCGACGCGCGTGCTCCAGATCACGGAAGGCGACACGTTCTCCGCGCACGAGCTGGCGCAGGCGATCTCGGCAGACCAGGCGCTGACCGCGCGTCTGCTTCGCCTGTCGAACTCCGCCTACTACGGCTTCCCCCGCCGCATCACCACGGTGCGCGACGCCGTGGTGCTCCTCGGCTTCCGCGCTGTACGCTCCGCGACCCTCGCATCGAGCGTGATCGACGCACTACCCGGCAGCACGACCGTGGACTACCAGCAGATGTGGCGTTACTCCGTGACAGTGGGGATGCTCGCCGAGGTGCTGGCCCGAGCCCACCGCCGCCACCTGGAAGAGGCGTTCACCGCCGGCGTCCTGCACAACATTGGCCGGCTGGCGCTGGACCAGCACCGCCCAGAACTGCTGAACGCCGCCCGCCGCTACGCGGAGCGGGAGGACGTGAGCGTCACCGAGGCGGAACTACGGCTCTTCGAGTTCACCGATGCTGAGCTTGGCGGCGCACTGGCCCGCCACTGGAACTTCCCGGACGAACTCGCGGACGCGGTCGAGTGGCACGCCCAGCCGCTGGAGGCCCTGACGGACCACACCAGTATCGCCGCGGACATCGTTCGAGCGCGCCTCTTCGCCCGCTCCCTGCGCATCACCGACGGCGTCGAAGGGCCTCAGGGCGAACAGGCGGACCGCAGCTGGAGCCAACCCCCGGTCGCCGGTGCGCTCGCGCAGGCCGGCGGCGTGGCCGGCATCCAGGAACGCGTCGCTGCGTTCGTGGACAACGCCCTGCACGGCTGAGCGCCCACCCAACCACTACCCGTCTCCTTGCCCGCGCTGGCGTGCCCAACACGTCCAGGAGCCGCCCGCTATCCTTTGGCGGGCTGTCGGTCGTCGTGGCCTCGCGGCCAGCTCGCCGGTTCGCTCACGAACACCCGAATGCCGTCAGGAGCACGATGCGTCCCTCTACCCCGCCATCCGAGGTCTACCGCATCGCCGATGAGTACGTGGAGCGCGTCGCCGCGTTGCACCCGTTGGCGGCGACGTCCATGGGGATCCCCAGCCATGACGCGGAAATGACGGACTTCTCATCGACCGGCGTGGGGGCGCGCGCCGCGCTCACGCGCGAGACGCTCGAGGTCCTGCGGGCCGCCCCAGTCACGGACGAACGCGACCGCATCGCGAAGGCGGCGATGGAGGAGTGGTTGGACCTGAGCCTGCAACTACACGAGACGCGCGACCACCTGCGCAGCCTCTCCATCCTCGGCAGCCCGATCCAGGCCATTCGCTCCGCGTTCGACCTCATGCCGCGCGAGGGCGAGGAGGCGTGGCGCAACATCGCGGTGCGGCTCGCGCTGGTGCCCCAGGGACTTGCAAGCGTGCGCGGCGCCCTCGAGGAGGGCCTCGCCGACGACCTCAGGGGCACGCGCCGGCAAGCGCTGGCAGTGGCGCGGCAGGCGGGTACCTGGAGCGGCGTAGAGGAGGGGACGCGCCCGTTCTTCGACACGCTCCTCGATGTCTTTGACCGGTCCGGTGTCGTGGGTGACGGGCTGCGCCGCGACGTGGAGGAGGGCGCGCGGGTCGCATCGGACGCCTACGCCGCCATGGCGGAGTACTTGCGGGAGCGCTACGCGCCGCGGGCGGAGGAGCACGACCCGGTGGGCGCTGACCGCTACGCGCTCTACGCGCGCAGCTACACCGGCGCCACGCTCGACCTGGACGAGACGTACCGCTGGGGCTGGGACGAACTCACGCGCATCGAAGCGGAGATGGCGCGCGTCGCGGACCGCATCGTCCCGGGGGAGGGCGTCGCCGAGGCACGCGCGCTGCTCGAGACCGACCCGAAACGTGCCATCCAGGGCGTGGACGCGTTCCAGCGCTGGATGCAGGACCTCCAGGACCGCACGGTCGCCGCCATGGAGGGCCACCACTTCGACCTCCCGGAGCCGGTGCGGCGCATTGAGGCGATGATCGCACCGCCCGGCGGCGCGCTGGCCATGTACTACACGGGGCCGAGCGAGGACTTCAGCCGCCCCGGTCGGACCTGGTACCCCGCGGACGGCAAGACGCGCTTCCCGCTTTGGTCGGAGGTCTCGGTTGCCTACCACGAGGGAGTGCCGGGCCATCACCTCCAGATCGCGATGGTGCGCTACCTCTCGGACGAGTTGTCGCGCTTCCAGCGGCTCATAGGGTCCACTTCGGGCTACTCGGAGGGCTGGGCGCTCTACGCCGAGCGGCTGATGGGCGAGCTGGGTTACCTGGACAACCCGGACTACGAGCTGGGCATGCTGGTGTCCCAGGCGTTCCGCGCCGCCCGCGTCGTCGTGGACATCGGGATGCACCTCGAACGGCCGGTCCCGCCCGAGAGTGCCTGGCACGGCGGCGAGACGTGGACGCCGGAGCTGGCGCTGGAGTTCATGGTGCCGCGCAACCCCTTCGACGATGCGTTCGCGCGCAGCGAGGTGGACCGCTACCTCGGGGTGCCGGGCCAGGCGATCTCGTACAAGGTGGGCGAACGCTACTGGCTGGCGGCTCGCGAGTCGGCTCGGGCGTCCGAGGGCGAAGGGTTCGACCTCAAGGCATGGCACGCGAAGGCGCTCAGCACCGGCCCGATGGGCCTCGACCAACTGCGTCGGGAGCTGGGCGGCTAGCGGGGGCCCGGCACCGCGGCCGCCGTGTTGTCGGCCAGCATCGTCAAGGCTACGCGAGCCACGATGACGTGGCGCAAGCGAACCAGGACTCCAGCGGATACGCACATAGACCCGCATGCGCCGCCGGGTGTACGCGATTGCTACGCTCGATGTGCGGTGCTGCGCCCGAGGATCGCCTGACGATGGGCCGACGAGCAGAGCGATGTACCGGAAGATCCTGTTTCCGCACGACGGCTCGGAGGTCGCCGACTGCGCCGTCCCACACCTAGTGACACTGGCCTCGATCGCGGGCGCGGAGGTGGTGCTGCTCCACGTAGTGGAGAGCGAGGCCACGGCGGGCCGCGAGCCCACGCTGCGCCTGGCCGATGGCGTGGTGGGGAACGAACGACTCGACGCTCTACGCGAGCGATTGCGGGCGGAGGGCGTCGAGTCCGTCAGCACGTTGATCGTGGACGGGGACGCTCCCGAGGCGATCGCCCACACCGCCGCCGAACTCGGGTGCGACCTCATCGTGATGGCCACCCGAGCACGGACGGGGCTGCCGCGCGCCCTCGCTGGTTCCGTCGCGGAGGCGGCGCTGCGTCACACGCGAGGCGTGCCGGTGATGCTGGTGCCCCACACCGAGCACTCCGACGGCTAGAGCGCGCCGGCGAACTCGCACAACTCCACGCGCGCCTCGCCCCGCGCGACCTCGATCGTCGCGTAGGTGCCGGGCACCATGAAGGAGGGGTACCCCTGTCCGGGGTTCACGAAGCGGACACCCTCCACCTCCTCGATGGACGGGACGTGGATGTGCCCGTAGCAGACGAGGTCGACGCGGCCGAACAGGTCGGCGGGGAAGTCCGGCAGCAGCTCCCTGGCCGGAAACTCCGGTCCGCCCCACGCAGGATGCGTCACCCCGATGCGCACCCCGTCGACCTCGATCACCTCGCGATACGGCAGCGCCCGCCGTAGGTCGGGCGGGTCCGAGTTGCCGTGGACCACCACGGACCGCCGCGCGGCGCCACGAAAGCCGTCGACCACATCGAGGTGTACCCAGTCGCCGCAGTGGATCGCGATATCGGCGCGCTCGACGAGTCGGCGGAGGCGCTCATCGAGCTCCTCCCACTTCCGGACGTGCGTGTCACCGACAACGACGATGCTGGTCATGACCTCGCAGTGTGCCGGGCGAAAGAGTCAGGGGCGAGTCTCACACAGTGCTCAGCACGGGACGACGTCTACCCTCCGGCCGGCAGCCGCCGCTAGCCGGCTTAGGTCGCTTGGATCGCTGGTGAGGATTCGATCACCATCCTCGGCCAGTAGCACGACTGTCGCATCGACGGCGTCACTGGATCCTGCTCGCCCTAGCAGAATCCCGGCCGCGCGGCCGACATCTTCCGTCACGGGACGGACGTTGACAGTGCGAAGCAGCCGTGCGAGTCGAGCGTGCCGACCCGTCGGCTCACGCCACACCTGCGCAATGACGATCGCGCTGGTCCGGAGTTCGAACCCCTGGCTTCGTCCGGCGAGTAGCCGCGCGACCGTCACACGGTCGTTGCGTTCCACGGCTACGAACGCGCCCTCATCGAGGACCAGACTGGTCACCTCGCGGAAGCCTGAGTCTTAGACCGAATGCCGAGATCCTCTTCGGCGCGCGCCAATTCCTCGGGGGTGATCGGACCGTGCTCCCGCTGCCACTCGTCGAGCCACTCATCGAGCGCTTCCGCACGCAACTTGGCCGCGGCAGCGTCTGCCAGCCAGGACGAAATGCCCTTACCCGCCTTTCGCGCAGCGGTGCGAACCTCGTCGCCTAACTCGGCGTCTAGTGAGATGCTCATCTTGTCGACTTTCATGCGAGAATCCTACCACGGTATGGACACACCGTGGTGCTCCATGAAACGTGGGTCGATCAGATGGACCGCGATCCTAAACGAGTCGACCGTGCCTCGACCGGCACCGACCTTCGTGGAGTAGCTCATGGGGTTGGAGGAGGGTTGGGTCACCGATCCGGCTCTCCTGCCTACGCACTCGCAACAGCTCACCGCACTCGGTAATGGAGTCCTGCCGATGCAGGCTTCTAGAGCTCTCGCCGGACTCCTGGCATCGCTATCTGAGCCTGCGGCGGTCGAGGCATAGCCGATAATGTACGCATGGAGTACGTGTCCAGAGTGCCGCGACCGCCGCTGGACGGGCTGATCGATGACCTTTACTACCTGGAGGGTGCGCCGCCGTACGCCCTGCTGACGCTGCCGCCGCCGTCGGCGCTGCTCATCGTCAACCTCGGGGCGCCGTTCCGCATCCGCGGCGGCACCGACATCGAGACGGCCGAGTACGCCGACGGCTGCGTGGTCACCATGCCCACCCGCGCGTGGGACTTCGGCTACCCACTCCGGACCCGGTCAGTCGGCGTGCACTTCAAGCCGTGGGGCCTGGCGCCGTTCCTGCCGATGCCCGCGGCAGAGCTGTGTGACCGGCCGGTGACGGTAGAGCAGGTTTGGGGCCGACCCGCCATTGCAGAGCTGCAAGACCGGCTGGCCACGGCGGACGGACCACACGAGATGCTGACGCTGCTCGAGGAGGAGCTAATGCGACGGCTAGGCGACTCCGCCGGCCTGGGGCTGGTCCGCCATACGAGCAGCGTCATCGCGGCGACCAGCGGGGCGGTGGCGATCGGAGACCTGAGGGTGGCAGCCGGTGTCAGCAGCACTCACCTGGCACAGCGGTTCAAGGAGCTCATCGGCGTCACGCCGAAGCGGCTGGCCCGCACCTACCGCTTCGCCGCCACCGTGTTCGCGATCAACCCCGCCGGACCGATCGACTGGG
>WHSU01000058.1 GCA_009379925.1 Dehalococcoidia bacterium | reverse complement strand
GCCCGCTTGCGGAGCAGCCCCAACAGGTCCACGCTCTCCTTGACCACCGTCGTCCTCCTCACGCTCTTGACCTTCGTGAGGATGGCGCGGTGGTCTCCTACGTCCACCTGCCTCATACACCACGCGATGGGACTCTACTGCCTATGCCGGCGGTTAGTTCCAAGCATGGCAACTAGCCAGACACCACGCCCGTTGTCGCGAGGTTCTGCACGGATCGGCGAAGTCGCGTTGCGAACCGGGCGCTGTAACGCTGAGGTGATGGCCCGACTCTGATACTTAGCTTCCAGCATCCGGGTCTGTCGCCGGATCTCTGATGGGACAGATTGATTCACCTACCAAAGGATAGGCTCTTGACCTCAGCGAGATGCGACTACACCGGCGCCCGTGACGGTCGGCACGATAGTTACCAATGCGACGACCGCCGCCCTCGGACTGACTGTGGGTTGCCCGAGGAATCCTCCATGTCGCGAGCTCGGCGCCACTCCGCTCCACGTGACCGCCGCCCGAGAACCAACGGTGACTACTCCGCCGGGACGGTGAGGGCGTCACGGAGGCGTTGACTGTCGTTCGCTGACACCCGCGCTCGGGAATACCCAGCACGATACGGGGGACCGCTTGTCGGACAAACGAACTGGAATGAAGCCAAAGCAGCCCGCGGCGCCGAAGCAACCCCCAGTCGAGGCGCCGCCCACCAGGAACCCTGCCACGCGCAAGAGCGGTCGAGGGTAGATCGCACCAGCCCGCACTCGCGTCAGGGACGACCACCCATCTCGCTACGGCCTATGCGCCGACGGAGCAGCATGACCAACACTCAGATCACGGTCTCGACCGCCATCCGGAGGATCCGCCTGGGCGATCTCGGACCAGGTGCAACGGAATCCGACATTCGTGGTCTCCTGCTCACGTTTGGCCCCGTCCGTTCTTACGAACGCCCGCTCGACCCGGTCACGAGACGGCCGAGCGATTTCGCGATGGTCGAGATGCAGGATCCCGGAGCGACTCGGGCCATGGCGGCGCTGCACGGACGAGTCTTTCGAGATCGGATCCTCGTCATCACTGCCCAAGTCCCCGATTCGGCGAAGGCCCTGCCCCGTCGGCGATCGAGCGCCACGACCCTCGCCGAGACTCCCAGCAGCTGATCCAAACGGGGCGAACTCGGTGGCTATCCGGCGTTCGCCCCGCCGTCATTCAGCCAGTTATCCTCCGCCGTTGTCTCGGGCTCTTCGCGGGACGACGCGCCTGCCTCGACTTCCGCCAACCACGCCCGGACGAACTCCGCAATGGCATCCGGGTCTGCGAACTTGATCGTGTGCCAAGCACCGACCCCGACTGCGGACGTATAGCGCGCGCTGGCCCGCAATGAGGACGGCGCGTCGGGCTCCGCCCAGGCGCGGACGATGAGGACTGCGGTGCGGTCAGTGACCATATATGTGAGGATACTGGCCCACCCAGCATCACCACAGCGTTACGACACGTTGCGCACTGGCAGCAACGCGCGGAGCGCGGATGTCGGCTCGACTTTGAGTTCTCGACTGACGAGCTCGCGGTACTGCTCGAACGCTCGGAACGCCTCCGACTGGTTGCCCTCTGCGAGATGCACCCGGATGAGGGTCGCCCAGGCACTCTCGCGTAGCGGATCCGCCCGGATCGCGGCAAGGGCCGCCGCTATGGCGTCCCCGAACCGGTGCGCTTCGGCGAGAGCAACGGCGAGCGCAGCCAGCGCGTGAAGCCTCAGCTGCCGCCACTCCTCCGACTCGATCAGGACCCAGTCGTCGTACCAGTCCGGCAGGCAGTCCAGGGAGAGCACTTCAATCGCGTCGGCCCGGAGGTCCGCCGGAGAGGTCTCACCTGGTGACGGTTCGAGCAGGCGGTGAGCGAGCCGCCGCGCGTCGTGGAGATCCACACTGACGGCGAGGGACAGCTCGAGATCCGTGTCGGTGATGGCGACGGCGTCCTGCCCCAGCGCACTGAGACGCGACAATGCGGACCGTAGGCTCGCGTGCGCATGCTGCTCCGAGGCGTCGGGCCACAGTGTGCCCGCGATCGAGGTCCGTGAGACGCGCCGATCCCGAAGCGCAAGCAGGGCGAGCAGGTGCTGCGCTTCTCGGGTGAGCGCCGGGAGCAGCGTCTCGCTCTCGTTGCGACGCAGGTCGAAGCTCCCCAGCATCGATAGCCGAATGTCGTCGTGCGCAGCGGCGTTCGTGGGTTCGGTGGAACTCATGGGGAGGTACCTGTCTTGCCCTCCACCTTACGCGGAAACAGGAAGACATCCCCGAGCTAGGCGGCCGCTGGCGTAACGGTCGTGTGACGCCGCCGGTGTCATTGTTGGCCGAACGAGTTCCGACAAGACAGCGAGGTACCGATGAGCAACGAACGCAACGAACAGTCGAAGCCGGCGTCCGAGCAGCAGCAGGCGGCGCAGGCGAAGCCCGCCAACCCCGCCGCTACCCCGGTGCAGCAGCCCGCGGCTCCTGCCGAGCAAAACCCGCAGCAGAAGTAACGCTTGTGCGCGGCTTAGCTTGAGCGATGCCCGGGCGGTCGCTTCCGGTGATGCCGGTGGCGACCGCCAGGGTCTTCGGACACAACATGACGAAGCGAGGGGAGGCATTTCATGCCCCTCGGCGGGACCAGACGATCGACGGCTGGGTGACTCGGCCCGCTCGGTGTCAGAAGATTGAAGGCCGAGCATCGATGCGGTCCGATGATTCCCGGGATGGGCGTCGACGATGCGACGGGCTTCCTCGCCCCGCCGCCGGTTGCGTCGTCAACCTGGCAGATTCCCGCGTCGAGACATGGTCACCGAACCGAGGCCGACGTGGCGCGTGCTCTGGAGCATGCCCGCGAGGGTTGAAGGCCGAGGCGCCACGCGCGTGGGGGATGAGCGTGAACACCGTTCGCACGCACGTTTCGCGGCTCTTGACAACCTTGATCTGTCTGACCGGCACGCGCTGGCCGCTGCCGAGTGCGGCGCTGCTGCTCGCGGCGGTCCTCGCGTGGATCGCGATTCCATTTGGGCATCGCCGTCCGGCTGTTCGGGCGTCAGGACGCCTGACGGCTCCGGACTCCCGGTCACTCACGAGAAGCTGGATCAACTCTGGACCATCTGGACCTCGCGTTGGTGCGCGTCTGGACCTCCGCATGACCTGCTGACCATCCACTTGCAGGTGTATCGCCTGTCGGATGTCGTTGCTTGCTTCGGGGCGCAACGACCGCTGTGCCCCCCGCCGCCGGCGCGGACCTCGCTGACCTCGTCTTGGTCGCGAGCTCTGCGGCACCGGCTGCACTATGAGGGTCTGGGCGCCCGGTCATTTAGTGGCGATGGTCCGCCGCCGGCCCCCTTCTGATCCGATAGCCACGCGGCTATGCGTCGCAACTTTCGCATGACCGCGATTGAGGTGCATGCCCGCCCCTCGGGGCGAGTCGATCGTCCGGTTGGTTTGCCCGCTCGAGAACGCACGGCCTGCCCACAAAGGGACGTTCCGGCTCCCCGCGCTCACGCCGACCGGTCTGATGTCGTCCGACCTCGGCGGAGCGCAGGACTGACGCGAGCGGCGTGCGGTTACTACGACACACCCGGTCTTCCTGCCTGCGGAAGCCAGGGTTCCGCGCCGCGAACCCCTTTCGTTGCCGACGATTCCGGTGCAAGCGCGACGAGGCGGCGCATCGGCCGTCGTAGCGAATATCTGCACGGACATGCGTGCGGATATTGGCTTCCGGCGAGATCGGCCTCTGCGAACTGCAGCGCGATGCGCTCGTCGAGCTCGGTGATCTCAACGGTCAGCATCAAGGCGACTCGCGCCTCGACGGTGATGTCCTCGGCGAGCTAAGCGTAGTCGAGATCGTCCTCCCACAGCGCCCGTGTCTCGTCTGCGGCGGCGAGCAGCCGATCGGTGCGGTCTTCACCCCAGGCACCCCGCGAGGGGCGATGGAGGAAGCGGACGGCCCTGCTCTTCCCGAGTCGCCGCACCGTGTCCGGACAGGCGTAGCCGGCGGCGAGGAAGCGCAGCGGGGTCTTGTTGGCGAGGCCGGCGCCGAAGGCTGCGAGCCAGGCCGGGCCCAGGATCTCGAGAAGTGCATCCAGCCGGGCGAGTGATGTGGTCCGCCGCTTCACCAGCGTCTGTCGTAGGCGGGTCGCACGCCGCATGGGGTGCCCCGGGTCCGAGCCCCTGCTCGTCGTGCAGCCCTCGGGTGAAGCAGCGGCAGTTGTGCGAGCAGCCGCGGGGCCAGGCGGTCCGTCTTCGCATGCTTGCTGTCGTACGCGCAGGTCGACCGACTGCTCCGGGGGCACGAGCACGACGCGCGCGCCGCGGCGTCGGAACCAGGCGGCGAGCGGCACCCAGGCGTTGCGGGTCGGCTCCATGATCACGAGCACCCGGTCTGGCGCCTGGGCTGCGACCAGCCCCCACACCTGCTCGAGCGAGGCCGGCGGCGAGCAGCGTCACATCGTCGCGGTCGCTGGCGTCGACGGACCCGGTGGTCCAGACGAAGGCGTTGCTCACACGCTTGATGGGAACGCACGATGAGGAAGGTCGTGAGCGCCGAGAGGCCGGCATTGACGCCGATGCCGACCAGGATCATGCGGCTGCCCGAGATGCCGCCTCGCCACGTGAGCACGTAGACGAGCGCCGCGGCCGCGACCGCGCCGAGGAACGCCGCCAGCGGCAACAGTGCCATCAGCGCGTTGCGTACGAGTCCCTGGAAGATCGCCCCCGACATCGCGAGCAGCGCGCCCACCATCGCAGCCGAGAGCACGTGCGGGAGGCGCAGCGTGCGGACGATGAGGTCGTGCTCGTCCGCGTCCTGTCCGATCAGCGGGCGTGCGACATCGGAGAGCGGGACAGGGAAGGTCCCCAGGGTCATTGCCCAGGCGGCGAGCAAGGCCAGCGCTGCTACCCCCAGCGCGATCAGGACGATGACGCGCAGGTTCACGCGGAGAGACACGGCGCCAACGCGGACGGTGCGAAGCGGCGGCCTGCGTTGCGGCCTCGACGCTCACAGCTCAGCCACTCGGCGCTGCCGCGGGATCCAGATCAGGAATGGCGCCCCGGTGGCAGCGGTGATGATGCCGAGCTGGATCTCCGCGGGCCGCATGCGGACGCAGGATCACGCCGGCGAACGCCGAGTACGGCATGAGCCAGCGGTAGTCGGGTTCGGTGACCAGCCGGACGATGTGCGGCACCGCGAGGCCGACGGAGCCGATCGGCCCCGCGGCGGCGACGGCGGCGACCGTCATCAGCACGTCGAGCACCTCGCAGAGTCTTGGCACGCGGCCGGTGTGCACTCCGAGGGCGCGCCGCGTCGTCCCCGAGGCTCAACACGTCAACTGGTGCGACACCAGCACCGCACCCGCACCCGACGAGCAGGAACGGCAGCACGGTCCAGAACACATCGAGGTCGCGGCCCGCCGGCGAGCCCGCCGACCAGAAGCGCACGGCGTCGAGCGTCTCGCGGTCGAGCAGCAGCAGCGCCGAGGTTCAGGAGGTGAGCAGCGTCGAGACGATGACACCCGCAAGCGCGAGCTTCACAGGCGACGCACCGCCGGCCCCGGGCGAGCCGATCGCATAGACGAACGCCGAGGTGAGCAGTCCGCCCGCGAACGCGAACCAGACGTACTCGATCGGTGCGATGAGATGGCCGAGTAGATCGCGCTCACGATGGCGAAGGAGGCGCCGCTGCTCACGCCGAGGATCGACGGCCCCGCGAGCGGGTTGCGCGTCGCGGCCTGCATCACGCGCCGGACATCGCAAGCGCTGCGCCCATCCCCATGCCGATCACCGGCAGCCGAAGCGAGCGCACCACCGTCTGCTCATAGTACTTGGGGTCGTAGTCGAACAGCGCCGCGACCGCGTCCGCCATGCTGACGTCGAGCGAGCCGACCGCCGGCTCAAGAGGGCCACCCCTGTTGCGGCGAGCGCGAGCAGCATGACGCCAACGCCTCGCGAGAGCCGGAGAGCGTAGTGCGGCGCCCCGGACCGTGTCTCAGCCGACACGCGCCCCTCGTCGGGAACCCGTCATCGAGCGCATGCTGGACAGTAACCCATGACGGTGTGGATACTGACTCTCGTCTTTAGCACGTACTAATCAACGCAGGCACCAGAAGCATACTCACGCCGATAGGTCAGTAGCGCAAGGGGAGTCGTGGGACGAACGGATAGGAGCCACACGGGTAGCGCCCCGCTCGTGGCCGGACCGCTCAGCCGGGGGCGCTTCCTCACGGGATTCGGCGGCGCGGCCTTCGCTGCGCTGTTCCTCGCCGCGTGCGGCGACGAGGGCGATCGGGAGCCGTCGACTTCAGGAGGTACTGCGGCGGCGACCGGAACTGCCGCTGATACCGGCGCCGACACCGCGACGCGGGACGCCGCGCCGACTGCAACCGCCACCGAGACGGCGAGCGCGTTCCCGGTGACGATCGAGCATAGGTACGGAGCCACCGAGATCGCCCGCGCGCCCGAACGCGTGGTGTGCGTCGGATTTTCGGACCACGACATCGTGTTGGCGCTCGAGGTCACGCCGGTCGCCGTGCGCGAGTGGTATGGCGGGCAGCCCTACGCGACCTGGCCCTGGGCGCAGGACGAGCTCGGCGACGCTACACCGGAAGTGCTGCCGCCCGGCGAGCTCGACCTCGAGCAGGTCGTCGCGCTGCGCCCGGACCTCATTCTCGCCGTCTACTCGGGGCTGACAGAGGACGAGTACGCGACGCTGTCGGGCATTGCGCCGACCGTGGCGCAGTCCGGCGAGCACGTCGACTACGGCACCCCGTGGCCGGAGATGACGCGCGTCGTCGGTCGCGCCCTCGCACGGGCGGCGCGCGCCGAAACACTGATCGCGGAGGTCGAGGCGCGGTTCGCGGAGGCCCGGGCAGCGCACCCCGAGTTCGAGGGGCTGAACGGCGTCGCGGCGTGCAGCTTCGAGCCGGGCTCCTACGGCATGTACGGCCTCGGTGACCCGCGGGCTGAGTTCCTTGCGGCGCTGGGCTTCGCGCTGCCGGCCGAGGTCCGAGGCCTCGTCCCCAGTGGCTCCTTCTACGCCGTCGTGAGCGCCGAACAGCTCGCCCTCCTCGACGTCGACCTGCTCGTCTGGTTCACGCTCACCGACGCCGAGCAGCCCGCCCTTGAGTCCCTGCCGCTCTACCGCGGCCTCAAGGCCGCGCGCGCGGGTCGCGACGTCTTCTTGGGCGGCGACTCGCCGCTCAGCGGCGCGCTCTCGTTCAGCAGCGTCCTCAGCCTGCCCTACGCCCTCGACGAACTCATGCCGGTGCTCGCCGCCGCCTCGGACGGCGACCCGGCGACCGAACCAGCCGTCTCGTTGGACGCGACAGCACATGACAAGGAGGGACGATGCATCCACCCACCCGACGACCGATCTCACCCCTGACCCGTCGCCGCTTCCTGAGCGGCATCGGATCCGCGGGACTTGCGGCGGGGTTTCTCGCGGCCTGCGGGGATGACGGCGACGGCAGGGTGGCGACGCCGGTAGACACGGCCACCGCCGGGGGAACGGCTACGACGGCGACGGCCTCTGCGGCGGCGCCGAGCGCCACGGCGACCGAGGCCGCCACGCTGCCCTTCGTTGACTACGCGGGACGCGAGGTCCAGATCCCGACCCACCCGACGGCGATCTCGGCGCTCTGGCGGCCGACGCTCTCTTCGCTCACGCTGCTCGGCTTCCCGGTCACGAGTGCCACCGGCGACGAAGCCGCGCCGCGTTATGGCCTGGCGCAGTACCTGCCGGCCGACTTCGACTTCGATGCGCTCACCATCGTCGGGTCGAACCGGGAGCCCGACTTCGAGAAGGTCGCGGCCGCGTCCCCGGACCTCATCGCGGGCGCCGACGTGAGCGGATTGACCGACATCTACGACCAGCTGGCGCCGATCGCGCCCACGGCGCTGTTCCCGTGGTCGGGCACCGGGGCGTGGCGCACTCACCTCGAAAAAGTCGCCTCCGCGCTGGCCGTCGACGAACGCGCCGTGGAGGTCGTCGCCGACTACCAGGCGCGCGCCGAGCGCGCGCGTGCCGCGATCGGAGACGTGGGCAGTCTGAGCGTTTCGCTCGTGCGCATCCAGAGCGCGGAGGAGCTGCGCCTCGAGACGCCGCTCGGGTTCCCGGGCTCGATCCTGCAGGACATCGGCTTCGGGCGCCCCGAGGCGCAGGTGACGCCCGAGGAGGCGGACCGCGACTTTATCTCGATCTCGTTGGAGCGCATCCGCGACTGCGACGGCGACGTCATCTTCGTGATGGTGTCGCCCTCGAAGGACGATGCCTGGCGCTCGATCGAGTCGAACGCCCTATGGCAGGGGCTTTCCGCCGTACAGGCCGGTCGCGTCCTGGTCTTCGACTACGACTGGTGGGGCGCCTCGAACTACTACGGCGCCTACCGCATCCTCGACGACATCGAGGCGCACGCGGAAGGGATCGCCTGATGGCGGGTCGAGCGACGGCGGCGCTCGAGGAGCGGCTCTGCGCCTTCCGCGCGGCCGCGGCGCAGCAGGACCCGATAGGCTCGGGCGGCCTGGTGCCGCGCCTGCTCGCTGTGGAGATGCCCACGCCTTGGGGCGACGGCTTCCACGACGGCGCCCTGCGGGGAACGCCGCAGCAGCGAATGTGGGCGCTGCGGGCTGCGTACATCGACGCACTGCGCGACGCGGACCGCCTCGACGAGGTGGTGACGACGACGGGCCTCCCCGCCTTCTACGGAATCGCACCGGACCCGGAGTGGTCCGACCCGACAGTGCGGCGTGCGCTGCTGATTACCCGACCCGAGGGGGCGTTCGCGGAGTTCGACATCGCCGAGTACCGCTTCACCGCAGAGTCGGATGACCTCGTGCGCCTCGCGGAGGCTTTCTTCGCCGGGGACGTAGCGCCCGAGGCGTTCGAGGCGTACCGCGTGGAGCACGGCGGACATCGCGAGGTCTTGGTCTGCACGCACGGTCACGTCGACGTCTGCTGCGCGAAGCTCGGCGTGCCACTCTACCGGCAGGCGCGCGCGGCCTATCCGCGCGTCCGCGCGTGGCGAACGACCCACTTCGGAGGCCATCGCTACGCGCCCACCGCGTGGGAGTTCCCGTCCGGCTACAAGTGGGCGTTCCTCGACGAGGACGCCGCCGCTCGCGTGCTCGAGCGCGACGGCCATTCCGCGGACCTGCGCATGCGCGTGCGGGGCTGGAGCGGCGTGCCGCCGAAGGCGCAGCTGCTCGATCGCGTCGGCCTCGAGCGCTTCGGCTGGGAGTGGCTCGATTTCGCCCGCGCCGGCGAGGTGCTCGAAGTGGACGAGGAAGCACGACGCTGGCGCGTTCGCCTCGACTTCGAGTCGCCTGCGGGCGAGCGCGGCTCGTACGAGGGCATCGTGGTCGTAGCCCGCGAGCTCCACGAGGCAGGCTGCGGCCCGCACTTCGGTGAGTACGACTTCGAGGTGCCGGAGTACCGGCTCGAATCGCTGGTCGAGCGCTGACTCGATATGCCCGCAATGGCGGATTCAGAGGATCGAAGATGAATGTCACCTTGGCTGAACGCCCGACCTCACTGCTCGTCGCCGACCCCGTCGAGGACGCCACGCGTCGCGAGTTCGTCCGCCTGGTCGGCGGCGGTGTGTTCGCGGCGGCGCTCGTCGCCGCGTGCGGGGAAGGGGACGACGGCGCGGAAGGGACGCCGACAGGCTCGGCGGTGCCCGCGATTCGTCGCGTCGACACCCCGCGCGGTCCGGTCGACGTACCGGCGAGTCCGAAGCGCGTGGTCGTCTTCGACCGCCGGGGCACCCTCGGCTACTTGCTTGACCTTGGCGTGAAACCGCTCGCGGCGCTGAGCGCGCCCGCGATCTACGGCTCGACGTTCCACCCGCTGCTTACGGACGCGACGGACATCATGGCCCTCGACTCGACGGAACCGAGCCTGGAGCAGGTAGCCGGTCTCAACCCAGATCTCATCGTTGCCTACACTTCGGAGGGACCGTTCGACAGCAACTACGAGAAGCTTCAAGCGATCGCGCCGACGGTCGGCATCCCGTTCAACTTCCAGAAGCCTGAAGAGGCCCTGACGGAGCTTGGAAAGGTATTCGGGCTGGAGGCGAAGGCCGCCGACTTGCGCGCGGCGTTCCAGGCCGACGTCAACGAGGCGAAAGCCACGCTTGAGAATCCGGGCACCGTCTCGCTCATCCTGCCGATGGCCGATCAGCTCCGTATCTATGACGAGCGCAACCTCACGGGCGAGATCCTGAAGGGCCTCGGTGGAACGGTAGTCCCGGACATCAAGCCACTCGTGCAGGTTGCCGACGACGACATCGTGCATGTCAGTTATGAACAGACGAACCTGGTCACCGGCAACACCATCGTGATCTTCGTGAACCTGTCCGCGGACTACCAGGCGATCCGCCAAAGGCTCGTCTCACATCCGCTCTTCCAGCAACTAACGGCGGTGAAGGCCGGGCGCGTGATTGAGGTGGAGTCGCAGGCGAACTTTGGCACCGCTGGCCTACGTGGCCAGCGGCAGGTGCTCGATGTGCTCGCGAAGGGTCTGGCGTAGGCAGCCGCCGCGGGCGGTCCGGCGACCCAACCCGTCGACTAGCTTGAAGGGACAGCTGCCCATGACCTTTGCCTTGCTGACCGAACGTCCGCCTCCGCACTCGGTGCCAATCCGATCGAGGACGCCACCCGCCGCGAGTTCGTCCGTCTCGTCGGCGGCGGCGTGATCGCGGCGTTTCTCGCCGCTTGTGGTGATGGCGACGATGACGAAGAGACTCCGGAAACCGGCAGCGGGACCCGCAGCTTCGAGCACTTCGCGGGGCTAACCGAGATCCCGGTGCGCGCTCAACGCATCGTCACCCTGCAGGATCAGAATGCACTGCTTCCCCTGCTGGAGCTCGGGGTTCGCCCGGTCGCGTCGGCCGGGCAAGAGGACGGTGCCGGTGGGCATCGCTTCCGCCGTACGGAGAGCTACGACACCAGCGAAATCGCGTTCGTCGGCAGCTTTGGAGAGCCGGACCTCGAACTGATTGCCGCGCAGAACCCCGACCTGATCGTGGGCAACAGTGGCTACATCGAGAGCTACGACGCGCTCTCGGCAATCGCGCCGACCGTGTTAATCGAGGTGTTCGAGCGACCGCTCACGGAGTCGCTGCACCAGTTCGCCGACCTTGTGGGCGCACTCGATCGCTGGGAGGAGCTGAAGCGGAACTACGACGCGGCTATCGAGGCGCTGCGGTCGGATCTCCCACGCCCGCCAGCGAAGATCTCGCTCAGCATGATCTAGTTTGCCGAGGACGGAACCTTCTACATCGGCGGCAACGGTCAGGCTGTAGAGACCCCGGTCACCGACATTGGGCTCGCGCGGCCGACGGTGCAGCTGGAGACGGTCGGCCGCACCACGTTTTCCATGGAGCAGATCGCCGAACACGACGCCGACATCGTGTTGACAGCGAGCTTCGCTGGGGAAGGGTGGGATCCCGGCATCGACTCCGCGCTGGCGCAGCCGGTCGCGCAGTCGCTCGACGCGGTGCGGCGCGATGAGTTCCACGTGTTCGACGGCATCGCCACCGTCGGCGTGGCCTTCGAGAAGATGCACAACTTCGTCGATTACTTGCGCTCAATCCTCGTCGACCGGGAGCCGCGGCTCACACGGCTTCCAGACCACGGAGGCGTGGAAACGTTGCGTCCACTGACGACCTAGGGAGGAACACATGGATCGAATGGTCCTGGCCGAGCTGCCCAGTGCCGTGATCCCCGACCCCATCGAGGACTCCACGCGTCGCGAGTTCGTCCGTCTCGTCGGCGGTGGCGTGCTCGCGGCCGCGTTCCTCGCCGCCTGCGGCGACGATGACGACGAGCCCGGTTCGGCTTCGACTGGCTCGGGGACGTTCCCGAGGACCGTCGAGCACGCCCTCGGCCCGACGCGGATCGAGGCCGAACCGGGGCGCGTCGTCGCGCTCATCGACCGTGATGCCGACACCATGCTCGCGCTCGGCGTCACGCCCGTCGCCATCCGTTCTCACGGCACTCGTTAACGTGGCGATCGATCCGCATGGCGGGCGCAAGCAGCAGGAGTTCAACTGGCTCGACCGGCTGGGCCGCATGCGGTACACGGGCGGATAGCCCGCT
Organism: Dehalococcoidia bacterium; assembly: GCA_009379925.1. Classification (GTDB taxonomy): domain Bacteria; phylum Chloroflexota; class Dehalococcoidia; order UBA2979; family UBA2979; genus WHSU01. The sequence goes on along the minus strand of WHSU01000058.1, from coordinate 585 downwards.
CGCATCGGCGACCACGAGCCATTCGTGCACCACGTGGCAGGCCTGCTGGGCGCTCAAGCTCCGCAACGTGGCCAGCTGCCTGAAGTGGTTGCTGCGGGAGGCCTGTCGGGTCGAGGCGCGGGCATTCTACCTCGCCGACACTCGGCGGCGGCCATCCGTGCCTACTGGGACTGGCGCGTGGCACTGGCAGGAGGAGGCCCCAACGTGGTGGCTTGCCCGCACGGAGGGACGCACTGGTTACCCACGTCGCGGTGCCGCCTCGGTAGCGCATCAAGGTACGCACCACTAACGCGCTCGAACGCTGCTTCCGAGAGGTGCGCCGTCGCACCCGTCCAAGGTCCTGCTTCACCAATGACGCGAGCTGCGAACGGATCATCTACGACGTCGTGAGCCCGAACCCATAGCTGGGAGGGCCGCCCCCTGCACGAATTTGTCTAGAAGGCGTGACGCTACCGGTGGCGTAGCGGCCCCGGCGCCCCTCGAGGCGGATGTACGGCCGCGAGGGCTTCCTACGAGAAGTCCGTGATCGTAGTGAAGCCGACGGTCTGGAAGGTGGTCATCGACTCGATCGCGGCCGGCACGTCG
>WHSU01000040.1 GCA_009379925.1 Dehalococcoidia bacterium | reverse complement strand
CCGGCGAGGTCATCGGCGTGAACACCGCCATCGAGAACCCCAGCGGCGACCGTGTCTTCGTCGGCATCGGCCTCGCCGTGCCGTCGAACAACGTGACGCGCTTTTCTGCCACAACTCGAGGCCGGCGAGGACATCCAGCACCCGGCGCTCGGCGTCGTGGGGCTACAGGTGACCCCTCAGACGGCCGTGGAACTCGATGTGGATGTCGACCAGGGCGTCTACGTGCTGGCGGTGCAGTCGGGGAGTGCCGCCGCCGAGGCTGGCATCGAGAGCGCCGGCCAGCTGGGCCCCGGCCAGGCGGTGCCGGCCGGCGGCGACGTCATCCTCGAGTTCGGCGGTGAGGAGGTCACGGACCTCGGACGCCTCCGCGAGCTGATCGACCAGCGCGAGGTCGGCGAGATGGTGACGGTGCTGGTGCTGCGCGACGGCGAGCAGGTCGAGGTGGAGGTGACGCTCGAGGCGTGGGAGGTCGAGGCGCCGCAACCGCAAACACCGAGCTTCCCGTTCCCGGCGCCAGGACTCCCGCAGCCGGGCATCCGCTGATCTACTACCGGGAGACGTGCCAGCTGGCGGCGCCGGGCCGCCCTATCCCTCGACGCGCAGGACGATCTTGCCGAAGTTCGCGTTCGACTCCATGTAGCGGTGCGCCTCGGCGACCTCATCGAGGGCGAAGACGCGGTCGACGACGGGCACGAGCACCTGCTGGTCGAAGAGCGGCAACATGCGCGCGGCGAACTCTTGCGTCAGCTGCGCCTTCTGCTCGAGCGGCCGCGCACGAAGGACCGTGCCGTGCACTCGCAGCCGCTTCTGCATCAGCGGGCCGATGTTCATCCCCTCGACCTTCGCGCCGCCCATCGTGCCGACGATGACCATGCGCCCCTGCACCGCGAGCGACGCCAGGTTTTGCGCCCAGTACGGCGCGCCGATGACATCGAGCAGCACGTCCACGCCTCGGCGGGCCGTGCGCTCGGCTACCACCTCCGCGAAGTCTTGCTCGCGGTAGTTGATGCCGACGTCCAGGCCCAGCTCGGCCGCGCGCTCGAGCTTGTCTGCCGAGCCAGCCGTGCCGAAGACCCGGCACGACGCGGCGGCCGCCATCTGGATGCCGGCCGTGCCCACGCCCGAACCGGCGGCATGGATCAGCACGGACTCGCCCGCTCGCAGTTCACATTGCCGAAAGAGCGCGTCGTACGCGGTGAGGAAGACCTCCGGGATGCTCGCGGCCTGCTCGAAGTCGAGGCTCGCCGGCACCGGCATCAGCATCCGCTCGTGGACGGCAATCTTCGAGGCGTACCCGCCGCCCGCAAGCAGCGCCATCACGCGGTCACCGGGCTTCCACCCTATGACGTGCGTCCCAACCGCCTCGACGATTCCCGCCATCTCGAGGCCCGGCAGGTCGTCCCGCGTGCCGGGCGGTCCGGGATACGAGCCGCGCCGCTGGAGCAGGTCGGCGCGGTTGAGGGCGGTCGCCTGTACCGCTACCAGGACTTCCTCCGGCCCGTACGTGGGGTCCTCGATGTCCTGGACGGCAAAGACGTCCGGGTCGCCGGGCTTCGTGATGACCGCTGCGCGCATCGATCCTCCTCGCGTGCTCGGCGAGGATGCTACCGGGACACGCCTCGATGGTCGACGGCGACAAAGTAAACGGGCCGTACTCCGAGGGCAGCTGCATTTCACCGAAATGGCCTGGCACCACGCTGGAGCAAGAGGCGTCCGGTATGATTCGCGCCTTGTGGAAGAGCACATCGCCCGCAACGCTGACGCACACAGGCGCCTCGTCGCGGTCATCGACGCGGCTAATGACCCCGACCTCGAACGCCCGCTCGAGGGCGGATGGACCGTAGCGGCCGTCCTCGCCCACCTCGCCTACTGGGACCGGCGGGTGCTGCTGCTCCTCGAACGGTGGGAGCGCGGGCAGCTGCCACCTCGCGACGAGCCTGAATGGTACGCGGACGACGTGGTGAACGACGCGCTGCTTCCCGAGTGGTTGGCGCTGCCGACTAGGAGTGCCGCGCGGCTCGCGATCGATGCGGCAGGCGCGCTCAATGCGAGGGTACAGGGACTCGACGCTAGGACAGCGCAGGCGATCATCGTCCGTGATGAAGCGTGGCTACTGCACCGTTACCGGCACCGCTCCGAGTACCTTGATGAGATCGAGCGCGCGCTCGGTGACCAGTAGCAGCACCAGCGCTCCCCACTGAAGCGGGCTATGCTGATCGGCGTATGCTTGACGCACGACAGATCGCACGACAACGGCTCAACAAGGAGCGAGGGGCCACCATCAAGGACTGGGGCGGACGTGTCCCGGTCGCGATGGTGTATCCGAACTCGTACTACATTGGCATGTCCAACCTGGCCGTGCAGACCGTCTACGCGCTGCTCAACGCCTATCCCGACATGGTGTGCGAGCGCGCCTTCTACGACCCGCCCGGCCCGGGCGAGCGGCACCCCTCGCCGGTGGTGTCCATCGAATCGCAGCGCCCGCTGAGCGACTTTGCGGTCGTGGCGTTCACGCTGTCCTATGAGTTCGACTACTTCAACCTGGTCCAGTGCCTGAAGGGCGCCGGCATCCCGCTGTGGGCGCACGAGCGCGACGAGCGCCACCCGCTGGTTATCGCCGGCGGCGCCTGCATGCTGACGAACCCCGCCGGTGTCGCGCCGTTCCTCGATGCGGCGGTGATCGGGGAGGCGGAAGAGATCATCCCGTCGCTTGTGGCGGCCTGGGAGGACGGCCTCTTCGGCTCCCGCGAGGAGCTGCTCGACACGATGGCCGCGATCCCCGGCATCTACGTGCCGTCGCGGCCGCCCGTCTGGGGCGCCATCGAGCGCCAGTACGTACATGACATCGCGGGTACCGAGGCGTACTCGACGGTGCTCACCGAGGACACCGAGCTGTCGGACATGACCCTGATCGAGTGCGCGCGCGGCTGTGGCCGCGGCTGCCGCTTCTGTATCGCCGGTTATGTCTTCCGGCCCCCTCGCTACCGCCCGGTCGACGAGCTGATGGAGGTCATCGAGCACTCCCTGCAACACACGGAGAAGGTGGGCCTGCTGGGCGCGGCCGTGGCGGACCACCCGGAGCTGTCCGAACTGGCGACGCGAGCGCACGAGGCCGGCGCGCGCATCTCGATCTCCTCGCTGCGCGTCGACAACCTCGACCCGAAGGTGCTGTCGGCGCTGGCCGCCGGCGGGACGAAGACCGTGACGGTGGCGCCCGAGGCGGGCTCGGAGCGCATGCGCCTGGCCATCAACAAGGGCGTCACGGAGGAGCAGATCCTGGACGGCGCCGACCTCGTGGGCCGCTCCGGCGCGCGGCGCTTCAAGCTCTACTTCATGGTCGGACTGCCCGAGGAGGAAGAGGACGACGTCTACGCCATGGCGTCGCTGGGCAACCGCATCAAGGAGCGCCTCGATGCGGCGGGCAACGGCACGCGCCTCGTGATGTCGGTCTCGCCGACGGTGCCGAAGCCGTGGACGGCGTACCAGTTCGAGCAGCAGTTGCCGATCCAGGAAGTGAAGCAGCGCCAGGGCATCCTGAAGCAGCACCTGGCGCGGGGCATCGAGTTCCGCTCGGACTCGCCGTGGACGGCGCGCGTGGACGACGTGCTCTCGCGCGCCGACGAGCGCCTCGCGACGATGCTGGCGGAGATGCAGGGCAACTCGCTGGGCGAATACAAGCAGGCGATCCGCGAGCACGGCCTCGATGGTCCTCGACCGTGGGAGGGCGAGAAGCCGCCCTGGCACATCGTCGACGTGGGCATGACCGAGCGCTTCCTGCTGCGCGAGATGGACAAGCACTCCCGCACCAAGCGCACCATCCCCTGCCCCCCGCCCGAGGTGGGGTGCAAGCTCTGCGGGGTGTGTTGAGCTAGCGCACCCCGAGGCCCTCCCGTCTCGTACTCTGTGCACATGCTGACCTACCCCGACGTGGCGACGGGCATCGAGGAGGTGCGGCGGGAGCTCGCCGCGGCCTGCGAGCGCGTCGGGCGCGACCCCGCCGAGGTTGAGGTCGTGGCGGTGTCCAAGACCCACCCGGTCGAGGCCATCGAGGCGGCGCTGGCGGCCGGCGTGGCCGACTTCGGCGAGAACCGGGTGCAGGAGTTCGTGCCGAAGGCCAGGGAGGCCGAGGAGCGTGGACTGACGCCTCGGTGGCACTTCGTGGGGCACCTCCAACGAAACAAGGTGCGCGAGGCCGTGCACCACATCGATGTGCTGCACTCGGTGGACTCGGTGGAGCTGCTGACGGAGATCGAGCGGCGGCTGGCGATACCTACGGACGCGGGTGCGCCGCCCGCGCTGCCCTGTTACCTTGAGGTCAACATCGCGAGGGAGGCGCAGAAGCATGGCGTCGCGCCCGAGTTGCTGTCGGAACTGCTCACCTATGCCGAGGCCTGCAAGCAGGTGACGGTGGCCGGGTTGATGACGATGGCCCCGCAGGGCGCGAGCCCGGACGAGGCACGGGCCGTCTTCCGAGGGCTGCGCGAACTGGCCGGGACGCACGGCATCAAGGGGCTCTCGATGGGGATGACGGACGACTACGCGGTGGCGGTGGAGGAGGGCGCGACGGTGGTACGGATCGGACGCGCCATCTTCGGCGACCGCCGGACGTAAGGCACCTCCAGGCCGGCCCGTGGGGACGCCGGCCGTCACATCGAAGCCTCGAGCGGCGGGGTTAGTCAGCGGGCAGAGAACACGATGCGAGTCGGGATCATCGGTGGCGGCTTCATGGGCGAAGCCTTCTTGCGCGGCATGCTGCGCTCGGAGTTCGCCGCACCGGGCGACATCGCCGTCGCCGAGGTCATGGATGCCCGCCGCACGGTGCTGTCCGAGCACGGCGTACGCGTCACCGACGACGCGGAGAGCGCGTGCATCGGCGCGGAACTGGTGTTGCTGGCCGTGAAGCCGCAGGATCTGGCCGACATCGCGCGCGGGCTCCAGGGCAAGATCGGGCCGGGCGCGGTGCTGGTCTCGATCGCCGCGGGCGTCACGCTGGACGAACTGCGCCGGACGAGCGGACATCGAGCGTGCGTGCGCGTGATGCCGAACCTCCCCGCCGCCATCGGCGAAGGCGCCGCCGTCTACCTCGCGGCGCCCGAAGTGACCCGCGTCCAACTCGACGAGGTCCGGCGGCTGCTCGCCTCGGTGGCCACGGCAGTCGTCGAGGTGGCGGACGACGACGCCATCGACCTTGCGACCGCGGTGCACGGTTCCGGTCCGGCGTACGTCTACCTGCTGGTGGAGTCGATGATCGACGCCGCGGTGCGGCTGGGGATGAAGCGGCCGGACGCGACCCGGCTGGTGCTGGCCACGGTCGTGGGCGCCGCGCGTTACGCCGTGGAGACCGGGCAGCACCCCGCCGAGTTGCGCAACCACGTCACCTCTCCGGGCGGGACCACGGCCGCGGCGCTCTCCGAACTGGAGGCCTCGGGGCTACGCGCGGCCATCGATGATGCGGTGGAGGCGGCCTACCTGCGTGCGCACGAGCTGGGGGAGTAGCCGGTGGATATCCTCGTCCAGATCGTCTTGTTGCTGATCCAGGTGCTCATCTTCGCCATCTTCGCGCGCGCCATCCTCAGCTGGTTCCCCATCGACCGCGACGGTCCGGTGTACCGCGCGCTGGACTTCGTCGCGGAGCCGATCCTCGAGCCGCTCCGGCGGGTCATCCCCATGGTGGGCATGGTCGACATCACCCCGATGGTGGCGATCCTGCTGCTCTACGTCATATCGAGCGTGCTCCAGCAGTACTAACGGAGCCCTCACCCCCGACCCTTCTCCCGCGCTGCGGGCGAGGGGCGCCGGATTCGACGCGGCGAAGAGGGAGTCAGAGGAGTCCTCGTATGCGCGTCGGAATATCGCTCTCCAGTTCGCATCGCTTCCCGGACGTGCGCGAGGGTGCGCGAGAGATGGTGCGGCGTGCTCGGGCGGCTTCCGATGCGGGCCTCGACAGCCTGTTCGTCGGCGACCACCACGTGACGCCCGGGCCGTACTACCAGAACGTCGCCATCCTCGGGCGGCTGCTGGCCGAGTGGGGCGACCGGCCGGCGGGCGCGCTGTTCCTGCTGCCCCTGTGGCATCCGGTGCTGCTGGCGGAGCAGATAGGCACGCTCGCCTCGATCGCCTCCGGGCGCTTCATCATGCAATGCGCCGTCGGGCCCGACGACGAGCAGTTCCCGGGTATGGGCGTGAGCGCCGGCCAGCGCCCGTCCCGCTTCGAGCAGTCGCTGGACATCGTGCGGCGGCTGTGGGCCGGCGAGACGGTAAGCCACGATGGCCGCTGGCGCTTCGAGGGCGCCCACATCGCCCCGACGCCGCCCGGACCGGTCGAGGTGTGGGTCGGCGGCACGGCCGACGCGGCGATCGAGCGCGCGGCGCGCCTCGGCGATGGCTGGCTTGCGGCGCCCGGCCTCGGCGGCGAGGAAGCGCGGTTCCAGGTGCGCCGGTACCTCGAGGCACGCGAGCGGGAGGGCCAGCCGCCCGCGGCAGTCGCCATCCGGCGCGACATCTACGTCGGGGAGAGCGACACCGAGGCGGAGGCGGCGGTGCGCCCGCTCCTGGAGCGCGGGTACCGCGGCTTTCCGGAGGACGCGCTGGTCTTCGGGAGCGCGCAGACCGTCATCGACCGGTTCGCGGAACTGGGCGCCCTGGGCTACACGGACGTGATCGTGCGGAACATGCTTCCGGACACCGAGCACGCCGTGGGGACGATTGAGCGGCTGGCCTCCGTGCGGCAGGCCCTCACGTCGCTATAGTTTGGTTATCGGGGATGCGTGCACGTGCGGCGCAGTAGTTCACCACGCCCGCATAACAGCGCTGCGCCCACCTGTGCTGCGCTTTGCTCAGGTCGTCGCCCACGACTCGAGGCGCTTATGTAGCTCCTCGGCAGTCACACCCTCCACCTCGACCACCTTCTGGCGCGACGTGTCGCCCGAGGCGATGCGGAGGGCGCTCTTCGGGACGCGGAGGTGCTTCGCGAGGAGTTTGATCAGCGCGGCATTCGTCGCGCCGTCCACCGGTGGTGCCGTGACGCGTACGGCAAGCGTGCCATCCTTGACCGCCCCGATGGCGTCGCGTGACGCTCGAGGCGTGAGGCGCACGGGAAGCCGCGCGACGGACCGTTGGGCACGTTGGGCGCCTCCGGTCTGACGAGGGTCGCTTCGCACGTCGGCGGCTCGTAGGTGAAGTACAGCCTACTCGGCTGGCTCGGTCATCCACTGCACGAGCTGAATCGTCGCGCCGTTGGGGTCGGTGACCTGGAAGTATCGCTCGCCCCACGGCTCCGTCTCGATTGGCGTGGTGATTGTGACGCCCTCGGCCTGCACCCGCGCGTACTCGCCATCGATGTCATCGACGACCAGGACCACGAGGAGCCCGTCCGCGCTTCGTCCCCGCAGGCGCTCAGGCTTGAAGGTGGGGAGCCCGGTGCGGAGGAAGATCAGGTTGAAGCCGACGTCCTCCCTCGACAGGGACGCGAAGCCGTCCGCGGCCATCTCCCGAAATGCTCCTTCACGAACGAGGCGGACGCCTCGACGTCTGGGACGTTGAGGGACCGGACCGATGCAGTGACGCGCAAGCTGTACCTCCTTCGGGACCAGAGTATGCCTCGCAGCGGTATCCTCGGCGTGGGAGACCGCCCGTGACCTCGCAGCCCATGATCCGCACGCCCGACCAGCGATTGCGCGTCTTCGTCAGTTCCACGCTCGGCGAGCTGTCGCCGGAGCGCGCGGCGGTGCGAGGCGCGATCGAAGGGCTGCGCCTGGCGCCGGTGATGTTCGAGTTGGGGGCGCGCCCGCACCCGCCTCGCGAGCTGTATCGCGCATACCTGGGACAGAGCCACATCTTCCTCGGCATCTACTGGCAACGCTATGGCTGGGTGGCGCCGGGCGAGGACGTGTCCGGGCTGGAGGACGAGTACCGGCTGGCCGGGGAGCGGCCTCGGCTGCTCTACATCAAAGGCCCGGCGCCCGACCGCGAGGAGCGCCTGGGCGGGTTGCTGCGCGAGTTCCAGGACGACGACCAGGCTTCCTACAAGCGCTTCGAGACGCCCGAGGAGCTGGGCCGGCTCGTCGCGGACGACCTGGCGGTGCTGCTGAGCGAGCGCTTCGAGGCGACGGCCGCCCGCGGTGAGCCGGGCGAACGGGCGCCGTCGACGGCGCCACCCGCGCCGCTCACCGAGACGGTCGGCCGCACCGAGGCCATCGCGCAGGCCGCGGGGCTGCTCGACGCGGGGACGCGGTTGCTGACGCTGACGGGGCCGGGTGGCATCGGCAAGAGCCGCCTCGCGCTGGAAGTGGCGCGGGACGTGAGCGAAGCGTTCCCGGGCGGCATCCACTTCGTCGCGCTGGCCGCCGTGAGCGACCCGACGCTGGTACTGCGCACGGTGGCAGACCGCCTGGGAGCGCGCACCGAGGGCAGCCGGAGCATTGGCGAGGCGATCGTGGAGCACCTCGGGTCCCGACGGTCGCTGTTGCTGCTCGACAACCTGGAGCAGGTGGTGGAAGCGGGCCCGGACCTCGTCTCGCTGCTCGAGCGGGCGCCCGCGCTGCATGTGCTGGCGACGAGCCGGCAGGCGCTGCGCGTGCGCGGCGAGCACGAGGTGCCCGTCACAGCGCTACCGCTGCCCCAGGCGGACGCGGCGCTCGATGCGCTTCGAAAGGAGCCGGCCGTGCGGCTCTTCGTGGACCGGGCGCGCGCGGTGTCACCGAACTTCGCGCTGACCGCGGACACCGCACCGGCGGTGGCCGAGATCTGCCGCCGGCTGGACGGGCTCCCGCTGGCGATTGAGCTGGCCGCGGCGCGGGTGCGGCTGCTATCACCCTCGGCACTACTGGCGCGGCTGGAGGACCGCTTCGACGTGCTGGCGCGTGGCGGCGCCGACGTGCCGGAGCGGCAGCGGACGCTGCGCTCCACGATCGACTGGAGCTATGAGCTGCTGGACGAGGCGGAGCGGGCGCTGTTCGCGCGGCTCAGCGTGTTCGTCGGCGGTTGCACGCTGGAAGCGGCGGAGGCGGTCTGCGGCGGCGCGCTAGTCGAGGACGTCATGGAGACGCTCGCGTCGCTGCTGAACAAGAGCCTGCTCGTCGTCTCGGGCGAGGCGACCACCGGCGAACCGCGCTTCCGCATGCTGGAGACCGTGCGCGCCTACGCCCGCGAGCGGCTGGGGGCGAGCGGCGAGGCGGCCGAGTACCAACGACGGCACCTCGATCGGTTCGCCGCGCTCGCGGACCGCGCGCAGCCGTTCCTGTGCGGACCGGGGCAGCGCGAGTGGGCGGTCATCGACCCGGAACGCGCGAACATCCGCGCGGCCATCGCCACGGCGCTGGGACGGGACGACGACGCGACGGCGATCGAAATCGTGTGGGACCTGTTGGTCTACTACGAAATCCGTGACGCACCGGACGAGCCGTGGGGGTGGGTGGGACAGATCGTGGCGCGCGACCGCCCGCTGGACGAGCTGTCCACGGCGAAGGTCCGGTCCGGGCTGGCGATCACCTGCAATCAGCGGGGAGACTTCGAGACTGCGCGCGGGCACCTGCTCTGGTCGCTGGAGCGTTTCCGCGAGCACCGCCTGGACTTCGAGGTCGCCGTCACGCTGATGCAGCTGGGGTTCGTGTACTACGCCGTCGACGGCGACCTGGAGGCCGCCGCGGGCGTGCTGGACGAGGCGTCCCGTCTCTACGACTCAGTCGGCCATGACTGGGGCGTCGCCGTCTGCGAAACGACCCTCGGCCTCATGTTCGCCCTGCTGGCCGGTGACCTCACCCGCTCCGAGGAGCACGAACAGACCGCGCTGGCGCACGCACGGCGCATCGCCAACGACCCGCTGACCGGCCGCGCGCTGACCCACCTCGGGCTCGTGCGGCTCCTCGGTGGGCAACACCGGGACGCCATCGAGTGCCTCCGCGACGCCAGCGAGGTGCTCCGTGTCGGGGGCTACCAGGCGGACGGCGTACCGTGCCTGCTCGTGCTCGGCGGCCTCGCCCGGGCGACCGGCGACTCGACGGCGGCGGCGCGCGCGCTACTGGTCGCGGAGGAGATGCGCGCGCGCCTCGGGACCTCCATGTGGCCGTATGCCACCACGCTGCGGGCGGCGTTGCAGGGGGAGCTTGGCTCCGCCGCCCTCGATGCCCTGGCGGCGGAGTCGCGCGGTCGGGAGTTGTTCGCGATGATCGGAGAGACGCTGGCGGCCGTTGAGGCGGCCGGAGCGGCGGGGACGGGGACCGAACCAGCGCACGCTTGACATTCGAACGCGCGTTCTACTAATGTTCGGCGCGTTCGGAACGGCGAGGGTCCCGGATAGAACAAGGCGCGGCCGCGACGCCGCCCCGCGCGACAGGAGTACCGACGATGGCGCAGGCGAAAGATGAGAAGAACACCAAGCGCGACGATCTGACGAAGGCGATCGACCAGATCACCAAGGACTTCGGCAAGGGCGCCATCATGCGGCTGGGCGACCGGAGCGCCAGCATGAACATCTCCGGCATCCCCACGGGCGCCCTCTCCCTCGACATTGCGCTGGGCATCGGCGGTGTGCCGCGCGGACGCATCACGGAGATCTTCGGACCGGAGTCGGCGGGCAAGTCCACACTCGCGCAGCACATCATCGCGGAGGCGCAGGCGCTCGGTGGCACGGCGGCGTACATCGATGTCGAGCACGCGCTCGACCCGGAGTACGCGGCGGCGTATGGTATCGACGTGGAGAACCTGCTCATCTCGCAGCCGGACACCGGAGAGCAGGCGCTCGAAATCTGCGAAGCGCTGATCCGCTCGGCCGCTGTGGACATCATCGTGGTGGACTCGGTCGCCGCGCTGGTGCCGCGCGCGGAGATCGAGGGCGACATGGGCGACTCGCTGCCCGGCCTGCAGGCGCGCCTGATGTCGCAGGCCATGCGCAAGCTCACGGCCGCGTGCGCCCGCACAAACACGGCGCTGGTGTTCATCAACCAGCTGCGCGAGAAGATCGGCGTGGTCTTCGGCAACCCGGAGACCACCCCCGGCGGTCGCGCGCTGAAGTTCTACTCGTCCGTCCGCATCGACATCCGCCGCATCGAGTCGCTGAAGGACGGTCAGACGTTCATCGGCAACCGAGTACGCTGCAAGGTGGTGAAGAACAAGGTTGCCGCACCGTTCCGGCAGGCCGAGTTCGACATCATGTTCACCGCGGACTACCACGGTATTAACCGCTTCGGCGACATCCTCGACCTGGCCGTCGAGCACGACATCGTGAAGAAGCTCGGGTCGTTCTACTCCTACGGCGACCTGCGGCTGGGTCAGGGCCGCATGAACTCCACGGGCTACCTCCGCGACCACACCGACCTGTCAGAAGAGATCGAGTTGAAGGTGCGCACGGCCGCCGGCGTGAAGGGCACGACGCCCGTCGCGGTCGAGGACGACGCGCCCATCGCCGACCTCGAGGGCGCCGAGGAGCAAGCCGGACTGCCGGTCGACGCGTAGCCACTGGCGCGAAGAGCAGGGAGCGCCGGCGTGCCGACCGTCATCAGCATCGAGCGCCGCCCCAGAGGCGTCGCCGCCGTCACCATCGATGGCGGCGACGAGCCCTGCCTCCTCCCGCTGGAGGAGATCATCGAGCACCGGCTGCACGAGGGCGCCACGCTGGCGCCTGAGGCGTGGGAGGCCGTGCGGCGGCAGGGCCGGCAGCGCCTGGCCGTCCGCAAAGGCCTGGAGGTGCTTGCCCGCCGCCGGCGGACCGAGGCGGATCTCCGCGCCGCCCTCGGGCGCCACTTCGAAGAGGCGGAGACCGAGTCGGCGGTCAATCGTCTGCGGGACCTTGGCTACCTGGATGACCAGGTGTGGGCAGACGATTATGTCGCGTCTACCCGCTCTGACGGACGCGGACAACGCCGGATCCGCCTCGACCTCCGCCAGCACGGCATCGCGGACGCCATCGCGGCGCGCGCAGTGGAGGCGCACGACGACGTGGCCGCCGCGCAGGCGGCCGCCGAGAAGCGCATGCGCTCCCTGGCGCGCCTGGAGCCGGAACGCCGCCGGCGGCGTCTGTACGACTTCCTGCGCCGCCGCGGCTTCGGTGACGACGTCGCCCGCCGGGTGATCGCGGAACAGCTCGAGGGCTCTCCTGAGGCAGGGGAAGCCGTCTAGGAACTCTCTGCGGCAGCCTCGACTGGCCGGCTGGGAAGAACGCGTCCTCGCCCACTCGCGCGCTCGCTCGCCTCAGCGGTCAGGCGTCGCCGCCTCGCACCGTCCCCGAAGCCGGTGCTACGATGCACTCGCAGCGACGCCGTTCTGGCGATTGCCACTGCCTGCCGGCACGTTGTTATCGACTGATGCGCCCCGCGCGCGCTCCACGGCAGCGCCGGGGCTACCGCAGATCGGAGCCCCCAATGGAATCCCTGGCACTGCTTGCCGTCGGCGTGGTCGCGCTCCTGGTGGGCGCGGGTGTCGTCTACTTCCTGATGCGCACCAACGCCGCCAGCATGCTGAACCGCGCCCAGGAGGACGCCCGGCGCACGCGCGAGGACGCCGAAACACGTGCCCGCGCGATCGACCTGGAGGCGGAGAAACGCGCGCTGGAACATCGCGACGAGGCGGAGCGAGAGATCCGCGAGTTGAAACGCGACCTCACCCGCTCCGAACGGCGCCTGGAGCAGCGCGAAGAGGCGATCGAGCGTCGCGCGGAGGGTCTGGAGCGTACCGACCAGTCGGTGCGCGACCGCACCGCGAACCTCGACCAGCGGGAGACCGCGATCGAGCGGGAAGCGGAGAGTACCCGTACAGAACTCGAGCGCATCGCCGCCCTGACCGCGGACCAGGCGCGCCAGGAGCTCCTCGACCGCCTGGACGCCGAGTTGCGCGATGAAGCCGCCCGCCGGGTGCGCGCCATGGAGACCTCCGCGAAGGCGGAGGCAGACGCCCGCAGCCGCAAGATCCTGGCCACGGTGATGCAGCGCATGACCTCCGAGGTGACGGCGGAGACCACGGTGACCGTCGTCCCGATCCCATCGGACGACCTCAAGGGGCGCATCATCGGCCGCGAAGGGCGCAACATCCGCGCCTTCGAGGCGGCCACCGGCTGCGACCTCATCATCGACGACACGCCGGAGGTGGTGACCGTCTCCGGCTTCGACCCGGTGCGCCGTGAGATCGCCCGCGTGGCCCTGAGCCGGCTGATCCAGGACGGCCGCATCCAGCCGACCCGCATCGAGGAGGCCGTCGACCGCGCCCGCAAGGAAGTCGACCAGATGATCGACGAGGCCGGCAAGCAGGCGCTCGTGGACGCGGAGGTGACGGGCCTCCACCCGGAAGTCGTGAAGACGCTGGGTAAGCTTCGATTCCGCTTCTCCTACGGCCAGAACCAGCTGCGCCACTGCATCGAGACCGCGTGGCTCGCCTCCGCGCTGGCCCACGAGCTGGGTGCGAACGTGGAGGTCGCGCGGGCGGGCGGCCTGCTGCACGACCTGGGCAAGGCCGTCGACCGCGAGATGGAGGGGACGCACGCGCGACTGGGCGGTGAGATCGCGAAGCGCTTCGGCGTCCCTCGGGAGGTCGTGCACTGCGTGGAGGCTCACCACGAGGAGGTGAAGCCCGAGACCACCGAGGCGGTGATTGTGATCATCGCGGACGCGATCTCCGGTAGCCGGCCGGGCGCCCGCCGCGAGTCCGTGGAGGAGTACATCAAGCGCCTCGAGTCGCTGGAGGCGATCGCGAACTCGTACGATGGCGTCGAGCAGTCGTTCGCCGTACAGGCCGGGCGCGAGATCCGGATCATCGTGCGGCCGGAGCAGGTGGACGACGTCGGCGCATCGAGGCTCGCACGCGACGTCTCGCGCAGGATCGAGGAGACGATGCAGTACCCCGGCGAGATCCGGGTGACGGTCGTCCGAGAGACGCGCGCCTCCGCGACGGCGCACTAGGCCCAGCGTCCACCGAGCTCGGAGCGTCTATGTTCCCGCTTGACCTCTGCACGCGGGCGATGCGCCCCCTCGCTCACCGACGCCGGGTGAGCGCCGTTGAGTAGCATCGCGGACTTCCACACGCACTCGAACTGCTCGGACGGCGTGCTCCCGCCCTCGGAGGTCGTCGACCTGGCGGCGGCACGCGGCGTGCGCATGCTCGCACTCACGGACCACGACACGCTCGATGGCATCGCGCAGGCGCAGGCCGCCGCAGAGCAGCATCCGGACCTAACCATCGTCCCCGGCGTCGAGTTGTCCTGCGAGTTCCCCGGCAACGAGGTCCACCTGCTCGGGCTCTTCGTTGACACGACCAACCCGCCGCTCGCCCGCGCGCTGGAGTTGATGCAGACCGCGCGCGAGGACCGAGGCCGGGCGATGGTGGAGCGGCTCCAGGACATCGGCGTCGCCATCGAGTGGGAGCGCGTGGAGGCGATGGCCGCAGGCGGCCCGCCCGGCCGCCCGCACATCGCTCGCGCACTGATCGAGGCAGGAGCGGTCGCCAGCATCGAGGAAGCGTTCGAGCGCTACCTCGCGCGGGGCCGCTCCGGGTACGTCGAACGCGCGCGCCTCGGGCCGGAGGAGGCCATCGAACTGGTGCACCGAGCGGGCGGTCTCGCGGTCTTCGCGCACCCGCCGTTCAGCGACGACTTCGAGGCGGTCGCCGAGCGCCTGGCCGCGGCCGGCGTCGACGCCATCGAGGTGTACTACCGCGACTACCCTCCGGAACGCGTGGACGAGCTCGCGGCGCTGGCGCGACGGCTCGGGCTCTGCGCGTCGGGCGGGTCGGACTTCCACGCCTTCGACCGCCAGGCCGAGCGGGCGCCGGGCGAGATCGCGTTCCCTGACGAGGCGGTACACTGGTTACTGGAGCGGGCGCGGGACCTGGGTTGTGCGGTCCCAGCCGGGATGCGATGACGAGTACCGAGACCGACCACGACAACGTCCTCACCTACTGCGAGCGGCACCCCGGCGTCGAGACGGCGCTGACCTGCGGGCGCTGTGAGGCGTACATCTGCCCTCGGTGCATGGTGCACACGCCCGGCGGCATCCGATGCCCGGACTGCGCGCGCCTGCGCCGGCCCGTGATGTACGAACTGGAGACGAAGCACTACCTGCTGGCGTTGGCCGTCGCCCTCGGCGTTGCGCTTCCCCTTGGCGTCGCCGCCGCCATCGTGCTGCCGGTGCTGCGCTTCGGCTTCTTCGGGCTGATCCTGGGGTTCCTCGCCGGCACAGGCGCCGGGGCACTAATGGCCGAGGCCATCTCGCGCGTGACCCGCTACAAGCGAGGGCTCGCGCTCCAGCTGATCGGCTCGGCGGGGCTGCTGCTCGCCGCGGGGCTCTACCTGGTAGCCAGTGGACTGCGCCCGGAGTCGATCCCACGCGACATCGCCGGCCTTGCGGCGGTCGTCGGGAGCATCATGGCGGTATGGGGCCGGCTTCGCTAGGAGCCATCGGGCGACCGAGGGGGCGAGCGCTACTGCAACCGTTCGACGATCACGAGCACGCCCAACAGACCGAAGCACGCCGCCGTCACGGCCGCTACGCGCTTCAACTCGTTGATCAGATAGGGCGAATCGTGCTCAACGCGCCGGGCCGCCTGCCCCGCGCTCGACCGGGACACACGCGGCACATCCTCCGCCTCCACGGTCGCCACCGGCGCCCCTCGATAGGTGGGGCGAGGCGGCAGGCGGCGGGCCCGCTCCGTGCGTCGGCGGCTGCGTGGGTTGCTCGGCATACGCCCTCCGAAACCCAGTGTACGGTCCCGATCGCACAGGGTGAAGGCAGGCGCCACGACCGTTGACCGTGTGAGCCGGCGGGCCGTACGCTATGGCTCTCTCCACGCGGCCCCGTAGTGTAGCGGCCTAACACGCCACCCTGTCACGGTGGAGATCGGCGGTTCGAATCCGCTCGGGGTCGCCATGTACAACGCCGGACCGTCCCGTTCCGGTCGCCCGTCGCCACGGAGGCTCCGAGAGGCGACCTGCGTGCGAACGCCGCACTCCGGATGCCTCCACGTCCACCACGAACGAGAGCGTAAGCAGCCCGTGCTGCGTCCCAGCCGTATCCTGCCGTGGCTGTATTGCCAGCTCCACCGGGAGGCGCTCGATTGGCTAGGACGCGACGATCGCGTACGGAAGGGGACATCGCCCTCGCCCAGCAGATTCAGTTCTTGGAACGATCGTGTTCCCTTTTCGACGCCGGGCATGAGGACGAGTCGATCCGGTTGGCGGCTACGCTCCGCGTCCTGCTGCACGACAGCCCGCAGCGGGGTTCACACGCGTTGCCGAAGCAGGTGGATTTGATCTCTCCAGGGACGCGGCGCGGGATGTTCTTTCGCTCGACCGCCGGCGTGGTCTTAGGAGCGGCGCGTGCCCGCCAGATTCCTCTCGGCGAGGCGGTTCTCTGCCGCTTGTCAATTCGTCGCGCCGGCTCGGTGACTTCGGCTCGGTACACGCCCAAACTCAATTCGTCCCATCAGCCAGCGCGCGCTCTTCCCTACGACGAGTGGATGAATGAGCCGGTGATCCGGACTGCTCACGGGAGCGTGTTGGGGCGCGAGAGGCTCATCCGCATCGTTGCGAACCAGGAGGGCGGAGCGCACTTCGATTCGCGGCTCGACGCCGAATACCAACGCGTGGCGCAGGGTGGCGCGATGGGCTGGCGCAAGACCTCGGATGGCCTCGTGGCCACGATTGACCTGGATGAGGGACGCGGTTCGGAGGATAGTGATCGGGACCTGAATCCTGTACCAGCCACGATCCGCCAGATCGCGCACGAGGTGCTCGAGTCGCTCCGCGGCCCGAAGCGAGAATTCGTAACTTACCGCCCGCCTCACCCGTGGCCGCCCAAGAGCGAGTGATCCAGCCGGCGACTAGCGGACGCTGCCTTCGCGCCGGACCGGCTATCGTCCGCGGAGCTTGGGGTCGAGGACGTCGCGGAGCGCGTCCCCGAAGACGTTGAAGCCAAAGACGATCACGGTGATCACGATGCCCGGCCAGAGGGCGAGCCACGGCTGGCGGCGCATGAACGTGAGGCCGTCGCCGCTCAACATCCCACCGAGGTCCGGGAAGGGCGGCGGAACGCCGTAGCCCAGGAACCCCAGCGAGGCGACGCTCAGGATGACCGCGCCGAGCGACACGGTGGCCGAGAAGATCACGATGTGCGCCACGTTCGGCAGGATGTAGCGCAGCATGATGCGCCGGTCGGACACACCGATCGAGCGTGCGGCCTCGATGTACGTCTCGGAGCGGACCTGCAGGACGACGCTGCGCACGAGTCGCGACGAGTTCGGCGCGATGGTGATCGCGATGATTACCGTGAGGCCCACGATGCCTGGCCCGGTGAGGCTAATGATGGTGATCAGGATGATCAGGGTCGGCAAGCCGATCCAGATGTCCACGAAGCGCTGGACGATCTTGTCGATCCAACCTCCGTAGTACCCCGAGACGACCGCGACCATGGTGGCGGACACCTTCGACAGGATCACCGCGGCGAAACTGATTCCCAGGGACACCCGGCTGCCGTACAGCAGGCGGCTCAGCGTGTCGCGACCGAGGTTGTCCGTGCCCAGCAGGTGGTCCCGGCTCGGACCTTCGAGGCGCCCCGTAAAGTCGACGTCCGCGTAGCCATAGGGGGCTAGCAGCGGCGCAAGCAGGGCCGCGCCGCAGACGAGGAAGAGCATGAGCAGCCCGGAGAAGCCGAGGGGCTTCCGACGAGCGAACTGTACGACGCCCCCGACGACTCGGCGCGGCCAGGGACTCGGACTCAGATACACGCCTCGTGATCGCGGCGCGACGGACGCTGCTGGTTCGTGGGCCATCAGGAGAGCCGGATCCGCGGGTCAACCAGACCGTAGATCAGGTCCACGATGAGGTTGGAGATCACGAGGACGAAGCCGAAGAAGAGGTTCGCTCCGAGGATCACGTAGATGTCCAGACGCTCCAGCGCTTGCAGCAGGTACCGCCCCACTCCGGGGACCAGGAAGATCTGCTCGAAGATGACGGTGCCAGCCACGATGTTAGGGATCTGCAGGCCGACGACTGTGATGATGGGGAGCAGCGAGTTCCTCAGGATGTGGCGCGTATAGATGACGCGGGTGCTCAGCCCCTTTGCACGCGCGGTGCGCACGTAGTCCTGCTTCACGACCTCCAGCACCTGCGTGCGCGTCAGCCGGATCATCGTGCCGGTCGCGTTGAGGCCGAGGATCAGCATCGGCAGCCAGATGTGCTTGAGGTTGGCGACGGGGTCCTCCCACAGGGCGCGGAACTGCGTGGACGGCGCCCAGCTGAACCAGACGCTGGCGAAGACAACCACGAGGATGGCGATCCAGAAATGTGGGACGGCGTAGAAGAAGATCGCGCTCCCTCGACTGAGGTAGTCGATCCACGAGTCCTGCCGTGCCGCCGACACCAGCCCGACAGGCAGCGCGATGACCAGTGTGATCAGCAGCGCCCCCAGGCCCAGCTGAAGGCTCGTGGGGACGCGGAGGAACAGCTCCTCCGTCACCGGCCGGCCGGAGAAGACGGACTTGCCCAAGTCGCCCTGCACCACGCCGGCCAACCAGCGCAGGTACTGCATCGGAAGCGACCCGGTCAGCCCAAACTCCTCGCGCAGGTGCTCCATGCGCTCCGGGTCCGGAATGCCGGGCTCGGCGTATGCCAGGTCCACCGCATCCGTGGGGATGAGGACCCGCAGCGCGAAGAAGATCACGAGGGTGAGTCCGATCAATGTCGGCGCCATCAACGCGACCCGCTGTACGGCGTACTGCCCCATCGCCCGCCCCTACTAGATGGGTGGTTGGAACGCGGCTCGAGCCGCGCGGAACGGTCGCCAGCCTGCCTCGCTGGAGGCGCCGGTAGGCTGCGACCACCTGCGCCGGCCGGACGTTACCCGTGCAGGGCCGCGTCCAGCCAGTAGTGCTTCGCCAGGGTGGACGAGGCGGCCCCGTAGTTCTCCAGGCCCATCCAGGGGACCCAGCGCTCAGGACCGTGCACACCCACGTTGTAGATCTCGGTGGACTCCGTCTCCGCGTCGTAGGGCACCGCGACCATCTGGTCCACGATGTAGCGCTGGATGTCGTGGACGGCGGCCACGCGCGCGTCGAAGTCGGCGATCGCCCGTGCGTCGAAGATCATGGTGTCCAGCTCCGGGAACTCGTCACCACCCACCGACGAACCGGCCTGCGAGAAGAACCTGGTGAGCCAGAAGAGCACGTCCGAGTCTGCCGAATTCGGCTTGAGCAACACGGCTGGACGGCCGGTCTTCCACTCGACGTACCCTCGGCCACCGGAGAGGTACTCCTGCCACTCGGAGGTGTAGTCCGCCGGTGTGACGTTCACCTTCATGCCGGCCTCGGCCCACATGGCCTGGAGGACCTCCCCGCGGTTCTCAATCGGAGCGCGGCGCGGGTGCTCGATGACGTCGAACTCCAACTGGTTGCCGGAGTTGTATCCGGCGGCGTCCAGTAGCTTGGTGGCTTCCTCGACGTTGTGTTGCATGTACGCGGCCGCGGCGCCGAAGTCGCTCCCCCGCGGGTCAAGCCAGAACTGCCCGTAGGCCGGCGAGACCGGGTTGTACCAGTAGCCGGTCAGTTCGATGCCGACCGCCTCGAAGTCTGCCGGGTTGTTGTAGATGTCCACGACCGCGTTGCGGTCCATGGACATGGACATCGCACGTCGGACGCGCTCGTCGTGGAAGGGCATGTCGGGGAGCCAGCTGAGGCTCACCGTCCCGCCATAGCCGGGCGGCGGGAATTTCACGATCTGCGACGCTTCCATCTCGGCCGCCACGATCGGGACGTTCGCCGGGCTGCCCACACCCTCGTGGATGTTGCCGGCGCGGAACTGCGCCTCCCATTGAGCGGGCTCCGGGATGAACGTCACTTCGACGCCATCCATCCAGGGGCCACCCTCGTTCCCGTGCCACTTCTCGTTCCGGGTGTAGGTGAGGCTCACGCCGGGGCCGGTCGTCGGTCAGGATGAAGGGGCCGGTGCCCCGTGTCTCCGTCTCCGGGTTGTACCCGCCGTCCATGGACTCACGCGGTGTGATCCAGAAGTTGTTCTGCCAGTTCAACGCCTGCAGGATGATCGAGTCGGCGAAGGCCAGCTTGATCTCGACGGTCTGGTCGTCGAGCGCTGTGATGCTCGCAATGGGGCCAACCTCGGATGCGGCATTGGCGATCGAGGTGCGGCGCTGGCCGACCTCTGCCCACCTGTCCCAGCTCAGCGCGACATCCTCCGCGGTCAACGGGCGGCCGCTGGTCGGCTCGCGCTCGTCCCAGGTGACACCCTCTCGCAGGCGCAGGATGTAGGTGAGTTCGTCCGGTTCCTCCCAGGTGTCGACCAGGTCGCCTTCCATCTGGCCGGTGGCAAACGCCCCGTCGCCCGGCGTCCACTGCATCAGCTTGCTGTGGGTCCAACGTCCGGTGCGGTAGGTGCTGATCGAGGTCGTGGAGAGCATGTCGTGATGGTCCGGCGGGTCGACCTCGGCGAGGCGGTACACGCCTCCGCGCTGCGGTTCGCCCGTCGAGCCGGGTGCGCTCGTGGATGTCGCAGTCGAGCCGCTGCCGCCCGACCCGCCGTCGCCGCCCGATCCGCCGTTGCCGCCGTCATCGTCAGAACAGCCCAGCAAAGCCGCGGCGGCCACGCCGGCGCCGCCCAGCGCCGACGTCCTCAACATGGATCGACGCGAGACTCGCCCGCTCCAGTAGTCCGATGCCATCCCAGCCCCTCCTTCGGGTCCGCGCGGTACCCGGACAGACCGAATGCCGGTCGCCGATGCCACGAGACCCTAAGGGCGGGCGGGCTGGCCCCCTAATACGAGTTCATTATCAAGACAATCATATCGGCGGTCAGGACGGCTCGAGCGTCGAGGCGGCCTCGCGAAGTTCGAGGCGGGAGTGCAGGCCCAGCTTCGTCAGGATGTTGTGCATGTGGGTGGTCACGGTGCGGCGCTTGATCCGCAGCTCAAGGGCGATCTCAGCGTCCGTCATGCCGCGGTTGGCCAGTCGCACCACCTCGAGTTCGCGCTCTGACAGGTCACCGGACGCGCGCAACCGTGGAGGCCGGCGCCCGGCGAGTGTGTAGAGGCTACGCACGCCCCGCCGTTCGGCTGCTCCGGCCGCCGTGAAGAAACGATGGCACTGGTCCAGCAGGGGCACGGCGCGCTCCGGCTGTCCGCTTTCAATGTGGGTCTTCGCGATGTCTTTCAGCACCTCGATGCGCCGCCACTCGTAGCCGGTGTGCTGAAACTCCGCCTCTGCCTCGTCGAGCAGTACGTACGCCTGCGCCCACTCGCCGCGGGCGCGCGCGAGCCGCCCCATCGCGTGCCGGTGCTGCGCGCGCGCGAGTGCGAAGTCGTCCGCACCCGCGCGGACCTCCTCCAGCGCGGCGGCGGCGCGCGCGGCCGCCTCCAGGTCGCTCATCTCGATGGCCGCGTAGATCTGCCGGGGGAGCAATTCCAGGAGCAGGAACCGCGCGCGGCCGCCGGCCTCCGTGAACCATCCGACGACCGTCGAGATCGTCTCGTACGCCCCTTCGGGGTCACGGCCCGCCATCTGCTCCGTGAAGCGCGCAATCACCTCCGAGGTGAGCGCGTGCCCCATGTCCAGCCGCTCGGTGCCATGCCAGTGGTCGACGACCCCGTGTACCGGGTCGCCCGGCTTGCCTCGCAGCGCGCTGATCCGCCGGAGGAGGGATGTCGAGCGCGGGATCGCGCGGCGGCGGTGCAGCCCGGAGTCCAGGTGCATGACCCGCAACGCGACGCGCTCGGCGCCGTCCAGGTCACCCGCCTCCAGCAGCGCGGTGGCCTGCCGGATGCCGCCCCAGCTCACGGAGGGGAAGTCGTCGCACACCTCGGCGAGCCACGTGGCGCGGCGGACCCAGCGCATCCCGCGATGCAACGAGTCCACGTCACACAGCGTGGTCCCCACGATGGAGGTGGCACGGGCGACCGCCGCGCGGTCATGGGACTGGCGCGCGAGCGAGTACGCGTCCCGCGCGGTCGCCAGGGCCTCGGTGGTCCGTCCGGACATCAGCAACATGCTGTGACGGCTGACCAGCGCCAGCGCCGACAGCCGGACGCTGCCCATCTGGCGGCTCTCGCGGATGGCCTGCGCGCTCTGCTCCAGGGCCTCGTCGATGCGACCCAGGGTCTGGAGGACGCGTGCCGCCTCCATCCGCGTCTGGATGATCAACGGCTCGGAGCCGGGATTCGAGCCGGTGACCAACGGCTCGTAGATGGCCCACGCCTCGCGATGCTGGCCCAATGCCACGCGGTCACGGGCGCGCCTCATCGCCCCGTAGACATCGGTCGCGCCGGGCTCGGGCGAGGAGTGCGAGAGCACCGCCTGCGCGGACTCCAGTTCGCCGCTGCGCGAGAACGTCTCCGCCAGCAGGGCCGTCAGGTCCGGCGGCAGCGCGAGGTTGGACGGATCGGTCTCGTGCGGTTCGCGCAGCTGTCGCTCCAGGTCCAACAGTTGCATGCGCGCCTCGGCGAAGCGGCCACGCGCGACGAGTTGGCGCGCGGAGGCACCGACCTGCGCGACGCGCGCGCGGTCCATGGGCACGCCACCCTCGATGCAGTGCCGACCCAGGGCGACGTTCTCGCTGGTAGCCAGCGGCCGCCCCAGCGATTCGAGCAGCGTGGCGGCCAGACGGTGGATGCGGCCGCGGACCAGCGGCGAAGTGTCCTGGTAGATCGCGCGCGCGACCAGCGGCGAACGGACATGCAGCGCGACCTGTGAACCGGGTAACCGCGCTTCCTCGATGAGCCCGTGCCCGCTCAACGCGGCCACCCCGTGCTCGATCGCGGATGGGGGCAACGCGGTGAGCTGCTCAATCACCTCGATGCTCGCGGGCTCCGCCCACGTCGCGAGCGCCGAGGCGATCAGGCGGTCATCGGCGCTGAGTCGCCGGGCCGCCTGCAAGGCGCGTTCGCGCACCGCCGCCGGGACGGGCACGGCGTCGAGCGTACGGCTACCGGCCAGCACTTCGCGGCGCGTCTTGGGCTCGACGGCCTCGATCTCGCTCAGACAGTCCTGCACGTCGTCCAGCAGGCCACCCGTCTGCTCGACGAGGTCGCGGACGAAGCGCGGCGTCGCCACGCCTGGCCCAACGCTCGCTTCCACGACCGTGCTGACGTCGTCCTGCGACAGCGGAGCGAGCTGGACGACATCACAGCGTTGCCCTCGGAGGGCGCGCTCGCGGAGACCGGCGAGGGAGTGCCATCGGTTGCCGTCCATGCGTCGCGCCGAAGCGGTCGCGACCAGTGCGGGGCCGTCTGAGGGCGGCAGGCAGAGGAGATCCTCCAGGATCGCGGCGTCGTCTGCCGGCAGGTCTTGCAGCCCGTGGATGAAGATGACGTCCGGGCGTGGACCGGCGAAGGGGTCGCGCATCGCTCGCCGCAGCTGGCGCGCGATCTGGGTGACTTCGAGCGAGTCGAGGTCCTCGGCGCCCAGCAGCTCCCCGAGCGCCAGGGCGAACATGAGCCGGGGCCGCTCAGGGGTCACCCAGAGCCAGGCGACGGTCTGGCCGGCCTGCTGCGCCCGCCGCTCGATCGCCTGCAACACCGCTCGATGCCCCCCACCGCGGCGGCCGAGGATCAGCATCGAGCGGCCGGACGCGAGCTCCAGGTCCGGGAGGTAGCGCGCGGCGGGGTCGCGCTGGGCGGGCGCCGCCGAGGCAGCGGAGTGGGCGCCGTGTGCTACGTATGTGGTCGTCACGGTACGTATAAGTACCACATCGTTGCTACAGCGGATACGCATGTCGCCGGGACAACGCCCTCCCTACGATGCCGCGGGAGGTGGTGACGAATGGGACGCCGGACAACCACGCGCGCCAGGCTCTTTCGGCGGAGCCTCGGCGGCGTGCTTCGACAACGCCGACTGGAACTCAAGCTCTCACAGGAAGACCTGGCCTGGGCCGTGGAAGTCACGCAGGGCTCGATTTCGAACTACGAGAACGGCCGCAGCGAGGTCCCGCTTTCGCTACTGCTGGCGATGTGCGACGAGCTTCAGCTACGCCCGACGGACGTGCTGGACCGCCTGCGCCCGCAGCGGCAGGCCAGCACGGCGATCCCCGCCTAAGTCGCACCGCCCCCCTCGAGCTGCCGGGAACGAGTCCCCGGCAGCTCCCGCTCGCGGCCGTCCCTAGCTCTTGGTGGCCGGCAGGGACCGGCGGACGCCGGCGGCGACCCGCTGCGCGATCTGTTCGTCGGACAGGGTCTCCACCGACTCCGGGTCCTCCGGGCCCATCGCGGCTACACCCTGGTCGATGAGCGCCTGGACCTCCGCCTCCTCCAGCCCTGCCATCTTGAGGAAGTCGACGGTGTGCTCGCCCGGCTTCGCAGCGCCGTGCTCGGCGCCGGCCGGGGTGCGGGACAGTTTCATCGGCGTGTTCGCGACCTTGAGGGTCTCGCCGGTCCACGTGGGCAGCTCGCGGATCATCTCGCGGGCCTGGACCTGCGGGTCGACGACCATCTTGTCGATGGTGTTGAGCGGGCCGACCCAGCAGACCTCCGCCAGCTCCTCCAGCCACTCGTCCACGGTGCGCTTGCCAAACGCCTCGAAGAGGTAGGGCTCCAGCTCCTCGTAGTTCTTCGTGCGGTCGGCGGCCTTCTCGAAGCGTGGGTCGAAGCCCAACTCGTCCAGGCCAATGCGGGCGCAGAACAACGGCCAGGTGTGGTCCTTCACGCCCGCGACTACAACCCACCCGTCGCTCGCCGGCACCGCCTGGTGCGGCGTGCCGATGGGGTGCCGGTACCCGACCGGGCCGGGAACGTCGCCGGTGGAGGTGTAGCGGACGACCGCGTTCTCCAGGAACGTGATCTGCGCGTCGAGCATCGCGACGTCCACGTGCTGGCCCTTGCCGCTGACGTTGCGCTCCTGCAGGGCGGCCAGCACTCCCACGGTGGTCCAGATGCCACCGCCCATGTCACCGATGGAGTAACCGGGCCGCGCGGGCGGGCCTCCGACGTGCCCAGTGGTGCTCATGAGGCCAGACATGCCCTGCGCGATGATGTCGACCGCGCCACGGGCGCTGTACGGGCCGGTCTGACCGAACCCGGACGTCGAGGCGTAGATGAGACGCGGGTTCAGCTTGCTGAGCGTCTCGTAGTCGAACCCGAGCTTCGTCATGGTGCCAGGCTGGAAGTTCTCATTCACAATGTCCACCTGCGGGACGATCTTGTAGATGGCTTCCTTCACCTCGGGTGACTTGAGGTCGAGCATGACGCTCTTCTTGCCGCGGTTCGCGGAGAAGAAGTAGGTGCTCACGCCGTGCACGTAGGGACCGCCACCTCGGCGCTGCTCGTTCTGGAAAACCGTCTCGATCTTCCACACATCGGCGCCCAGGTCGGCCATGATCATGGTGCCGTACGGGCCCGCGAGGGCCCACGTGAAGTCGAGGATCTTGATGCCCGAGAGTGGTCCGGCCATGTCGCTGCTCCTCCGCGTTGTGCGTGTTCCTGTGCTGACCGATCGGGGCGCTAGCGGCCGGTGACGCGCTGGCGCATCGCCGTCGCGCGGGCGGACTGCTCGGGACTACCGCGCAACTCCCTGTTTGCTGCGTCCTGCATCTCCTCCGCCTCGAGACTGAGGCTCGCGCGGTCGATAACTCGCTTCGCCGCTCGCAACGCTGCCTGCGAACCCTGCGCGATGCGTTCCGCCATCTCCAGTGCGCGTGGGACTACCTCTTCCAGGGGGTAGACCTCGTTGACGAAGCCCCACTGGTACGCCTCCTGCGCCGTAAAGGTCCGCCCGGAGAACACCAGCTCCTTCGCGCGGGCCGCGCCCACGAGTCGGGGCAACTGCGCGGCGCCCACCACCAGGCCCATGTCCGAGCCGGGGAAACGGAACTTCGCGTGGTCGGCGGCGATACGGATGTCGCAGCGCGTCGCCAGCACGGCGCCGCCGCCGTACGCGTCGCCGTTCAAGGCGCCGATGACGGGCAACTCGGTGGTGCGGAACCGCTCGGTCGCCCGCGCCGCCCGCTTCGCCTCCTCGTCGCTCTTCGGCGCCGGCCGGCTCGATGGGTCCGTCATCTCCCTGAGGTCACCCCCGGCGGTGAATGCCTTGTCGCCGGCGCCGGTCAGGACGATGACGCGGACGTCCGGGTCGGACTCGGCGACATCCATGGCATCGGCCAGCCCGACCCTCAGGAGGTAGCTGAAGACGTTGTACCGGTCCGGCTGGTTGAGGCGGATGAGCATCACGTTCCCGTGGCGCTCCGTCTCGACGTACTGACGCTCTTCTGTCATCCATGGTCCTTCGTCTGGCGGCAGCAATGCCCCTGCACCGCTTGGGCGCCAGGCATCCCGTGCCGCGAGCGCGAGTATACGGGCGTACAGGTTGGCGTTGCGTGCCCGGTGACCGAGTGAAGCACACCGGGACTCCGCGCGACCATCATCCGAGTAATGTTGTTCCCGCATACTCTCGGGCACGCTGAACGCGACACATCCAGTCTGCCCACCGGGCTAGCGAGGGACCCCCATGGCTCAGGACCTGTTCGAGATCATGCACTCCATGCGGGCGATGCGGCGGCTGAAGCCCGACCCGGTCCCGGACGACGTGGTCCGGCAGATCCTTCGCGCCGCCATCGGAGCGCCGAACGGCGGCAACCGCCAGCGCTGGCGCTTCCTGGTGGTGACCGACCCGGAGGTGAAAAGCCAGGTGCAGGTCTATTACCAGCGGGCCTTCGAGGACCACGTACGCGACGCCTACCTCCACGGCGAGGCGCCTCCTGGCATGACGAAGGAGCAGCACCTTCGCCAGCTCGGCGCCGTCGAGTACCTCACCGTGCACTTCCACGAGGCGCCCGTCTGGATCGTCCCCTGCATGGAGGGCGGGGAGACGCCGAGGCGGGCCGAAGGCGCCGGCATCTACCCAGCCGTGCAGAACATGCTGCTGGCGGCGCGCGCGCTGGGGCTGGGCGCCACGCTGACCACCCGCCACACGAACTACCAGCGAGAGGTGGACGAGATCTTCGCGCTGCCGGAGGGCGTCCACTCGTACGCGATCCTGCCGATCGGCTATCCGATGGGGAACTTCGGCCCCACCCGGCGTGGGTCGTTGGCGGATGTCGTGGATGGCAGCCGCTGGGGCGAGCCTGCCCCGTTCGACCTCGGAGACGGCGCCTGACGGCTCCGCGCGGCCGGCGGTCCCGAAGTGAATCGTTAATGGCCGCGCGCCGCGCAGGGTGCGATCCTGCTCTCGCGCGCGTGGCCAGCCGGGCCTCGCCGTGGCACAACCGCCATCCGCCCGCCCCCACGGAGCGAGCGCCGACCCACCGCCCGTCCGAGGGGAGACTGCGTGACTCTGACCGAACGCCCGGAGCCGTCCACGGATGCAGTGCACCCCCTCGACCCCTTGTTCCACCCTCGGTCCACCGCCATCGTGGGCGTCTCCTCCCGGCCACAGGCCGGTCAGACGAGCTTCCTCGGCGCCTTCCTGGAGCAGGGCTACCACGAGCGCCATGACCTCTATCCCGTGAATCCCAAGATCACGGAGGCGGGCGGGCTCAAGGCGTATCCATCCGTCCTCGACTGCCCGGACCCGGTGGACCACGTGATCTCGCAGGTCCCGGCGGACGCCGTGCTGTCCCTCGCGGACCAGTGCATCCAGAAGGGCGTGCGCTCGGTACACCTCTTCACGGCCGGGTTCTCGGAGACGGGCGACCCGGAACGCACCGCCCTCGAGTTCGAGGTGCGCGACCGGCTGCGAGCGGCCGGGATCCGGATGCTGGGCCCCAACTGCATGGGCCTCTACGTACCCGCGGAGGGGATCTCCTTCTCGAAGGGGTTTCCCCGGGAGCCGGGCAACGTCTTCGTCCTCTCGCAGTCCGGCGCGAACACCGGGGAGATCGTGCGCGGGCTCTCCCGCCGCGGCGTCCGCTTCTCGAAGGCGGTGTCGTTCGGGAACGGCGCGGACCTGGACTGCGAGGACTTCTTCGACTACGCGGCCGCGGACCCCGAGACCGAGGTGGTCACGGCCTACATCGAGGGCGTGAAGAACGGCCGCGCCGTGTTCGAGGCGCTCAAGCGCTGCGCCGCCGTGAAGCCGACGATCATCCTGAAGGGCGGCCGGAGCGCCGCCGGAGCGCGCGCCGCGACCTCGCACACCGGCTCGCTGGCAGGCTCGCTCGATGTCTTCGAGGCGCTGTGCCGTCAGACTGGCGCCATCCGCGCGCACAATATGGACGAACTCCACGACCTGGTGATCGCGGCTACCACCTCGCTGCGTCGCGCACGAGGCCGTGGCGTGGGGCTGGTCAGCGCGGGTGGCGGATTCGTGGTGCTGGCGGCGGACGCCATCTCCGACGAGGGTCTGGACACGCCGAACCTGCCCGAGGAGACGCAGGAGCGCCTCCGTGCCTACGTACCCGTCGCCGGTACCATCATCCGCAACCCCGTGGACGCCGTCGGCAGCCTGATCCGCCGAGGTCGTTCCGAGCAGATGAAGGAGTTCCTGTCGATCATCGGGCAGGCTGAGCCGATCGACCTGGTCTTCATGACCGTACCGTGGGACAGCAGCGCGGCCGCCGGAATGGGCGACAACGCCGACGAGGACGAACCAGAACCCGGTTCGCTGAGCGCCGCCCAGCAGGTGGCGCGCGACGCCGCCACCGACTACGCCGAACTACAGGAGTCCGGCCGCGTCCCCTTCGTCGCGATCCAGCTCGACCGCCCGCGACGGGGCGCCTTCGCCGACACGTCCCGCGCCTTCCTCGATGAAGCGTACAACCGAGGTGTCGCGGTCTACCCGACCGTCGCCCGTGCCGCGAGAGCCGTGGGCCGCATCCTCGAGTGGCGGGCACGCCGCGAGGGCCTGCCGGACATCCTGTAGCGGCGCAAGCCGCGTCGGTGGCGCGTCGACAGGCTGATCCGTGTTACCAAGGGACGATCCGCTCGACCGCTCAGCGAGGTGTGGTGATGGACGAGTCTGCACAGCCCGAGGTCCTGACCGAGATGCGTGGCGCGGTCAAGCTGATCACGCTCAACCGGCCGGAACGTGGCAACGCCTTCAATCTGCCGCTGCGCCTACGGTTGCACGAGGTCCTGCGTGAGCTGCAGCAGGACCAGTCCGTGCGCGCGGTGGTGCTCACGGGCGCCGGCAAGCACTTCTGCACCGGCGCCGACCTCGGCCGCGACGCCGCCCTGGCGCCCGCCGACTTCCGGGAGAACGCCCGGCGCTACGACTGGATAGCGGAGTTCCAACGGGTCCCCGTGCCCGTGATCGCGGCCATGGAGGGCTACACGGCGGGCGCCGGCATGGCCCTCGCGCTCTCCTGTGACGTGCGCGTAATGGCGGAGGACGGCCACCTGTTCCCGGCGTTCACGCAGCGCGGGATCGCGCCCGACAACGGCGTGGGTTGGATGCTCGCCCGGATGGTCGGGCCCGGCCAGGCGATGCGCTGGCTGCTCGATGCGAGCCGCATCCCGGCCGAGGAAGCGCGCTCGACCCTGCTGGTGCAGGAACTCGTCGCGCCGGGCACGGCGCTGGAGCGCGCGATGGAGATGGCGCAGCGGTGGGCCAGCGGCCCCACGGTCGCCTTCCACGCGACCAAGCGGCAGGTCTGGCAGGCGCTCGACTACCGCCTCGAGGACGCCCTGCGCTTCGAGCAGGACGCGCGGTTCCTCGTGTACCAGACGGCGGACCAGCTGGAGGGCCGGCGCGCCTTCCGAGAGAAGCGCGACCCTCAGTTCAAGGGCGGGTAGCCGCCTTACCGCTCGGGCAGGACGCCGGGCGCGAACGTCGTGCCGACGAGATGGCGGTCCTCGAGGTCCCGCAGGTGGTCGGCCGTCAGGCCGACGAGTTCGCGATACACGTACTCGTTGTCCTGCCCGATCATCGCCGCGCCTCGGCGGATCCGGTTCGGCGTGCCGGCCATCCGCCAGTACGGGCCGATGTTCAGGTGCGTACCCGTCGCCTCCTGGTGCACCTCCTGGAAGATGTGGTGCGCCGCCAGGTGAGGGCAGCGCAGCCGGTCGGCGGCGTTCTGCAGCGGCGCCGCGGGGACGCCGGCGGCCTGTAGTCTCCGAAACAGGTCGTACTTCTCGAAGGCCACGGTCTTCGCGTCCAGCAACCGGTCCAGCGCGGCCTCGTTCGCCTTGCGCGACTTCGCGTCCGCGAAGCGAGGGTCCGCAACCAGTTCGGGCATTTCGAGGACCGCGCAGATTCCGGCGAACTGCTCGTCCGTCTCCGCCTCGATCGCCACCCACGCCTCATCGCCGTCGCACGGATAGGAGTTGTGCGGCGCGTGGGTGCGGTGGAGGTTGCCCCACGGGCTGGGGTCACGGTCGTTCATCCCCAGGTCGAGGAGCAGCTCGCCCATGTAGGGAATGAACGCCTCCGCCAGCGGCATCTCGATCATCTGGCCCTCGCCGGTGCGGTCGCGATGCCGCACGGCGAACATGATCATCAGCGCCGCGAGCGTGCCACCCGCGGCATCGGCCGAGTACACGTCGCCTGCCTCGTCGGGGTGGCCGTCCGGATAGCATCGCGTGTACTGGTGCCCGATCATCCCCTCCACGTGCGTCCCGAACGAGCGCCACGACGCGTAGGGGCCGCTGAGGCCGCACGCCGGCATGCGGACCACGATGATGTCCGGGTTCGCCTCGCGGAGCAGCTCGTAGGAGATGCCCATGCGGTCGATCGTCTCGGGGACGTTGTTCTCGATGAACACGTCGCAGTGCTTGATCAGCTCCAGGAAATGCTGACGGCCTTCGTCGTCCATCACGTCCATCGAGACGGACCGTTTGTTGCGCGCCTGACTGTTGAAGCCGGAGTTGCGGTTCCACTGCTGGTCGCCGGGCTCGTAGTCCGGGTAGCTACCCCGGCTGGAGATGCCGGCCGCGCCCCGCTCTAGCTCCATCTGCCTGGTGGTGACGCGCTCGGCCCAGCGCGTGGCCGGCTGGATGCGGCTGGTGGGCTCGACGCGGATCACCTCGGCGCCCCACTCCGCGAGGAGCTGCGTGCTGTACGGTCCGGCCCACGCAACGGTGATCTCGGCGATGCGCAGGCCCTCGAGGGGCAGCCGGCGCTCGTC
Organism: Dehalococcoidia bacterium; assembly: GCA_009379925.1. Lineage (GTDB taxonomy): Bacteria > Chloroflexota > Dehalococcoidia > UBA2979 > UBA2979 > WHSU01. Next base: position 1,377 of record WHSU01000040.1, on the reverse strand, counting down.
GGTGGCGGGCGGGCGGGCCGGCGCCTCGAGGCCCGCGAGCGCGAGGACCTGCTCGCGGTGCTCGTCGAGCAGCGGCGCCCGGCGCGCCGGTGGACGCGGCGAGCAGCCGAAGATCGCCGGGCGCCCGGGATATTCGAGCGGCCCGGTCGCGGGGTGGTCGATGGTCTCCCAGAGGCCACGGTCGCGGAAGTGCGGCTCGGCGATCAGGTCGCGCAGGGTGTTCACGGGCGCGGCGATCAGCTTTAGCTCCTGCGCGGCGATCGCGGCGTCCCGCTTCGGCATGCCGTTGAGCCACTTGAGGTAGATCGCTTCGATGATCCCCGCGGTCTCGGGGTCCTTGATGCGCGCCATGATGTTGGGGTCGGCGGCGAGTTCGTCGACGTCCATCACCTCATCGAGGCCGATCATGCGCAGGAAGACCGGGAGGCGGGGTCCGTTGCCGCCGTCCCCTCGGATGTTCACGTAGCCGTCCGCGCACGGCCGGGTGCCGGTCACGACCACGATGGCGCCCGGGCTCTGGCGCTTCGGTTCGGTGCCGTTGTAGATGTAGTTGAGGACGTAGGGCGCCGCGCGGTCGCGGCTCCCAATCTGTGTTTCGTAGATCGAGATGTCGACGTGGTCCCCCACGCCCTCGTGCCCCTGCCGGAACAGCGCGATCATCGTCGCCAGAGCGCTCACGGCGCCGGCCTGGTACAGCGCGTTCGCGCCACCGCCACCGAGGCGCAACGGGCGCTTCTCGGGCGAGCCCGTCCAGAGCATCGGCCCGCCGAAGGCCTGCGCGGTGATGTCCGTGAGCAGGTAGCCAGCCTCGGCGAACGGGCCATCCTGCCCCCACGGAGTGATCGACGTGAGGACGATGCCGGGGCGCAGCACCTTCATCCGCTCGTAGCCGAGCCCCAGGGTGGACAGGCGACCCGGCGCGCGGTCCTCCAGCACTGCGTCCGCCTGCGCCACCAGCCCCTCGATGACGCGGCGGTCGGCGTCGTCCTCTAGGTCCAGGACAACGCTCTCCTTGTTGGTGTTCAGGAAGAGGAATCGCCCGGACGCCTCGGGATTCTCGATGTCGCCGGGGAACGGCCCATCGCGGCGCGAGGGGTCACCGCCGGGCGGCTCGACCTTGACCACGCGCGCGCCGAAGTCCGCCATCAGCTTCGTGGCGAACGGACCGGCCACGCCGGTCGTGAGGTCGAGGATGCAGAGTCCTTCGAGGGGACCGGTCACGTTGATGCCTTCCGGGTGCCCGCCGTGTTCCGGGTGAGCGGGAGTGTGCGTCGCGATGCTAGGAGAGGGGACGGGGCGACACCATTAGCGATCCCCGTACGTCCTACGCTGCGCCGCGAATCAACGTCCCCAGCACGGCCACGTCCGTGATCGCCT